>CAZAMP010000008.1:0-104606 GCA_964486455.1 uncultured bacterium | reverse complement strand
CCCGCGACCCTCAGCTTGGAAGGCTGATGCTCTAGCCAACTGAGCTACTCCCGCTCAAGCGAACAATGGTGGGGAGGGGAGGATTCGAACCTCCGAAGGCTTCGCCGGCAGATTTACAGTCTGCTCCCTTTGACCGCTCGGGAACCTCCCCCCAGGAACTTCAACCTCTCTTGGAGCTGGCGAAGGGAATCGAACCCCTAACCCCCTCATTACAAATGAGGAGCTCTACCAATTGAGCTACGCCAGCCTTCGTAGACACAAGAAAGCCTAGTTTTTGGAGCAGCAAACTATAGGCTAGGCCTTGTGGCGGTGTCAAAACAAATCACGACGCGCGAACGAGTCTCGAGCCGTCCGGCCGATCCTCCACGGCGAAATCATGAGAGGCGATCTCGTCGCGGAGCTCATCGGCGCGGGCCCAGTCCTTCGCCGCTCGGGCGGCTTCTCGCTCGTCGAAGAGCGCCTGAACATCCGCAGGCACACCGGCTTCCGCATCGGTATCCGCCCAGACGAGGCCGACGATGCTGCTCAGCTCCCGAAGCCGATCGGCGGCGGCAACGGCTTCGCCCGCGGCTCCATCGCCCCGCGCAACCGATTCCACGGACTTGTTGACCTCTCTGGCCATTTCGAACAGATGGCCCATCGCCTTGGCGGTGTTGAAGTCGTCATCCATCGCGTCGGCGAACATGGCGGTCAGCCGATCCACGGCATCCTTGAGCGCTCCCGCTCCGAGATCGGGCGCCGATCCCAGTCCGCCACGCAGACGCTCAGCCTCCCGCAACGCCTTGGCCATGCGACCGTAAGCGTGCTCCGCTTCGCGTAGGCGTTCCTCGCTGAATTCGATCGGGCTCCGGTAGTGGGTCGACAGCAAATAGAAGCGCACAACGGGCGGCGGGAAGGCCGCCAGGACATCCTCCGCCAGAGAGAAGTGGTGGGTGGACTTCGACATCTTCTCGCCCGTGAGATTGACCATGCCGTTGTGAACCCAGAAGTTCGCGAATGGCTTGCCGGTCGCGCCCTCTGACTGCGCGATCTCGTTTTCGTGGTGCGGGAAGATGAGATCCATCCCGCCGCCATGGATGTCGAAGTTCTCGCCGAGGTAGCGCGTGCTCATCGCCGAGCACTCGATGTGCCATCCCGGACGCCCGTTTCCCCAGGGGCTCTCCCAGGCGGGCTCCCCGGGCTTCGCCGCCTTCCATAGCGTGAAGTCGAGGGGGTCTTCCTTCTCCTCACCCACCTCGATCCGCGCGCCGGCCTGAAGCTCGTCGATCCGGCGGCCGGAGAGCTTTCCGTATCCGACAAAACCGGTGACACGGTAATAGACGTCTCCGCCCTTCGCGTAGGCAAGTCCACGATCGACAAGCCGCTCGATCATCGCGACGATCTCGGGGATGTGTTCGGTAGCTTTGGGATAGATCGTTGCCCGCATAATGTTGAGCTTGTCCGCGACGTCGAAATAGGCCTGAATGTTTCGCTCGGCGACGACCGAATAGTCCACACCTTCCTCTTGCGCGCGCGCGATGATCTTGTCGTCGATGTCGGTGAAGTTGGTGAGGAAGGTCACTTCATAGCCGCGATAGATCAGGAAGCGGCGGATCGCGTCACCGACGATCGCGGCGCGCATGTGACCGACGTGCGGGCGATCCTGGACCGTCATCCCGCACACGTACATTCCGACCTTGCCTTCGACAACGGGCACGAAATCCCGTTTCTTTCCGGTCGCGCTGTCGGTGATCCGTATGGTCACGCGCTACGCCTCCGTCAGGTGAGAGTCGTCTCTCAAGTTCACGTAAGGATGATGAAGCAAAGAGGATAGAGAGTTGGAATCCACGTGTCAACGCGGCCGATATGGTATCGGCCACGCCGATCATGCCCCTTAGCTATTTTGCCGACCCACGCGCGGCCCGCGAAACCGACCGGAGGCTCGCGTTTCCGGGTACCGCCGCGGTGATTGGCGCCGGGGCCGACGCGGAACCCTCCATCACGGGATGACGCTGGCCGGTCGATCGCTTACGCTACTGGGTGGATGAGCCCCACGCGGGGCTCCAAGGCGAATCGACGGGAAAGCGGGCAAATGACGGTAACCGTGCAGCTTCCATCAGAGCTCACAGGGGGGAAACCCCGAGAGCTGACGATTCCCCTCGCGGGCGACACGGTCGCGGATCTCATGACCGCACTTGCTGAGCGGTTCTCGGATCCGAAGGACGGCCTCGTCGATGCCGTTGGCTCGATCCGTGATGGGCTCAGGCTGGTAATCGGGGACCGCCGCGTAGCTTCGGCGAGCCGCGACTCGACACCGCTGGCCCACGGCGATCATGTGCGCCTCCTCATCGCCCGCAACCCGGGCGCGCTGGGGGGCGAGCCCGCTGATGACATCCGCCTGGATCCGATCGAGATCCGGCGCTACGCGCGACACCTGGTACTGCCCGAGGTCGCCATGGATGGACAGCGCAGGCTCAAATCGGCAAGCGTGCTCCTCGTCGGCGCCGGTGGGCTGGGTTCGCCCGCCGGCCTCTACCTTGCCGCGGCGGGGGTCGGTCGAATAGGACTCGTCGACAGCGACGTCGTCGACTACACGAATCTTCAGCGGCAGATCATGCATGGGACCAAAGACGTCGGTCGATCAAAGCTGGCATCCGCCGGGGAACGCCTTCGAGACATCAACCCGCATATTCGAATCGAGCTCCACGAGACCGCGCTGACCAGCGATAACGCGCTCTCGATCATCCCCGACTACGATATCGTCATCGATGGTACCGACAATTTCCCAACCCGTTACCTCGTCAACGATGCGTGTGCCCTGCTCGGCAAACCGAACGTCTACGGAAGCATCTACCGGTTCGAAGGACAGGCGTCTGTCTTCTGGGCCGAGCGCGGGCCCTGCTACCGATGCCTCTACCCCAAGCCACCGCCACCGGGCTTGGTGCCCGACTGCGCGGAGGGCGGCGTCCTCGGCGTGCTCCCCGGACTCGTCGGCACGCTTCAAGCCACCGAAGCCGTCAAGCTCATCCTCGGACGAGGATCAACGCTGATTGGCCGGCTCCTACTCGTCGACGCGATGGAGATGGCATTTCGGGACATGTCCATCCGACGGGACGAGGGCTGTCCGGTGTGCGGAACCGATCCGACCATCGACACCCTCATCGACTACGAGGAGTTCTGTGGGGTCCCCGCGACTTCGCGACCAATGGTGAGCGCAGAGTGGAACATCACGCCGGCGGAGCTCAAGGCGCGGCTCGACGCGGGCGGGCGGGCGCGCCTCATCGACGTCCGCACCGAGGAAGAATGGAAGATCTGCCGGCTGGAGGCCGCGACGTTCATTCCGCTCCAGGATCTGCCGGCGCGCGCGGCCGAGCTCGACCCGCGCGACGAGCTCGTTCTCTACTGCCGGGTGGGAATCCGGAGCGCCCACGCCGTCGCCTATCTGCGGGACGCCGGTTTCGAGCGGGCGATGAACCTCGAGGGCGGTCTTGTGGCATGGGCGGAATCCGTCGATCCTGACTTCCACATGTACTAGAACAGGTCCTTCACTGGGTCATGATGCAGTTCCCGCCACGGTCGCACTCCCCCGAGCCAACTGTCGCTGTTATTTGACGCTCCATTCAATCTTAGTTTGCTAGAATACAACAGGTTACGCGGGGGTTTTGTACCCGGGTACAAGATCCGGCACCAGGCCTCACCCAATCATGGTGCGATAGAGCCGGGCGGAGGGCCGATTCGCCCGCACGGAACACCTGCGGAACTGATCCCTGGAGCTTGCCCCCACCCAGCCGATCGGATCGATCCTCGTGTGAGTTTGGCCTGGGGACCGACTAGCAGAACCGCACCGAGTAGACCGGCGGAAAATGACTGCCGATGCACCGCCAGCTCTCTCCGCTGTCGTCGGACACGAAGACGTTTCCGGTCGTGCTTCCGAACGCGAGGCATGCGCGCCTCCATTCATTGCGTTTGTCCCCGGCCGATTGTGTAGGCAGACGTGATCGGCAGGCGTCGGTCCTTGCCGAACGCCTTGCGCGTGATCTTGATGCCAGGCGGGCTCTGGCGTCTCTTGTATTCGGCCTGATCGATGAGGCCCAGAATCCGAATCGCCAGCTCTCGATCGACACCCAGTTCGACGATCTCCTCCAGCGATCGCTCCTCTTCGACGCTCGCCCGGAGGATCAAATCGAGAACTTCGTAGCGCGGGAGTGAATCCGTGTCGCGCTGATCGGGCCGCAGCTCGGCCGACGGCTCGCGCGACATGATTCGTTCCGGGATGACCATTCCGCGGAGGTTTCTGAGCCGCGCTTGCTCATACACGGCGGTCTTGTAGAGATCCTTCAGCACCGCGAACCCACCGGCGGTGTCACCGTAGAGAGTACAGTATCCGACCGCGACTTCGGACTTGTTGCCCGTCGTCAGCACGAGCCATCCGAACTTGTTGGCGAGCGCCATGAGTAGATTGCCGCGAATGCGCGCCTGAAGGTTCTCTTCGGCCACGCCGAACTCCGAATCGTCGAAGACGGGCTTGAGCGTCTCGAGCATGCGCTCGTACACACCCGTGATCGGTAGTTCGATGAACTCGATGCCCAACTGCTCGGCGAGCTCGCGGGCGTCTTCCGTGCTCTCCGGAGCGGTAAACTCGGACGGCATGGCCACGCCCACGACCGACTCCGGTCCAAGGGCGTCGCTCGCGATGACCGCGGTGAGCGCGGAATCGATCCCGCCGCTGAGACCGACGACGACGCGCTCGAAACCGTTCTTCCGTACGTAGTCGCGTGTCCCGAGACAGAGCGCGGAGTACACCTCGTCCAGCTCTTCGAGCAACGGCTCGCACGGCGGTTCCGGAAGGCCCGCCCAGGGACGCACACTGTCGCGCCGCTGGATGGGTTTCAGTTGCAGCGGATCGATCCGATCCGGCCGCCTCCAGCGGCGATCGTTCGCGTCCGTCATTCCCGTGGTCACGAGATCGAGAACGAGCATGTCCTCCTCGAACTGCTTGCCTCGCGCGAGCGCGCGCCCGCGGGGATCGATGTGAAGCGAACTCCCGTCGAAGATCAGCTCGTCCTGCCCGCCGATGAGATTGCATACCACGACGTGACAGCTCAACGAACGTCCGAGGTCTTGAAAAATCCGCTCTCTCGCGGCCGGCTTGCCGATGTGAAAGGGGGACGCCGAGAGATTCAAGAGCACCTGTGCGCCGCCGTCGCGGCACAGCGGGGCGGCAGGTCCGTTCGGCACCCAAAGATCCTCGCAGATGGTTATCCCGATCCTCACATCCTTGAGATCGACCGCGGTGAGACGCTCTCCCGGCTCGAAGTATCGCTCTTCGTCAAACACGCCGTAGTTCGGGAGGCGCTGCTTGAAGTACGTCGAGACGCGCAGGCCGTCGTGATACAGCACGGCGGCATTCCGAAGGCCCTCGGGCGACCTCTCCACCGTTCCGATGACCACGCTCAGCCCCTTGCTCTCTGCCGCCAGATCTTCCACCACGGCGTGACAGTCGCGCTGAAAGCTCGGCCTCAGCAGGAGATCCTCGGGCGGGTAGCCCGGGATGGTGAGTTCCGGGAACAGGGCAAGGTCCGCGCCGACCGAACGCGCGCGGTCAATGGATCGGCGGACGAGATCGGCGTTCCCGTCAAGGTCACCGACGGTCGTGTTGATCTGCGCCAACGCTATGCGAATGACACTCATGCGTTTCCTCTGCCGTCGCTCGATTTCGGTACTGAATACCAACCTCGCATCACGCCTTGCGGCACGACCTCCAAACGCTCGGGCCGCACACCGGAGTCCTCCAGGATATCCTCCACCGTGCGTCGCGCCACCTCGGGCCGGTTGTTCGTCTCGCTCATGTGTCCGAGCACGACCAACTTGGGGATCCGCTCCCCCAGGCGCGAGAGAAGATCCGCCGCCGCCGGATTCGACAGGTGTCCCTCGGGTCCCGCGATCCGCCGCTTCAGAAAGACCGGATACGGGCCGGTCCGCAGCATCTCCGGATCATGGTTCGCTTCGAGCAGCACGGCCCCTGCGCCACCGACGGCTCGCCGGACGGCCGGTGTCTCCTCGCCGATGTCGGTCGCCAACGTGAGCGAGCGTCCGTTCGAGCGGATGACGTACTGCACACTCCCGGCGACATCGTGCGGCGTCGCGTACGCGCGCACCGAGAACCCAGCCATCCGAAAGCGATCTCCCGGCCGGATCTCCTTCACGGGAGCGCTTTTCAGCTCCCCGGGGCCGATGTGTTCGAGGGTCTGCGACGTTCCCACGATCGACCAACCGAAGCGCCGCGCCAGAACGCGCGCGCCACGGACGTGATCCCCGTGCCGATGCGACACGAGTATCCCGCGGACGTCTTCGGCCCTCATGCCGAAGTGGGCAAGCCGCCGAACGGTTTCCTTCCCGGAAAGCCCGGCGTCGACGAGCAACGCGCCGTCACCGTGCCGGACGGCGAGGGCATTGCCGCTGCTCCCGGTTGCGAGAATGGCAAACTCCATGCGCGGGACGGTAGCAGGGAATGACTTGGCGGATCAACTCTGTGAAACGCCGACGTACCCTCCACACGTGGGCATGGCTCTCGGGCGGAATCGTAGAGGCCGGCGGGGAACAACTCACCGCCGGCCATTGCCCTGTTTCTGATTCTTGATTCGGAACCTACCTGTACGCCGCTTTCATCGCGCCCCAGCTCATCTCGAGCGTCGGCGTCGCCACCTTCGGGCAGGCGATTGCGTTGTAGAGCCACTGCGTCGCGTCGACATCCGAGCCATCCTGGAATTCGGGCATATAGCTGATGAAGTACGCGTGGTAGGCGCCGGCGTCATAGCGCGTAACGACGTTCAACGCGTTTTCTGAGATGGCGACTATCTCGGCGCCGTTCATGTCGTCGGTGTCCCACGACACGTCATCAGCGGGGACCTGAACGACGGGGAATCCTCCGAGTGCCATTGGATCGTTGATGTCGACGAAGAGACAGTGGGAGCCGTTGATTATGGCGGCCGTAGGTTCGGCGGAAATCTGCCAGGTATTGTATTCGAGATCCGAGCGATGGCCCCAGAGCGGCGCGAGACCTCGATTGTCGGTTCCACCCCACCGATAGAGGTAGGTAGTACCGATGATATTGTGTCCACTCGCGGCGTACGTCGCCAGCGCCTCGATCTCATCCTGTGACCATGTGGCGCCTTCTCCGCTGGGATTGCTCACAATGACGACATCGGCTCCGCTGTTCTGCAGATCGGCCAGCGTGAAGCTCTCGACATCGATCAGGGTTGTCTCGTCGATCACCACCTGTGTCGTGCCGTATAGGTTCCAATTCTCGTTGAGATGCTGCCAGACGAGAAGCACCGATCCGCCCGCCCACGACTTCACGACCACGGCGGTGACCGCATCATCAAGCGTTTCCGACTGTGCGCCTCGCGGGTCGCTCGCGGGCGACGGGGCACTCATCTCCGCCAGCGGGCCGGACGTTGGTAAAAGCAATAGGGTCAGAAGAAGCGTGGACCTCAGCACACTATTCATGACGGCGCTCCTTTCAAGACGAAGTGTCGAGAGGGTCGATGTGGCAATCGTCTCACGCTCACCGGACAACACGAAACAGCCATGAGGATGCGGATTCCGCTCGGCTACGATCACCGTCACCAGCAGCTTGACCTTACACGCACCGACACCGAAGATCCATCCATGAACGGATCTTCCAATGTCTTCGAGTCCTTGACGCGCTGCCGCGGGTGCGGCGCCCCGCAGCGCGCATTGGCGGAATGGCGCTGCGAATGCGGAGGCATCTTCCGACTGCACGGGCTCCGCTTCACCCGCTCGGGCGTG
Source organism: uncultured bacterium (assembly GCA_964486455.1). Lineage (GTDB taxonomy): Bacteria > Eisenbacteria > RBG-16-71-46 > CAZAMP01 > CAZAMP01 > CAZAMP01. Next base: position 96,815 of record CAZAMP010000008.1, on the reverse strand, counting down.
CGGCCCGAGCGCGACGATATGACGCGCTACGCCGAATTCCTCCCCTTCCCTGAGAACCCGGTCACGTTGGGGACGGGCTGGACGCCGCTCTCACGCATCCATATCAACGGGCGGGAGCTTTTCGTCAAAGAGGAGCAGCTCAACCCTACCGGATCATTCAAGGACCGCGGCGTCGCCATCCTCGCGAACCTCGCGGCTGGAACCGATGGGCCCGTCTTCGTCGACTCGATCGGCAACACGGGACTGGCGCTCGCCACGTTCGCCGAAGCGCTCGGACTCGACGCACACGTCTACGCGCCGCTCGCAACGAGCATGGAACGCGAGACCGTCATCACCGACTGCGGCGCACGGTTTCATCGCGTGGCCGGACCGCGATCGGAAGCGGGCAAGGTCGCCGTCGCAACGGCGGACGAGGGGGTCTGTTTTCTGAGCCACATCTTCCAGCCGCTCTTCCAGGCGGGGACCGCGAGCGCAGCGTTCGAGATCTTCGAGCAATCGCCGAAGCTACCCGAACGGATCTTCCTCGGCGTGGGCCAAGGTTCACTCTTCCTCGGTCTGCTGAACGGGTTCAAAGCGCTCGCCAAGGCCGGCGAGGTGCTGGACCCGCCCGCGCTCTTCGCCGCGCGTCCCGTCACGCCGACGGGATCGATCGCCGTCGGAGCATCCGCGACGCACCCGATCCGCGCGCAGGAAGTCCGGCTCGCCGCGGCCGCCACGGGCGGGGACGTCGTCGGGATCACTGAGGACGAAATCCACGACGCGAACTCGACCCTCGAGGATGCCGGGCTCATCGTCGACCCCACGTCCGCGCTGGGCGTGGCGGCTTGGCGGCAGGTCGCGGCCCACGGCCCCTCCGCCGGCGGCTCGGCGGGAGGCGACCTCATCATCCTGACCGGTGCACGGCGCGAAAGCATGCCGCCTCGCGATCCCGCCCGCGAGGTCGGGTCGTGACGGCGCCCCTTCCGGACGCGCTCATACGACTGAACATTGGAGGCCCGGACGCCATTTCGCGCGATGAACTCTTGGGCGCGTTCGCGCGCGCGTCCGGTGAACCTCTCTCGCGACGGGTCGCGTTCTGGGCCTCGTTCTTCCTCGAGCGTGGCGACGCATCGTACGTGTTCGGCGACGAGCCGGATGGCTACGTCTCACGCGGACGCCTGGTCGACGACATCCACATCGACTGTGTGCTCTTCGTCTGTCGCGTCGTCGAGCTGGCCACGGCCGACTCGCCTGAGGATGCGCTCCGGCGGGCCTTGGCGCTGCGCTTCGGCGGTGCGTCGCCGAGCGATGTCATCCGACCGGACGGCACGGTCGACTACGCACATCCGTCACGAATCACGCACGGCTGGGATCTCATCCGTGGCGGCGCGCTGGGACGGATCGTGAACGAAGATATCGGCGACGTCGCTTCCGATCCCGGCACGACGCGCATCGCCGGCGGCGACGTCAACTACGTCCCCGCCCATGCGGCGCGGCTCGACGCCGTGCGCGATGGAGACGGGATGTTCCTCGTCCTTGACGAGACGAACAGCGCGGCGGCCGACATTCGAGAGCGAACGGGGGCGGTGGTGGGTCACATGGGAATCGCGCGTAGGTCCACCGGCGGTGTCGAGCTGGTTCACGCGGCCTCACACGATCTTCCCGGTTCCTATGTCGGCGGGCGCGTCGTCGCGGTCTCGCTCCGCAAGTACCTCGACCGTGTCGAGCGGTTCAAAGGGATTGTGGTGACGCGGTTGGTGGAATCCTGACCCGCCGACTGCCCCGACCATCCGCACGAGATCAGGCATTCCGGCAACTACACTGAGACGTCGAACTCCCGAAGCGCTTGGTTGAGCGAGGTCTTCCTGTCCGTCGAACGGCCTCGGCGTCCGATGACGAGCGCGCATGGCACGTCATACGTTCCCGCGGGGAAGGATTTGGGTCGCGCGCCCGGGATTACGACTGCCCTTGGCGGAACGGCCCCGCGTATCTCCACCGCCTCGGCTTCGGTGACGTCGATGATCCGCGTGGACGCGGTCAATACGACCCCCGCGCCGATGACGGCCTCGCTCCCCACGCGAACGCCCTCGACGATGATCGAGCGGCTCCCGATGAAGGCGCCGTCTTCGACGATGACGGGGACCGCCTGAACGGGTTCGAGCACGCCGCCGATCCCCACGCCACCCGATAGATGCACGTTGCGCCCGATCTGCGCACACGATCCGACCGTCGCCCACGTATCGACCATCGTCCCCGCATCGATGTAGGCACCGATGTTCGTGTAGGACGGCATGAGGACGACGCCCGGAGCGATGTAGGCGCCGTAGCGCGCGACGGCCGGCGGCACCACGCGCACGCCGAGCTTCTCATAGCCGGACTTGACGGGAATCTTGTCCCGGTACTCGAACGGCCCTGCGACCGATGGCTCGATTTCCCGGAGAGGGAACGCGAGCAGAACCGCTTCCTTCACCCATACGTTCACGCGCCAGCCGTCGCCGTCCGGCTCCGCGACGCGGATCTCGCCCGTGTCGAGAAGCCGAATCGCCTCGTCGACGGCGTCTCGGAGTTCCGGATCATCGCGTCGAGCGAGGGAGTCCCGGCGGCCGGCATCGTCCCAGGCCGCGGTAATGATTCTCTCGAGATCGGGAAGGGTCACGACGCCGCTCCCTCCGGACGCTTGCCGCGGAGTGTCCCGAGCCGCTCGGCAGCCTCTTTACAATCCGCTTCGGTCGGGGTCGCGGCGAAACGCAGGTAGCCGGGCGTAGCGAACCCGTCCCCCGCCACACACGAGACGGCGATCTCGCGATCCAGCCACGCCGCCAACTCGCGCGCGTCCTCGCCTGCCGGCAGCCGGCACCAGAGATAGAACGGACAGATACCTTGAAAGATCTCGAGGCCGAGCGCTTCGAGCGCCGGCCGTAGAATGTCCCATCGTTGCGAGTAGCTCTCCCGCTTCTTCGCCACGTGCTCGTCATCCAGCCACGCCTTGGCCGCCGCCTTCTGGATGAAATACGGCACAGCCACACCGAAGCCCGGTCGCGATCGCGACAGCAACGCGATCGCCTCCGGATCGCCGGCGAAGAAACCCGTGCGGTAGTTCGCCATCGACGAGCGCTTCGAGAGAGAGTTCAGAACGAGCAATCGTTTGCGACCCACCTCGAGCGCGCTCAGCGGCGGCGGCGTGTCGGGCCGGTAGAGATCGATGTAGGGCTCATCGGAAACGACCCAGAAGCCGAACCGGTCGGCAAGATCGAGCGCGGTGCGATAGAGCGATTCCGTAGCCGCGGCCCCGGTCGGATTGTGCGGATAGTTCAGCCAGAGGACCGAGGTTTCCCGCCAGACCTCATCCGACACCGCGGCGAGGTCGAGTTCGTACGCTCCATCCCAGACGAGCGGAAGCGGCGTGGGGCGACACTGCGCGAAAAGCGCGCTCCAGCGATAGACCGGATAGGCGGGGGTCGGGTAGACGACGCGCGGGCGTGTCTCCGCCTCGGCGAGTATCATCGGCAAGTGGAAGATCGCTTCCTTCGCCCCCAGGCACGTGATGACTTCCGTTTCCGGATCGCACTCGACGTTGAAGCGTCTCGCCAGCCAATTGGCGGCCGCCTCCCGAAGCTCCAAGATCCCCTCCGTGGGAGGATAGCCCGTCGCGCCGGGTAGTGCTTCGATCAAGGCCTCTTCGACGAACGACGGCGGCCGGTCGGTCGGCTCTCCGACGTCACATCGAATCCGTCTCAGTCGCTCGTGGTCCTTCGGTTTGAGCAGCGCATAGCCGCCGGCTTCGCGGGCGGCGGTGGACACAGGCCCCATCATCACGGCCTCCCCATCAAGAAGTCGAAGAGCATTTCCCGGCATCGCCTGAGCTGATCGGCCGGAACGCGTTCGTCCGGGCGGTGGCACAGCTCCGACTGCCCCGGTCCGAAGTTGATCGCGTCGATACCGTGTATCGCGAGCCGCGCGACGTCGGTCCACCCCTGCTTCGCGTTCGTGGCCGGAGCATAGCGTTCGCGAAAACGCTCGAGGATTGAATTGCCCACGGGGACTCTTCCCGGTGGCGCACCGTCCTTGATCTCCATCGTCGCGCAGTCCGGCACCAGCTCCCGCACGAAGCGTTCCGCGTCGTCGGGCTCGCGATCGGGTGGATAGCGGAAGTTCACGTTCATCGCGCAGCGGTTCGGGATTACGTTTCGCGCCGTGCCGCCCTCCGCGAGCGTGACGGAGATCACCTCGCGATAGACGGCGTCCCCGATCGCGACCTCGCGTGGTGCGATTCCCGCGATCGTCGAGATGAACGGACCGGCCCGGTGGATGGCGTTCTCGCCCTGCCACGGCCGGGCGCTATGGGCGCTCTTCCCGGGAAACGTGATCCACGCGTTCAGGTGTCCATTGCAGCCGAGCTCCAGTGCCAGGTTGGTCGGTTCGAGGACGAACGCGAAGTCGACGTCCTTGAGAAACGCGCACTCGCGGAGCACAACGCCCATGCCGTTCGCTTCGAAGGCAACCTCTTCCTTGTCGTAGAAGATGAAGACCGGATCGATCGGGAGCCCGGTCTCGGGCAGCGCCTCGACCAGGTCGCACATCACGGCCACGCCACCCTTCATGTCGCACGCGCCCCGTCCGTAGACGGTGTCGTCGCGGAGCTGCGGCGTTTCGTTGCCGTCGGGCGGCACGGTGTCGAGGTGTCCCACCAGCGCGATGATCTCGCGCCGCTTCCCCCCACCGTCCGTCGGCGGTGCCGAGGGACCCAGGACGAGGTTGTTGCCCATTCGACGGAGCGGCCAGCCGGGTTTCGACTGCCGACAGAGGCGTTCGACATGGTCGCAAATGGCCGCCTCATCGCCGCTCACACTGGGGATTCCGATGAGTTCAACGAGTCGATCTACGATGTCCATCCGGGGTGGTCCTCCGGGCTCCGCGCCGCGACGCGGGGCCTCTCAACGGCGGTCCTGAATCCGCCGTTCCAGCGCTTCGATCTCACGCGTGAGGGTCCGTTGCCTGAGCGCGATCGTCACGAGAAAAACGAGGATGATCACGAATATCAGCACATACGCCCAGAAGAGAAACCGGAACTGGGGGATCGTTTCCAGCACCTGGGCGCCCGAAGCGGCCGCGTCGGCGGCCACCGTTGACGTAAGTGCAAGCATCTTAGGTTCCTTCCCTCGCGCTCAGGCGCGCAAGCGCTCGAACCCGATCGCGCGACGTCTCGAGACGATAGCGCTGAACGAGAAGCGCGAGCCAGACGATGAGCAATGCGATCATAGAGACCAGAAACGTCTCGGCCATCTGCGGGTCCATGCCACCGCCCATTGGTCCCACGACGTGACGCGGATGAATGTAGTTCCACCACTTCACTGACAGGTAGATGATCGGCACGTCCAGGAAGCCGACGATGCCGATCACGGCCGCGAACCGAAGTCCCTGTGGATCGCCCTTCCAGCCCCGCCGCAGAAGAAGATAGATCGTGAAGTAGATCCAGAGAACGAGCGTCGTGATGAGTCGCGCGTCCTGCCACACCCAGTAGTGGCCCCACACCGGGCGTGCCCAGAGCGGGCCCGTGACCAAAACGATCGTCAAGAACACTACCCCGACCTCGGCGGCGCTGTTCGCCATCCGATCCCACTTCATCCGCCCGCTGATGAGGAAGCCGACGCCACACACGGCGACGATAGCGAACGAGAGAAACGCCGCGAACGCGGACGGCACATGGAAGTAGAAGATGCGCTGAATGGGGCCCATCGTGCTCTCGTTGGGCACGTAGAGAAAAACCATGAAGAGCGCCCATATCGGCACCACGATCAGCGCGGCCCATCCGATCCAACCGGCGAGTCGTCCCATCGAGACCTCACTCCTCCATCGTGAATTCAAACAGAAGCACGCCGACCACAACGAAGATCAGATCGAACGCGCCAAGGATCTTGAGCCAAATCGCGGCCTCTGCCAAGGGCTTCCCGTGAAGGAGAATGGAGGTGCACTCCACGCCCCCGATGAGCGCCGGCAGCGCGATCGGAAAGAGTAGAACGGGCAGAAGCCCCTCGCGGAGCTTCACGTTGGCACTGGCCGCCGCGAAAAGTGTCCCCGGGGCCGCGAAACCGAGCGTCGCCAGAAAGAACACAAGCAAGATCTCGGGGAAGGTTTCCGTCCACGGCAGGTTCAGGAGCACGCCGAAGATCGGATAGGTGATCGCTTCCACGACACCGATGAAGATGAGGTTCGAGAGCAGCTTGGCGACGTAGATGAGCGCGCGGTCGACCGGCGCCATGAGGAGACCGCGGAGTGTCTCGCGCTGCCGCTCAACGGCGAACGTGCGCGAGAGACCCAGCATTCCCGAAAACGCGAACGCGAGCCACAACATCCCCGACGACATTCCCAGCACGGTGTCGGGATCGACGCCGATGTCGAACGAGAAGTGGAAGAGCACGACCGTCATGAGCGAAAAGAGCGCCATTACCGCGAGCACTTCTTTGGACCGAAACTCGACCCGCATGTCCTTCGCGATCAAGGTGAGCACGATCCGCGCCGCGTTCATGCCGTACCCTCCCCCAGCAGAGAGGAGTACGTCACGGGAAACGTCTCGGCAAGCGGGCCCGTGACCTGTTCGTCGAACACCACGCGACCCCGCTTCAAAACGACGAGGCGGTCCGCGCTTCGGACGGCCCGCGCGGGATCGTGCGTGACGAGGAGTCCCGTCTTTCCGGCGCCGCGTAGCCTCGCGAGACGTTCGTGCAGAAACGCCTCCGCGGCCTGATCAAGCCCGGCAAACGGCTCATCGAGCAGCAGAAGCTCCGGATCGTGCAGCAGCGCGCGGGCCAGCGCGGCCCGTTGCTCCATTCCACGGCTGTAGGTTTCCACCGGGAGGTCGGCCGCCCACGCGATTCCGACGTCGGCGAGAAGCGCGTCCACATGCTCGTCCGAGTCCGTGAGACCGAAGAGGCGCGCGGTGAAGTGGAGGTTCTCGCGCGCGGTGAGCGTGCCGTAGAGATAGCTCTCGTGCGCGAGAAGTCCGATCGCGCGGCGCGCATCGTTGTCCCGGCGAAGCTCGCGATCATTCACCAGCACTCGGCCCTCGGTCGGCCGCGTGAGGCCCGCCACGAGCCGGAGCAGCGTGGACTTCCCCGCGCCGTTGTGCCCCATGACCGCGACGAACTGCCCCTGGTGAACCTCGAGTGATAGATCGTCGATCGCGGGATGGTCGCCGTAGAGCCTCGTCACCGACTCCAGACGGATCACCGGTCCGCCTCGCTCAGTCGGTCGATCATTTCCTGAACGGCGGTCGCCTTGGCGAGGAGCCGGTCGTGCTGCGCCTGGAATTCACTCTCGGGTGTATCACCCACTTTGCTCTGCCGTTCGAGGTCGAGGAGCTCTTCGAGATGGCGGTTTCGTTCCGACTCCAATCGCCTCGCTTCCGGCGACCCGCCGCCACGCGTCGGGCGTTCAGAGCGTCTGCGGACCGAAACAAGCCCGGCGAAGACGAGCGCGAGACCGCCGACGATGATCCACGCGTTCGGACCCGACGAGCGGACCATCTCGACCGCGACGGAGAAGCTCGATCCAGGCACCGTTTCGGTGATCCGGTAGCGATCGTACCGGAGGCCGGCGGCGAGCTCGGTGATCCCCATCGGCTGAAGCCCGGCACCCGTGACCCGAGAACCGACGGGCGTCACCAGCAACGTGACCTCGTCGGTGGGGATCGTGATCGTCGATTCGAAATGGAGCGGCTCTTTTGCCGGGATGAGGTAACGTATCACGCCTTCGAGATGGCCGGGATGAAGTGTCGGACGGAACTCGAGTGCGTGCCCGACAAGCTCGGCGGACTCGAATCCGTCGAAGACACGCACGTCGCGGGCGGCGGCCGGCAAGGGGAACGTCAACGGCGCGTCGGCGACGAACGCCCGGCTTCCGTGATTCGCGATCACGATGAACTCTGTCACCATCACCGAATCGGCATCCACCGCCGGATCGAAAATGTAGTGATGTCCCAGAGCCCGTATGTCGTCGGCGGACTGGGTGGCCTCATAGACGAAGAGATCGGTGCCGATCTCGCTCTCCCCCTCGGCGAAGCTCAGCAGTCGAGACGCGTACTCCAGGCCGTCGAACGTGGCGCTCACGACGTACACGTTGGCGGTGTCATCGGGAACATCCGTGAACCGAAACCAACCGTCGTCGCCGCTACGCGTCGTACGCTCCAATCGGTCACCGGCCCCCACGGTTCCAGTCAGCCACACCTCGATGCCGGGCACAACGGCGTCCGGTTCGGAGCCATTGACGACACGGCCCGAGACGATCGCCCCGCACGCCGCCACCGGCATAACCCACGCGAGAAAGAAACACGCAATGCGCCGCACGCTATGCCCCCCGGCTCCGCAGCCTATTGAGCTCGGCGCGGACCTTGTCGTCCGGCGATCCTCCGCCGAGACGATCGAGCGATCTCAGTAGCTCGGCGGCCTTGATCTCGAGCCGATCGCGAACGCTGAAGAAATCCGACTCCGTGATCTTGCCGGTCCGATAGTCCAGCTCGGCCTCGCGGATCGCGTGGAAGTAACGCATCTTCTCTTCGATCATGCGCTCGCGTTGTCCGCGCGTATCCTCAGCGGCACGACGCAAGGGTTGGATGAGATAAACGAGCCACAAAAGACACACCAGAAGAAACAGAACCCATACCGGCAGCACAACGACCTCGCTTACGCTCCCACCGCTTTCTTGGTGGAGACATACTCTTCACTGTAGAGCGCAAGCGCGCCGCGCGCGCGCCGCCGCTCCGGCCAAATGGCAATGAGGGTACCGGCAACCAGGATTACGCCCCCGCCCCATACCCAGCTCACGAGAGGATTGATCTGTACGTCGACCGATACAACCCCCGGACCGAGACGAACCGGCACCATGTAGAAGTCCTGAAAGATCGTCGAATAGATCGCCACCTGAGTGTGTTGCTGCTCATTCGACGTGTGATAGACACGCATCTGAGGATGGAGGCGGGCGATGCTCTTCCCCTGTTTTTGGAGCAGGAAGCTCGCCTCGATGCCGTCGAAGGAGGGATTGCCGAGCTCCTCGCTCCCCTCGTAGACGAAGTCGTAGCCCGAGATGTGGATGCTCTCGCCGGGCCGAACGTCGCCTTCGGCCTTTCGGTTGAAGGCGCTGCCGGCGAACCCACAGAAAACGACCAGCACCCCGAGATGCACGATGTACCCGCCGTAGCGGCGCCTGGCACGGCTAACGACCCGGACCCCGGCGATGGCCGGGTTCTCGCGCGCCATCCTCGACCGCACTCGGATCCCCCTCTCGAACTCCACCACGATCCCGACGAGAACGAAGATCGCGAACGCGAAGCAGATCAGCGCGTCCGCGCGTCGGATGCCAAAGAGAGCGTAGAGCAGGACGCCGCCCAGAAGACCGGCGACGGTCGGCCAGAGGAAGTTCCGCCGCACGTTGTACGCGTTCGCGCGACGCCAGGCGATGAGTGGCCCGACTCCCATCAGGATGAGCGTGGTGAGCCCCACCGGCACCATGATGCGCATGAAGAACGGCGCGCTGACGCTGATCTTGTCGCCGGTGACGGCCTCGGAGAGTATCGGGAAGAGCGTTCCCCACAAGACCGCGAAAGCCCCGCACAGCAGAATGAGGTTATTCAAGAGGAACGCCGCTTCGCGCGAGAAAAGGGAATGCAACCGGTCTCGACTACGCAGCAGACGCGCCCTGCCCACGAGCATCCCCATTGAGACCACCAGCGAAACGATGATGAACCCCAGGAAGTAGCCCCCGATCGGTCCTTCCGCGAACGAGTGGACCGAGCTGACGACGCCGCTCCGCGTCAGGAACGTCCCGATGATCGTGAGCAGCCAAGCGAAGATGACGAGCACCATGTTCCAGGAACGCAGCATCCCGCGCCGCTCCTCGATCTGAATCGAATGGAGGTACGCGGTCGTCACCAACCACGGCAGAAACGACGAATTCTCCACGGGGTCCCATCCCCAGTAGCCGCCCCAGCCCAACACGTGGTACGCCCACCAACCGCCGAGGAGATTCCCGAGGCCGAGAAAGAGCCATGCCGCCAGCGTCCACTTGCGGGTTCGTTCGATCCAGGCCGTGTCCAACCGCCCAGTGAAGAGCGCCGCCATCGCGAACGCGAAGGGCACCGACATTCCCACCAAACCCAGGTACAGGCTGGGCGGGTGGAACGTCATCCCCGGATCCTGGAGAAGCGGATTGAGGCCGCGGCCGTCGGCGGGCAGGAAAGGCAGCTGCTCGAACGGATTCTCGACGAAGTTCACCACGCCGATGAAGAAGATTCCGATCGTCATGAGCGTGGCGATCGCGTACGGCATCAGGTGCTCGACGCCCCGCCGCCCCTGCATGACGACGGCCGTCACGTAGAGGCAGAGAATCCAGGTCCAGAATAGAAGCGAGCCTTCCATCCCACCCCACAGCGCCGTCCACTTGTAGAGCCCCGGAAGGTCTCTACTGGAGTGATTCGCAACGAACGCCAGCGAAAAATCGTTTGTGTGGATCGCGGCTTCAATCGCCGCTACCGCCACCGTGATGAAGAAAGTCACGGCAAGTGCGGCGTTCTCCCCGCTTTGAGTCAGACCGGGTCGGCGCCGCCATCGCCCCACGACCGACGCCACCACGGCGTAGATCGCGAGCGGAAACGCGGCCAATAGGGACCACTGCCCGATGGAGTTCATCGAATCGTCAGCTCCTCAAACATCGGCCTGAGATGAAATGACTAGCTGGGTTCCGCGGCACCACCTAGCGGAACATCCTCGGGGTGCGCGTCTTCCGCCTCGTACTTCGAAGGACATTTCGCGAGTAGCGTGTTGGCCTCGAAATGCCCGTCCGACGCGAGGGATCCTTCCACGATGACGTCGGCGCCCTCTTTGAAGGTATCCGGGACCACGCCCAGGTAACAAACGGAGAGAGATTGTCCCTCACCGATCATCGTGAACCAAACTTCGCGCGCTTGACGGACGTCGATCGAGCCTGGGGCGACGTTGCCGGCCATCCGCACGCCTTGGGTGGAGGCCTTCTGAGGATCTGAGATTACCTCGCTGATGGTCATGTACGGCACCGTGTTCCGGTCCGCGCCCGAGATCGCCAGATAGGCGAGCGCCGCCACGACGAGGAGCGCTCCGATCCAGTATCGTGCTCGCATCATAAGTGTTTGCTCATCTCCTCTACGAGATCGTACGGGATCCCGGGATTTCCGATCTTTGCCTTACCCCGACCCTCTCCGTGGAAGTCGGAACCGCCCGTCGTGAAGAGGTCCGCTCGCTTGGCGACGCCTCTCAGCCGGCGGGTGGTCTCCGCCGTGTGCCTGGGATGAATGATCTCCAGGCCGTCCAGCCCTTGAACCGCGAGACCACGGATGTCGGTCTCGGCGAAATGTGACGCGGGATGCGCCAAGACGGCGAGTCCGCCGGCGCTGTGAATGAGATCGATCGCGTCTCCGGGCAGAAACGTCGGCTTCGGTATATACGCCGGCCCGTGGGCCCCGATGTATCGCCTGAACGCGTCTTCATAGGTTGCCACAAATCCCGAATGGAATAAAGCGTCGGCCACGTGGGGCCGTCCGTAGACGCCTTCACCCGCCACGCGCGCCACGTCTTCGAACTCCAGCGGTACGCCGAGATCGTTCAGGCGCTCCACCATCTTCTCGGCACGGGTCAACCGCGCGCGACGGAACCTATCGAGCGCCTCGAGGAGTTCCGCATCGTCGGGCCGAACATGGTAACCCAAGACATGGGCGTCGTGTTTGTTGAATCGACTGGAGAGTTCGACGCCGCTGATCGCCTGAAGCCCGAGCCGTTCCGCCTCCAGCGAGAAGCGCTCCCAACCGAGAAGGGTGTCGTGATCGGTGAGGCTCGCGGCCCGCAGACCGGATTCCTCCGCGATCCGCGCAAGATCCTCGGGAGGCAGCCGGCCGTCCGAGCAGTGCGAGTGCATGTGGAGATCGGCGCGGTCAGCCATTGGCCCTCACTCGGTTTCGTTCGCCGGCGAGCCAGACGGCTTCTTCCCCCAGCGCTTCTTTGAGTTTCTCCACGAGCTCCGCCCGTGGGTCGACCAGGATGTTGCGAAGCCGGATGATCACGGACTTCCCGTCGGATCCCGTCGCCGAGGAGCTGACGTGCACGACGACGCGGGATCGGCCGGAGTGCGTCTCCAGAATGTCCTTGAGCTGATCGAGCGAGAGCGTGGTCTTCTGTGTGTCCAACCGCACGTGCAGATCCAGGCCCCGCATCGCGTCCGCGAGCGGGCGCAGGGCATCGGCGAGCACCGCCGCGCGCTCCCCCTCACGGGCCGATGCCCGTCCAGAGATCAGGAGCCGTGCGTCCTCTTCCACCATCCCCGCGACGTCCTGATAGAGGCGGGCAAAGACCAGGCACGTGAAGGACCCGGTGAAGTCCTCCATGGAAAGTCGTGCCATCGTTCGCCCTTGCCGATCGAGCTGGCGGCGGACCCCCAACACGATTCCCCCGATGGTCAGATTGTCGCCGTCTCCGACGCGGTCCAGTCCCTCCGCCGTCGTCGTCGTGAGTGAGCGAAGCTCACGCGAGTATTGAGAAAGCGGATGACCGGAAACGAAGAACCCGAGCGTGTCCTTCTCGAGGCGGAGCAGTTCATCTCGCGGCCATTCCGCGACCGGCGGAAGCCTCGGCGGCCCCTGCTCGATCTCGGTCCCGGCGAAGAGCGAACCCTGTCCGCGCTCCTTCTCCAATCGGAGCTTCTGGGCCCGATCGATCGCGCTCCCGAGCGCCGACTGTAGCTGTGCGCGATGCCCACCGAGCGCGTCCAGCGCGCCCGCGCAGATGAGACTATCGACGGTGCGACGATTGACGGCGCTGAGATCAACCTCGCGGCAGAACTCATAGAGGTCCTTGAAGCCTTCCCGCTTCTCGCGCGCCTCGACGATCGACGCCACCGCCGCGTGCCCCACGCCCTTCACGGCGCCGAGTCCGAATCGAATGCGATCTCCCACGGCACGAAACGCATCGCCCGAGCTGTTGATATCCGGAGGATCGACTGGGGTGCCCATCCGCCGGCAATCGTTCATGAGAATGAGAACGCGATCGGAGTTGCTCATCTCGGACGACAAGTTTGCCGCCATGAGCTCCACCGGATAGTGGGTCTTGAGCCACGCGGTTTGATAGGCGACGTAGGCGTAGCCGGCGGAGTGGCTCTTGTTGAAACCGTAGCCGGCGAAGTACTCCATCAGCTGAAAGACCTTCTCCGCCTTGCGACGGTCGACGCCGCGCTCGGCGGCCCCGTCCAGAAAGATCTTCCGCTGCTTTTGCATCTCCTCGACCTTCTTCTTCCCCATCGCGCGCCTCAGCAGGTCGGCCCCGCCGAGCGTGTAACCGGCGAGTTCGGAGGCGATCTGCATGACCTGCTCTTGATACACGATGACGCCGTAGGTGGGTTTGAGGATCGGCTCGAGCTTGGGATGCGGATACCGGATCTTCTTCTCGCCGTGCCGGCGCTCGATGTAGTCCTCCACCATGCCACTTCCGAGTGGACCCGGCCGGTAAAGCGCGTTCATGGCGATGAGGTCCTCGAATCGATCCGGCTTGAGCTTGCGGAGATACTCCCGCATTCCGCCCGACTCGAACTGGAAGACGCCGACCGTCTCGCCGCGGCCCAGCAAGCCGAACACCTCCGGATCGTCGAGAGCGAGATCCTCGACGTCGACCTCCACGCCGCGGTTCTCCTTGATCATGCTGAGCGCGTCCTCGATCACGGTCAGCGTGCGAAGACCAAGAAAGTCGATCTTCAGAAGTCCGATCTTCTCGACGGCCTTCATGTCGAATTGCGTCGTGGTCTCTTCGCGGCTCGTTCGGAAGAGCGGCACGTAATCGGTGAGCGGTCCGGGGGCGATTACGACACCCGCCGCGTGCGTCGACGCGTGGCGCGTAAGACCTTCGAGAACCTGTGCGTGCTCGAGAAGCCGCGCGACGCTCTTCTCGCTCTTGGCCGCCTTCTGCAGGTCGGGTGACCCCTTGAGCGCCTTGTCGAGCGTGATCCCGATCTCGGCCGGGATCATTTTCGCGATCTTGTCCACCTCCGCGAACGTCAGCCCCATCACGCGGCCGACGTCGCGCAGCACCGCGCGCGCAGCCATGGTGCCGAACGTGATGATCTGCGCCACGCTGTCGGCGCCGTAGCGCTCGACGACGTAGTCGATCACGTCCCCCCGACCGCGGTCGGAGAAATCGATGTCGATATCCGGCATCGTCACGCGCTCGGGATTGAGGAAACGCTCGAACAGCAGTCCGTAACGCATCGGATCGATGTTGGTGATCCCGGACGTGTACGCGACGAGACTCCCGGCCGCCGATCCGCGTCCCGGCCCGACGGGGATCCCCTTCTCGCGCGCGTAGCGGATGAAGTCCTGCACAATGAGGAAGTAACCGCCGTAGCCCATCTTCTTGATGATTTCGAGCTCGTAGTCGAGCCGTTCGATGACCTCCGGCGAAGCATCGTCATAGCGCGGCCCGAGCCCCTCGTGACAGATGTGGCGAAGATACGCATCGGAATCGGCGAAGCCTTCGGGAAGCGTGAAGACCGGCAGATGGAACTTGCCAAGCTCGAGCTGCAGATCACATCGCTCGGCGATCCGAAGCGTGTTCGAGATCGCGTCAGGTGTTTCGCTGAAGAGCGCAGTCATCTCCTCGGGACTCTTCAGATACAGCTGATCACACTCGTAGCGCATCCGGTTCTGATCGGAGAGGTTCTTCCCGGTCTGGATACAGAGCAGCGCGTCGTGGGCGGCGGCATGGCTCTTCTCAATGTAGTGGCAGTCGTTCGTGCATACCATCGGGATGTCGAGCCGCTTCGCGAGGTCGACGAGATGACGGCGGATGCGTGCCTCGTCCGGGATCCCGTGGTCCTGCAACTCGATGAAGAAATTGTCCGGACCGAAGATCTCCCTCATGCGCCCCGCCACGTCGCGGGCGCGATCGGGATCCTCACGAAGAAGCGCTTGATTGACCTGCCCCTGAAGGCACGCGGAGAGCGCGATCAGGCCGTCGTGGTGCTCGGCGAGCAGCTCGTGATCGACGCGCGGCTTGTAGTAGAAGCCGTCCAGGTAGGCCTTTGTGGTGAGCTTCATCAGGTTCTTGTAGCCGGCCGCGTTCGTGGCCAGCAGCACCAGATGATAGGCGGACTTCGCACGGCGGTCCGTGTGCTTGCCCTCGGCCACGTACGCCTCGCACCCGATGATGGGCTTGATCCCATGCTTCGTGGCCAGCTCGTAGAATTCCACGGCGCCGAAGATGTTGCCGTGATCGGTCATGGCGATCGCCGGCATGCCCATCTCGCCCGACTTCGCGATGAGCCGCTCCAGCTTGCAGGCACCGTCGAGCAAGCTGTACTGCGAGTGATTGTGCAGGTGAACAAACGATGCAGACATGAGGGACTATTGCCTAACTTGCTATATTAAAATAACTTAGGATACTCACTGCGATTATACGGGGCCGCTCGGAAAGGTGTCAAGACCGGGCCGGGGCACAAGCGGATTCCGACGATGATCGCGGACGCGATGCCGTCTTTCCGTCCTCTTGACCGCAACGAGAGCCGTTCGGAGATCCGGACTAGCGATGGGCCTCGGGCGTGCTCTCACGGGAACTGAACAGGGCGCGGACGTTGCCCCGGACCGCGTAGATCAGAATAGCGGCCGCCATCAGGACGACGATCCAGATACCGTTTCTGAACCCCCGGATCAGTTCGAAGCCGAGAAATGTGTAGAGCGCCACATGCGTGCGCACCCGGAGCGTCCAGAGCAGGTAGCCGAGAAGCGGCGCGCCAGCGCAGTAGAGCAGGGCCAGGGCCCAATCGTCCATGCCGAAGGCACCGCGGAACCCGAATTGCAGGAACGACCCGTCCGTGCTGATGGCAAAGAGATAGAGAAACGGGCTCAACATGTAGTAGATCGCAAGCACCGATAGAACCCGTGGGCGCGTCTTCCCTTCGGGTCCGCCGAAAAGCTCATCGTACAAACGCTCGAACAACGCGACACCCCTCTCTCGCGGAGCCGCCGGACTCAGGCAACCGACCCGTCGGCCGGCACCGTTGTCTGCTCACTGGGACTCTCAAAAGTATACCCGCAGGCGGCGAACGTGCCAAGGAGTCAGGCGTGAGACATCGCTCCGCGGAAACACTGTGATTACAAGGTGTTGGCCGCTTGCTTGACGCACGGTGCCGGTTGCGACTATCCTTTCCGGCCACATTTGGGAGACAGAATCTTCTCCCGCGGGCAAGAAAAGACTATCAAATACGATACACCGAAAAAGGAACATTGAGTCATGAGCCCAACCGTGTCCGAAAACCAGGTGCTTGATGCGCTGAGCAACATCATCGATCCGGACCTCCAGAAGGACATCGTCAGCCTCGGCTTCGTGAAGGACATATCCATCGAGAACGGAAAGGTCTCCTTCACCATCGAGCTCACGACACCGGCCTGCCCGGTGAAGGATCGCTTCCGAGAGGAAGCACAGCGGCTCGTCGGCGCGCTCGAAGGCGTCACGGAAGTCGACGTCAACATGTCCGCGAACGTCAGGGCCAACCTGGGCCCCGAGCCGGAGGTCCTGACCGGCGTTCGCAACGTCATCGCCATCGCAAGCGGGAAGGGCGGTGTCGGCAAGTCGACGGTCGCCGCGAACCTCGCGTGTGCCCTCGCGAAGTCCGGCTCGTCGGTCGGTCTTCTCGACGCGGATATCTACGGCCCCAGCGCCCCGATCATGTTCGGCATCCACGAGCAGCCCAAGGTCGGCGAGAGCAAGATCACCCCGATCGAAGCGCACGGCGTGCACGTCATGAGCCTCGGCTTCTTCACCGATGAACGTACGCCCGTCATCTGGCGCGGGCCACTCGTCGGGCGGATGATTCAGCAGTTCCTGAGCGACGTGGAGTGGGGAAAGCTGGACTACCTCGTGATCGACCTCCCGCCGGGAACCGGCGACGCTCAGCTAACGCTCGCGCAGAGCTGTCCGATCTCGGGCGCGATCATCATCACGACGCCCCAGGAAGTGGCACTCGAAGACGTCTATCGCGCCATCCGGATGTTCGGACACGTGAACGTCCCCGTCGTGGGCATCGTCGAGAACATGAGCACGTTCATCGCCCCCGACACGGGCAAGCGCTACGACATCTTCCGCAGCGGCGGCGGCCGCCGCGCGGCGAAGGAGTTCAAGATTCCGCTCCTCACGGAGCTCCCGATCAATTCAGACATCTGTGAGGGCGGCGACAGCGGCGTACCGATCGTTATCGGAAACCCCGAGTCGCCCGCGGCGCAGGCGTACGTCGATCTGTCGGGATCTGTAGCGGGTCGGCTGAGCGCGCTCGCGCTCCAGGGCGCCGGCCAGACGGCGGAAATCAAGTTCTCGACGGAGCACTAGCCCGGTGGGCAGCGCTCGGCGCGCGGAGGCCACGTGTTGGGAACGCGGGGACGGCCGGCTAGCTCGTCTCTTTGGGTGAGTCCGCCGTCTCGATATCCACCATCCGGACGCTGTAGCGATCGGCATCGACGATCGTGACGGTGATCATGCCGTCCGCGAAGGTCTCACCCTTCTTGGGAACACGACCCATCTGATACAGCACATATCCCCCGACCGTCTCGTATCCCCGCTTCGGGATGTTCATTCCGGTCTCGTCGTTGAAATCGTCGATGTCCGCCCGCGCGCTCACGCGATAGCGACCGGCGGCGTCTTGGCGAATCTCCGGCGTGGGGTCTTCGTGCTCATCGGATAGCTCGCCGAAAATCTCCTCGATGATGTCTTCCAGCGTGACGATCCCGATGCAGGCCCCGAACTCGTTGACGACCACGACGAGGCTCTCGCGTTCGCGCTGCATCTCGAGGAAAAGTTCATCGATCCCCTTCGAGTCGGGGATCAGGCGCACGGGGCGCACGTAGGTTCGGATGAATGACTTCCGCTCCCGATCGTAGAGAACGTCGTAGACGTTTACGAGACCAATGATCTGGTCGACGCGCTCGCGATACACGGGAAGCCGAGTGAACCCTTCCGCGCGAACGAGATCCAGGAACGCGTCCGTGCGCTCGGTCTCCTGCAGGAGCGTCACTTCCGAAACCGGCACCATGACCTCTCGCGCTATCGTCGTTCCGTAGTCGAGCGCCGACTCCAGCATCTCCTGCTCCTGCGGCCGGAGCCCGCCGCGTTCCCCGGACTCCGCGAGCACGAGCTTGATCTCTTCGCGAGTGGCGAGCAGGCTGGGCGGCGCCGTGCCGAGAATGCGAAAGAGGAGGCGGGCAAAGAGCTGTGCCGGGAAGGTGATCGGCGCGAGCGTCCATGAGAGGATCCGCCAGATCGGGGCCACGCGCAGCATCATTCGGTCGGCGTGATAACGGAAATACGCCTTTGGAACGATTTCGGCGAGCACGAGAAAGATGCACGTCATCACGACCGTCGCGACGACCGAACCCGCCGTGCCCATCCATTGTTCGGAGGTCGCCGTCGCGATCGCACCACCCGCGATGTTGCACACGTTGGTGACTACGAGCGTGACCGCTAGGATCCGCTCCTTCTGGTCGAGATGTCCCAGCGCGAGGCGCGCGCCGCGGCGGCCCTGCGACGCCATGTGGTGAAGCCGGATTCGGCTGGCCGAGACGACCGCCGTCTCGGAACCGCTCGCGAATCCCGAGCCGATGACGCAGACGAGGAGAAAAAGAAGCTCAAGCGTCATCTTCCACCTCCTCCGATCTCGGCACCAGACGGACCGCCCGACAGCTCAGGATGCGTTTTCGGGTCGAGTCGACGATCGTGAACCGCGCCCCACCGCGCTCGGTCCACTGCCCGGATGACGGGATCTCCCCGAACTCGTCACACAAGTATCCGTTCAGCGTGACGGACTCGCCTTCGGGAAGCGTCAGCCCGCACGCCTCATTCACGTCGTCGACCGCGGCCCGCGCGGTGATCAGCCAGGTGTCGTCGTCGACTGCGCGAATGAGCTCTTCCTCCCGCTCGTATTCGTCGTAGATCTCGCCCAGGACCTCTTCGACGATGTCCTCCATCGTCGTGATCCCGGCCGTTTCACCGTACTCATTGACGACGACGACCATGTTGATCCGGTTCTTCTGCATGTGCTGGAAGACTCGCGAGATCTTCGCTCCCTCCGGGAAGATGGCCACGGGATTGACCAACTCACGGATCTCGCGATCCGGGTTGAGGAAGAACTCCTTCGTGTTGATGAAACCGACGATGTGGTCGATCCCGCCTTCGTAGACGGGGATGCGGCTGTGACGCGCTTCGATCATGATCTCTTCGAGGCGATCGTTGGGTGTGGTGAGCGGCGGGCAGACGAGATCGACGCGCGGCGTCATGATCTCGCCGGCCGTCGTCTCGGAGAAGTGAATGATGCGCCGGGCGATCGTCCCTTGCTGAGCCGTGATGGCGGCCTTGCGTCTGGCCTCGTCGAATAGCGACTCGAGCTCCGATGCGGTCAGCGCCTCACCCGGCTGCTCCGGAACCTGCAGCAACCCGAGGAGTTCTCTTGCCGCCCGGTCGAACAACGTGACGATCGGCCTCGATACGCGCGCGAAGGCGTGTAGCGGCATGATCGCCATCCGCGCCAGCCGTTCAGGTCGGTTCACCGCGATGGTCTTTGGAATGATCTCCCCAATGAAGAGCACGAGGAGGGAGTCGACGATGATGGCGGCCATGAGCCCGTGCGACCGAAGGAGCCGCTCGAAGAAGAGCGTCGCGACCGCCGACGTCGCGATGTTCACGAGCGTGTTGCCGAAGAGTATCGTCGAGAGCAGTTCCCGCGGACGCCTGAGCGATCTCGTGATGAGCTGGGCGCGGATCGACGACGCCTCTTCGAACCTGCGGCGTTGCACACGGTTGAGCGCGAAGAGCGCCGTCTCAGTGCCGGAGAAGAAGCCCGACGAGACGAGCAACAGTGCGAGCAGTACGAGAAGGACTATAGATGAAGGGTCGTCCAAACGGATCTCCTGCCGGAGACGGATGCGTCAGACCTTCTAACGCCGCCAGAACGCCGGCACGAACAGGACCATCACGGTAAATATCTCGAGCCGACCGAGCAACATGCAGAACGCGAGAACGATCTTGCCGACCGCCGGGATCGCGGAGAAGTTCTCCGTGGCCCCCACCGCCCCGAGTCCCGGTCCGATGTTGCCCAGCGTGGCCACCACGGAAGTCGTGGCCGTGATCAGATCCAGACCGAGCATCGTCATTATAAGCGAGCAAATGACGAAGATGCCCACAAACAGAACGAAGAAACCCAGGATCGCCTGAAGGATCTCGTTCTTGATCTTCATGTTGCCGACCTTGATCGCGACCACCGCTTGAGGCCGAAACCAATGATAGACGGCGAAGTACGCGTGCTTGGCGAGGACCAGGATCCGCACCACCTTCATCCCGCCTCCGGTCGACCCGGAAGAGCCGCCGATGAACATCAGCGCCACGAGAACCAGCTTCGAGAGTGGGGGCCACGCGTTGAAGTCCCGCGTCGCGTAGCCGGTCGTGGTCTGAACGGCCGCGCTCTGGAAGAGCGCGCCTCTGAGCGCCTCGCCCGCGTCGTCGACGGTCCGCGTGACGAGGAGGTCTCCCGCAATGAGCAGCGTTGCCGCGAGCATGATGAACAGATAGACCCGCCACTCCGCGTCCCGGATCACCTTGCCGACGCGACGCCTCATCAACAGGAAGTAGAGGCTGAAGTTGGTCCCCGCCAAGATCATGAAGACGATGATGGTGATCTCGATCGCAAGACTATCATAGGCCGCGATCGACGCGTTTCGGGTCGAGAAGCCGCCCGTCGCCACGGTTCCGAACGTGTGACAGAGCGCGTCGAATAGGCTCATCCCTTCGAGGTAGAGGAGCGCCGTCTCCAGAACCGTCAGCGCGGTGTAGATGCCGAGCAGGTTGATCGCGGTGTCCTTGATCCTCGGGCTCACACCGTCCTTCACTGCGCCCGGGATCTCCGACCTGAACATGTGGCGCGCGCCGATTCCCATCTGCGGAAGAAGCGCGATGAACACGACGATGATTCCGATTCCGCCCAGCCAGTGGGTGAAATCGCGCCAGAAGAGAATCCCCTTCGGCACGGACTCGATGTCCGTCAGCACGGACGATCCGGTGGTCGTGAATCCGGAAATGCTCTCGAAGATCGCGTCGACGGGGCTCGGGCACGTTCCGGAAAGAAGAAATGGAAGCGCGCCCAGAATCGGGACGACGATCCAGCCGAGCGCGACGACCGCGAGCCCCTCCTTCCGTAGCAGGCTCTCCTCGGAGACCCCGCGGCCGGTGAGGCCCAGCGCGATCCCTACCGCGAGACAGATCGCCATCGAGATCAGGATCGCGCGCTGCGCGTCCTTCTCCCCGTAGAACGTCGACCAGAGCAGGCTGAATACCATGGAGATGCCGATGACGAGAACCAGCACGCCCAAGAGGCGGGCCACCATACGGTATTTCAACGAATCGGCCTCACTAGAAGATCTTTTCGAGTCGCGGGATCGAATCGCTTCCCGCGAAGACGATGACGTTGTCACCCGGCTCGACGGAGGCGCCACCACGCGGAATGATCACATCATCGCCGCGCACGATCGCCCCGATGATCGCCCCGCGTGGGAAGTCCACGTCCTCGAGCGATCGGCCAACCACTGCGCCCTTCGATGAGACGATGATGTCGAGAATCTCCGTTCGGTTCTCGCCGACCGTCGCGAGGTTCGTGAACTTGCGACGTCTGATGTATCGCATGATCGAGTTGGCCGTCAGTGTGCGCGGGCTAATGGCTCGATCGATCCCGAGGCGCTCCAGAATCGGTGTGAAGTCGGGGCGCTTGACGACGACCACCCGCTTGTTGGCGCCCAGCTCACCGGCCAGGAGACCGACCGCCAGGTTCACCTCATCTTCGCCGCTGGCCGAAACGAACAGATCGATGCCCTCGATCCCCGCTTCTCGGAGCGCCTTTATGTCGGTCCCGTCGGCGTTCAGCACGACGCCCTTGGAAAGCTCTTCGCTGAGCTCCTCGCAACGCTCCGCGTCGCGCTCCAGGAGCCGAACGTCCACGCGCAGGTTGGCCAGGTTCTGCGCGGCGGCAAGACCGATGCCGCCACCTCCCACGACGATTGCCCTCGACACCTTGCCGACTTCCTTCCCGACCAGTGCCTCGATGTCACCCATCGATTTCGAGCGGCCGATCACGAAGGCCGCGTCGCCCGGTCGGATTACGTCGTCGCCGCCGGGGACGATGGCGACGCCGTCACGCATGAGCAGCGCGACCAGGGTGTCTTTGGGAAGTTTGAGCTCGCGGAGCGGGCTTCCAACCGTCGGCCGTCCGCTGTCGGCGATGACCTCCTTGAGCTGGAGACGACCGCCTGTGAGGTTCTCAACCGCCACAACGCCGGCGGCGCGGGCCTGCTTCGCGATCTCGAGGGCCGTCAGGTTCTCCGGGCTCAGCACGATGTCGACACCCATCAAGTTGCGGTAGAACACCCGTTTGCCGCCCAGGTAGGCCGTGCTGGTCACTCGGGCCACCGTCAGAAGCGACCCCATTTCTTTCGCGACCAGGCACGCCAGCAGGTTGATCTCGTCCGAATCGGTCACCGCCATGAAGAACTCGGCCTGCTTGGCGCCCGCCTGAGCCAGGATCTCCATGTCGGCCCCGTGGCCCTGGAGGGTCTGGATATCGAGGCTCTCGCTGGCTCGCTCGAGCGGGCGGGCCCGGCTGTCGATCAGGGTCACGTTGTATCCTTCACGATAGAGCGCCTCGGCGAGGTTCTGCCCCACCATCCCGGCACCGACGACGACCGTGTTCAACGTCCCCCCCCGCGGCGGACCCTATCCGCCCATTCAGTAACGCAAAATAAATCAACCTTCATGTACCAAAAAACGAGTCTAGGCACGCCGAAGCCGGCAAGTCAACCCGGCACCCCCGGACGGGAGAAAGCCATTGCCGCATTTTCGGACCGCTGATAGACTCCTTCCCTGTTCATTCGGTCTTATCGCTGCGTTTTTACAGTCCGCCGGGCGGCGGAAGGAGCCGATTCGCCATGATGCAGGCCCTTCGGGAGAACACGAAACCCATATTCATCGTCACAATCGCCGCTTTCGTCGGTCTCATGTTCATCGCCTGGGGCGCCGATTTCCAGCTCGGCTGCGATCGGCAAGCCCCGAACGCGGTCGCCGTGGTCAATGGAGAAGCGATCCCCTACCAACTTTTCCAGGACCAGTTCCAGGCGATGTACGAGCAGCAATTTTACGGACGCCAAGCCCCATCCGAGCTGACGCGAGTGCGGCTTCTGAACCAGACTTATCACCAGATCATCGAAGATCATCTCCTCCGGCAGGAAGCGGATCGCCGCAAGTTGGGCACGCGACTCGAAGAAGTTCTGAAGATGCTCAAGACGTCCCCGCCGCCGGAAATCATGCAGAGCCCGATCTTTCAGACCGACGGGCAGTTCGACTTCAGCAAGTACTACCAGGCGTTGAGAACCCCGCAGTTCCTGTCCCAGATCGCCGGCCACTACACGGGGCAGCTGCCGATCACGAAGCTCCGAAACGAGATCTCCTGGGCGGCGTTCGCATCAAACGCCGAGGCGTGGGAGATGCGTGTGGCCCGAGAGCAGAAGGCCACGATCGCCTACATCCGAGTTAGCCCGCTGGCTTACGGACCGGATCCAGCCTCGCTGGACGCGGATGCCGTGCGCGCATACTACGACGAGCACCGCGCCGACTTCGCCCCCGAGGAGGTGGCCATCGCCACCTACGGGCGGGTGGATCGCATCCCAAGCTCGATGGATACGCTCGAAGTGACCGAGATCATGGAGACGATCTTCCTCGAACTCGAGGCCGGTGAGAGCTTCGACGAGCTGATGGACGCCCACTCCGAAGCGGATCAGGGAATGAGAGGCGGAGTGACCGGCCGGTTCCTCAAGAGAACGGCAACCGAGATCGCGCCCGAGATGGTCGCCGCGCTCGACACGCTCTCGATGGGTGACCACACACCTCCGCACCGGGGCCCGGGCGGGCTTCACATCGTTCAGCTGGACTCGGTGCGGGTCGAGAGTGACGGCTCGAAATCGTATCGCCTCAAGGACATCTTGATGCGTGTCCGCGTCTCCGGCTCCACGGTCAGCGCGATTCAGGATCGGATTTACCGTTTCTGGGAGATAGCGAACAAGGGCGATGATCTCTCGAACGCGGCCGAATCGACGTCGGTTTCGGTTACGACCACGGACCCCGTCGATCTCACGTCGCGCCGCCCCTACATCCCAAGCGTCCCCGTCTATGAAGAGCTGTTGACGTTCTTCAAGGAGATGGAGCCGGGCGAGATCAGTCCGATCTACGAAGCGCCCAACGGATGGTTCGTATGGCGACTCGACTACCACGGACCGGGAACACCGCCTCCGCTGGAAGAGATCGAGGCGCGTGTCCGAAGTGAACTGGCCAAGTCTCTCGGCGTTGATCCCGCACGCCGCATGACCGATGAGCTGATGCGCCGCGCCGGCGCGGGCGAAGACATGGAGGCGCTGGCGGAGTCCGACACGCTTCTCTATCTCGCCAAGGACAGATCGTTCGTGCGCTACAAGCGATCCATTCCCGGCATCGGTCGGGAGCCCGAAATCATGGGCCGGATCTTCGCCATGGAAGCGGGAGAGATCGACGGCCCCTTCGAGGACACCGACGGCAACCTCTACGTCGTACAGCTCGCCGCTCAGGACACGCTTCCCAGCGACCAGCCCGGTGAGGACGACCCGCTGCGCCAGAACATCATCGAGATGAAGCGCGACGAGGTGATGGCCAGCTTCCTGCAAGAGCTCAGGGAGAAGGGCTCGATCACCGACTACCGGAACTTCCGCACGGGTACGTTCTAGCAAAGACGTTTGCGGCGAGGGGTGGGGACGAGCTTCCACACCTCGCCGACCCCCTTCTCGTTTGCTCTCTTCTCGCTCACTGAACTCAGACCCGCTCAATCTATTGTAGTTACACAAGTTATCGCCACTTTCCGACAACCGATTGAGCCGAAACGGATTCTGCCCCTCAGACGCAGTCTTCGGACCACAAGCCATGCATCATAGTGAGATTCATAGATCGTTGGAAAACAACACGTTACGGCGCTCCGCCCTTCGCGAGGAGCGATCCGGATGTGGCGACCGAGAGCAGCGCCGGGAGACCGATCGCGCTGCGCCGGCGATGAGGCGGGGTTCGCGGAGCCGCCCTTCGCGAGGAGCGCACCGTAGATGACGCCTGGGACTAGCGACGAGGGGCTGGCGAGCGAGGGCGGCGAGCGCCCCCCGCCTCATCGCCTACCCGGCCAGCGTGATCTCTTCCGCCGCGTCGAGCGCGGCGGTCATCAGGTCGTCGACGTCGAGCGCGTCCATCGCCGCGTCGAGATCCGCGGCCCGCGCCTTCGTCGCCGGATGGCGTGGCATGAGATAGCTGCAGCAATCATCGTGCGGTTCGATCGACACCCCGAACGTCCCTTGCCGACGCGCCAGCTCCACGATCTCCTGCTTGTCGAAACCGACGAGCGGGCGGAGTACCGACATCGAGAACCCGGCTTCGACCGCCAGGAGATTCTCGAGCGTCTGTGACGCCACCTGTCCCAGGCTTTCACCGGTGACTAACGCCAGCGCCCCCAGTGTTTCGGCAACCCGCTCTGCCAACAACCCCATGTAGCGCCGATACAAGAGGACACGGAGCGCCGGCGGCGCCTCGGTGACGATCTCCTTCTGGATGTCGGCGATCGGAACGAGGAACAGCCGGCTCCGGGGCTGACACTCGCATACGATCCTCGCGAGATCGACGACCTTGTCCTGCGAGGCCTTGCTCGTGTAAGGGAAGCTGTGGAAGTGCACAAAGTCGACCTGGGAGCCGCGCTTATGCATCATCTGCGCGGCGACGGGCGAATCGATGCCACCCGAAAGCAGCACCAACACACGCCCGCTGACGCCGACCGGAAGACCTCCGGGGCCCAGGTGGCGCGCGATATAGAGGATCGCTCCGTCGGTCATGATCTCAACATGGAGCTTCAACTCAGGGGCATCGAGATTGACACGGCCACCGAACTTCTCGAGCACAAGGGCACCCAGCTCCTGATTAACGTCGGTCGACTTGAGTGGAAACCGTTTGTCCGCCCGCCGCGTGGAGATGGCGAACGTCTCGTAGCTGACATCCGCCATGAGGTGGGCCGTCGTCGACTTGAGGTCGTCCAGGTCGGTGGAAGAGCTGAGCCCAATGCCGAAGTTCGTCACGCCGTAGACACGACCGAGCCGCCGAGAGATCTCCGATTCGTCACAGTCGGGCGGAAGCTGTGCGATCATCCTCCCGGGTCTTCTCTGAATCGAGCCCGTCAAGACCCCGCGGAGCGCGAGACGGACGTTCGCCGCGAGCGCGCGCTCGAAGTACGGCCTGTTCTTACCCTTCAGCGCGAGTTCGCCGTAATGAATGATCAGCAGGCGCCGACTTCCGTCATGTGCGATCGGAGTTTCCTCGCTCGCCTTCGATCCGATCACCCTTCTTGTCGTTCGCGCTCTCGTCGTCAACGCCCTGGATACCCTTTTTGAACTCGCGGAACCCAGTCCCGATCGATCGCGCCAGTTCCGGGATCCGTTTCGCCCCGAACAGAATGACGATGATCAGAATGATGACGGCGATTTCTCTGAACCCTAGGGGCCCCATGACAAACCGCTCCTCCCTATTGGTCGCCTGATATGGGCCAGTCGTGGCCAACGACGACGTAGACTTCGCGGCCACCCTCGTGGCGCTGCAGAATCACATCCACACCGCCCAAGGCACGCGCGACACCTTCGGCGCGGCGCCGGTTCCCCGTGCGGTCGATGACGACGGTCTGAGGATAGTCGAATCGCTCCGCGTTGGCGATCTCTTCCACTCGAAATCCGCCGGCCCTGAGAACCCCCGCCGCCTCGGACGCTTCGCCGCTGCGCCCGTTGCCGTTGAGCACGTCGATGTGGAAGCGTTCCCGATCATCACCGGAGAGAACGACGTCGGGCTGGGCGGGTTGGTGGCGCTTCCAGGTGCTCACCGCGAGGCCCAGCACCCCTCCGGCGAGAACGGCAATCGCCACCCACAGGCCCACACCACGCAGCCCGACCACGATGGGCGAACCGGATTTGTGCCTACGAGTTCGAGAGGACATCCCGATAGGTCCGAATGGTTTTCTGCAAGGCCTCGGGCAACACCTTGATGCCCGCGATCACCGGCATGAAGTTCGTATCACCCGTCCATCGGGGCGTGATGCGCACGGCCAGATGACGCTCGTGGGTCGCGGCCTCCATTGCGTCCATCGTGCAGCCAACGTTCATCCCCTGCGGATGGTAGATCTCGCTCATTGCCGCCTGAACCTTCGTGATCCATTCAGCGACCTCTGCGAGCTCGTCATCGGTGAGCGATCCGAGCGACGAGAGGTGGCGGCGTGGCGCGACGAGTAGCTCGCCGGAATTGAACGGTTTCGGAGCGACCACGACAATGATGTGCGATCCGCTCGCCACCGTCAGCTGATCAAGCGAGAAACCGTCGTAGTCGGCACCGCACAGATAACAGGGCTCGCTCATCCGGCGGAGTCCCCCTTCCCCTGCCGCGCCCGAAACGCGACATCCACGGCGGCGAGTTGCTCGGCGCTGTTGACACCGCTGACCTCCATCGCATCGTCCGTGAGATACGCGGCGACGTGTTTGCCCTCGGCACGCAACATCGCGATCGTGTCGGTGAGGTAATACTCCCCCTGGTCGTTGTTCCGGTCGAGCCGCGCGAGAAGCGGCTTGAGGGAAGACCAGCTGAAAATGTAGGTCCCGGAGTTCACCTCGGTCGGGTGCGCCTCCCCATCCGGGAGTTCTCTCTGCTCGACGATTCGGTCCAATCCTCCCGACGCGTTGCGATAGATGCGGCCGTAGCCTGTCGGATCGTCCGGACGCATCGTGAGGACCGCGGCGGCGCACTCGCCGTCGTTGAGGGTGCGGATCAGCGCGCGGAGGGTGCCGGGCGTCAGCAGGGGAACGTCGCCGCAAAGAACAGCCACCTCTCCATCGAAGGCCTCCAGGAGTGGTGCAGCCATCTCGACCGCGTGACCGGTCCCCAGCTGCTCCTCCTGGATAGCGAATTCGACGCCGTGGTCACGCAACGCCTCGACGACCTTCTCACGCGCGAACCCGACGACCACGATCTGTCGATCCAGACCGGCGGTCCGCGCGTTTTCGATCACGTGGTGGATCATGGGCCGACCACCCACGGGATTGAGGACCTTCGGCAGGTCACTCTTCATCCGCTTTCCTTCACCGGCGGCCAGGATGATCGCCACCCGTTCACTCATGCCAACCTCCCGCTCCGCCGTGCGCGCGGTGGGCGAACGCGTATGTTGTCGATAAGCCGCGCCCTCCCGACGTATACCGCAAGCGCCATCAACACGTCGTCCCGCACGATTTTCACCGGCTCGAGCGAATCGGCATCCACGATGTCGAGGTAGTCGATCTTTCCCATCCGCCCGGCGAGGCGGCGGCGCATGGCCGAGCGTATGCGGCTCACCCGCTCCTCTCCGTCGCCGATCATCCGGCGACCGATCCGAAGTGACTCGTACAGCTTCGGCGCGTATGCGCGCTCCGCCGCCGTCAGGTATTCGTTTCGCGAGCTCATTGCCAGCCCGTCCGCCTCCCGCACCGTGGGCACGACGCGAACTTTCACGTCGTAGGAGAGGTCGAGCACCATTCGGCCGAGCACGATCGCCTGCTGCGCGTCCTTTTGCCCGAGATACAGCTCGTGTGGAAAGGTCATGTTGAGCAGCTTGGTCACGACGAGGCAAACGCCGTCGAAGTGGCCGGCGCGGCTCGCGCCACACAGTCCCGTCTGCAACGATGGAACCGCCACCCTCGTCAGCGACGGTACCGGGTAGACAGCACGTGCTCCCGGGACGAACACCATATCAACACCGACCTCTTCGCACAGCGCGCGATCGCGCTTGAGATCGCGTGGATACGTCGTGAGATCTTCACCGGGCCCGAACTGAGTCGGATTTACGAATATGCTTGCGATCACGAGATCACAGCGCGAGCGGGCGGCGCGCATGAGCGAGAGATGGCCATCATGCAGATAGCCCATCGTCGGGACGAATCCGATCTTCTTCCCACGCGCGCGTTGTTCACGGGACCAGTCACGCATTCGAGACACCGACCGAAGGAGGCGCGGCGATCGCTTACTCGGCAATCGTCTCCTCCTTGCCCGGGAATACCTTCGAGCGCACATCGGACGCGTACGACCTCACGCCCTCGATGACGGCGGCATGGAGATCCACGTATTGCCGCGCGTGCTTCGGCGCAAACTCCCCGAGTCCGAAAAGATCATGAAACACCTGAATCTGTCCGTCGCACTCGGCGCCGGCGCCGATCCCGATCGTCGGAATCGTGAGCGCTTCGGTAATCTCGACGGCGAGCTTCGCGGGAATGCACTCGAGCACGACGCTGAAGCAGCCGGCCTCTTCGAGCGCCTTCGCCTCGGACATGATCAGGTCGGCCTCCGTACTCCTCCGGCCGCGCACCCGGTAGCCTCCGATCTGCAGAAGCGATTGCGGTGCAAGCCCGACGTGCCCCACCACGGGGATCGATGCCCGAACCATGGCGGCCGCGGCGTCCGCGAAGACACCGCGCTCCAGCTTCACGCCGTCGACGCCGGTCTCCTTGACGAACCGGCCGGCGTTGCGCACCGCTTCCTCGATGCTGAGCTGGAAGGACAGGTAAGGCATGTCCGCGATGACGACGGCCTTGGGCCGCGCCCGGGTCACGGCCCGACAGTGATGAATCATCTCGTCCATCGTGACGGGCAACGTGTTCTCATAGCCGAGGACGACGTTCCCGACCGAGTCACCGACCAGAATCAGATCGACGTCCGCCGCGTCCACCATGCGGGCGGTCGGGTAGTCGTAGGCCGTAATCGCGACGATCTTGTCGTGACCCTTCTTCTGACGAATCTTTCGCACCGTCATTCGGGAATTCTTCATTCCTCACCCCCTTCCCGTCGGGGCGCGTAGTAAACCGTACCGCCGGAGTGCTCGGCGATACGCTTCATGAGTTCCTCGAAGTCGAGCGGGTTGTTGACGATATCGATCTCGTTCGTGTTCACCACGAGAAGCGGTGTATCCGTGTAGTGGAAGAAGAAGTAGTTGTATGCCTCGCTCAGCGACGAAAGGTAGTCGGGCTCGATAGTCCGCTCGTAGGTCCGACCGCGGTTCTCGATCCGGTGCAGAAGCACCGGTAGACTCGCTTGCAGGTAGATGACGAGGTCCGGACGCGGAATGTCGCGCTCCATAACGGGAACGATTCGATTGTAAAGATCCAGCTCCCGATCATCGAGCGTGATGTTCGCGAAGATGCGGTCCTTCTGAAAGAGGTAGTCACTCACCGTCTTCTGGAAGAACACGTCGCCCTGCATGAAATCACATTGCTGGCGATAGCGGCCGGTGACGAAGAACATCTGCGTCTGAAACGCGTAGCGGCGCATGTCCTTGTAGAAGAGCTCG
This sequence comes from uncultured bacterium, assembly GCA_964486455.1. GTDB lineage: Bacteria > Eisenbacteria > RBG-16-71-46 > CAZAMP01 > CAZAMP01 > CAZAMP01. The sequence continues at coordinate 66,347 of CAZAMP010000008.1, read as the reverse complement.
AGGAACGGGTTTTCCTCCACCTCTTCGAGAAGGAGCCGTGCTTGGATGCGCTCCGCGATGAGCCGCGCCAGCGTCGTCTTACCGGCCCCGATCACACCTTCGATCGCGATGTAGTCTTGTGGAATCATCGAACATCCTGATACCAGAAGCGCCCCAACGAACGCACGCCGCTCAGTTGATCATTTTCGTGCAAGAGCTCGCGCACGGAACGATCGATCACGGGATGAAGCAGATCGGGCGCGAGTTCGGCCATGGGAACGAGAACGAACGCGCGCCGATGAAGCTCGGGATGCGGCACGATCAAGTCGGGTTCGTCGATCTCGTCATTGCCGTACAGCAACAGATCGAGGTCGATCGTACGCGGCCCCCAGCGCTGCCGCGTTCCATCCCGACCCAGACGACGCTCCACGAGCAGTAGATGCCAGAGCAGCTCGCGCGCGGCGAGCCCGCTCTCCAGCTCGGCGACCGCGTTCAGAAACGGCGGCTGCTCCAGAACACCGATGGGATCCGTATCGTAGAGCGACGAGACACGGAGGAGCTCCGTCTCGGGTAGCTTGTCGAGCTGGGCGAGCGCGCGCCGGATGGTACGCTCTCGGTCCCCGATGTTCGCGCCGAGCCCTACGAAGATCCCGTTCATCCGGGGCCGCCCTCCTCCTCAACCTCGACGTAGGCGACGTCTCCCATGCCGGGTGGATTGAACTTCCTGACACGCACACGCGCCCAACGCACTCGGTCCAACGACACGACACGCTTGTGAATGCGGCGCGCCATCGTTTCCACGAGGTGACAGGGAGGCGCAGACACGTCCCGCACGGCCGCGGCGAGCAGTGTGTAGTCGAGCGTTGCATCGAGGCTATCGCGCTCGTCACACTCCGTGTCGTCGATACGGACCTCGATGTCCGCCCGCACGGTCTGTGGCGAGACACGCTCTTCCGGCAGCGCCCCGATCCGTACCTCGAGCGGCAGGTCGCGGATGCGGATCACCGCCATCGGGTTCCTCCCCGACCTCGTAACCTACACTGATTAAAAGAGTTATGACACTATACCACGATACGAATCGTACGGGAGCCTCACGGGAGGTGTCAAGCGGGAACTGGCCGGACGCCGGCGTGAAGCCGGCGCCTCAGCCCAGCACAAGCGAGCTTCCGGCAGCCACTTGCAGCCCTCTCGGCGAGAAGGGGTTGAAGCTGCCCGAGGTCCCGGCGTCGAGATCGAGACGGAACGGGCCCAAGAGGAACGAGAGCCCCCCGGTGAGCGACTTGCCGGCGGTCGAGCCGATCATCGCGCCGACGCGCGGACGGATGTGCCCGCCGAGGAGCAGGAACTCCGCACCGCTCGACACGCGCCACGGGTCCTCTCCAACGGCCAGCCCCAGGGGCGTGTGCTCGATGTCGGCGGCGACGATCGCGGGCCCGACGGGATAGCCGGCCCCCAAGCCGATCCGAAGCGGCAGCCGCGACGAGAACGCCGTGGTGGCGACCGTCTCCTCGGTCGTCTCCGGCTCCGGCATCTCCGAATCGTCGTCGAAGATGTCGCCGACGCCGGCATCGACGGTGAAGGTCGTGATCTCCGTCTCCGAATCCCAGGTCATCTTGCTCCAGAGACCGACAAGACGGAACCCGAGGTTGAGATCACCCCTGCGGTGAAGAAGTCCGGCGTCGAGCGCGTACCCGGTCCCGCCTGTGGCAGTCCGGAGGTCGAGCCGACCGGTGCCGTAGAGGGTGTCGATCGTCGTCACGACTCGCCCCGACGCGTGCGTGACCTGGGCGACGTAGAGACCATAGAGGTAGCGGGCCCGAAGTCCCGCGGTCGTCTCGCCACCGGTAATCAGGTCGTCGAGAGGATGTCCGTACGCGAGTGCGCCCTCGATCGCGGCCCAGCCTCCGCCGGCCGCGGCGGAGAAATCGGCCGGTTCGTCGAGGCTGTTGCCGTCGAATACAAGCTCGAGGACGCTCTTCGGCACGCGCCCTCCGGCCGCGCCGATTGCGCGGGCCGAGAATGCGAACGGACCGAACCCGAATCCGGGGCCGTACCCGCGTGCGCCACCGGAAATCTCCAGGCCGCCGTCTCCGAGACGAGAGAGAATCTCGTCCTCGTCCGCCTCGGTCAGGACCGCGCCATTGTAGCGCACGTAGTCCTGCACGCCGAATGCGCTGTTGCCGCCCGTGGCGGAGATATCGAAGACGTTGAGACGGAAGCCGCGCGGAGCCATGACCCCCAACACGGCGGGATTGTCGCGCCCCAGAAGCGCGGGATCGGGCACGGCGATCCGTGCGCCGCCCATCCCGGTCGAGCGGCTCGACGCCTCCGCACCCGAGGCGACGACCACAGCGGCGAGAACGGCGAAAAACACGATATGGAATTGAATGGATTTCATCATTATTCATCCACCGTCAAGTCAATGACCAGCACGCCGCGAACGGCAACCTCCGCGTCGGGCGATACGACGACGACGCCGTCGGTCGGCTCGACGTCAACCTGAACACCCATGTAGACATCGGGACCGAGCAGAACATCCATCGCCTCCTCACCAAGGATGATGGTGCTCACGCTCTCGGTGGGCTCCTCCGTCTTGCCGCTCACCTGATTGACGCGCGCGGCGGGTGCGTTCACCGGATCCATGGCGACATCGGGAGTGTCGAACAGTGTGGCCGGGTTCTGCCCGAAGACCAGCGTGGCGGACGCTCCGAACGGAAACCCGTTCGTCAGCTTCGCCTCGAACCTGACGTTCGTGACCCGCCCGCTCAGCTCACTCCGCGTGTCCTCATCGAGACCGAGTTCCGACGGATCGGGCAGGATCGCGCCGCCCGTCACCTCGAACTCGAATGGGGCCTCGATGCCGTACGATCCTCCGATCTCAGCGGTCCGATCCATGCGAACGAGCTGTCCGCTACGGACCTCGAAGGTCCCGGACATCTCCATCCGCGTCGGTTGAATCGCCAAGAGATCGAGGATATTGCTGTTCGACTCGTCGAGCACAATCTCGGTCACCACCGGAACGTCGAGCGCCCCAGCCTGGACGGTGACCGTCTCGACGAGCGTCTCCGTATCGGTGTCGGAGAACGCCTCAATCGTGATCTCACCATCGATCACGGTCCCGATCTCGTTTTGCAGCGTCAGCATCAGACTGGCCGCGCCCAGAGTGAACGGGTCCATCTCATCGGGCCACTCGAACGTCTCTTCGTACGGCCCGAAAGATGTCTCGATGCCGTACGTCACCGCCTCCACCCACGCGAGTCGCAGATCGATGTCCCCCACCGTCACCGAAATGGAGTCCGTTGACGAGAGCAGGACTTCCTGATCACCCGTGTCCTCGGTTCGAACGCGAATCGCGTAGCTCGTTTCGCTCGTGGGCTCATCGGCCAGGAAACGGGCGCCCGCGAAATCCAGCTGCCGAACGTCGGACGCGCCGGCCGCCAGAGGAATGTCCATGCTCAATGTGTCGGTGCCGACGAAGAAATCCGGGAAGCGAAGCTGGAGCGTCGCATCCAGCGGCGTCGCGTTCTGGAGCGAGATCGTTGTCCGTCCGGAATCGATGGCCGCTTCCTTCATCAGCAGGCTGTCGCTCCACGACGCGGTTCCCGCGTCTCCGAAACGTTGCTCGGGGACCTGCGCCGTGGCGCTCGAGGCCGTCACGTTTTCAAGCCGAACCTCCACCGAAACGCCTTCTTCGGCCACGATGTCAACGAACTGCCCGTCGCTTCCGTTCGACGCGCCCTCGATCGCGACCGTAATCGTGCTCCCCATCGTCTTTCCGGCCATGTCCACCGTCGTGGATACGGTCTCCCCGGGTTCGATTTCGTCCGGACGGACCCAGTCCACCAAGATCTCACCCCCGAAGCCGTTTCGGACGATGAGAGCGAAACCGGGCGGCGGGACGGATGCGCCGGAGATCGGCACCGGCAGCTCATTCGTCGCCTCGATGATCAGATCGCCGGTCGCGAACGTCACCTCGGAGAACTGATTCAGACCGCTGACTTCCCGTTCCGGGATGTCGAACGGGAACGGCGGAACGATCACGCTTCCGGTCGGCGCGCCGGGCGCGAGATCCGAGTAAGCGAAGTTCACGTTTGCCGCCATCCCCTCCTCGAGCGAGAAGGACCCGATGACGCTGGAGAACGACACGCCGGCGATCGAGGTCGTGAGCTCATCATCGATCTGAACAGCGTCGATATCCCCACCCTGCGAGATGCGGATGCCGGACGAATCGATAATGACTCCGTCGGTACCCTCGATGAGCTCTTCGATCGTGTACGTGCGGAGAGGGAAGGGAAGAACCACCTGCGTCTGGAACGTCGGGGCCTCGGGAGCCTCGAACGCGCAGGCGGTGAGCATCAAAACTACCAATAGAACAAGGGCGCTCGAACGCGCCCACCACGTCTGCCGTGATCCGCCCATAGGCCCGAAACCCCCCTGCTTCAAGAGTGCGAATCAAAGGGCGTGAACCGTGAGATCTATACGGATATCGGCCGCTTCAGCCTAGGGATGCAGGGGGCAGATCGGCGAGTGGATGAAAACGGCCCCGAACGAGCGTCCGGGGCCGTATCTCTACGTTATTCAAACGACGGGGTCTAGCCGTCCCCCTCGTCCTCTTCGTCATCCTCGACCTTTTCCGTCACCAACGTCTCCGTGGTGAGGATGAGGCCGGCGATCGACACTGCATTTTGCAATGCGACGCGTGTGACCTTCGCGGGATCCAGCACACCGTCCTTCTGGAGATCGACCAGATCGCGGCTCTGAGCGTTGAAGCCATAGGCTCCCTTCTTCGCCCGGATCTGCTCGACGACGACCGCGCCTTCCTCTCCGGCATTGGTCGCGATGCGGTGCGCGGGCGCGGTCAGCGCGTTGATCACGACTTTGCGTCCGAGATCCTCGTCGCCGTCGTATCTGACGTCGTCCAGGCTCTCTCCCGCGCGGATGAGCGCCACGCCGCCGCCGACCACGACGCCCTCCTCGATCGCGGCTCGCGTGGCCGCGAGCGCGTCCTCGACGCGTGACTTCCGCTCCTTCAGCTCGACCTCAGTGGCCGCGCCGACGCTGATGACGGCGACACCACCGGCGAGCTTCGCGAGACGCTCCTGTAGCTTCTCACCGTCCCAATCGCTCGTCGTGTTCTCGATCGCCGCGCGGATTTCACCGCACCGCTCCTCGATCGCTTTCTTCTTCCCGGCGCCTTGGATGATGGTCGTGTTGTCCTTGTCGATGACGATCCGGCGCGCTTGACCGAGATCGGCCGTGGTCGCGTTCTCGAGCTTGAAACCCATCTCCTCGCTCAGCACACGTCCCCCGGTCAGGACGGCAATGTCCTCGAGCATGGCCTTGCGCCGATCACCGTAGCCGGGCGCCTTGACCGCGCAGCAGTTGAACGTGCCACGGATCTTGTTCACCACCAGCGTGGCGAGCGCCTCGCCGTCCACGTCTTCCGCCAGAATCATGAGCGGCTTACCGAGCTGCACGATCTTCTCGAGGATCGGCAGCAGGTCCTTCATCGCCGAGATCTTCTTGTCGTGAATGAGCAGATAGGCATCTTCGATCACGACCTCCATGCGCTCGGCGTCGGACACGAAGTAAGGCGAGAGATAGCCGCGATCGAACTGCATCCCCTTGACGGTGTCGAGGCTCGTGGCGATCGACTTAGCCTCTTCGACCTGGACGACGCCGTCTTTGCCCACATCTTCGAGGGAGCGGGCGATCAGCTCACCGATCTCCTCGTCATTGTTGGCGGCGATCATTGCGACGTGCTGGATCTGCTCCCGGCCGCGCACCGTGCGCGAGGACTCGGCGAGCTTCTCGATGAGCGCGTCGCACGCGCGATCCATCCCGCGCTTGACCGCCATCGGGTTGGCCCCCGCGGTCACCTGCCTGAGCCCGGTGCGCACCATCGCCTGCCCCAGAACACAGGCCGTGGTCGTGCCGTCTCCGGCGTCATCCTGCGTCTTGGTCGCGACTTCCTTGAGCAGCTGTGCCCCCAGGTTCTCGTACGGGTCGGCGAGCTCGATCTCCTTGGCAATCGTGACCCCGTCGCAGGTGATGGTCGGCGCACCGAACTTCTTATCCAATATGACATTGCGGCCGCGCGGACCGAGCGTCACGTTGACCGCGTCGGCCAGCTTGTCCACACCGGCCCGAAGGGCGTCGCGCGCCGCGCTGTCGAACTCGAGTTGCTTCGACATCTTTGGGAATCCTCCTTCAGGACGGCTAGAGAATCGCCAGGAGATCCGACTCGCACATCACGAGGTACTTCTCGCCATCCATCGACACCTCGGTGCCGGACCACTTCCCGAAGAGGACCTTATCCCCTTGGGAGACTTCCATATCCAAGCGCTTCCCGTCCTTGCCGAGGCGGCCCGGCCCGACGGCCATGACCTCTCCGCGCTGGGGCTTCTCCTTCGCCGTGTCCGGAATGATGATCGATCCAGCCTTTTCTTCCTCATCCAACGTCCGGATGAGCACCCGATCGCCGAGTGGAACGATGTTCATCTGACCCCTCCTATGGTGGTCTTGTAAGATGTTTAATTGCTATGGATTAGCACTCAGTGTCGCCGAATGCCAGCAAACGAGAATACACGGTCTTCGAAAGCGGGCGCAACCCTTTTCTTGGCGATATCAGAGGATCCTGGCGGCGATTAGGCGAATGCCCTTGATCGTGAGCGCGGGGTCGGTCGCTTGAATCGTCTGCGACTCGGCGACCACGGCCTCCGCAAGCCCCCCCGTAGCGAGAACGAGCGGATCTCCCCCCAGCTCCCCGATGATCCGTTTGACGATACCGTCGATCTGGCCGACAGTGCCGAAGAAGACGCCTGCTCGGATCGCCTGCTCCATGGTCCGGCCGATGGCGTGATCGGGAGCCGGATGAAGCTCGACCCGGGGCAGCCGCGCCGCTCGCCGGAAAAGCTCCTCGGCGGATGAGACATGGCCGGGGGCGATGGCCCCACCCTCGAAGGCCCCGTCGGGGCCGATGACATCGAAGTTCGTCGTCGTTCCCAGATCGACGACGATCGCCGGGACCCGGTACTCGTGACCGACGGCCACCGCGTTCGCCAGCCGGTCAGGGCCGACCTGCGACGGATCAATGTACCGGATTGGGATCCCCAGGTCGACGTCGGGACCGATCACGACCGGTTCCGCCGCGGTGAGCGCTCGACAGGCCTCGGCGAACGGCATGGTCAGCTGGGGCACCACCGAGGCGATGCCGACCTGAATCGGCTCGGTCCGCCCGCCCAGGGCCTCGTGGGTCAGTTCACGGAGAATGAGCCGGATCTCGTCGCCCGTCCGACCCCAGAAGCTGGACAGTCGCCAGAGGCGCTCCAGCCGCTCTCCCTCGAAGAGACCGATCACGACCGAGGTGTTCCCCACGTCGATGCTCAGAAACGACCCGGTTGCAGGCATCTCAGCCCTCCCCTCCCGCCTCGCCTTTGGATGCCGGTGACGAATCGCGCCCCCGGGACTTCCAGATCAGCCAGGACAGTACGACGCTCAGAAAGTAGAGAAGAACCAGCGGGGCCGCGAGGACGATCTGTGACGGACCGTCCCCCGGCGTCGCGATCGCGGCCACGACGAAGATGACGACGACGGCGTGGCGCCATTTGCTGAGCAGGAATCTCGGGCTCGTGAGCCCGATGAAGCTCGTGATCGCGACCACCAGCGGGAGCTGGAACAGAATGCCGCACGCCAGGCACATCCGAAAGATGAACGACAGCAACGGACCCAGCGCCAGGTTCGCCTGGGCATGCTCGGTTCCGAACCCCACCAGGAACTTGAGCATCATCGGCGTGAGGAAGAGGAGCGCAAACGCCAATCCAAGGAGAAAGAGGGTCGACGTGAGCAGCGAACTCGGCAGAATGATCTTCCGCTCGCTCACTCGGAGGGCAGGCACCACGAAAGCCCATATGCGGAGCGCGATCACGGGAAGGCCGACGACGAAGCCCATGAATAGCGCCACTTTGAAGCGCGCGTTGAACGCTTCCATCGGGCTGAGGAATTGAACCTGCTCGACGCCGAGCCACTGGATCAGGAAATCGAGGACCTTGCCGGAGAACACCCACGCGATGACCGTACCGACGAGAAGAATCAGAAGGCTGTGAATGAGAACACTTCGGAGCTCGCCGAGGTGATCCAGAAACGACATCTTCTTCGCGTCGTGCTCGTACCCCTTATGCGACATGTCACACCCGCGGGTCAGCTCGCAGCCAGGTCGGTGTTCGTCATCCCATCCACGACGAGGTCACCACCGACGAACTTCACGGACACCAGCTTCGAGACTCCGGCCTCCTCCATGGTGATTCCGTAGAGCGTGTCGCAGGCTTCCATCGTCTTCTTGTTGTGCGTGATGAGGATGAACTGCGTTCGCTCCGAGAAGGTCCGCAGCAGCGCCACGTAGCGCTCGATGTTGGCGTCGTCCAGTGGAGCGTCCACCTCGTCGAGGATACAGAACGGAGCCGGCTTGATGAGATAGATGGCAAAGAGAAGAGCAGTGGCCGTCAGAGCGCGCTCACCACTCGAGAGAAGCTTGATCGATTCGATCTTTTTCCCACGCGGCCGCGCGACCATCACGATGTCGTCCTCCAGGGGATCGTTGCCCTCGAGCTTGAGCTCGGCGAACCCGCCGGGAAACAGCGTCTCGAAGACCTGTGTGAAGTTGGTCTGTGCCAGCTTGAAGGTTTTCTCGAATCGCTCTCGGGCCTCCTGATTGACCTTCCGTATCGTCTCGATGAGTCCGTCACGAGCGCTCACCAGGTCATCATGCTGGCCGGTCAGAAAATCGAGACGGTTCTTCTTCGCCTCGAACTCCTCGACGGCCATCTCGTTCACCGGTCCGAAGCGCGCCAGCGCGTCCTTCAGCTCCTTGACCGTCTCCTTCCACTCCTCTATCGAGAGATCGGCATATCGTTTCGGCGGATCGGCGGGCATCGGGTCGGTGACCACCAGCTCCTCACCGAGATGTGGCAGCTCCGCGCCGGCCGGCTGTCCATCGGTCTCCGCTCCCGGTTCCTCGCCCCGTTCACCCGCCGGGGCCGAACCGGGCTCCTCGTTCGACCCTGTCTCCATCGTACGGGCGTCCGGCAGTGGACGCTTCCGCTCGTGTCGCACGACCATTGGGATCCCGTCTCCGTTTCTTTCCTCACGGAGAACGGTACGATACTCATCGAAGAGACGATCCTTGATTCGTGAGGCCTCACCGCTGAGCTCGGAAAGTTCGAGGTCACAACTGTGGACCTTTTCCTTCGCCCGCGTGATCTGCTCCCTCACCGCCTTGAGCGCCGCGTCACGCTCGGCCCACTCGTTCTTGACATCCGCCTCTTGGCCCGTGAGCACGTCTACGCGCCCCTCCGCCTCCGAGATCCGCCCCCCCGCGCCGGACAGAGTTTCGGATAGCGAAGCGCGCTCCACGTCGATGAGCCCGATCTGCTCTCTGGCGTCGTCGATGCGCTCGCGCTTGTCCACCCCGCCGCGCGTGGCGCTGACTTTGTCGGATTCTAGACGGGCCAGACGGGTTTCCGCGCTGGCACACTCGGCGCTCGTATGCGCGGAGGCCACCCGGAGATCACCGACATGGCGAAGCGACTCCTCGCGGCGGGCTTCCAGTGCATGGATATCTTCGTCCAATCGCTCCCACTCGCCGGCGCGCTCGTCACCCGCGGCCACCGTCTCTTTGAACTCGGCTTCCCACGCTGCAATCGCCTCTTCAAACTTCGCGCGCTCCGTCTCAACCGCGGCGTCCTCGGCGGAGAGGCCGTTCAGCTCGTCTCGTGTGAGGTTCTGCTCGAGCTCGAGATGACTCACGGCGCTCTTGGATTCCGCAGCGAGCGTCTCCGCCTCTCCGATGGCCACCTGCAACTCCTCCGTGCGTGCATCGATCTCCCGGAGGCGCTCGTCGGCACTTGTCTTCTCGGAATCGGCCCGTTCCAGCTCGCGGTCCACGTCGGCGAGCTTCTCCTTCAGCCGCGCGATTTCGGCGTGACGTTCGAAGATCTTCCGCGCGGCGGTCATTCCCCGCCCACCGCTCACCCGGCGGTCTTTGTGGAAGACCTCCCCGCCCGGAGTCACCCACGTGAGACCGGGGTTTTCCCGCGACAGTGAGCGCGCCTGACGCGCGTCATCGACAACAAACGTGCGGCCGAGCAATGATTCGATCACCGGACGAACCTCGTCATCCGCGGTGATGATGTCGGCGAGTGACTTCCCCGGAACCGACGGACGGGTGGGCGGACTCTCCTTCATCTCCTTGAGGGGACAGAACACGACGCGTCCATGACCTGCTTCGCCGAGCTTGGCGATACAATCGACGGCGACACCGATGTCGCGAACAACAACCGACTGCATTGCGTGCCCGAGCCCCGCGTCAACCAGTAAGGCCTGCGACGCATCGACCCGGACGAAGTCGGCGAGCGGACCGAGCACACCATCCGGCGGTGATTCGAGAAGCGTCTTCACGCCTTGATCGAATCCCTCCCGGGCCTGCCGCAAATCTTCCAGCGTCTCGAGACGGGATGTCACAGCAGCACGTTCGTTGGTGATCTCCGCGTGTCGCGCGACGAGCCGCTCCAAGGAATGGGTGACTTCGCTTCTCTCCGCCTCCACACCATCGAGTCTCTCGCGTGCCGTCGTGAGCGCGTGCTCGCGTTCACGGATCTCGGTCGAGCGTTGCTCAATGCGCTCGGCCAGCGATTGGGCACGGAGCTCAGCCTCCTGACGGTCCGCCGCGATGCGTTCGCGCCGACGGGATGCTTCCTCCAGCCGCGTGCGTTCGCGCGCGAGCTCGTGGCGTTTCTCGGACTGGGCCTCCCGAAGATCCAAAGTAACCTGCTGGATCTCGGCCCGCCGCTCCCGGCGCGCTCTGAGATCGGATTCCAGCTCCGCCAGCGTAACCTCCGCCGCGCGGCGCTCGGTCTCCTTCTCCTCCGCCGCCACGCGAAGGGAAGCAAGCTCACGATCACATTTCGTGATCTCGCCGGCCAGGCGACCCACGAGACTCTCTTCTTCCTCGGCCTCGTCCGAGAGCGACACGATGCTCCGTTCGAGTCCCGCTCGCCTTTCCGACAACACCTCGGACCGTTGCTGCTGATCCGCCACCGCTGCCTTGCGCTCCGCAAGATCCGCTCTCGCCGTGGCGAGCGCCTCGTCCATTTCCAGGAGCCGGATCCGAAGTTCCTCGACGGCCACCTCACCGGATCGAAGCTCGGCCCCGAAGCCGACCTCGTGACCGTGCGCCTCTTCCAGCTCGCGCTCGACGAGCGTGCGCCGCCCCTCGATTTCCATGTAGCGGCGCGCGCTGGTCGCAACGTCGAGGTCACGCAGCTCTTCCTTCAGGCGGCGGTAGCGGCGCGCGCGCCCCACCTGCCGCGAGAGCGATCGCACCTCGCGCCCGATCTCCGAGATGATGTCCGAGAGTCGCTCGAGATCACGGTTCGCCGACTCAAGTTTCCGGAGGGCTTCCCTCTTGCGGATCTTGTATTTCATGATCCCCGACGCCTCTTCGAACATCTCCCGGCGACGCGGAGAGTGCTCGTTGAGGATGTCGTCGATCATTTGCCGCTCGAAGATCGCGTACGCGGACACTCCGAGGCCCGAGTCGAGGAAGAGCGACCGAATGTCTTTCAGGCGGCACTGGGACTTGTTGAGCAGGTATTCGCTGATGCCCGATTTATAGAGGCGCCGCCCCACGGCCACCTCGCTGAACTCGATCGGAAGCCTGCCCTTGTCATTGCGGATCTTCAGCAGGACCTCGGCCATGCCGAGCGGTTTGCGTTCCCGGCTGCCCTTGAAGATGACGTCTTCCATCGCGACGCCGCGAAGCATCTTCGTGCTCTGTTCACCAAGCACCCACCTAAGGGCGTCTGCGATGTTGGATTTTCCGCATCCGTTTGGGCCGATGATGCCGGTGATGCCTGCGTCCAGCTTGACCTCGGCCTTGCCGGCAAATGATTTGAAGCCAAACAGCTTGATCGATTCGACGAACACGCTAACCCCTCAATCGACGATGCGATACACCTTGGAGTAGTCGGTCCAGCCCTTCTCACGGAACGATCGCGAGGCCTTTTGCGCCTTGTCGGCCGTGGCGAAACGGCCGACGACGACGCGATACCAACGCCCGGTTTTCGGGCCGCTGGATGTGATATCGACGGGAACGACGGTAGTCTCGTGTCCGGTCCTATCCGCCAGGCGAGAGGCATCGGCCGTTGCCCGGGCCGAGGATCGGAACGATGTAATGTGAATGCCGTAGAACGGACCACCCGACAATGGCTCACCACTCACCATCGTGGGGACCCGGATCGGTCCTTCGGGCTGAGCACCGGCCGGCGTGTCCGTGCCGCGCCCGGCGGGTTTGGTCGGCTCGTCGCCTCGATCCTGTGACTTGGCCTCGCGCGCCACGGTCGGCGTGCGATCGTCACCGGCCGGCGGCACTGATTCGGCCAACGGATCTCGGGACGTCGCCTCCGCCTGCATCGCATCCGAGTCCGTCGCGCCCGCTTGAGACGCATCCGCCGGAGACCCGTCCGTCCGGTCCGCGTCCGCGGTGCCGGTCTGATCTTCCGTGGTTGCTTCATCGCCCGGCGCGCCGGTGGCGTCGGATCCGGACCAGCTATCCTCGGTGATCACGACTTCTTTCGGGAACTCATCGGGTGACACCGCCGGCAGCTGGCCGGGCGCTCCCGCGTGAACGGCTCCGGATTCCGATTGTTCTTCAGAGATCGGCGGCGGCGTGGCCGGACCCAGGGTCCGTGAGATACCCGGCTTGCCGGTGGAATTCCAGATAAGGATCAAGACGCCACCCGTGATCAGAATGGCACCGGCAATCCCGATGAGAAGCTCTCGTCTCGCGTTTCGGGCGCGCTCGAGGATCCGCATCGGACCACGCATCGGTCTGCCTATCACTCCGCCCATCGAACGGGCCCCATTCTCGTCACGTTTGGCCGCGCGCGCCTGCGCCTCGATGCGCGAAAGCTTCTCCGAATCCGCAAGCGGTGCCGACTCGGGTGGCGTGGCGGCGGATGCCACCGGAGCCGCATCCGGTTCCCGTTCGAATGTCGCCCCGTCGGGGTCGGCCACGGGCTCCGGCTCGTCGGTGTCCGGCTCGATCGCGGCCGGTCCGACGGGCTCCTCCGTCGTTTCTTCTTCCGTTTCTTCTTCCGTTTCCTCTTCCGTTTCCTCTTCCGAGGTCATCTCCGCCGTGACGTCTTCCGAATCAATTTCGAACGCAGGCTGATCCACCTCTGTCTCGCGTTCGAGATCATCCTCCGACGCCACCGGCTCAGGGTCCGGCGGCGAAAGCCCGAGATCCGATTCCGAGGTCTCTGTGATCGGCTCGGCTTCGTCGTCGAGTGTGTCTTCGTCGAGGGTGTCCTCGACCGTCCCCGTCGGGGTCTCATCCGTCATCTCGACCATCAGATCGTCAGAAGCCGCGTCGTCCGGCGTGACATCCTCGTCAGCGGCGGTGAGATCATCCAGCCTGATCTCCGTCTCGTCCGGATTCGTCGGCGCCGTATCCAAAGACTCAATCACGTCATCGGGCGAGTCCAACGTGGGGTCCTCGTCCTCCTCCCCGATCACGTCCAGCTCGTCCGTTTCGTCGGCCGGCGCGAGGTCCGGTTCCGGGGCCGCGTCGTCATCCGGGAGGTTGTCATCGGACGCAAGATCATCCGAAGTCAGCTCTTCGACGGGGCGGTCGGCAGATTCGGCATCCTCGTCGCCGAATGGGAGCACCTCCGCAACGACATCCGGAATCCCCAGCGTCAGCAACCCGCGAATCGACGCGTCGACACCCCAGAGCTGAAGGAAGTTGCGCCGGATCCGGTCACGCGAGACGAAGCCCGGCGAGAGCACGAGCAGAACGGCCTCGCACGCGATGCTTGCCGGATGGACTTTGCCCCGGCGATCCAGGCACGGCGCGCTCACGAGGACGACGTCATAGGATGGTCGGAGATCGGAGATGATGCGGGAGATCGGCTCCGATGCGCCCGGCGCCTCGAGCGCCTTGCGCTTCTTGCCGATCGGCAGAAACGCCATCATCCCCTCGTACCCCGGCGACGGCTGAACCACGTCGGCAACCGCAATCTTTGCGTCCATTGCGTCCGTCAGTCCCTCATCTCCGTCTCCGGCCAAGGTCGGCCCGTCGGCGTCGGCGTCGACGATGAGAATGCGGCGCCCTGTCTCCGCAAGCGCCCGCGCGAGCGAGAGGATGACCGCGTCGCGTCCGACGTCACCGGAGATACCGGCGATGTGCAGAGAGTTCAGACCGGTCCGAAACATGCGGACGACGGCCGCCAGATCGTCAGACGTGGCGAACGACTCGAGCTGGCTGGCTTCGTTGCGACCGCAGGTGGGCGGTCCGGTCGTCAGCGACGAAATGATCGGGGTATCGAGATCCTGAGCGATCTCACCCGCATGACGATAGAAAGCTTCGGTCCGTGGGGTCACGCTGCCTCTCCTTCTTGAGCCAGGGCCTCCACCATGCGCTCGATCAGGCGATCGTCCTCTCCCGGCATCAGGGTACGCGGGTCGATGAGAATCCGGCCCTCCTGAACGCGAACCATGACAATGGGATGATCCATGCGGAGCCGACGCTCGACGACGTGCACCGGCGCGCGCGCGGGGGTAACGGACACGAGGGTCGTCTCCAGGAGTGTATCCGGAATCGATCCCCCACCGGTCTCCGAGCCGCCGGGCCGGCATTCGATCGTGGCCAACCCGCCGGCGGCCTTCTGCATGCGCTCGGCGATGGATCTCGCCTCGGCATCCAGTAGCTTCTCATCCATACCCAGCATTCGCAACGCCGGGAGGCTCTCCTGGGGGTTGCCCTCCAGGTGCGCCAGGAGCGTCTCCGAAAGCGCCGCCAGCGTCAACTTCCCCGGCCGGAGCGCCCGGTAGAGCGGGTTCGATGCCAGGCGGCGGATCACCTCGCGGCGTCCCACGAGAATCCCCGCCTGCGGGCCACCGAGAAGCTTGTCACCGCTTGCCGCCACGACATCGGCGCCGGCGCGTATTTCCTGCGCCAATGTCGGTTCGTCCACCGGAACCGGGGACCCGGCGAGACCGGTCGCGCCGCTGCCCAGATCACGCACCAATATGATCCCGTGTTCGGCGGCGAGTGCGGCAAGCTCCTCCGTGGACGCGGTCTCGGTGAACCCCCGGATTCGGAAGTTCGACGTGTGGACCTTCAGAAGCACGGCCGTCTCGGACGTGATCGCGTTGCGATAGTCGGCGAGACGCGTCTTGTTGGTCGTTCCCACCTCGATCATCCGCGCGCCGCTCTTCGCCAGTACATCGGGAATGCGGAACGACCCGCCGATCTCCACGAGCTCCCCGCGGCTGACGACGACGTCGCGCCCCTTGGCGAGCGTCTCCAGCGATAGAAGAACCGCCGCCGCGCAATTGTTCACCACCAGTCCGGCCTCGGCGCCCGCGATCACGCGGACCATCAGCTCGATCTGCGCCTCTCGCTTGCCCCGCTTGCCGCCTATCACGTCGAACTCGAGATCGGAATAGCCGCGTGCCACCTCTGCGAGCCGCTTCCCGATCCGCTCTCCCAGCACCGCGCGTCCCAGGTTCGTGTGCAGAATGACGCCGGTCGCGTTGATGATGCGCGCCGGCCGTCCCGCCGTGTAGAGCGCCAGCAGACGTCCCACCTTGGCAATGATTTCCTCGCGATCGGGGGCCTTTCGCGTCTTCCGCACCTCGGATCGGACGGAATCCACCACGGATCGCACGAGTTCCACCACCACCGGGTGTGGAAGCGATTCGGATTGGCGCTCGAGCGTCGGATCCCGTAGGAGAGACTCCACCGAGGGGATGGCCCGAAGCGCAGTGTTTTCCTGGGTAGACATCATTCGCAAGCTATCAATCGCGCCCGAAACGGGTCAAGGACTATCAAGTCGGGAGCCGGTCGAAACACTCGAATTGCATGGAATAGGAGCCGCGACCCTGGGTCTGGGATCGGAGCTCGGTCGCATAGCCGAACATCTTGCTGAGCGGAACCCGGGCCTTGATGATCTGAAGCGCCCCGCGGACCTCGGTTCCGTCCACGCGGCCCCGCCGACTCGCCAGACCGACGAGAATCCCGCCGGTGAACTCCTTCGGCGCGGCGAGCTCCAGACTCATGGTCGGCTCGAGAAGCACGGATTGTCCCGCACGCAGGCCGTCCTTGACGGCCTCGAACGTGGCGCCCGCAAAGGCCAGCTCCGAGGCCTGCGCCTCCCGGAGCTTGGCGTCGATGAGATTGACCTCCACGTCCAGGACCCGGTAGCCGCCGATGACGCCGCCGGAGAGGGCCCCCAGGGCGGCTTGCTCGATGACGTTGGCATACTCCGGCGGAAGATCGTCGCCTCCCCGGCGAACGAATCGGTTTCCTGAGGCCGGCGGCAGCGGCTGGAGCGCGATCTCCACCTCGGCGAAGTGGTCTTTCCCGCCCATGGTCCGCTCGTAGCGGACCCGTTTGACGGCAGAAACCGTGATCGTCTCGCGGTACTCCACCTGCGGCTGCCCCATTCGGACGGCCAGCCCGAACTCACGCTCGAGCCGGGTTCCGATCACCTCCAGGTGAAGCTCGCCCATGCCGGAGATGATGTACTGCCCGGTGTTCTCATCGATCTTAATCTGGAAGGTGGGATCATCCAGCGAGAGGAGATCGAGCGCTCCACGGATCTTCTCCTCATCGCCGCTTCGCTTGGCCTCGAGCGCGCTGGACACGACGGGTTCGGGAAAGCTCATCCGTTCGAGCAGAACGAAGTCGTCGGTGGCACAGATCGTGTCACCCGTCGTCGCTTTCTTGAGCCCCACCGCCACTCCGATCTCGCCGGCCGAGAGCGACTCGATCTTCTTACGCCGATCGGCCTGCATGCGGAAGAGCCGGGCGACGCGATCCACTTCTCCCCGCGAGGCGTTTAGCACCTTGTCACGGGGGCGAATCTCGCCGGAGTAGACCCGGATGTAGTTCACACGGGCCCGGGACGAGTCCGTATACGTTTTGAACACCAGCGCCATCAGCGGCGCCTTCGGGTCCGCGTCGCGCAGGAGTTCTTCGCCGTCTCGCCCGTGCATGGTGGGTGGCGGGACCTCGAACGGCGCCGGCAGATAGGTCACGATCGCGTCGAGGATGAGTTGGACACCGCGATTGCGCAACGCCGCCGAGGCGAGCACCGGCGTTATCCGCCCCTCCAACACCAATCGCCGCAGTACCGGAACCAGTTCCTCGGCACCGATGGAATCGCCACCATCATCGGAGGCGTATCGCTCGAGGAGATCTTCGTCTTCCGCGGCGAGCGTTTCCAAGAGCAGGCCGCGCGCCTCGGCAACGACGTCCTTCAGATCATCCGGGATGGGCGCCTCGCGATAATCGGCACCAAGCTGATCCCGATCCCAGTAAAGCGCGCGGGCCCCAATGAGGTCGACGACCCCGACGAACCGGTCCTCGGCCCCGATCGGCCACTGAATCGGAAGCGCCGTCGTCTCCAGCTTCGTCTGGATGTCATCGACGACCTTCTCGAAGTCGGCGCCCAGTCGATCCATCTTGTTCGCGACGGCGATGCAGGGAACGTCGTAGCGACGTGCCTGACTCCAGACCGTTTCGCTCTGGGGCTCCACGCCGGCGACGGAATCGAGTATGACCACCGCGCCGTCGAGCACGCGCAGGGAGCGTTCGACCTCGGCGGTGAAATCGACATGACCCGGCGTGTCGATGATGTTGATCCGATGACCGTCCCACTCACAGGAAATCGTCGCGGCGGTGATTGTGATGCCGCGCTCCTTTTCCTGCTCCATCCAGTCGGTGACCGTGTTGCCGTGGTCCACGTCGCCCATATGGTGCGACATGCCCGTGTAGTAGAGAATGCGCTCGGTCGTCGTGGTCTTACCGGCATCGATGTGCGCGATAATTCCGATGTTTCTGGTGCGCGCGAGTTCCTTGCGCGACGCCATGGCGCTGCCCCCGGTGTTTATTGACCCCTAGTGCCCCGATCGAGAGATTCGGCGCACTAGCAAACGCGCACAAAGATAGTGGACTACGCGCACCCTCTACAAGGGTGGAGGTGACGTTCCGCACCTTCCATGATATCCTGAATCCGCCGCCGGGAGAGCGAGGCCATGCGATGTTCGGACCGGGGATCAAACTCTTTGAGCGCGATCGCGTCTATCACATCCGACTGTCCCGTTCCGGGATAATCAGCCTCCTGACCCTTTTGACCCTCGGAATCACGATTCGGAGCCAACAAGGGTCGTACATGCCGCCGCGCGCGGGCTACCCGGGCCCGATGATGATGCTGGCGGAGCTGGAGATCCTCCGCGAGACCATATCCGAGCGCGAGAGGGAGGCCGGCGGCCATCCGCTTGAGGAGGCGATGGAGGCGGTCGACATGGACGTGACCGCGAAGACCGATGACTTTCCCGAGGAAATAGACGGCACGGACGAGCGGGAGATCGCCCCGCCGGAGGATGAGCCCCGGCCCGGGCAAGGTGAGGGGAAGCATCTGGCCAGCGACGACGCCAGCATCCTTCCGATTACGAGCGACGAGATCGTCCTGCTGCGATTCGTGAAGGCAACCTATCCGATCGAGGCACGGCTGATGGGGATCGAGGGCCGGTTCCTGATCGAGGCGCTGATTGGCGCCGACGGCACCGTGCTCGAAGCCCGTGCGGCCCAAGATGACGTGAACGAAACGCTGGTCAAGGCCGCGCGTAACGCGGTCTTGAAGTGGCGCTTCGCGCCGATCCTCACCCAGGGGAAGCCGAGCCAGTTCTGGGTTCAGATCCCGTTCAACTTCATCATCGGCGAGCGGCGGGGGACGTAGGTGGCGCAAATCACCCCGCGGGAAGCGTGAAAAGGCGATCGGGCGGGGGCACGTCGATTATTCTGACGTCAGTCAGGTGAACGAGGCGCGGGATGGACGGGACAGCACCCGCCCCCCCCCACACCTACCTAGAACGAGAACTTACCAAAATCCTCGGGGTCGATCTCCTCGATAAACCGCCGCGCACTGTCCGCGCGCTCATCCGGCGTGGGCGGTCGCGGCGTGTCATCCTCCTCGCCTTCCGACTCTTGAGGGTCGGGCGTATCCAGATCGTCGGTCAGCAACTCGGAGGACGCGAAGATCGGCGCCTTCATGCGCAGCGCCAGCGCGATCGAGTCGGACGGCCGGGCGTCAACCGACATCAACGCGTCGCCATGCTGAAGAACGATCTTGGCGAAGAAAGTGTTTTCCTTGAGTGACGAGATTTCCACCTTCCGAACTTCCGCCTGAACACCCTTGAGAATCGTCGCCATGAGATCGTGCGTGAGCGGCCGCTGAAACCGCTTGCCTTGCAGCTCCATGGCAATGGCCTGAGCCTCAGCAGGTCCAATCCAGATCGGAAGCTTGCGCGAACCGTTCTTCTCCTTCAGAAGCACGACGGGAAATCGGCTCTTCTCGTCAACGGCCATCTGCCAGACAAAGACCTCTTCCATTGTCTACTTCGTGCCCTTCCTGGCCGAAAGCTCTTCCAGCATGTAGCGCGCGCTCGGCACCAGTTCGGAGTCGGGGTACTTCTTGAGGAACTCGTTGATCTCTATCCGCGCGTTCTGCTCGTTCTTCAGCTCCTCCGCGTAGATGAAGCCGATCATGAACTGCGCCTCGGCGGCATGCTCGCTGTGTGCGAACTTCTCGAGATACTCGCGATAGATGGCGATCCGCTTGACCGGATTCTGCTCGGCCTGCGCCCTCGCGAAGAGTTCTTCTTCCGGCTCCGCGCGGCGCCAGCCGAGATAGGCAACGAGGTTCTCATCTAGGATTCTCGCCGTATAGCCGGCACGAAGTGCCTGCAGCGTACTGTCGTAGGCCGCCGCGGCCGGTGTGCGGAACAGACGATCGCGGATGCCCTCGCGCACCTGCTCGAACGTGCGCCGCGAATCCTCGATCTTTCCCTCGACCCGCACGACGTGAACGCCGTGCTCCGACTCGATGATCCGCGTTTCCCCTTCATCCATGTCGAAGACCTGTTCGACGAACTCCGGCATCTTGCCGTACCCGCGGACGGCAGTGCCCCGCATGACGTTGCCCAGGGCTCCGCCGCTGGCCCTCGTTCGCTCATCGAGACTCATGACCCCGGCCACGTCGGCGAAGTTCTCACCTGCTTCCAGGCGGCGAATCGCCAGGTCGGCATCGTCATGATTCGCAAGAAGAATGTGGCGGGTTACACACTTGGCCGGAAGCGCATACTCATCGAGATGCTCATCGTAGAACTGACGCAGCTCCTCCTCGGAAGGGAGGAGAGGACCGTAGATGAACTCCTCGCGGTAGATATCCTCCAGCGCCTTCCGGCGTGCCATCTCCATGTACTGAGCGAACAAGCGATGGTTCTCATCCACACCCGCCTCTTCCGCAGCCAGTGCCATGCAGAGGCGGTCGACGTCCATCTTCAGGATTTCCCGGATCGAGCGTTCGGTTGTCGCGTCGATTGCGTCACCGACATCCGGGAACTGGTTCCGTAGACGAGATTCGAGGTCAGCGGCCGTGATGACCTTGCCTCCGACCCTGGCGACAATCGTCCCATGGAGGAAATCGTCGCCTTCGTCCAACGGTACACGGACCTCTTCCTTCTCACATCCGGACACGAGGAGGGCGACGACGGCTACAAACAGGAGACATGCCCTCGGCCCCTGCCTACTCATCCGAAGTGGTTCCTTCATCCGAAGTAGTTCCCTCATCCGAAGTGGCTCCCTCATCCGAAGCGGCTCCTTCATCCGAAGCGGCTCCTTCCGGTTCTTCAGAGCTGTGGGGTACGACCCAGATCTCGATTTCCCCTTGCACGTCCTTGAAGAGCCTCACCTTTACGAGGTAGCGACCCAGCTGCTTGATCGAGTCATCGAGCACGATGTCGCGCTTGTCTATCTCGATACCCAGATCCTGCTTCGCGAGTTCCATGCCGATGTCCGCGTTGGTCACGGACCCGAAAAGCTTGCCTTCCTCGTTGGCGTTGACGATCATCGTCAGGCTCACGTTCGAAAGACGCTTGGCATTCTCCGCGGCTTCCTGGCGATACTTCTCATCCTTCTGAAGCGCGAGACGATTCAACTCGTCCGCGATCTTCATCGCCGAGGCTTTCGCCTTCAGCGCATGGTTCCTTGGGATAAGGTAGTTGCGGGCATAGCCGTCCGCGACATCCACCGTTTGACCCCGGGAACCGAGTCCATCCACGTCTTGCAGCAATATCACCTTCATCTATCAAACCCTTACTTTGCCGTTTCACCGACATACGGCACCATCGCCAGAATGCGGGCGCGCTTGATCGCCCGGCTGAGCTGAATCTGGTGTCGCGAGCAGGTTCCTGAGATCCGCCGTGAGACGATCTTGCCTCGATCCGTGACGAAACGGCGGAGCAGCTTCTCGTCCTTGTAGTCAACATGCCTGATCTTATCCAGGCAAAGCTTGCAAACTTTGCGCCGGTCGCGATCCCCTCTAAACCCCATGAGCCGTCCTCCTCATCATTCCGTCTTTGTGTCTTCGGTCGCTTCGTTGCCGCCGTCGCCATCCGCCCCGGCGGTCACTTCGGCCGTGTCCGGCGCTTCGGCCGTCTCGGCGGCGGCGGTCTCGACGGGAGCGTCGGTTGCTGGAGCCTCGGCGCTCTCGGCTGCCGGCGCCGTGTCCTCAGCCGGGGCCGGGGCGGCATCCGCATCGGCATCCGCGGCCTTGTCGGCTTCGGCGGTCTCGGGCTCCACCGCCGGCGGGGTCTCGCACATCACCGTCAGGTGACGAAGCATCGACTCGTTCAGCTTGTAGCGGTGCTCGAGTTCAGTGAGCACGCGGTTGTCGCCACCGAAGCGGACGAACGTGTAGATCCCATCGCTCTTCTTCTTGATAGGGTACGCGAGACGGCGCCGGCCCCACCGCTGGATATC
Organism: uncultured bacterium; assembly: GCA_964486455.1. GTDB lineage: Bacteria > Eisenbacteria > RBG-16-71-46 > CAZAMP01 > CAZAMP01 > CAZAMP01. Next base: position 44,482 of record CAZAMP010000008.1, on the reverse strand, counting down.
GTGGACCTCTCCGCCACGTTCCTCGATGATCTTGCAGACGCGTGTAATTTGTTCCTCGACCGACCCTTGTTCCAGCTCCGGTTCGAGAACAAAGATGGTTTCATATTCGCGCAACGCCCTGTTCTCCTTCCTGATCATTCCTGAACGTTATAAAGACTCATTGCTTTGTCGATTCCATCGTGAAGCATCCGCTCGACCCCATCGGCCGCGCGTTCCAACGTCTCCCCGATGATCTTCCTCTCGTCCGACGTGAACCGGCTCAGCACGAAGTCGGCCCACTCGCAGCTCGGTGGAGCCGGCCCCACACCGATTCGAAGCCTGGGGTACTCTTCCGATCCGAGCCGCCTTTCGATCGATGCCAGACCCTGATGCCCGCCGTCACTCCCGCGACGGCGAAACCGCAGGCGTCCGACGTCGAGCGCCATGTCGTCGACCGCCACGAGACACTGATCCGGACCGTCCCCCTGCTCATCGAGGAAGCGTCCGACCGGCGCGCCGCTGCGGTTCATGTACGTCATCGGCTTCATCAGATACAGCTCGCGGCCGGCCAGCCGTGCCTCCATCAGGTCGAAGGAGCCCGGTGATGCCATCCGTCTCGCGTTCCAACGGGACGCCAGTACGTCCACGAGGTCGAAGCCGACGTTGTGCCGTGTGTCGGCGTATCGGCGATCCGGATTGCCAAGACCCACGATGAGCACCGACTACTTCTCACCCTCGGCGCCCTTGTCGTCGCCGCCCTTGTCGTCACCTTCTTCCTTCTCGCCTTCACCTTCGGCCTCTTCGCCTTCAGCCTCTTCGCCTTCAGCCTCTTCGCCCTCATCGGCGGCGGCGAGCACTGTCGGAGCAACGACGATCGTGATCGTGCGATCTTCTTCCGTCAGGACTTCCACGTTGCCCATGTCGAGATCGCGCACGTGAACCGACATCCCGATGTCCAGTTCCTCCACGTTCACCTCGACCGATGTCGGGATGTCGCGGGGTAGGCACTTCACGTCGATTTCACGCGTGAGGTGCTCGAGGATTCCGCCTTCTTTGACACCCGTCGCCATGCCGACGAGCACGATCGGAACCGTCATTTGGACCGGCTTGTCCATCGAGATGTGCAGAAAGTCCACATGGACGATGTCGCGTGAGACAGGGTCCCGCTGGATCTCCCGGATGAGCGCCATCACTTTGCTGTGCTCGGGGAGCTTGAGATCGATGACCGAGTGAATACCGCCCTGCGTACGGACCAGCGTGTCGAAGACCCGGGCGTTGATCTTGATCGGCATGGGCTTCTCACCCTTGCCGTAGAGAATCGCCGGGATATCTCCTTCGCGCCGCACCTCATTGGAGCCACCTCGCCCCATGCGAACTCGGATGTCCCCGGCAAGCTCGACGATTGCCACCTTTTCCCTCCTCCTATCGTTTGCCGTCTATCTCAGACAAGTGTCTTTCTCAGACGAATAGTGAACTCAGTGAACGCTCTTCGTGAATGCGCCGGATCGCTTCGCCGAGGAGCGGAGCGACCGATAGCACCTTGATCTTCTCGATGGGCATTCCGCCCGGATGGGGGATCGAGTCGGTGACGATCACCTCTTCGATCGGGCTGGCCTCGATCCGATCGAACGCCTCGCCCACGAATTTCCCATGCGTCGCGCCCGCGTAGATGTGCCGTGCGCCGTGCGCCCTCAGGGCCGACGCCGCCTGCGTCAGCGTTCCGGCCGTGGAAATCTCATCGTCGAGAAGAACGACGTTCTTCCCGTCAACGTCACCGATGACGTGCATCACTTCGGTGTAGTCGCGGCCCGAGCGGCGCTTGTCCACAAGCGCCAGCGGAACACCGAGGCGGTTCGCGTAGGCGCGGTTCATCTTCACGCTACCGATGTCGGGTGATACGACGACCATGTCCTCGATCTTCCGCAAGCTGAAGTAGTCGATCAGAACGGGCGCAGCGTAGAGATGATCGAACGGGATGTCGAAGAAACCCTGGATCTGCGCGGAGTGCAGGTCCATTGTGAGGATCCGATTGGCACCCGCCGTCGTGATGAGATTCGCCACGAGCTTCGCGGAGATGGCGACCCGCGGTTGGTCCTTCCGATCCTGACGGGCGTAGCCGAAGTACGGCGTCACCGCCGTCACGCGACGCGCCGACGCGCGCACCGCCGCGTCGATCATGATGAGAAGCTCCATCAGGTTCTCGGCCGGGGCCGTCGTCGTCTGCACCAGGAAGATATCGCATCCCCGAATGTTCTCCCTGAAACGGACGAGGATCTCCCGGTCGGAGAAGCTCGCGACCTCGGCCTCACCGAGTTCGATGCCCAGGTACTCCGCGATCCCGTGTGCAAGGTGGGGATTCGAAGTCCCCGTGAATACCCGCAGTGACCCGTTCCGGCTCAACGTTGCCCCCTGTTTAGTGAGCGAACAGCCTGGCTGGGGCGGGAGGATTCGAACCTCCGCATGCCGGGACCAAAACCCGGTGCCTTACCACTTGGCTACGCCCCAGTAGTCAGAGGTCTTTCGACCACCACACCCGATACTAATTCCGGACGACATTCCGGACGACAATCCAAATGATGACTGCGATACGGAGGACCTACGCGACCTGCCGGGCGCCGCAGGCGAAGGGAAGGGCGAGGCGCACATCCAGGCCATCGGCCCGGTGCCTGTCGAGAGCCTGCTCGGCGGCTTCGACGGTGGCGAAGTGCGCAAAGAGCGATGAGCCGCTTCCACACAGGAGCGCGCCCACCGCGCCATGCCCCAGGAGTTTTCCCTTCAGCCGGCGCAAATCCGGATACAGGGAGAAAGCAGGTTGTTCCAGGGCGTTGAACAATTCCCCGGCCGCTCCCTCTGGATCCTCCCGAGTCATTTCAAGGCGGAGAATGTTAAGCGGATCGCCGCCGGGGGTCAACCCGAATCCCCCCCGGGCGTAGACGTCCGCCGTCGAGACGGCGAACGGAGGTGAGAGGATGACGAAGGCGCCCCGGGCCGGGCATGGCCAGTCGCTGAGCCGCTCGCCCCGCCCCTCGCCGAGCCGGACCCCGCCGCGGATGAAAAACGGGACGTCACTTCCGATCCCGCCCGCGAGCGCTTCGAGGCGTTCAGCGCTAAGTCCAAGCCCGAAAAGGCTGTTGGCGGCGACAAGCATCGCGGCCGCGTCGCTGCTGCCGCCCCCGAGCCCGGCCCCCGCGGGGATGGTCTTCTCGAGCCGAAGCTCGACCCCGCCGGGAAACGGATGGTGCGCCTTGAGCGCCCGCCAGGCCTTCACGACGAGGTTACGCTCGTCGGTTGGGATGCCGGGGGTGTCACAGGTCACTGAGATCGTGTCGCTCGTCGTGCGGCAGACGACGAGCCGGTCGGCCAGATCGATCGCCTGGAAGAGCGTCCGAATGTTGTGGAAACCGTCGGAGCGCTTTCCGAGGACTTCCAGGTAGAGGTTGGTCTTTGCCGGCGCGATCCATGTTGCTTCATTCATCGGCTTGCTCAGACCGCAAGCAACTCATCGAAGATAGAGGATGTAGATGACCGCGAGCACCCACAAGAGCGCGTCCAGCAGCAGCGGGCGATCGTTGAGTATCGCCTCGGTCGGGTTGCCGCCGGCCCGCCGCTCATAGACGAGATAGAGATAGCGGAACAGGCCGAACACCACGAACGGAACCGTGTAGATCAAGAAGTGCGTGTGGAACTTCGACTGCGTACCCGGCGCCAACGTGTAGATCGAGTAACCGATGATCGATGCGGCCGCCATGGCCGTGAGCATGCGATCGAGAAACGGCTTGCTGTAGTCGTCGAGTGCGGCGCGATGTTCCCCCGCACCCTCCTCCAACAGCTCCAGCTCCGCGCGCCGCTTTCCCGCACCGATCGTGAGCGCCAGGAAGAACGCGCAAAGGATGAGCCACGGGGATAGCACGACTTCCGGGTGGCCCAACACCTCAACCCCCGCCACGGCGCGCAGGACGAAGCCGGCCGCGAGGAGAATCAAATCGAGGATGGCCACGCGTTTCAGCCCGAACGAATACCCGAGGTTCAAGAACAGGTAGAGCGTCGCCACCACGCCGAAGCGGGTCGCGAGGAGATACGACAGAACGAGAGACGGCAGTAGCAGCAGAGCGGACATGGCGACGACCACGCCCTTGGACAAGCGCCCCGATGCCAACGGGCGAGTGCGCTTCTCGGGATGAAGCCGGTCCTTGCGAATGTCGGCGATATCGTTAATGCAGTAAACACCGGATGAGATCGCGCAGAAGAGCAGAAACCCCGCCAGGCTTCTCAGCAACAGATCGGTATCCAGAAGATGCACGGAGAAGATGATGCCGGCGAACAGAAGGAAGTTCTTCGTCCACTGGCGCGGTCTAAGCTGAATGAAGCAAGCGGCGATCATCGAGTTCCCCGATCGCTCGGCGCCGCATCCTCGGACGCATCGGATTCGAAGAGGATCGCCTCAACGCACTCGCAGAGCGCATGCCCGAGGGCGATGTGCGCTTCCTGCACGCGGGGGGTATCGCCACTGGGCACGATGAACGCCACGTCGCATTCTTCCGCGAACTGGCGGCCGCTTTGGCCGGTGAACCCGACAGTGAGAAGACCCGCGTTGCGGGCGGTGTCACGAGCGCGAAGCACGTTCGGGGATCCCCCGCTGGTCGTGAAGAGCAGGAGAACGTCGCCAGGGCGGCCGTAACCCTCGACCTGCCGGGCGAAGACGTCCGCGTACTCGTAGTCGTTCGCGATCGCCGTCACGAGCGACGGGTTGGTCGTGAGCGCGATGGCGTCGAGCGGTTTCCGCTCGAAATAGAACCTTCCGGCAAGCTCGCAGACGACGTGCTGCGCGTCTGCGGCGCTACCGCCGTTGCCGCACGCCAGAAGCCGCCCGCGATCCCGGAATATCTTGGCGATCCGTTCGGCCAGGCTCTCGACGTGCTCGGCTTCCCGCTCCGCAAGCAATGCGAGGAGCCGGCCTCCGGCTTCGAGACTTGTCCTTGCGCGCCCGCTCATTCGATCGCCCCTTCCTGGTCGGCGTAGTATCCCGAGAACGCCTCACGCCAGGAACGCAGTTTAATGCCATGCTCAAGTTTGAGCCGACCGCACGACAACGCGGAGTACGCGGGGCGCGGTGCCGGACGGGCCATCTCCGTGGATGGCACGTCGGTGATGGGATGATCCGGGACCCCCATCACGTCCGCGATCCCCCGGGCGAAATCGGCCCATGACGTCGCGCCAGCGTTGGCGGCATGATAGATTCCCTCGGCCGGTTCCGCCATCAACCTGATGAGAACTTCCGCGAGATCATGGGTGTAGGTGGGCGAGACGATCTGGTCGCTCACGACGCGAAGTGGCCTGCCGGCACGGATTTGCCTCGCGATCGCGCCCGGAAAGTGGTGTCCCCCGGGGCCGTACAGGCCGCACGTCCGAACGATGGCCGCCGACGGGAGCGCCGCGGAGATGGCTTCCTCCCCTTCCAGCTTCGTCCGACCGTAGAGCGACGCGGGTGCGGTCGGATCCGTCTCCGTGCACGGGCGGCCCAGGTCTCCGGAAAAGACGTAGTCGGTGCTGACGGCAAGGAGCTTGGCACCCAGGCGCGCGGTTTGGGCGGCTACGTTTTCCGAGCCGTGTACGTTCACCGAACGCGCACGCTCTTCGTCGCTTTCACATCCGTCGACGTCGGTCCACGCGGCGGCATGGATCACGATCTCCGGTCCGAACTCGGAGAAGACGTACCGAACGCGCGCCGCGTCGGTGATGTCACACTCGTCGATGTCGACGAGGAGGGACTCATGATCACCGAGCCGCTCACCGAGAGCACACCCCAGCATGCCGTGGCCGCCCGTGACGAGAACTCTCACGCACCACCTCGCTCGCGCGATAGAGCGTCTCGGACGAGACGGCGGCCGTGCTCGAGCGCGGCGTCGATCTTGTCGACGTCCTTCGCCCCCGCCAGCGCCATGCCGGGCTTTCCACCCCCGCTTCCGCCGGCCACACCGGCGACCTCACGAACGATTTCATCGGCCCGAAAACGCTCGGCCTTCACGAGGTCCGATGTCACGAGAACAAGGAACGAAGCCTTCCCTCCGACTTCCGCGCCCAGGATGGCCACACCGGAGCCGAGCATCTTGCGGATGACGTCGGCGGCCGACCGCATCTCGCCCACGTTCTCGACCTGGACGGTTCGCACCACGAGCCGGATGCCGTCGATCTCTTCGAGTTCGGCGGCCGACCCGCCAAGCTCGGCCTTCTGGCGATCCGCCCGCGCACGGACGAGCTCCTTTTCGAGCTTGTCCTTCTCGGACACGAGGGCGTCAAACTTCTCCTCGACGTCTCCGCGTCCGACGCTGAGTCGATCCGCGAGGCGTTGCACCAGCTCTCGATCTTCGATCGTGCGGCCGAGCGCCCCAGCTCCGGTGAGCGCCTCCACGCGCCGCACGCCGGCGGCAACGCTGGTCTCGGTCGTGATCACGAACGGACCGATCTCCCCGGTCGCCTCGACGTGCGTGCCGCCGCAAAGCTCGCGGCTCGTATCTTCGACGCTGACCTCACGGACCTCATCACCGTACTTCTCGCCGAAGAGCGCCATCGCGCCGGCTTGGGTCGCTTCCTTGAACGTGGTCGTTCGCGCGCTTACACAACTATTGCGAAAGATCTGACGGCCGACCTCTTCTTCGACGGCGCGGATCTCGGCCGGCGTCATGGCCTGAAAGTGCGTGAAATCGAACCGCAGGCGATCCGGCGCGACCAGCGATCCGGACTGCGTGACGTGCGTGCCGAGCACCTTTCTGAGCGCCGCGTGCAGAAGGTGCGTCGCCGTGTGATTGCGCATGATGTCGCCACGGCGGCCGCCGTCGACGACGGCGCGGCCGGTGTGTGTCACCAGGTCATCCACGGCCACTTCTGCACCGTTCTCGACGATATGAACCGTGTCATCGCCGTGCTTCACCGTGTCCGAGACCGTTAGAGACAAGGAACCAAACTCGAGCGTTCCGGTGTCGCCGATCTGTCCGCCGGACTCGGCGTAGAACGGCGTGCGATCCAGCACGAGGAACAGCCGGCCGGCCACGAGCGCGTGGCGACGGATGCGGATCTCTTCTTCGAGCGACGCATAGCCGGTGAACTGACTCGTCGGTCCGTCGCCGACGCCCGTCCACTCGATCTCCTGATCCGCCTCGCCGCCGTCGAACTGCGACGCCGCTCTCGAACGCGTCTTTTGCGCGTTCATCGCCGCCTCGAAGCCGTCACGGTCGATACCGAGACCGCGTTCCTCCGCCATCTCCTCGATGAGATCGGTGGGGAAGCCGTAGGTGTCGTAAAGGGTGAAGATCGTCTCACCCGGAAGTACCGATGCGCTATCCGACTTCGCGCGGGCGGCGGCTTCCTCGAAGCGGGTGAGCCCGACGCCCAGCGTGGCCTCGAATCGTTCCTCTTCGGCGCGGATGGCGAGCGCCACGCGTTCGGTGGCGTCCCGCAGCATCGGGTAGGCGGTGTGATAGTGATCGATGACCACACTCGACAGCGTATGCAGAAACGGTCCGCGCACTCCGAGCCCCCAGCCGCGTCGCGCTGCGCGCCGGAGGATCCGCCGCAGAACGTACCCGCGACCTTCGTTCGACGGCATCAGGCCTTCGGCGATCGAGAACGTGAGTCCGCGGATATGGTCGGCCACCACGCGGATCGCGCGCCGGGTCTCCGCGTCGTCGTCGTACCCAACGGACGCGAGATCGCAGAAACGGTCGATGATCGGGCGGAAGAGATCCGTGTCGAAGACCGTGTCAGCACCCTGGATCACCAGCGCGAGCCGCTCGAGGCCCATACCGGTATCGATGCCCCGGTTCGCAAGCGGCGCCGGCGTGCCGTCCTCCTGCATGTCGTACTGCGGGAAGACGAGGTTGTAGACCTCAATGTAGCGGTCTTTGTCGTCACCGGGCCGCTCCCCGTCGAGGTGGTCGCCGAGATCGTAGTAGATCTCGCTGCACGGACCGCACGCGCCGGTCTTGCCGGCCGGTCCCCAGAAGTTGTCCTTCTTTCCGAGACGGACGATGCGTTCCGCGGGGAGCCCGACCGACGACTTCCAGATCTGCTCCGCCTCGTCGTCTTCTTCGTAGACGCTCACCAACAGGCGATCCGGATCCAGTCCGTAGACGTCGACGAGAAGCTCCCACCCCCACGAGATGGCTTCGGCTTTGAAGTAGTCGCCGAACGAGAAGTTCCCCAACATCTCGAAGAAGCTGAGGTGGCGCGGGGTGCGCCCGACGTTCTCGAGATCCGAATCCTTCCCGCCGGCTCGGAGACACGGTTGCGTGCTCACCGCCCGTCGATAGGGAAGCGGATCACGGCTCGCGTAGAGCTTCTTGAACTGCACCATGCCCGCGGAGTTGAAGAGCAGGGTCGGGTCGTCCTTTGGCGCAAGCGGAGCCGGCGCGACCAGCTTGTGGTCCCGCTGAACATAGAAGTCGAGAAATGTCTGCCGAAGCGTCTGGGCATCCATCATGACTCACGAACCTCATCCATGACGCGCCGGATCGTCTCGCCACCGAACCCCCGGCCACGTAGCCATGAGACGGCGCGACGATAGGCCGTCTCTTCATCCATATTCTGGAGTCGACGATGACGCGACGCCAGGAGCGATCGCGCCGCCTCGATTTCCGGAAACTCCTCCTCGACGTCGCGCAGCGCGGCGTCAATCGTCTCGCGCGCCACTCCGCGATCGCGCAGCTCCTTTTCGATCAGCCGATAGCCGCGCGGCGCCAGGCGAACCCGATCGCGGGCAAACGCGGCCGCGAAGGCCGCATCATCGAGGTAGCCGCGCTCCGCGAGCACATCGGCCACGGTCTCGATATCACGATCATCACACCGCTTTCGCCGTAGATAATCCGTGAGTTCCTTCCGGCTCCGCATGCGCCGATCGAGATATTTGAGCGCGAGCGCTCGCGCGCGTTCCGGATCAACCATGATACACAAATGGCCGGACGATCCGTCGGCCTCTCGGGGCCGCGGCAGATAGTCCAGCCATGTCGATGCGCTACTGGGCTCGGGCCGAAGACTGTGCCTGCGAGGTCCGCTTTCTCCCGGCGCCCTTGGCCGAATGCTTTCCGGTGGATGCCTTCGGTTGGGCGCGTTCCTCGGTAGTCAGACGCTCGGTGGCCGTCTCTCCTTCCGCTTCCGGATCCGCATCCGGATCCGCTCCCAGCCCCGCGGCCTCCCGGACCTTCCGTTCGAGCTCGTCCAGAAGCTCAGGATGCTCCAGGAGGAAACGACGCGCGTTCTCGCGACCCTGCCCCAGTCGTTCGTCACCGTACGAGAACCACGTGCCGCTCTTGGTCACGAAGTTCCGATCGGTGGCCATGTCGAGTATCTCACCGCTCTTCGAGAGCCCTTCCTTGAAGAGCAGATCAAACTCCGCCATCCGAAACGGCGGGGCGACCTTGTTCTTCACGACCTTCACGCGAATGCGGTTCCCGACGACCTCGTCGCGATCTTTGATCGACGCGATGCGGCGGATATCCATGCGGATCGTGGCGTAGAACTTGAGCGCGCGGCCGCCGGTGGTCGTCTCGGGGTTGCCGAACATCACACCGATCTGCATGCGGATCTGATTGATGAAGATGATGCAGGTACGACTCTTCGACACCGACCCCGTGAGCTTGCGAAGCGCCTGGCTCATCAGCCGCGCCTGCAAGCCGACGTGGCTGTCGCCCATCTCGCCCTCGATCTCGTTTCGAGGAACGAGCGCGGCGACCGAGTCGATCACGATGACGTCGACCGCGCCGCTTCGCACGAGCTGGTCGGCGATCTCGAGCGCTTCCTCACCCGTGCCCGGCTGAGACACGTGAAGGTTCTCGATGTCCACACCCAGGACCCGCGCGAATGAAGGGCTGAGGGCATGCTCGGCGTCGATGAAGACGACCGTGCCGTCCTGCTTCTGAGCCTGAGCCGCGATACTTAGCGCGAGGGTCGTCTTTCCGCTGGATTCGGGTCCGTAGATTTCGATGATTCGGCCCCGCGGGACCCCACCCACACCGAGCGCGATGTCGAGGCCTAGCGAACCCGTCGGGACGGCGTCGACCTTGGCCTTGGCCGCCGCGTCACCGAGGCGTTGAATCGATCCCCGGCCAAACTGCTTTTCGATCTGGGAAACGGCCATTTCGAAGGCGCGGCTGCTTTCCTTCTTCGGATCGGTTGCCATGTCTCTAACTCCTTCCAGTCCGTCATCGCCTGCGGCCGCGTTGTTTCGCGACCGAACCAGGCCGTCTCCGGGGAATCGGCCACCAAGGGGAGAGTGCGTGGGCTCCCTCCCCGACCGGGGCGTCGAGGAGACAACCTACAGGCCGGCGCGGGGCCACCGACGACATGTCGGGCAACCGTCGGAAAGCCTACTCATCTCCGGAGAGCAGAGCTTCCGCAAGTGGCGTGTAGGTGGGGCCGTGCGGCGACAGATCGCTGCGCACCACACAGGCGCAATCCAATATAAATTCGGGCGTCACGAATGTCAAACCACGGTAGTCCTTGAGCCTTCCGGACGGCGGTATTGAGGGCCCGCGACGTCGTCCGGCACGTCCGATCGTGAGATGTGGTCTGAACGGCTTGTCGGCGTGCCCCAATCGGGCGTCGCGATAGCCGCGCTCCAGCGCCCTGGAGAGGCGGACGATACGGTCACCGCCCTCAGTGAGACCGAGCCAGTAGACATGCGGCTTTCCGCCGGGCGGAAACGTCCCGGCCCCCTCGATCCGCACGGGAATGGGTGCGAATTCCGCGGCGACGCGCGTGGTCACCTCTTTGGCGCGCTCCACGCTTTCTTCCTCGAGGTCTCCGAAGAATCGGAGCGTGAAGTGCAGAAGCTCGGGGGCAACCCATTTCACGCCGTCGCCGTCCGACCGGATGTTATGGATGAAGCTCGCGACGAGGCGTCGCGGTTCATCGGGAAGGAATAGCGCTGTGAAGGTGCGAATGCTCATGGTGGAACGATCATAGTGCCGGCCGCGTGGATGGTCCACTCTGGAGCAAGAGCGGATAGCGCATTGTCCCGCCACGGTGCCCCTCGGCGGAGCCGCGATCGCATCGAGTTCGCTGGACAGCCTGACATGCTCGCACTGCTTGCAGGGGCGCGCTGACTCGCCCGTACGATTGAGTGGACACACGCGCTTCGAAGTCGTGACGGCAGACCGACGGCGGCCCGGCTCGTGTGCGGGTCGGGATGGTGGAGCTCTCGTCGGCCGGACCTATCGCCCTCGGCTCAGAGCATCCTCAAGCCCGGGATTGAGAGGATATCGCGCGTAGGATTTTGTACCCGGGTACAAAATCCAATCTAACACATTATATACCAATGAATTGTACGATAGCACACAACTTCTCAGATGATGGATTGGAGCTCAACAGAAATGAACGGCAGATTGGCAGCGTCGCTCTCGGCCGGCTCCGCGCCGAGCAGGTCGCCCGTCACGTTGCCAGCCACCTGCTATGCGAGGGAGGCCACGCCGCGCGATTCGGGGATCGGCGCCGGGCGAGGGATCCGGATGGCGCGGAGGTGGGTCTCGTCCAAGGCGACTCGCGTCTGCGCGGCGCGAGCGCTAGCGAGCGTGGAGCCGGGACGAGGCCCACTCCGCGCCTAACGATTCCCCTCTGCCAGCGGCAGCCCAAGAAGCGCGCGGCGAAGCTGATCGAGCGCGATGATAACGGCCCGCCGGGTGATCCCGTGACGCCGCCCGGGAAAGAGCCAGCCGGATGTGTGGACCGATCCATCCGGATAGGCCAGGCCGATGTAGACCCGTCCGATCGGTTTCGTTGGAGTATCCCCGGTGGGCCCCGCTATCCCGGTCGTTGCCAGTGCCCAATCCGATCCCGCGCGGGCACGCACCCCGGTCGCCATCTCGGCGGCGACCTCGGCGCTCACGGCTCCGTGCCGCTCGAGCGTCCCCGCCGAAACGGAGAGCCACTCGCGCTTCGACTCGTCTGAGTAGGTCACGGCACTCGCGAGGAAGTATGCCGACGCCCCCGGCACGCGGGTGATCGCGCCGCCCGCGTATCCCCCGGTGAGGCTCTCGGCGACGGCGAGCGTCTCCTGGCGCCGGGTGAGTTCTCGACCGACGATTTCCTCCAGCGTGATCTCTTCCTCCGCATAGAGCGCCGGTCCGGCCACCTCGCGAATGGCATCGACGGCGCGCTTGGCGTCGTCCGGTAGCGGATCGGTCGCCGGCACGACCATCCGGATATCGACGCGTCCGGCGGAAGGTAGAAACGAGAGGCCGGTCACGCCCCGCGCGGAAAGCGACTCGCTGAGGTGCCCCTCCCCGATCCCGACGATGCGGAAGAGAAACGCGGTCTTCCCGGAGGTCATTTCCGAGAGACGCGGGATGAGCTCGGTGGTGAGGATGCCTTCCATTTCCGCGGGGATGCCGGGCAAAAGCACGACGATCGCCTCCGGCGCGTCGAACCAGATCCCGAACGCCTGGCCGACGGGGTTTGGAAGGCGGACCGCGTCCTTCGGCGTCCGCGCGATCCGCCGGGCGGCTTCCGGCAGCGACTGGCCGCGCTTCTGATACGCCGCCTCGAACCGCGCGACACGCTCCTCGTCGGCCACGATCTCGTACCCGAGGAGCCCGCACACCACATCGAGCGTGAGGTCGTCGGGAGTCCCGCCAAGACCTCCCGTCACGACGACGAGATCCGCCTCACGCATGGATGACTCGACGGCGCACCGGATCTCATCGGGCCGATCGCCGACCGTCAGATGACGCTGAACCTCCAGACCGATCCCGGACAGCCCTCGCGCCAGCGTGAGGAAGTTGGTATCGAGCGTATGACCCGCGAGGATTTCGCTTCCGATGGTGATGATGGCCACACGCAAGGTCGCTACCCCGTGACGGCGAGCAGGAGCTGCAGTGCCGCGAGTGAGTAGAGTCCGGCGATGGCGTCGTCCGTCATCACACCCCAGCCGGCCGGAAGTGATTGCGATCGGCCCGCCGGGAACGGCTTCACGATGTCGAAGACGCGAAAGAGAAAGAAACCGACGAGATAGACCCACCAGACCTTCGGTGCCGCGAAGAGCGTGATGAGCATGCCGAGAATCTCATCGATCACGATGGGGCTTCCGTCATGACCGTAGATCGTTTCGGCCCGGGTCGAAACGACAACCCCGAGCGCGGCGACGGCGAGCGTGATGATTACCCAAACGAGTGGCGCCGGAGTCGGCAAAAAGAACAGCAGCGTGCCGAACACCAACGACGCGAACGTCGCGGGCGCGAACGGAAAATACCCCGTGTAGAAGAAGGTCGCCAGAATGCGGGTCATCGTGATGTTACCGAGATCCCTTTTTGCTCCCCCCGAGCACTTGCTTCAGCGCCTGTCGGGTCAAGTCCTTGAGCACGTCGGACACGCCGCGGCCGCGTGTCGCGATCGCCGGGACGAACGCAACGCCGTCGGGGTTCAACGCGCGCTCCAGATCCTCGAGCGGGACACGGTTCGGAAGATCCCGCTTGTTGTACTGAAAGATGTGTGGCAGCTCAGTGAGCGAGCCACCCGCAGCCTCGAGCGTCTGGTTGAGGCTGTCGAAGCTGGCCCGATTCGCCGCCATCCGATACGGGTGCGAATCCGCGACGAAGACAATGCCATCCACGTCGTTGAGGATCAATCCCTGACTGCTCCGGTAGACCGACTGCCCGGGGGCGGTATAGAGGGAAATCCGCACCTTGAAGCCGGCGACATTGGGAATCTCGAACGGTAGGAAATCGAAGAAGAGGGTGCGCTCGTCTTTCGTGGCAAGACTGATCAACCGGCCCTTACCCGAGTCCGGCAACGTCCGGTGAAGCCACCTCAGATTGGTCGTCTTGCCGCTCAGTCCGGGGCCGCAGTACACCAGCTTGAGGTGAATCTCCCGCCGAGCGGTATTGATCTGAGCCACGCCCTAAGCATCGAAGAAGGCGTCGAGTGCGTCGTCGACACCCTGGGCGAGTGGATCACCCGCCTTCGCGACCGTGAACGCGCCTGAGCGCTCGCGGGCCGCCTGAACCGCCTGCTTGAGCGCGTTCATCAAGTTCCCTTCGTACTTCCGAATCGCCCAACGCACGAGACCCAGTGTGCTGTCCTTGCCGAACAGCAGGATGAGGAGCGCGGAGCCCCCGAGTGCCGTGATGTAGATCTGATTCTCTTCGCCCTGGTGGAAAAGCGCCTGGAAGCTGTCTTCTCCGAGCATAGTCGCCATTTCGTGGGACGCAGCGTAGTCACCCGCGCAAAGGGCCAGGAAGCCCGTGAGATCCAGATCGGGACGTTCGCCGACGAAGGTCATGAGTTGGCCGGACGTATCCGACAGCATTGCGCTCTTCGCGGCCGATTTCCTGAGAAGGCGAAAGAGCAGGACCCTGAAAGGGGCGAGGTCCTCGTCCACCAGCGCCCAGCGATCTTCTTGCGCCACGGAGACCCTCCTTCTTCCGGTGCCGCGACTGTCGCGACGCGCCCTATCGGACCGGAAGCACCGCAGGCGCGCACATCTGTAGCCGTTCCGCCCGCCGAGGGGCGGACGCCGCGATTCGTCCGAGGTCGGAGCGCAGCCTTGAAGAGCCCCCGTCCGGCTCTTCGATCGGTCCCCGGCGAAACCAGATGGGGTTTTCAGAGACCTCTTCCCTCGAAGTCACTAGCAACAGAGAAGATAGGAGTCAATGGAAAACTGCCGAAAAAACGAATCGCATCATCGCGCTCCCTTCGTTGGACGCGATGCTATGATGCCGCGGTGAAGAATCGGAACCAAATCGGCCTCATACTTCTGTTGCTCTTCGTGGCCGGACTGCCGCGACTGGCGGGCCTTGGAGCGCGCGGACTCTGGCTGGATGAGGCCTACTCGGCACTCCTGTCGCAGTCGAGCGCCGGCCGCATTTTCGAGATGCTTCGCTTCGACTCCGGCCCTCCGCTCTACTATTTATTCCTCCGGCTGTGGAGCGCCGTCGCCGGATCGAGCGAACTGGCGCTGCGTCTCCCCTCGGCCATCGCCGGCATCCTCACCGCCGTCGCGTGCTATGCGGCGGGCAGGCGGTTGGGATTCGGTCGCGGCGCGGCCTTCAGCGCGCTCTTCGTGGCGCTCTCGCCGCTACTCGTCTATCACGCACAGGACGCGCGTTACTATGCGTTCCTTCCGCTCATCGGAGCGCTGGCGCTCCTCAGTCTCGATCGACTTGTCGAGTCGCCCAGCCGTGGACGCTGGATCGCCTACGCGATGACCTTGGTGCTGGCGGAGTACCTTCACAACTATGGTCTGCTGCTGATCCCCGCCGCGTACGCGTACGTGGCGTTTCGACGCGACGCGCGGTCCGGGTTACGGGAGCTCCACGCCGCCCACGCGATCGCGCTCTTTCTCTACCTGCCATGGGTGCCGTCGCTCATCGCTCAGATCCGTTTCGGCGGTACCGAGTGGATCGAACGTTTCTTCAGTGCCACGGCACCGCTGGCGAGCCTCGAGGCGTTCGTTCCAGGCGGTGAGGTACCTCCGTACATCGGCGTGCCCGACGCCGGCGCGTTCCGTCCACTCGCGCTCGTCATCTTCGTGGCTCTGCTGATCCCGTTGGTGGTCAGGATGTCACGATCCCGCGGTCGTCCCGCCCCGGTTGCCGCCGTCGTGGCGTTCGCCGTGATCCCGCTTCTGATCATCTACGTGTTCTCGATCATCATCCGCCCGATCTATGTGGTCGGGCGGGCCGACATCCTGTTCTATCCGGCCTTCGCGCTCTTGGCCGGGGTAGCGGTCGCTTCACTAAGGCCCCGGTGGCTACTGCCCATCGTGGCGGGCGTGGCGCTCGTTCCGGCCGTATTCACGCTCGTGGGCTATCACCAAAGCGATGTGAAGTCCGGAGACCGGGATCTCGCGCATTTTCTCATCGAACGCGTGGCCGACGGCGAGGTAGTTGTCTGCTGCGGGCTCACGAGAGCGGCGACCGAGTACTATCTCGACCGTGGCGGTCGAGCGGCCCGACTCGTGTCATTTCCGGTCGACGTCGAGACCCATCCCGGAAACCTACCCATAGGGAAGATCCGTCGCCGGAACCCGAACGAGCTGTTCGAGGAGTTCTGGCCCCTGTTGAAGAGGGAGTTCTCCGGAAGGAGCGCAGGCGGTAGGTTCTGGGCAGTACTGACGCCCGATCCTCTGGGACGCGTGCTGGAGAGCTTCCTCGACAGAGAGTTCACGCGTCGTAAGATCGCGGGCGAAGGCTGGCGCATGGGCATTCTGGGCGTCCCGGTTCGCGTGATCGAGTATCGCGTGACGAACGAGAGGTAGGCATGGCGAAGACGGACAAGACGAACGCCTCCGGTGGCCGGCTGAGGGCGATTTCTGTCGGACTCGTGCTCTTGGTCCTCTTGCTGGGTCTGGCGGAGGTCGCGCTGCGTCTCACGAGGCCAGATTTGAAGGTCCGCTCGTCGTCGCAGCTCCAGTTCCCCGAGCTCTTCGACCATCTCCGAAACCTCTACCACGAACCCGATCGAACACTTCTCTGGAAGCCGAAGTCCGACTACGAAGAGGGGTCGATCCGGATCAGCCGCGCCGGGTTTCGGGAAGCGCCCGGCACACACGATCCGGCCCGCTACCCGATCGCCTGCATGGGAAATTCCGCCACCTTCGGCTACACGACCCCGGACTTCGGAGAGACGTACCCCGCTTTGCTCGAGTCGCTGCTCACCCGCCTGGACTGCCCGGACGCTCCGGAAGTGCTGAATGCGGGGATTGTGGGATACAGCTCCGAGCAGGGCCGTCGCCTCTACGAGCTCGCGGTGCGGCCCGAATCGCCGCGCGTGGTCACCCTGCTATTCGGCTATAACGACCACCATCTCTCGGCGTCCACGGACGCGGAAAAGATGAGGGTCATGGAGAACCGCATCGCCGTCACGTCACCGCTTCATCGCGTCTTCGTCTACCGGGCGCTCCGCAAGGTCATTCTCGGGAGCCTACCCGAACCTGAACTTCGCGACGTCACGCCGCGCGTGTCGCCTGATCGTTTTCGCGAGAACATCAGCGCGTTGGTCCGGAGCATCCACGCAGATGGAGCCGTTCCCATCCTTCTCACGATTCCGACACGTCCATCCGTCCCTCTGGTCGAGAATCCGATTCCGGTGATCGACAGAGACGGCCGGCGGCGATGGGCGAACCAGTTTCGATGGCTGATGCAGAAGCTTCCTGAGGAAGCTCGGAGACCGGTGGCGCGGCTCATCTTCGCGAATGAGGAGCTCACTCCGGATCTGCTTCGAGGCGTTGCCCCCATCCTCGCCGCCGCGGCGGCGGAGCGACCGGGCTGGCCGCTACCACGATATCTGAACGGGCTGGCCCTCGAAGCGGCGGGGCATGAAACCGAGGCCCGGCGCGAATTCGGTGCCGCCGACGCGCTCGACAAGGAGCGCAACGTGGTCGCCACCTACAACGACATCATCCGCGACGTGGCACGCGCCGAGGGCGCGACGCTAGTCGATGTTACGGAGATCCTCGCAACCGCGGCGCAGCGGACTGACGGCGGTGGATCGCTCTTCAGCGACGTCGTCCACCCGACTCCGGCCGGAAACCGCCTGATCGCGGAAGCGCTACTCCCCCACGTCATGGCAGTCCTGCGCTGCGGGGAAGCGGCATCGCCGTAGAGCCGGGCTCGTCCAGACGACTCGCGTCTGCGCGAGCGAGCGAAGCGAGCGCGGAGCCGGGACGAGGCCCGCCGCCGCGCACCCTCAGGCGACGACGCTACGCGTCCTTTCGCCCCTCGATCGCCTTCTGCAAAGTCACCTGATCGGAGAATTCGAGGTCGGAACCCATCGGGATCCCACGCGCGATCCGCGTAACACGGATGCCCTCGGCGTGGAGCATCTGCGCGAGGTAGTGGGCCGTCGCCTCTCCCGGACTCGACGCACTGGTCGCGAGAATCACTTCCTTCGCTTCAGTGGTCTTCAGGCGCTCGATCAGGTCCGCAACGCGCAGCTCATCCGGGCCGACGCCGTCCAGCGGGGAGATCGCGCCGCCGAGAACATGATAGAGCCCGCGAAACGCGCCCGTCTTCTCGATCATCACAACGTCCACCGGGTTCTCGACCACGCAGAGGATCTCACGATTGCGCTTCACATCCGAGCAGATCAAGCACACTTCGCCCTCGGAAATGTTCCCACAGACCGTGCACTCGGTCACGCGCGCCTTTACGTCCTGGATGGCTTCCGCCAGCGGCAAGACATCCTCCGCCGGACGGCGGAGCACATGAAACGCCATGCGCTGCGCGGATTTCTTTCCGATTCCGGGGAGCTTTGCGAACTCGTCGACGAGGGCTTCGAGTGATCTCGCACTGTACTGCATTCTACAGACCGAGGCCCGGAGGCAGTCCCATCCCGCCGGTGGCCTTCTTCATCTCTTCGGCCGCCTTCTCGCGCGCGAGTCGTTGCGCTTCCTTGACGGCGCCGAGAACCATGTCTTCGAGAACGTCGACGTCATCGGGATCGACGACCTGTGGATCGATGTGAATGCCGGTGACTTCCAGGCGGCCGTTCGTGGTGACCTTGACCATCCCGCCACCACTCGTCGCTTCGAGCTCCAGCTCCGAGAGCTTCTCTTCGGCTTCGGCCATCTTCGCCTGGACCTGTCCGAACTGCTTCATGAGTTTCTGAATGTTCATCTCCGACTCCTACCCGACGATCTCGCCGTCGAGCAATTCGAGGACCTTCTTGACGAACGGGTCCTCGAGAACTTTCGGCCGATCAGGCGGCCCGTCCGCGGCAGAGCCCGCGCCGTCCTCGTGTCGGACGTGGAAACGTAGCCGCCGGCCGGAGGCTTCTTCGATATGCGATTCGATGAGCTCGATGTGGGCCGGCTCTCGAAGCTGCTCCACGTGAAATCCCTTGGCGGGATCGAGCTTGAATACGAACGTCTCTCCATCGACCGGTCCCAGCTCTCCCTGACTGAGAATGCTCCACAGAAGCGGCTTCTCGTCTTTGATCTTCTCGAGAACGTTGTCCCAGACGGCGGGAGGCGGTGCTGCGTCAGCGGTCGCGGGAGTTGATACCGCCGGCGGCGGCGTCGGTGCAGTGGCCGTCGCCACGGAGCCAGGAGCCGAAAGCATCGCGGGTTGGTCGCCCGACTCCGACTTCGGTGCCTGCTTTCCGCGCGGCCTCGACGTCTTGCCACTCGACCCGCCCGGTGAGTCT
Source organism: uncultured bacterium (assembly GCA_964486455.1). Classification (GTDB taxonomy): domain Bacteria; phylum Eisenbacteria; class RBG-16-71-46; order CAZAMP01; family CAZAMP01; genus CAZAMP01. The sequence goes on along the minus strand of CAZAMP010000008.1, from coordinate 25,372 downwards.
GCCGCTGCCGACCTGGACGGACTGCCCGTCTTCTTCGCGCGCGATGACGGCGGTGGTGACGCGGACGACGCGGCTGGCCCGGGCGAAGCCGAGCGCGTGGACATGGCTCCCCGTAGCTCTTCGATGAGCGCACCGATCTCCTTGACCGAGTCGAGGCTCGCCATCTCGACGATCGCGACCTCGAGATGCACCCAGGGATAGTCGGAGCGGCGGATCTGATCGCCGACGTCTACCATGATCCGAATGAGACGCAGCAGATCACCCAGCTCGAGCTCCGCCGCGAGCTCGGAGAGGTGCTTGCGCTCTTCGGCCGACACTTCGAGGATCTCGTCCATCCGGGGGGCCGATTTGATGACGAGCAGGTTGCGGAGCAAATCCAGCAATCCCTGCACGAAGAATTCGAGGTCATGTCCGCTGCGCTGAACGTTCCACACGATCTCAAGAGCCGTCGACGGGTCACGATGCACCGCTGAACGGATCAGGTCGAGATAAACATCGGATCCAACGAGCCCGAGGATGTCAACGACGGCTTTCTCATCGACTTCGTCCACACCGGCCGAGACGACCTGGTCGAGGAAGCCGAGCGCGTCACGAAGCGCGCCGCCGGAACGCCGCGCCAGGAGCATCAGCGCATCATCGCTGATCGAGAGCTTCTCCCCACCCACGACCGTCTTCAGCCGTGAGACGGTATCGGCCGCGCTGATGCGCGCGAAGTTGAATCGTTGGCAGCGGGAGAGAATGGTGTCCGGGACCTTCTGCGGATCGGTGGTCGCGAGAACGAAGACGACGTGTGCGGGCGGCTCCTCCAACGTCTTGAGCAACGCGTTGAACGCAGGGGTCGTCAGCATGTGTACTTCGTCGATGATGTAGACTTTCTTCCGCCCACCGATCGAGGCGAGCTTCACGTCTTCCCGAAGCTGGCGCACGTCGTCGATTCCGCGGGTGGACGCGCCGTCGATCTCCAGAACGTCCAACGACGTGCCCGCGAGGATGGCGTTGCAGCTATCACACGTGTCACACGGTGTCGCCTTGGGACCCTTCTCGCAGTTGAGCGCGCGAGAGAGGATCCGGGCGACCGTCGTCTTGCCGGTCCCCCGGGAACCCGCGAAGAGATACGCGTGCGCGACCCGGTCCCGATCGATCGAGTTCGTGAGCGTGCGGACGATGACATCTTGGCCGACGACATCGGTGAAGTGATGTGGACGCCACTTGCGGGCCAGTACCGTGTAGATGCCGGACACGGCGACTCCCTGAGTCGAGGACGGAATAGAAAAGGCCAGGCACCCCTGCGGCACACCGGGTGTCTGCTTACCGCTGCTACCTTCCGGTCCTGACGGGATTCACAGGCCGCGGTTGCGCAGGACCTGGCCAAAACGTGGTGGAGATGAGCGGGCTTGAACCGCCGACCTCCTCGTTGCGAACGAGGCGCTCTCCCAGCTGAGCTACATCCCCACTGTACTGTCTGCCGAACCGCTAAAGATAGCGGCGAACGACGGTAGTTGTATCACACGCGGCGCCGGCGGTTCAATGCGGGAGTGCTCGGGGAGGGCCCTTCATCCGAGTTTCCACGCCCGCTCCGCTCGGCTAGGCGCCTTCGGCGCGGGATCCTCGGCTCGCTCCCATGCGAGTCACCCAGATGGATCCCCCGTCCCCTCGCTGGCGGGCCAACACCGGCACAGACGCGAGTCGCCTTGAGGAGATCCCTTCGCACCTGCCTCAGAGAACCCAAACCGAATGACCGGGAGCAGATCTGCGGACAGGCGTCCTGTCCCCGGACCTAGCGCGCCCCGATCGATCGCCGCCGAGAAACCTGTCTGAGTCCGGTTCCAACCCTCCGCCAGCCACACCTACTGGGCCGAGGAGCGTCGAGTCCCGCTCTCTCCGGCGCGTCTTCCACGCGCCCGAGCGATGCAGCCCCAGCGATAGCGCGGGAGACGGGGGGGCCTCCCGGCGACTCGCAGGAGCGAACCGAGGATCATCCGCCGAGGGTAACGGCCTGATGCAACAGCCGCAGGCTTTCGCCGAAGACCGTTTCCGAAGGCGGAAAGCCGAGGCGAGCGGGCGCGGAGCCCGGGAGAAGGCCCCCGTCTCCCGCGCAACGGCAAACGCCGTGTTACCCGGAATCGTCAGAAAGGGAATGGCGGAGAGAGGGGGATTCGAACCCCCGAGGCATTTCTGCCTACACGATTTCCAGTCGTGCACCTTCGACCAACTCGGTCATCTCTCCGCAGAGAGAAAAGATGGCGGAGAGGGTGGGATTCGAACCCACGGAGGCGTCGCCGCCTCAACGGTTTTCGAGACCGCCCGATTCAACCACTCTCGCACCTCTCCGCCTTTTCTCGAAGAACTGGCGAAGCAGATCTCGGCATGGTTCTTCGCGGATGCCCCGCTCGACCCACAACGCTGAATTGTACCAACGCTCCGCCATGACGTCCATTTTCGACCCGAACACGCCACTCTGCGGCTGATTCGCCCCGAAGACCAAGCCCGCCAGCCGCGCCCAGTGAATGGCCCCGGCACAAAGCAGGCAGGGCTCGGCAGTCACATACAACACCCCGCCGTCGAGACGCCAGTCGCCCGCCGTGGACGCCGCGGCCCCGATGGCCACGATCTCGGCATGGGCCGTCGGGTCCGGCAACGATTCCACCTGGTTGTGTCCGCGACCCATGATCCTGCCGTCGCGAACCACGACCGCGCCGATGGGTGTCTCGTCTCGACGAAACGCCTGCTCGGCTTCTCGGATGGCCTCGTCCATCCATCGTCCGTGATCGGTCTCGACGTACACGGACCGTCCTCTCGCAGCGTGGCCGACAGACGAAGCGGGCCCCGACGCCGTCGTGCAGAGCCCACCCGTGAAGACAAATGGTACGCCCAGAGGGACTCGAACCCCCAACCTTCTGGTCCGTAGCCAGACGCTCTATCCAATTGAGCTATGGGCGCACCTGATCGTGCGAAGCAACCCAAACATAGTGGCGGAGAGGGGGGGATTCGAACCCCCGGTACAGTTTCCCGTACAACACCTTAGCAGGGTGCCGCCTTAAGCCAACTCGGCCACCTCTCCAACCCAACTCGCAAGCTTCTCGTGATGTCCGGGCGGTTGATGGCGGAGGGAGTGGGATTCGAACCCACGGAGGTGTCACCACCTCAACGGTTTTCAAGACCGTCGCCTTCAACCGCTCGGCCATCCCTCCCGGACTCGCGGAGTTAGCCTTTTCTGAGCGCGAGGACTCTACAGCGCATCCGCCGAACTGTCAATGACCCCGCCTCCGAGAACCCGGTCGCCTTCGTAAAAGACGGCGGATTGCCCCGGAGCTACGGCCTCCTGGGGCTCGTCGAATCGCACCTGGACCCGGTCGCCGGCCAGTGGGGCCAGCGTCGCCGGCGCCGCCGGATGCCGGTACCGAATCTTTACCTCCCCCCGTCGTTCCCCCGAGAGCGCGACCGAGGGAAGCCAGTTCACGCGGTCGGTGATCAGGCCGTCTGCCCTGAGCGCGCCCCGCGGACCGACGGTCAGCACGTTTCGTCCGTTGTCCAGGCCCACCACATAGAGAGGCTCGGACGCCGAGACCCCGAGATGACGCCGCTGCCCGATCGTATAGCGTGCCGTCCCACCGTGTTGTCCGATCGTCTTGCCGTCAAGGTCTTCGATTGTGCCGGGGCGCAGTGGTGACGGGTCGGCCTCGACCTGTTCGGCGATGAACGCTCCGTAGTCACCCGACGGCACGAAGCAGATGTCCTGACTCTCCCGTTTTTCCGCGACCGGAAGTTTCGCCTCGGCCGCGAGGACGCGGATCTCCGACTTCGTGTGCTCTCCGACCGGCAGGATCGTCTGCGCGAGAACGTCACGTTGGATACCCCATAGCGCGTACGACTGATCTTTCTCGCCGTCGACGCCGCAAAGCAATCGAGGCTCCCCGAAACGGTGCTCGATCCGGGCGTGATGACCCGTCGCGATCGCATCGGCTCCCAGTGCAGTCGCGCGATCGAGAAAGGCGCTGAACTTGACGTGCGTATTGCAGTCGACGCATGGGTTCGGCGTGCGGCCCTGCATGTACTCGCCGACGAACGCATCGATCACGTCACGCCGAAACTCCGCTTCGAGATCCATGACGTAGTGAGGAATGCCGATCGCATCGCACGTGCGACGCGCGTCTTCGATCGCGGAGATGGAGCAGCACGAGCGGTCAGTCGACGACGCCTCACCGTAACAGTAAAGCTTCATCGTCACGCCGAAGAGTTCACACCCTTCGCGGGCGAGCAGGAGCGCGGCGACCGCGGAGTCGACACCTCCGCTCATGGCCACCGCCACACGGCGATAGGCGCACGCACCGCCATTGTTCGTCATGATGACACCCGTCCGTGGGATCGACGGCCTCTCGATGACAACGCCCTGAGCCGTGGCACGCGACTCGATAGCGCGCCCAGAAACCGGTCAACGTCCGCGGTGCTGTTTCCAACGCCGAAGCTAACCCGAATGGCGCCCGCGGCCCGATCCTTTGGATACCCCATCGCGAGCAGCACGTGCGAGGGATCGAGCGATCCCGTGCTGCAGGCGGAACCACTGGAAACAGCGAACCCCTCGAGATCCAGGGCGATCAACAAGGCCTCACCCTCGACGCGCGGCAAGCGAAAACACGTCGTCCCCGCCACGCGCGGCGCGCCGTCACCGTAAATGCGCCCCCCGAGCTCATCGCTCCGAAGGCCGGACTCCAGCCGATCTGTGAGCGCCGCGAGGTGATCGCGTGAGGCGTCCAGGTTTTCACGCGCAAATCGAGCGGCCTCGCCCATTCCGACTATCGCGGGAACGTTCAGTGTCCCCGAGCGCAGACCGCCCTCCTGGCCCCCTCCGTACGTGATTGGATCGAGCCTGACCCCCTTTCTCACGAAGAGGGCACCGACTCCCTTGGGTCCGCAAAACTTGTGCGCGCTCAATGAGAGCAAATCGATCAGGTGATCACCCACACGGATATCGAGCTTGCCGGGAGCCTGAACCGCGTCGGTATGAAAGCAGGCACCCGCGGCGCGAGCGATCTCGGCGAGCTTCGGCACGTCCTGGACGACACCGGTCTCATTGTTTGCCCAGATGATCGAGACGATCGATGTCTCGGGCGTTAGCGCGGCCCGGAGCTTCTCCGGGTCCACGCGTCCCTGACGATCCACGCCGAGGCGAGTGACGCGATATCCGTCGCGCTCGAGCGCGGCGGCCGTCTCGAGCACCGCATGATGCTCCACGCGCGTCGTGATCACATGGCGGCCGCGATCGGAAAGCGCACGCGCCGCCCCGACGAGCGCGAGATTGTCCGATTCGGTCCCGCCGGACGTGAAGACGACTTCGCGTGCGGACGCTCCGACGAGACGCGCAACCTCGTCACGCGATCGCTCTACGGCGGACCGGGCGGCCGCGCCTTCCGCGTGCATGCTGGCGGGGTTGCCGAAAAGATCGTCCTGAAACGGGCGCATCGCGTCGGCGACCTCGCGTCGCAGCGGCGTGGTGGCGTTGTGATCGAAGTACGTTCTAGCCCGCATTTCTCACCCGCTCCCTACTGCGGCCGTAAAAGAGCCTGCATTGCCAAGACGTACTCATTCCGGTCTCCTCGACATACCGTCTGATATGCCTGCATCGCCCTCCATTGCGTGCGCCTTGAATCCACAGGCGCCTTTGCACCCTCGCAACGGGACCTGGTGAGAAGTGCGAGCCAGCCATGAGTGCGATGTTTGGCTAAGGGTATCTTTCGAGAACAAGGACCTGCATGACCGGAGGCTCCTCCGGCCGTCCCCGCTCGTCGGTGGACAGCCCGGCGATCCGATCGACGATGTCCATGCCCTCGATGACACGCCCGAAGAGAGTATACTCCCCGTCGAGATGCGCATTGCGCCCGAGAGAGATGAAGAATTGGCAGCTACCCCCGTCACGCCGGTAGTCCCGCGCGATCCCCATCGAACCCCTGCGAAACGGGCGCTGCGAGAACTCTGCCGGCAAACGGCGATCCTCCAGACCACCATAGCCGTCGTTGGCGGGATCATCATCCTTCGAGTTCGGATCACCACCTTGAATGATGAACCCGGGAACGACGCGATGGAAGGTCGTACCGTTGTAGAAGCCCTCCTCGACGAGATCGAGAAACTGATCCACGGATTCGGGGGCGACTCGCGGGAGAAGCTCGATGACCACGAACCCCTGCGCCACCTCGATCGAGACTTTCGGCAGATTGGGCGTTGGAGCCACATCGTCATCGGACTGAGCGGCGTGTCCGTCGAACGCAACGAGGAGACCGACGAGAGCGCAGACGGCCGCAAAGACGATAAGCAAACGGCCGCGCCCGCACAGCGGGATCGCGGCCGGACGAGGCATCTTCATCGGACTAGTCGGCCTGAGACTTGCGCTGGTTCAGCCGGGTGATGTGCTCGTCCATTCGTCCGACCTCAGCGGCGCCGTATTTCTGCCAGGTCGGGTTTGCGCATCCCGCGGCCTGTTGGAACAGGTGTCGCGCTTCCATGATCTTCTGGATGGCGGCATCAAACTGTTTTTGCTTCTCGAGCGCCAGCGCCTGCCCTTCGAGGCCTTTCCCTTTCGCGCACTGGGCCGCGCAATTCGCGGGGTCGACCTCGAGCGCGCGGCTGGAGATCCGAACGCAGTCATCGGAACGCTTCGCGTCCTTGAGAAGAAACGCGAAGTTCACCAGCGCATTGACATCGTTCGCGTACTTCTCGTGGCCCATGACCTTCTCGAAGACCACGACCGCGCGATCGATGTCGCCCACCTTTTTGAGCGCCGTCGCGTAGAGCCAGAGATCCTGAGCGCGCTTGCCGGAGAACTCGATCCCTTCAGAACCATCCTCCGGGAATATCATCTTGTCGATCTCTTCATAGACCACCACGGCTTTGGCGTAGTTCTTCACCTTGGCGTACGCGCCGGCCAATCGACTCATGACATTCACGTTCCCGGGATCACGAAGGTAGATGCGCTCGGACGTCTGGATGCTTGGAACGATGTGCCGGTTGATCAGCAGGTAGTGATCGAACGTCTTCCACAACCCCAACGAATCGGGCCGCACGGAGAGCGCCTGCGACGCGGCCATGACCGCGTCCGCCATCGACTCGGACTTCTGGGACGCGTCGGCCATACGGACCCAGTAGTCGACGTTGTCCGGGTCGTCATCGAGCAACGACCGGTAGATACCGACCGCGCCGGTGAAGTCCTGCGACACGAAGAGCACGTACGCAAGATAGATCCGCAGCGAGACGTTGTCCGGGTCGACGTCCAGACCGTCCCGGAACGTCCGAACCGCGTCCCCGTACTGCTTCATGTCACTTTCGCAACGTCCCTTGTATTCGTAGGCGGTGACGAAATCCGGACACGCCTCGACAACCGTCGTGAAGAGCTCGTGTGCGTCAGGTATCTGTCGATTCCGCCAATACTCCATTGCGATGACGAAATCATTCTCGCACTTCTTCTGAATATCGAACTCACCCTGCTGGGCATACGCTGTCGGAAGAAGCGGAATCGCAATCCCACAGACGATTAGGGCCGACAAGATTGCAGAGGAAAAACTTCCCCGTCGCATCATGCGCTCCTTTCCGGGAGGACGTACCACACCTCAACCCTGCGACCAGCGAGCGGTGTCTTGATCTTGAAAACCCGAAGCCGGCAGGAATTCTCCGGGACTCTACATCCGCCTCGCCAGGATCTGCTCCACCACCTCGATGTTCTCCTGGGCCGCCTTCGCCGCATCCGAGTCCGGCGCGATTTCGATCACCTTCTTCCACTCGCGAATGGCTTCACGATAGATCTGCGCGTCGGCGAACGCCACGGCAATCCGATGATGCGCTTCATACGCGCCGGGATCTACTCTCAGTGCCTGACGAAACTGCTGCATCGCCTCGTAGTACTGACCCTGACTGTAATACGCATCGCCGAGATTCACGTACCCCTTTACATCGTCCGGGCTTAGCTCGATCGCCCGCGTGAGCAGTTCGATCGACTCGTCCATCTTGCCGACCTCGTTCAATACGGCGCCGAGATTGACCAACGCCTGAATGAGATCTGGCTTGAGCTCGATGGCCTTTCTGTACGATGCGATCGCCTCTTCGTGCCGGGACAAGTCCACGTAGACATTGCCGAGCTCGTAGAAGTAATAGGGGTCATCGGCGCGCGTGGCGCCTTCGGCCTGCAGCGCCTCGAGCTCCTTCTGGGTATCCTCAACGCGCTTGATCGCGTCCTCGACCTCGAGGGACTCCGCCGGCTGCGCATCGTCGGCGAAAGCGCAGGGCGCCATGAGGATGGCGAGGGCGAGTGTCGGAATGAGCAGCTTCATTTGATGATGGACTCCTTTATTCATGCGGCTTTCAGACAAATTACCGACTTGATCCTACGGTTCCCCGTCTGATCTGTCAACACAGCTAAGGCCATACGAGTTACTGAGATAGGCAGCTCTTCACTTGACTATACGAACGCCGCGTCGATGAGTGCCGGTAGGATTTTTCCGGCCTGTCCACAGAGACATTCCTGAACCTGTGACGACAGCGGTGTCGGTGCGGGATTGACCTCGATGACGAATGCGCCGGCCTCCAAGGCCAGAAACGGCAACGAGGCCGCAGGATAAACGAGCGCCGATGTTCCAACGACCAGCGCCACGTCGCACGCCGATGCCGAGGCCGCGCCGTCCTCGAGGACACCGGGCGGAAGCATCTCACCGAACCAGACGACATCCGGACGGAGCGGAGCGCCACACTCACATACCGGCATCTTCTCGAGGCTGTCCGGCGTCTTACCATGTCCGAGATCACACTGCTGACGGCTGCACTTCACCCGCCACGCGGAGCCGTGCAGCTCGAGGATCCTGCTGTTCCCCGCACGCTGGTGGAGTCCGTCAATGTTCTGTGTCACCACCGTGAGATCGACAAACTCCTCCAGCCGAGCCAGCGCCAGATGGCCGGGGTTCGGTTTCGCCTTCCGAAAGAAGTCGTCCAGCCGCCATCGATACCACTCCCAGACGCGCTCGGGGTTGCGGCTGAATCCCTCCGGGGTCGCCAACTCCTCAGCCCGGTAACCCTTCCAGAGACCATCCTCTCCGCGAAACGTGGGAATCCCGCTCTCCGCGGAGATCCCCGATCCGGTCAGCGCCACGACCCGCGTCGCCGACTTCAACGCTTCTAACGTGCCCGATCGGAACTCGGGAGCGTCAGGGTTCACACGGCACCTCCGTTCGGACTGCGGTCGCCCCGACCTTTGCCGGCCGGCTTCACCTCGCCCACGACCTTGCTCAACGCCGCGGCTCGTTCGTCACCACCGCGCAGATTGTGGACACCGATCACGATCAATTGAACCGAGGCCGCGGCGAAGAGGAAGCCGAGGCTTGCCATCAAGAGCGCCCGCACGTCGGAGAGACGATCGATCCAGCCGAAGTGCCCGAGGACCAGCAGCAGGAAGTTGATCCCGGTCATCACGATCCCGGACGTCTTTCCGAACGCGGTCGGTTGGATCTTCACGCGACCGCGCCGCAGGTAAAGGCTCGTCCCTCCAATCAGCAGGATCGCGTAGCGCAGGTAGATCAGGAGCAGGAGCCACGCCGGCACCCACCCGACTCCGTAGAACGCGCTGAAGATGCCGAGGATGTATCCCACGTCGACGAGCGGGTCCAGAACCAGTCCCAGGCGGCTCTCGAGGCCGAGCCGCCGCGCGAAGTACCCGTCGAGGATGTCGGAGAATCCCGCCAGCGCATAGGCGAAGAGCGCCACGGCATATTGTCCGTCGACAATGAAGAGGTAGATGGACGGAACAAGCGCCAGGCGGAGAAAGCTCAGCTGATTGGCGAGACCGATCCGGGCCAGAGGGTTTCCGTCGGCTCCTCGCAGCAATCCGAGGTGAAGAAGCAGCCAGAGCGTTCCGGCGAAGAGCCATGCGCTCTGATAGATAAAGAAGCGCCGCGCGAGCTGGCCGTCCCCCGAGAAGGCAATCGCGAGACCAACGATCAAGAATGCGACGAAGAACCCTAGAGCATTGGTCATGACCGATCGCACGCCGTGGGGATTGCGGTAGGCGTTTTCCCGCGCGTGCATCGCGACGTGGCGAACGTATCTGATGAACGCCGGTATCGTGTAGCGTTGTTTTTTGAGCTGAACGAGGAACTCTTCGACGAACATCTCTAGCCCCACCTACGCTTGGGAATCGGGCTCGCGGTGCCGGAGCGATTTCGCACCGTCATCACCATCATACCGCCACACCGTCAGGGACGAAACCAGGGGCGACCGACGCGACCTGTAACTGAGACCCGAGTGTAGTCGCAACCAGTTTGGCTACAGCGAGTTGAGGTTCAAGTCCTCGCTCGCATAGCGGCACAATACCGCCCCGAACTCACAAGCGCGAGACATGCTCGCAGCCGGAGACCCGCCCGCTTCCTTTTCATGTTCGCCTCACAGCAATGACTCGCCGTGTGCTGGCATCGAGATTAGGATATGAAACTCACAAATATGTATGTGCGCAACCCGAAGGAGTTCATTGACCCCAAGTGCCTAATACTCCTAGGCTGCACAATCAATGTGAAACGCCACGAACCTCGGTGAGTAAATCCTTGATCGGAAAGACCCTCGCTCATTACGAGATCACCGCCTTACTTGGCAAAGGCGCCATGGGCGAAGTGTATCGAGCTCGCGACACGAAGCTAGGGCGCGAAATCGCGCTGAAGATCCTGCCCCCCGACTGCGCAAACGACCCAGGACGCAGAAGCCGATTCGAACGAGAAGCCAAGGCCGTCGCCGCTTTGCAGCATCCGGCCATCGTCACCATCTACTCGATCGAGGAGATCGACGCCATTCACTTCCTCACTATGGAACTAGTGGAAGGACAAACAATCACGGAATTGCTCTCCGCAGAAGCGCCTTCCCTTGGGAGGTTCTTCGAAATCGCGATCCCGCTTGCCGATGGGGTGAGCTGCGCCCATGCGGCGGGGATAGCGCACCGTGATCTCAAGCCGGACAATGTCATGCTGGATGGACAGCGCCGACTCAAGATCCTGGACTTCGGGCTCGCGAAGCTCTGCTTTCCTCAGTCCTCGATCGACGAAACCGTTCCCGCACAGGCTCATACCACTCAGGCCGGCAGTATTATGGGAACGGTCGCGTACATGTCCCCTGAACAGATCACAGGAAGCAAGATCAGCCCACGTTCAGACATCTTCTCGTTGGGTATCATCTTCCATGAGCTGCTCAGCCGCGTGCGGCCTTTTCCAGGTGAAAGCCTCCCGGCAATCATGCACGCCATCGTTAACGAGGAGGCGCCCCGCCTGGCATCACTCCCGGACGCCGTCGCTGGCGTGATCAACCGCTGCCTGAAGAAGAACCCAACGGATCGCTACGCCGATGCGGGTGAGCTTCGAGACGCCCTGCAAGCTCTAGAACCTGCAGTCGCATCGAGCCCGAAACTCGAGCCTGCTGCGACAACCTCTGTGGCCAGGACCGCCGCCAATCGAGGGGACTGGGAGCGCACCTACCGTGATCTTTGCGCAACCCGCGAGCGGCGCGACCTGTCCCCTGAGGAGTTGGAGGTCTTGGCCGAGTGTGCGGTCTGGCTAGACGCATTCGGCGAGCGAATTCAGGCCAATGAGATGGCGTACGCCGCCTACGCGAAGTCGGGACGAAACGTGGACGCCGCCCGTGTCGCACTCCACCTGGTCCACGACTATGTCCAGAAGTGCGCGGGGACCGTTGCCGGAGGATGGCAGAAGCGTGCCGAGCGCCTGTTGCGGAACGAACCGGATTGCATCGAACAGGGTCTTCTCCTGCGCCGGCAAACCATAGTCGCGTTGGAGAATTGTGACTTTGAAGGCGCTCTTGATCTCAATGAGAAGTGCGCCGCGATGGCGGATCGTTTCAACGATTCGGATCTCAGGGCGGAAGCCCTTCACGACCGTGGGCAGATTCTCATCGCACGCGGCGAGGTCGAAGAAGGAAAGAGTCTCGTCGACGAGGCCATGACGTCTGCGACAAGCGGGGAAGTCGGGCCGAGCACGCTCGGCAATCTGTTCTGCAGAACGATGTCGGTTTGCCGATCCCTGGCCGATTTCGACAGGGTCCGCGAATGGAGCGAGGCGGCATGGCGATGGTGCGAGCCCTACGGTGAATCGCCCTACCACGGCATATGTCGAGTGCACAGGGCCGAGACGATGCGGCACCAGGGTCGATGGGCGGAGGCGAGACGGGCAGCGCAAAAAGCGTGTGACGATTTCAGTAGAGACGGCAGCAACAACCACGCGGGAGAGGCTCTCAACGAGCTCGGGGAGCTCGCGCTCTGTGAAGGGGACTTCCAAGGGGCCGACGATGCGTTCCGGCGAGCGCACGAGCTCGGATATGACCCCGTCCCGGGATTGCCCTTGCTGCGACTCGCCCAAGGCAGGGGTGCAGCGGCCCAACAGACCATCACGCGCGCCTTGAGTGAGGACCCCGACGACCGATTGCACCGCGCGAGGCTGCTCACGGCGATGATCAGGATCGCCTTGGCGAACGGCGACATCATGCGGGCGGAGACGGCCGTTGATGAGCTAGCGGAAATCGGGAGCGATTTCGAGTGCCCCACGTTTAAGGCTCATGCTCTGATGGGTCAGGGCTCCCTTGGGCTCGAGCGCGGAAAATACGAACTCGCCGCCCCGCTGCTCCGTGAGGCGTGGTCGATCTTCAATGAAATGGGATTCACCTATGATTCCGCTCGCGCCGGTGTCCTACTGGCAACCGTCTATCTGAGGTTGGGGAATCAAGATGATGCCGAACTGCACCTCGGGGCTGCATGCAAGGTGTTTCGTGAGCTCGGCGCACAACCGGATTTGGACAGTGCATCGGCACTGATCAACGGAGCGGATTGATGACACGCCGTTCATGGGCAGGCACTGGCGGGCTCGCCACCGGTGAGTGGGGTTATGGAAGTCCAGCAAGCGGCGCACTCTACTCCTGGCGCATCGACGCCTCGACAACACCGCCACATCGACGCGAGCGAAACTCGGGCGCCGAGGCACGACAGCAAAAGCGCCCGGCCGAAGAGCGGTGAGCCTCTTCGATTCCGGGCGTCATTGAGTTGAACTGCTATGCCGATCGGGGCTTATTCCTCCAACGCCGCACGGGCCGCGGCCAGCCTGGCCACGGGGACGCGGTACGGAGAACACGAAACGTAGTCGAGTCCGATCTCGTGACAGAAACCGACCGACGCCGGATCACCGCCGTGCTCCCCGCAGATGCCGATCTTCAGGTTGGGGCGCGTCTTCCGGCCCTTCTCGACCGCGATACGCACGAGCTCACCCACACCGGCGCGATCGATCGAAACGAACGGATCGGCGGGCAGGATCTTCGACTCGACGTACATCGGCAGGAACTTGCCCGCGTCATCACGGCTGAGCCCGAACGTCGTCTGCGTCAGGTCATTCGTGCCGAACGAGAAGAAGTCGGCTTGACGTGCCACCTCGTCGGCGGTGATGGCCGCGCGCGGAAGCTCGATCATCGTGCCGGCGAGGTACTCGATCGTTTCCCCCATCTCCTTCATCACCTCGGACGCGACGCGGACGACGATCTCACGCTGCAGTCGAAGCTCGTCCTCGACGGCGACGAGAGGAATCATGACCTCCGGCTCGACCGGGATCCCCTCTTTCTGCACGGTGATCGCGGCCTCGAAGATCGCGCGTGCCTGCATCTCGGTAATCTCCGGGAATGCGATGCCCAAGCGACAGCCGCGATGCCCGAGCATCGGGTTCGACTCTTTGAGCGACTCCACGACACTGGACAGATGCTCGACCGACACATCCATTTTCCCCGCGAGATCACGGATCTCGTCCCCGGTATGCGGCAGGAACTCGTGAAGGGGCGGATCCAAGGTTCGAATGGTTACCGGCCGACCGTTCATCGCGCGGAATATCCCGATGAAGTCTTCACGCTGCATGGGCAGCAGCTTCTCGAGCGCCTTGCGCCGACCGGCCTCGTTCTGTGCGAGGATCATTTCGCGCACGGCGTCGATGCGCGTTCCCTCGAAGAACATGTGCTCGGTCCTGCAAAGGCCGATCCCTTGCGCCCCGAAGGCGACCGCGTTCACCGAGTCGTTGGGTGTGTCCGCGTTCGTCCGGACTTTGAGCCGCCGATGAGCGTCCGCCCATTCCATCAACTTGGCGAACCGCTTGTAAAGAGGCGCATCTTCGGGATCGAGTGACTTCTCGATCAGCACCTGAAGCACTTCCGACGGACGCGTGACCAACTGCCCCGCGAGCACCTCGCCCGAGGTGCCGTCGATCGAAATGGAGTCACCCTGTCGGAGCGTCTGCCCACCTGAGGTCACGGTTTCGGCATCGTAGTCAACGTCCAGATCGCCGCAGCCGACGATGCACGGCTTCCCCATGCCTCGCGCCACGACGGCCGCGTGGGACGTCATCCCGCCGCGCGCCGTGAGTATGCCCTGCGCGACGTGCATCCCATGGATGTCCTCGGGGCTCGTCTCGACGCGCACCAGAATGACCTTTTCGCCACGCTTCGCCCACTCGACCGCCGTGTCCGCCGAGAAGACGATCTTTCCGGTCGCCGCCCCGGGGCCGGCATTCAGCCCGGTCGCGACCCGCCGACCTTCCGCAATCGCGCTCGCCTTCTCCTTCTGGTCGAAGATCGGGCTCAGGAGCTGCGAGATCTGCTCGGGATGGACGCGCCTGATCGCCTCCTTCTCATCGATCATGCCCTCCTCGACCATGTCGGTGGCGGTCCGGATGGCGGCCATGCCCGTCCGCTTGCCGGAACGGGTCTGCAGCATCCAGAGCTTCCCGCTCTCCACCGTGAACTCGATGTCCTGCATGTCCCGGTAGTGAGCCTCGAGCTGGAGACGAATGCCATCGAGCTGTTTGTAGATCTCCGGCATGGCGTCCTCGAGGGTCGTTCCGCCCTTGCCGGGGCTCATGCTCTGGTGGTTGATCGGCTCCGGCGTGCGGATACCGGCCACGACATCCTCTCCCTGCGCGTTGCAGAGATATTCGCCGTAGAAGTTGGGATCGCCCGTCGCGGGATCTCGGGTGAACGCCACGCCCGTTGCGCAGTCGTCGCCCAGATTGCCGAAGACCATCGCCTGGACGTTTACGGCCGTTCCCCACCCTTCGGGGATCTTGTTGATGCGGCGGTATGCCACCGCGCGAGGAACGTTCCAGGACTCGAAGACGGCTCCGATCCCGCCCCAGAGCTGATCGTTCGGGTCTTCCGGGAAGTCCCTTCCGGTGGCTTCACGAATCGCTTCTTTGTAGCGAACGATGAGGGCCTTGAGATCGGCGGCGTCGAGTTCGGTATCGAGCTTGACGCCTTTCGCATCCTTCGCCTCCTCGAGGAGTCCCTCGAGAATCGCGCCGTCCATCTTCATGACGACGTTCGCGTACATCTGATGAAGCCGCCGGTATGCATCGTACGCAAAGCGTTCGTTCCCGCTTGCGGCGGTCAATCCGGGGATCGTCTTCTCACACAGGCCGAGGTTCAGCACCGTGTCCATCATTCCCGGCATGGAATCCCGCGCACCGGATCGCACGGAAAGCAGAAGCGGGTTTTCGGGATCGCCGAAGCGGCGCCCCATGATCGACTCGACGGCGCCGACGGCCGCGTGGACTTCTTGTTCCAGTCCGTCGGGGTACTTTCCGTTCGTGTCCTGGTAGATGTTGCAGACTTCGGTAGTGATAGTGAAACCGGGCGGAACAGGAATGCCCAACCGACTCATCTCAGCGAGGCCCGCTCCCTTGCCACCGAGCACGTTTCGCATGGTGGCATCGCCTTCGGCGCCGCCGCCCCCGAACTGATATACACACTTCTTCCCCATTCTCCCTTCCTCCCAACACTTTACGGGAATCCACGACCACTGTTAGTGGACGGGCAACGAAGAACGTCGGGGAACGCAGGTGCCCCCCGGCATCAGGTTATCTAGAAGACAAGGACAAGCTGTCCGTACTTCTTCTCACCGTTTTCCGATTCGGCGAACCACATGTAGATACCGCTCGTGACCAGCTCTCCCCCTTCGTTGCGGAGATCCCAGTTCAACGAGCCGTGTTCTCGCGAGGTATGTCGAAGGGTTCTCACCAAATCGCCGGCCAACGTGTAGATCTTCACGACGGCGCCCGTCGGCAGATTCATGAACTGCACCTTGTGCTGTCCCGGAAGCTCCCATGCCGGCCAACTGGGATCATCCGCTCTACGAACGTAGGGATTTGGAACGGGGTAGACCCGGGACAATAGCGGGGCCGTCGTCGAGAGAGTCGATTGCGGGTTCAGGTCCTCCGGCCACTGAGCGGCGAGCGAAGGCTGAATGCCGGTGGCCAAATCGTCATCGGCGAAGATCGTATCCTCGCATGCCGAAGGCAACTCGGTGGTTCCGGAATAGGAACGCCATCGATCGAACGCCGTCACGGCATAGTTGAGGCGGAAGCCGTTGTGCGGACCTGGCCTTTCCATCCTGATCCTGTTGCCGAAAGCATCAAAGCCGTAGGCGCGAATGGAGTCAGGATCATTGAAGTGCCGGACGGAGTCACCCGCTCGGCGCTGGCCGATCCAGCTATAACACGACGTGTCCGGCGCGGCCGAACGACCGAGCGTGAACGCGAAGTCCCCGATACCGAGATCGCTCCATAGCCAGACACGATCATCCCACACAGCCAGGTTGGGGGTCGCATGGCTCCCGGCGTTCGCGAATTCTCCACCAACGACCAGACTTCCGCGGTCGAGCTCTCGACATGAACGGGGATCGACAATGGCGACGGCCAGGGCTTCCCCGTCGACACCGCTGTCCAAGGGTGACCAGAAGTAGCCGTCCCACCGCGCGATTCCTGACGCGGGCTGCCCCCCCGCCTCCGTGAAGGCCCCGACCACGTAGAGACCGTCTCCATAGGGAAGCATCCCGTGGACTTCACCGTTCAGCCCGTCACCGAGCGACTCCCAAGTAGCACCGGTCCAGCGCGCGATTCTGTTTGCGGGCAGGCCAGCGGCTTCGGTGAATTCCCCCGCCACAATGAGATCGCCCTCAAACGTCTCAATGACATTGACGTCGCCATCGACGCCGATGTCCATAGCGTTCCATTCGATGCCGGTCCACTGCGCGATGTGATCGATCGGCTCTCCATCCGCCTCCGTGAAGCGGCCGCCGACGATGAGATCCCCATCGAGCACGGCCAGCGCCAGGACATCATCATTCACGCCTTCGCCGAGGGCGTTCCAGGTCGAACCGTTCCACATGGCGATCCGGTTTGTCAGGGAATCCCCCGCCTGGGTGAAACGTCCTCCCGCAAAGAGGTACTCACCCTGCACGGCCAAGGCGAATACATGATCGTCCAGACCGTCTCCCAGCGAAATCCACTCCCCATCGCTATACTCGGCGATGTTGCTGGCCGGATCTCCACCAGCCGTTTGGAACTCACCCCCCGCGACAAGCGTCCCCCCACCGAGAGAAGCGAGGACGTGAACCGGTGCGTCCATTCCGTCATCGAGCTCCGACCAACTTTCTCCGTTCCAGAACGCCATGTTGGAAACGGGTTCGTCGCCCGCTTGGGTGAACGCGCCGCCGGCCAAAACGTTTGATCCAAGCGCCAGGATCGCGTTGACGGGTCCGTTGAATCCGCCACCAATGGTTCCCCGCCAGCTTCCCTCGTCGGAAAGCACAGCGTTCATCGGAATGCCGTCTTCAAACGCATCGTAGTTCGTGCGCGCCCAGCCGGCCCGGTACCTCTCGACGGCCTGTGGTCTACCGCAGAGAACGAGCGCATATGTGCTGTCGGCGCCCAGTGAGACCGGCGGCGTGAACTCGAACCTCAGCCAACGCTGGCCGGATCCGTAGGAGGCATCCGCCATTCCCAGGGCGTTTTCAATGTCCGGAACACCGTCGACCAAACGAGTGAGCGCCAGCTCCGACTCCCACGACGAAATGACGTCACCTACGAAGACCCGCGCGGTGCAGATCTCGAAAACGGGTTCGTTCGGTGTGCGAAACGTCTGCGCGACGATGCGATCGAACCCGAAGTCTTCCTGAGGCCTGAAGAAGGTCCATGCCGTCTCGAGAGTGTCCGTATCCACGATACGAGCGTCGACCGTTCGTGCACGAGTGAAGCTCTCACGCTTGGAGGGAGGATCCAGGTTGTTCCACGTCTTGCGCCAGACGTTGTATCCGCCAAAGACGCGGTCCCCATATGCCGATGTGGTCGCGGTATTGGCGCCGAGCGTATCGCCCGCCACGCGACTCCATGAGATTTCGACGCTGCGATCATCGGCTTCGACAACATCGATGAGCAGACCGTCGATTCCGAATCGTTCGCTGCTGACGGTTTCACCGTCACACGTCACGACGACACGGAAGTTGCACCCCGGCCCCCGGCCGCAATCCGAAACGACCCACTGATAACGTCCCGAATTGGCGACGTTCGTTGCGATGGAGCAGACGGATTCATCACCCTGAAAGAGATCGAGATCCACGAGATCGCATCCGCCGATCGCGTCCCATCGGATCTCCCGAGATTCGCCGACGATCCAATTCTCACCGTCGTATGGCACGGTGACATCCGCTCCGGCCCACGTTGCGGATGTCGCAAGAACTGCACCGGCCAACACGCCTACGGGGAAACTGAAGAAACCGCCAGATCCGCCACGCCGTTTCCACGTCAAGTGCTTCATCCTCATCCTCCCAGACATAGGCGGGACATTATATGTGCGTTCAGCCGGCAAGACAATCCCTGCACGGGTTCACGGAGTACGAAAACGGCCGGCACCTTCCGGCAGCCGGCCGATATCCAGCCAACCCTCTTGTTTGTTGGGGAGCAGATCCTGCTCATCCGGCTTGCTCCCGACCCGGCTACAGCCCCTCGCCGAACACCCAGTCGGTGCATAGCCGCATCAACCGCTTGAGGTCCTCCGCATGGTTCCCATTGAAGATGAACAGCGGTGCACCGATCCACACGACCCGACCCTGAGCCGACAGCGGATCGGGGTCGTTGTACCGAACGGCGCACGGGTTGCCGTGCAGCGGCGACAGGTACGAGCTACCGCACGCGGCCGAAAGATCATCATCTTTCCAGGAAAACGAGTTCGAGACGAAGTTGTAGAGCGTATCCATACCCGCGACGGCGAGCGGTGGCGTACCGATCATTCCGTTTGCGCCCGGCCACCCACCCGAGTTCATCCGTCCGTCGTAGCTATCCGACCAGAAACCGATCTGATCCGAGAACCCCGTTGGATCGACGACACCCGAGGGGAAGCCCTCACTCAGTGCTTTCGAACTCGCCTTCATGCCGATCATCCCGCTGCATCTCACGTGCATCTGTCCTGACCCAGGCCCATCACCTCGGCCGGCCCTGTCGAGGACGGTGCGGAGCTTGAGGATGTCCCAGAGAAACGTCCCGGGTCCGAAGTTGTTCTCCGGAAACTGAGGGTATTCAGGGATGTAGCGATTGGGCGGGAAGAAGTCCCCGAGCATTCCGGCGACCGTGTTCTTTCCCCAAACAATGACGCTTCCACCGGACTGAACGTAGATCGACAGGTACTTCTCTGTGTCCCTTGTCGCGAAGGGATCGGGGTGCTTCGTGACCCGCCCCAGCGTCGTGTTGCGGTCCGCCCTGTTCCAGAAGAGCAGCTTGTATCGTCCCATCTGTGACAGTCGAAGCTCTCTGGCGTTGTCTCCCTCGGCGCACTCGCCGATCTGCGTGCGAGAGTTCCAGACCTCGATCTCATCCTGTCCGAACGGGAGATAGGGACTGATCGCGTAATTGACGATCGGTGAGATGACCGCGTCATGATCGCAATCGTCGAACCCGGACACCTTGAAGTCATCGATCCAGAGAGCGGTCCGATCGAGCGGGAACGACACGACATCCATGACGATGACGGCCAGGAGCTCATGGTCTGGTCGGAAGCTCTCATCACGGACACGGATGTACAGAATGTGTTGTTCGCCCGCATCCTCTTCGGTGAACTCGATCGGGAACGGGATTTCCTCCCAGTTCCCCCAGCCTGCCCATCCGCCGATCCCATCGGGCTCCTGACAGACCTCGCAACCTGGATCCGGGATGTCGAGCGCATAGTTGTAGCCGCCGATGCGGCCGCCGTACCACGACGCGTCACCCTCCCACTCGAAGAAGAGTGGGACGTTGATCGGAACCTCGGTTGTCCATCTCTCGCCGTCCGAGTTGAAGTAGTTGCCGCCGAGGAGCGACCGCTCTCGAACGGTCAGGTAGGGATGAACCGAGAGCGCGGGATTGACATCGAGCTTCACGATGTTGCCGCGCGATCCTTCCCCCTCACCCGCCGTATTGAATGCATCCAACGGCATCACGGCACCCGCTTCGTCGATGGCCCGCACGGCGAACGCATAGTTGGCCCTCTCCAGGTCTTTGAAGCGCAGCTCATCGAACTCATACGGCGAATCGATCTTGGGATACCATTCGTTCGCGAAGTACTTCTCATCCGTCGCCGAGTCGGGGTGCGACACGTAGACCGAATCCGGGATCAAGAGGTTGGGTTCGATGTTGAATCCCGACGGCTCCAGCAACGCCTTCACCGCATTGAGAAAATCAATGCCCGTCAGATTGAATGTCTGGTCATCGACCTCGACCATCCTCAGCTGATAGCCGATCGGTCGCTTGTCGGCCTCGGAGCTGTCTTCGTCTCGGCCCTGCCAGCGAACCGTGAAGTCCGTACTGACTGTGGCGATCTCCTCGGCCCCCGCGCCTTCCGGTTCGAGGATGTACGCCGTCGGAGCGATGGTCACCGCGTCGAAGTGACGGAAGTCCGGAGTGGAGAACGCCCCACGATCATCCACGGCTTTGATGTAGAAGACGTGCAGGTCGTGGTTGCGGGGTGGATCGACGCCCCCGATCGGTTCGGACGCCTGGAAATTGAAGCTCCCCGAAAACGCGTCGATCCGACGCCAGATGGAGTCGACGTTCGTGTAGAACAGCTCGGCTTCGATCGAATCCCCGAGCGCCGCGAGCGAATCGGCGCGTCCGCATTCGCCCGCATCCGATGAATAGATCCAGTTCGTCGAATCGGCGTCTTTGTACCGGCAGAGACACGTGTCGTCGATTGCATAGAGGAAGTGATCGACGAACCCATCGGGATCGGACCCGAACCAGTAGAACTCGACTCGATAGTCGGCCTCGGTCCCCTCTGCTGCCCCTCCCGTGATATGTACCCTCGGCTTCAGATTCTCACGGTCCTGCTCGTTCAGACCTTCCCAAGCACATGACGAGAGAATCAGCAGGCTGCAGATGAGGGGTATGCTTTTAAGCCAACGGCTCATGACTCGTCCCTCCCAGGCAGCTTGTACCGCTTCTTGGCCAGATCAACCGCTGTGAAAGGAATCTCGTACTTGACCGTGCGCTCGGCGACGCGCCGACCGTAGTCAATCGAAAGCCAATCACGTATCTCGACGTAAAGTGTGTGTTCCCCCTCTCCAACAACACCGATCTCGAAGCAGATGGGCGTCAGAGTGCCTTCAGGGATAACCTGCCGACTCGTCGTGATGACCTCCCACCCCGCGATGGGCTCAACCGCTCGGTCCACGTTCCACCTCACATAGCCGAGGTTTCGGTGGCCGTCCGGATCGTAGCCCCACAAGAGGCAACACATCGACGCGGCGCCCTCAGGGAATTCATCGTCCGCAAAGAACTCTAGCTCAACTTCCTCGCCGGGCAGCGGGAACGACCGCCGGGTATTGACAGTTACCGGGGACCTCACCGACGTGCTATCCGCATAGACGGTCTCGATGGCGCACGGCGTATCCGAGCCGAGCTGTGTCGTCGCGACCTCGTAGAGAGTGTCCCCATCGCACAGTGAGAAGACGTCACCGGGCTCACCCAGGAAGCAATCACATCCCGCTACGGGAATTCCTTCAGTCTTGTGAACGAGCCAAGGCGCCCGGTCCACCTGGATATCAATCGTATCGGCACCGGCCACACCCCGCTGGTCGAGGGTGTCTACGGCGGCGATCACGATGCGGTAGTCACCAGAGGTCAAGGGCCCGACATAGATCGTGTTATCGTCAACCGTATCGCGCGACGCACACTCCCACGGCACCGCCGCGCAATTGTCACCCGAGCAGATCATGCGATTGATCTCAACCTCGGCGACATCTCCGTCCGGATCGGCATAGCGACCATCGAGTTTTATCCACCAGCCCAGGCTCGCTAGCTCACCGACCTCGAGTGTATCGCCGGACGTCAGCTTGCCCATCGGCAGACACGGGTTCACCGGCAGGACGCCGTTGTCTCCCAGAATGTCATGCCAGTCCCACGGCTGGAGAATGCTGCCGATGCAAGGATCACCCTGAGACGCATCGCTCTCGGAAATCTCAAACGCGATGACCGAGTCACCCTTGCACGAGTCCCACGCCCGTCCGAGCTTCACCCACGGATCGTAGTTGACCTGGAAGTACCTCCGGCCAAGCTCGAAGGCGTCGGGACCGGCATCTGAGCTCAGGCCGGCCTCGTCGACCGCGCGCACGAGAAAGTTGTGGGGACCGGGCGGAAGGTGCTCGTACATGGCCGAGGTGTCGGATATCGACCCACCCAGATAGGTATTGTTGACCGTGTCGAGCTTGTATTCGAACGACGTCACGAAGCCGACCTGCTGCCCGAAAATCGAATCCCGATCCACGCCTCGCCAACGGAATTCAACCGTCGCGTCCGCGGGCAGGGTGTCCGGCGGGAAGAGGCTAGTGCCCGGGGAACCGATGTCGATGACGGCCGGATCGCCCTCGTCCGGCCAGCTCGGGTTGTACCCGCGCGCCATGGTGAACTCGACCTCCGGCGCCGCGCCATCCTTGGCGCCGAAAAAGATCCACGCCGGTCGGGGGTCGCTTCGGCCGTGATTATCCACAGCCCGAACGTAGAAACGGCTGCCCAAGACCTGGCTCAGGCCCGATTCCCCTCCCGCCTGAAAGCGCACCAGGCTGTCGGTCCGCGTCGTCCGATGCCACGTAACATCGTCCAGGAGCCCGAACGAGTCCGTGATCGCGACCTCGAAGAACTCGACGCGACCATCAGGATCGTAGCCCTCCCAGAAGAGGTGGTTGATGTAGAAGCCAGTCTGTCCGCTCCGTGGTGACTGAACCAGGTAGGTTTCGGGTGCCAGGTTGCCTTCATCCCCTAACGGATTCTCTTCGCGACAACCTGCCCACAGAAACACCACAACCCCTGCGAGGATCAATACCCCGATCCTGTTGAACCTTGTCATGTTCTGGATACCTCAGAAATGGAGGATAGGCCCGCCCATCATCAACACCCCGACTAACATGACCGTAGCATCGGGCGATTCGAGCGTCAAGCGCGGCATGGCCACCCGTGGAGCCACTCGGCGGCCGCCGCCAGGTCCTGAAACCCGCGTGGAGATTGACGTTGCGGGAACGACACCGGCTCGTGACCGAGGACGGACAGGGGGGCTGGTGCCCCGGTCATCCCCCGGTGAGCTATGGTCGGAGCACTCACCTGACCAGCACCACCTTGGTCGAGGCGTCAAATCCGTCGCGCGTCGAGAGCCGCACCCAGAACACACCGCTGGCGACCGGTTTGCCGGCGTCGGTCTTGCCGTCCCAGATCACCCGGTAGGTATCGGGTGCCTGGCTCTTGTCAATCAGGGTGCGCACGAGACGGCCGCTGACGTCGAAGACCTGCAGCTTCACGTGCGTCTTCTCAGCCAGGTCGTACCGCACCGTCGTCTGCGGGTTGAACGGGTTCGGCGCGTTCTGAAACAGCATGGTCCGAGCGATCGGCACACCGGACTGTTCCCCGATACCCGTGGACAGGATGTCATCGGGCGGACAGCCTTGACTACCCACCGCACCCAGCCACCCGAGAACATCTTCACAACGGCGCGTGATCGCGGTTGCGGTCGTTCCGCACTGCGCGATGGTCCAGGGATCCTCGACCCAGCGCATGTAGTGAAGGCTGAACGCGTCGGTCACAACGCGATAGTTCGCCGGGTTGCCCGCGCCGAAGCTCTGGTCATTCGACACAGATGCGTATTCGGCAACATCGCCACCAGCGTCCTGATCCTCGTAGGACAGGTTCGGTACGCCGCACTCGTTCGTCGGTTCGATGACATTGGCGCAGAGCATCGACGGACAGCCGAGCCCACGGATCGCTGCGTACGGCTCAGGCTCTTCGGTACCGAAGTCCGCGTCGACGGTCGCGTTCACGCGCACGCATATCGAGGTGTCTTCCACCGACCCGCTCGGGCAGTCCGCCTCGTTGAGGCAGACGCAGTCGAGCTGCGCGCAGGCGTAGAGCGACAGGAGCGCCTGCGACCTCGGGCGAACCGGGTTGTCCAGGATCTCGACGATGCCGTTTCCGCTCAGCCACAGCCCCTTCAGGAAAGTCCAACGATCGAAGTCGTCCGTGATCAGGAAGTGGATCAGGAGATCCGCGTCACCGTTGCGAAGCCCTTCCATGTGGAATGAGCCGGTGTTGTAGAACACCGTCTGATAGATCATCGACTGATACTTCGTCATCCCGTTGTTTCCGAAGCGCTCGCGCGCCAGCGGCGCAGGAATGCCCGACGTCGCAGCCATGTAGTCATAGCGATCCCAATTGCTGTGGGCCTGCCCCGCGTCATCGATCAACGTGCCGAGCACCGGGGCCAGCCCCCATCGCTCGATCGGCTCCTGTGCGCCCGCATTGAACGCGTCAACGTAGAGAAGGCACGGCGCGACAACCTCACACGGGTCCTGAGATTCCCGGATGTAGCCGGGCAGGACCTCGTACTCGAGGTAGAACTGATCGGAAGTATCGGGCCAGGTATCGACGTTCAACGAATCCCACGGATTGCCCGTGAAGTGAGAGGTGAAGAAGTACTCGATCTTTGTCCCCGGCATGAAGAGCCCGTCCGGAAGAATCTCGTTGTCCCGGTTGAGTCTCCAGTCGGGCCCGCTTCCAGAGCCCTCCGGGGAGCTGAAGTAGCGGCTGTCTTCGTGGAAGAACGTCATGAACCGGCCAGGTTGCGGGGCGTTGCCACCCTCACGCTCGGCCGAGTCACAGCGCGCCGCCGCCCACTCCAGACGACAATCGACGGGGCAGTGCAGCTGAGCCCCGCCCGGTTGGTCGTCACAGTGGAATCTCGTCCAGTACAGGTCATTGGGATCCATGCACGGCCCGGGGCGCACGCGGAAGTTGAGGTAGACCTCGGAGTTGGCGTAGGTACCGCAGTCGACCGTGGCCGAGTCACCCATGTCCGCGTTCGTCTCATCGTTGTCGGAGTATCGACGGTCAAAGAAGCAGTTCACGTTCGCCGTGGCGTCCGGTCGAAGCGTCTGGCCCGTCGGATACGCATCCTGGAACCACGCGTCTCCCGAAAGCGGAGGCGCGTTCACCGGCGTCAACAGACCCAACCGGATGTTGTCCCAGTACGGCGA
>CAZAMP010000007.1:12662-106933 GCA_964486455.1 uncultured bacterium | reverse complement strand
GGCCGTAAGCGGCGGGCATCAAGCAAGGCCAAAGACCCGAAAGCGAACGACCTCTTCTCATGACGGCCACGCTCCTTCCGCAAGGCGCCACCCCGCATCGGAGCAGATGCCTTAACATGTTTTAGAACGGTGGATTATGTGCTACGAAGCTTGTCAGCGGGCGCTCGACTTGAGATCCTGCCGGTGAGAAATGCCATGAAAACTGACTTCTCTTGCGACAGATTTCATGGTTGACCGTGCCCTCGGAGATTCTCCGAACAAGTGTAGCGTCCTGGAAACTTCCTCGACCCATGGATAGAAGCACCAGCGGATTTCGAGATTCGCCGGTATCTCTATCCACTCCCTGGCGACGTATTGAGTGCATCTCGCCGGTTTTCACTACCCCGGCTTTTACTCGCGCAAATCCCACCCATGAGCCTCACTCTCGCCAGTTGTCAGAACGGCAGCGGTTTCGTAACCTGTTGCACCGGAAATGGTTCTGGCGCAAGGGCCTTATCCCGCCGCTCGCTGAACTTACGGATAGCCGAGCCTTAAACTAGCAATCAGCCGAAGAGAAGCCTACGTTCGGCCGTCATGGCAGTCGACCCGCCTTGCCCTCGTGCGACGGTGGCGCACCTGCCGGCACCTCGGTGGCGTCAAGTCGGACACCGCGATGGGGCATGGAAGGGACGATAGCTACATGTAATCGATTATATTTCAGTGATTTATGCGACAAGTTGCGCTCCATGGCTCACGAAAGGTGGCAAACGGCCGATGGGTTAACTTACAGATAGCCGATCATGAAACTTGCAATCAGCCGCACCCTTAACTTACGATCAGCCGCAATGAAGGCGGACCCGCTCTATCCTCGTCACGCCGAGGCGCGCCTCGCCGACGCCCTCGCGGACACTCCCGTGGTCCTCATCCACGGGCCGCGCCAGTGCGGAAAGACCACGCTCTCCCGCATGGCCGGCGATCCGCGCGGGTACACCTATTTCACCTTCGATGACGAGGTGATCCTGAGCGCCGCGACCGAGGACCCGGTCGGCTTCGTGGCGGACCTGCCCGACCGCGCGATCCTCGACGAGGTTCAGCGCGCACCCGAGATCTTCCCCGCGCTCAAGAGAGCCGTGGACCGCGACAGAAGACCGGGACGCTTCCTCCTCACCGGCTCGTCCAACGTGCTCCTCGTGCCGAAGCTCGCCGAGTCGCTGGCCGGCCGGATGGAGATCCTGCGGCTCCACCCGCTGGCGCAATGTGAAATCGCCCACCGCGAGTCGAAGTTTCTGGACTCGTTCTTCGCGGGCGAGATCAAGATACGGCCATACGAGCGCCTGGGCAGCGATCTCGCGGAACGGGTGGCCGCCGGCGGGTTCCCGGCGGCACTCGCGCGCGAAGCATCCCCTCGCCGAGCCGCCTGGTACCGCGACTACATCGAGGCCCTTGTCCAGCGCGATGTCCGCGACTTCACGCGCATTCGGTCGCTCGACGCGCTCCCCCGGCTCCTGGCGCTCGCCGCCGGTCAAACCGCGCGGCTCCTCAACGTGAGCGATCTCGCGGGACCGTTTCAGCTCAGTCGCCAGACGATCAGGGACTATGTCACTCTGCTCACGCGGGTCTTCTTGCTGGAGGAGTTGTCTCCCTGGTTCTCGAATCGGATCCGGCGTCTCGTCAAGACGCCGAAGCTGCACCTCTGCGACACGGGACCCGCATGCGTTCTACTTGGTCTCGATGCGCGCGCGCTCGTGAAGGACCGGGAGACGATGGGGCAGCTGCTGGAGACCTTCGTCTACCAGGAACTCCGCCGGCAGGCGAGCTGGCGCCAGGAAGAGGTTCGCTTTCATCACTTTCGAGACAGGGACCGGGTCGAAGTGGACATCGTAATGGAACGCGCCGGCCGTGAGCTTGCGGCCATCGAGGTGAAGGCGGCCGCTACGGTCACGGCGGCGGATTTCCGTGGTTTGCGGAAGCTCAAGGAAGCCGCCCGCGATCGGTTCGCGGCCGGCGCCGTGCTCTACGACGGCGAGGCCAGCGCCGGCTTTGGTGATCGTCTCCACGCGATTCCGATCCGCGCTCTTTGGGAGTCGTAATGAACGCAGAGAGAAAAGCCGACGGCGTCGTCCCCGCCGACCCGCAAGTGGTCCGCGCGCGCCTCGTCGACGCGCTGCGCCTCGACCTGGTCGGCCCGGGGGCGGGCCACACCTTTGCGGAGGAGCAGCTCCCGGTCTGGGAGCGGCCGTCCAACTGGTACCTCACCGGCTTTTTGATCCCGTCCGGCACCCCACCCGAGAAGAGCGCCGACCTCGACGAGGACGACGACTTCGAGCTGGTCCCCGAGTCCGCCGGTCTCTCCGAGGAATCGAGCGAGGATCGAAAGGCCGCGAAGAAAGGGTACTTCCCTTCGTCGATGGGCCTTTCCTTTCTCGTGCCCGGCGAGACCACGACGCTCGATGCCACGGTCCGGTGGGGGGACTACGCCTTGGAAGAGGCAGCGGGGGAGAACGGGACGTCCTTCCCGACGTGGCGGCGCACGCCGCGTGAAGAGACCATCGCGCTCTCGCTCACGGGAGCGGCAGACACGGTGGCGCACGACCTTCCCGGCTCGGGCGGCCTTCAGCTTCATGTCGTCGAGCGAGCCCTCTCTGCTGCCGCGCTAGAGGGGCGGATACCTTCGGGCACGCGGTCGGTCTCGGTCTTTCTCGTGAACCACCGACCGCCCGACACGGAGAGCCCCGACCTCGCCACTGCCTTCCAGACCGAGATCGAACTCCGAAGCGAACGCCCTTTCGTTCCAAGGCCGGATCTTCGCGGCGCCTTCGCGGCGGAATGGGACGAGCGGGTGGCCGACCTTCACTATGCCGATACGCCGGCCTACGCGACCGGCCACGGCGTCTCGGCGGCGTGGGAGATCACCGTCGGCGCCTGCCGTGTCCTCCGCACCGCCTGGATCCCCGGGGCAGAGGTGGAGAAGACGGCGACGGTGGAAGTCCCGGACGTCGAGCTTTCCATGGACGCGCTCGGGGCGCTCGTGGATGGGGAGGCGGCCTCCGAGATGCTCCGGCCGCTCGCGGTGCACTATCGATCCTGGATCGACGCGCGCCGGGACGAGATCGCCACGCTCGAGGGCACTCGCCGCGAGACCGCCGAGGAGCTTCTTCGTCACGCCGCTCTCGCGGCGGGACGCATAGAAGGCGGCATCGCCGTGCTCGCCCGCGACGCGGACTCGCTCGACGCCTTTCGCGTGGCGAACCGGGCGATCGCGCGCGCCATGCGAGAGCGCCGAAAGACGCAAGGGCTCCCCGACGAAGCTCCGCGCTGGCGCGCCTTCCAGGTCGCCTTCGTGCTTCTCAATCTCTCCGGTCTCGCCGATCCGAGCGACCCCCACCGCGAGATGGTCGATCTTCTCTTCTTTCCCACGGGCGGGGGAAAGACGGAGGCGTACCTGGGGCTCTCGGCCTTCGCCATGGTGCTCAGGCGCCTGCGACATCCGGACGAAAGCGGACTCGCCGGGGCCGGCGTGACCGTCATCATGCGTTACACGCTCCGGCTTCTGACGCTCGATCAGCTCGGGCGCGCGGCCGGGCTCGTCTGCGCGCTCGAACTCGAGCGCGAGGGCGATCCCGCGCGCTATGGGGAATGGCCTTTCGAGATCGGGCTATGGGTGGGGAAGGCGGCGACGCCCAACGAACTCGGCCGGAAAGGCGATCGGAGGTCGGACACGGCCCGCACGAAGGCGCGGCAGTTCAAGGCCGACCCCCGCGGCAAGCCATCGCCGATCCCGCTCGAGAGCTGTCCCTGGTGCGGGACGCGGTTCGGGCCGGACTCGTTCGCGCTGCTGCCGAGCGACGACGCGCCGAAAGAGCTTCGCATCGTCTGCACGAACTTCGAGTGCGACTTCACCCGGGGTCGCCCACTTCCGATCGTCGCCGTCGACGAGCCGATCTACCGCCGGCTCCCGGCCTTTCTCATCGCGACCGTCGACAAGTTCGCGGCCCTTCCGTGGGTGGGCCCGAGTGGCGCGCTTCTCGGTGGTGCAGATCGCCACGACGGCTCCGGTTTCTACGGCGCCGCCGAGCCGGGACGGGGCACGCGCCTTCCCACGCCGCTCGCACCGCCCGACCTCATCATCCAGGACGAGCTTCACCTCATCTCGGGTCCGCTCGGCACGATGACTGGTCTCTACGAGGCGGCGATCGAGGCGCTCTGCGTGCGTGAGATCGACGGCCGGGTGCAGCGCCCCAAGATCGTTGCGTCCACGGCGACGGTTCGCCGGGCGCAGGACCAGATCCAGGCGCTCTTCGCGCGACCGCTCACCCAGGTGTTCCCGCCGCCGGGGCCGAGTCGAAGAGACTCTTTCTTCGCCCGGACGGTGCTGGCCTCCGACGCTCCGGCCCGCCTCTACCTCGGCGTCGCCGCGCAGGGCCGAAATCCCAAGGTCATGCTGCGAAGAACATGGCTCACGCTCATGGGGGCCGCCGAACGCGCCTTCCGCGATGCCGGCGGGCACAAGATCGAGATGAACCCCGCTGATCCGTACATGACCGTCCTCGGATACTTCAACAGCCTCCGGGAGTTGGGAGGCGCTCGGCGCATTCTCGAGGAGGAGGTGCAGAACACGCTCAAAGGCTATGGCCGGCACCGGCGGCTCGGCGAGTCGCCCGGTCTCTTCCAGAATCGAAAGACGTTCTCCGAGGTTGTCGAGCTGACCTCGCGCGTGCCGACCGACAAGGTGGCCGAGGCCCGGCGACGATTGGAGGCTCCGTTTCACGATCGGCAGCGCGTGGATTGCGCGATCGCGACCAACATGATCTCGGTCGGTCTCGACATTCCGCGCCTTGGGCTCATGGTGGTGTTCGGGCAACCCAAGACCCACGCCGAGTACATCCAGGCCACGAGCCGGGTCGGTCGCGACGATCGGCGACCGGGACTCGTCGTCACACTGCTGAACATCCACAAGCCTCGAGACCGTTCCCACTACGAGCGCTTCCGCCACTACCACGAGACGTTCTACCGCTCCGTCGAGGTGGGGAGTGTCACCCCGTTCTCCGCGCGCGCGCTCGACCGGGGCTTTGCCGGGGCGCTCGTGGGGCTCGCGCGTCACGTCGAGCCCGCGCTCACGCCCGCGCGGGGCGTCGAGCGAATCTCGGAGGTCCGCGCCATGCTCGAGCGTCGGTTGCTCGATGCGTTTCTCGAGCGCGTGCGGCGACAACCGTTCGCGGACGAAGCCGAGCGCGAGGAGCGGCTGCGGAGCCTGCAGAACCGCGTCGTGGACCTGCTCGATTCCTGGCGCAAGGTGTTCGAGGACTACTGCGCAGCCGGGGTCGCCGTGCAATACCAGCGTTACGAGCTGAGACAACCGCGACCGCTCTTGCGCGAGATGCTCGACACGGAGTTCGAATCCGAGCACCACCGCAAGTTCCGCACGAACCGGTCGCTTCGCGATGTGGAACCTGAAGTGAGTCTGTTCCTTCGGGATCTGAGCGGATTGCAGGTGGAGGATCGAAGATGAGCCGGAAGGCGCACGGGCAGATTCGACAAGGGCAGGTCATCACGACCTACGGCCCCGGTGCGATGATCGATCTCCCCAGGCATTCGGCCATCATGGGTGGGCTCGACACCTGGCCGAAGACGAGCGACCTCGAAGAGATCGATGAGCCTCGGCTTGCCCGCAAACTCGCGGTCATGACGAGCGTTCCCGCTCCACGGCTCTACGCGCCGCCGCCCGAACCGAACGATCCGCGCGAGCCGGCGAGGGGAGTCGGCGCCTGGCGCTTCCCGGAGTGGTTCGTCGTGCAGGACGAGGGTGGGGCTGGGGACCGGGAGCGTTCGCGACGCCTCGTGCATCGCAAGGCGCTCGATGAGCGGGGACGGTTCGAGGGTCGAGCGGTGGTGGCGACCCGGTTCGTGCGCGCTTGTCCCAAAGGCCACGTAGACGACATCGACTGGCGTCGTTTCGTGCACGGACCTGATGGATCGTGCAAGCGACCGCTTTGGCTCGACGAGCGCGGCACGAGCGGAGATCTTTCGGAGCTATGGGCGCGATGCGAGTGCGGGAAGCAGCGGAGCCTCTACGAGGCAACGCAGATCGAGATGAACTTGCTCGGGACCTGCCGGGGAGCGCGTCCCTGGCTGGGCAGGCAGACCAACGAGGAGTGCAATCAACCGAGCCGCCTTCTCATCCGCACCGCGTCGAACGCCTACTTCCCGCAGGTTGTGACCGTTCTTTCGCTCCCGGACCGTGGGAGCGCCGTCGATACGATTGTCGCGGAGCTGTGGGACGATCTGCAGATCGTCGACGACGCAACGGAGCTGGTGGTCCTGAAGAAGAAGCCGCACATCGCGGAGCGGCTGGCGGCTTTCGGTGACGACGAGATCCTTCAAACCATTCGCAATCGCAAAGCGGGGAGCGCCGAAGAACGGCCGGTGAAGCAAGTCGAGCTGGACGCGCTTCTCGCGGCACCCGAGGGATTCGGCGACGACGTTCCGGTCGAACCCGACTTCCACGCCCGCCGGCTTCCCGATCACGCCTGGCGTCGATCGGAGCGCCTCGACGGGATCGAGGCGGTGGTCCAGCTCTACCGCCTGCGGGAGGTGTTGGCGTTGGTCGGTTTCACGCGACTCGAAGCTGAGATGCCGGACATCAACGGGGAGTATGAGAGCGACGTCGAACGGGCGGAGATCGCGCTCGAGCCCGAGTGGTTTCCCGCGGTGGAAAACCGTGGCGAGGGCGTGTTCGTGCAGCTCCGGGCAGAAGCTGTGAGCCGGTGGCTCGGCCGTGACGAGGTCCAGGCGCGTCTCGACGGGCTCACGACCGGGCATGACACCTGGAGTGCGAGTCGGAAAAGTCGCCGGCCGTTTCCCGGTGGGCCATACGTTCTTCTGCACACGCTTTCGCACCTCTTGATCCAGTCGCTCGCAATGCGCTGCGGCTATCCCGCCAGCTCGATCCGCGAGCGGGTCTATGCGGACGGTGAGGGCGAGCGCTTCGGCGTTCTGCTCTACACTGGAAGTCCGGACGCGGAGGGAACGCTTGGGGGGCTCGTCCAGCAGGCGCGTCATCTCGAAGAGCATCTGGCGCAGGCACTCCGTGCGGCCGCGCTGTGCTCCAACGATCCGATCTGCGCCCAGCACACGCCGGGGGAGAGCATGGAGGGACGCTGGTTGCACGGTGCCGCCTGTCACGGTTGCGCTCTCGTTCCCGAAACGTGCTGCGAGATGCGGAACGACTATCTCGACCGCGCGCTCGTCGTGCCGGTTCTCGGTTTGCGAGACGCGGCGTTCTTCGAGGACGTTCCATGATCGACGAGTTACTCGACCTCCCCTCACATCTCCGGGAGAGGCTTGCCAGCGCCCTGGACATGGGACTTTTGGCCGCACCCTATTCCGAGGCATCATTGCGAGCGGTTCTCGGATTGCCGGCGGGAAGCGAGGCCCTGCCCGAGGCGCTGGGTGAGCTCGAGCGACTGGGGATCTCCGGGCGGGGCGCGGCCGCGTGGCTGCGCGCCGTCGAGAAGGTTGCCGCGCGGGTCCGGGCGCCGGATCTCGTGTGGTCGGGTCCGGAGGTCGAAGGTCTTCACGCGCGCGACACTCGGCGCGTTTACGAGGAGCTTCTCGGGTCGGCGGAGCGGTCCGTGTGGGCGAGCACATATGTGTTCTTCGACGGCCCCAGGGCGTTCGATGTTCTGGCCCGCCGGATGGAGGCCGTGCCCGCGCTTCGCGTGACGCTGCTCCTCAACATTCAACGCAAGTGGGGCGACAAGACGGCCGCCGAAGAGCTTGTCCGCCGATTCGCGGACCACTTCTGGCAAAGCGACTGGCCGGGGACGTTGCGCCCAAGTGTCTTCTACGACCCGAGGGCTCTCGACCCCGACAGACCAGCAGGGGTGCTCCACGCCAAGGCGGTGGTGACCGATGACGAAGCGGTCTTCGTGACGTCCGCCAATCTGACGGATGCCGCTCTCGAGCGGAACATCGAGCTGGGTCTCCTCGTCCGTGACCGGGCGCTCGCGGCGACCGTATCGGGTCACTTCCGGGGTCTGATCGACCGTGAGCTGCTCGCGCCACTGCCCGCGGAGTGACTTTGGAGGCGCTCTCAGGCGGCCGGAGATTGCGAGCCGCATCGAGCTGAGAACTGCTCTTCTTCAAGCCGCTGGCGCCGCTCAACGCGACCGGGTCTGCCGCCTGCACCGTGAGGACGAGCCGTCGAGCATGTGTTGTTGGGTTGCGGTCTCATCGATGAATGGAGTGACATGTCACGCAACTGGACAGCGAAATCGTAGACAGGCTTTCTGGTCGCTAAGGGAGGAGAGCTGAAGGGACTTCCGGAGGCACTACCCAAGAAACCAGGGAGAAACCTAGGGAGAAGACGGGGGACAAGATACTGCGTCAGACGAGAGGGATACCCTTGATGATGACGTTCGAGCCGGCTGACAGGATCGGCGTCAGGACCGGCGCTGGGCAGAAGGAGACGCGTATCCAGGGTGATTGTGTTCTCATCTTCGCGATCCGAGCTTGCTGGATCCTCGGAAGAGCGCTGGAATTCGAGTGAGGCCGCACTCGTCAAGGAGCTGGAGACGAGGCCTTAGGCTTGAATGCTGTCCGATGAGCGTGAAAACTGAGCACAGAAACAAGATCTCCAGGTGCAAATCGATCCAGCCTTTCGTACGATTAAGCGACAGCCACCGCTGCCGGCCCGACGACCGACGCCGTCGTTTGCCAGGCAGATCTTCTCAGGAAGGAGTTGGACGATGGGCGACACATGGGCAACGGATATACGGCACTTTCTCGAAGAGGGTTGTCTACATACCGACATGCCCACACAGGCGCTCAATCTCGTGCTCCATGTGGGTTCCATCGTTGCCTGGATGACCAGTCGAGACGTCGCCGGGGTCGAGCGGACCAATGTCCCCTGCCGGCGAAGCCCCGGGAGAAAACGATGCGGCGCGGATATTGAAGCCGCCTTGGAGGAAGCCGGAGCCGTCATCTCTTGGTGCTGTCCCATTTGCGGTGACAATGGCTACATCCGAGGGTGGCAGGGGACGCAGTGGGACAGACGCCCATCCGACCCTCCCCGGAAACCGGCACCATTGAAGATCATCGAGGGCCTCGGAGGACAGGCGTCGCGGAAGCAAATCCGTCCGGACGAGCGGGTATCTGTGAAGCTCACGGCAGGCGACAAGCGGATCATGGAAGAGCTGATCCTCGATCCTGAATACATGGATAGGCTGCATCCCTCCGGCAAGGGATACGTCGGCGAGTACACGCTCGATGACCTGGAAGACATCATCGGGTATGTGGCTGCCGAGGCCAACCATACGACCAGCAAGAAGAAGGGACGTAGCCTCGACAACCTCTACGAGCGGCTCCTGGAGACGCAGAGATCCTACGACGACGGTTCCTGGAACGATAGCGAGCCTTGATCGTCCAGATTGCTCGCACTGAGCAGGCCGACCAAGGAGACAAGTCACCACGAGCCGCGTTTCGCCCCGGCGCGGCGCAATGCCGAAGGGAAGGATGGGCCGGTGAGTCGTGTGCTTCAGTTCAGAATCGAGATTCAGGAAACGTCCCCGTCGATCTGGCGGCGGATTCAAGTGCCGGCGGGGTACTCGTTTTGGGATCTTCATGTCGCCATCCAGGACGCGATGGGCTGGACGGACTCACATCTTCATGCGTTCGAGATCGTTGATCCGAAGCAGGGTCGCATCGAGATCGGCATACCAGATCCGGACGGTGAAGCCGACGTCTTCGCGGGCTGGACGCGTAAGCTGGCCAAGCACTTCAAGAAGCCGGGCGACGGGCTGGTCTACGAATACGACTTCGGTGATTCGTGGCGGCATACCGTGCTGCTAGAGGAGATCTCCGAGGCGGAGCCTGACACCCGGTATCCGCGTTGCATCGACGGCGCGCGAAAATGTCCGCCGGAGGATTGCGGCGGGGTCTGGGGCTTCGGAGAATTCCTCAAGGCGATCGCCGATCCGAGTCACGATGAACACGCCGACCTTCTGACCTGGGTCGGAGGATCGTACGATCCGTCCGACTTCGACCCGAGCGTCGTTCATTTCGATGATCCGGATGAGCGGCTGAAGGCCTTGCGCTGACAGCGTGAGCATTCCGCACCGCGGATCTTGGGTTCCACAGGCTGCGGCTGTCACACTCCGAAGCCTCCGGTTTCACGCCGTCTTGGCCCTGGATCTCACCGGCGTCGCGGAGCGGATCGACAGGAAGGACGATCACGATGGATGAACGAGAGTCCGGACTCGTGTCAGGCGTCGCGTGGTATCGGCGCGAGCAATGGCCGCTACTCAGAGAGAATTCCGCCGATGCGGAAGATCTTGAAGAGACCTATGACGAGTGGCTGGAATTCGCGAAGGATGCCCTTCTCAACTTTGCGCGCAAGGGCTCACCCATGAGGCGCATCGACGTCGACGTCGAAGAGCTCATCGCGTGGTGCCGAGAGGAGAATCGCCCTCTGGACGCGAACGCTCGAGCCGCGTTTGCATCGGAGAAACTGCACCGGGAACGCCAGGCCGATGGCGAGCAAACTGTTTGACGATAGCGCTGTGTCGCCGCCGCGATCATCGCGTGACCAACTCAGACGAATTGAATGATGCTCGTACTCCGTGCCACAGTGAAGTTCTGTCGCGAGCTTAAGGTGAAGCCAGTCGCCCTTGAGGAGGATCCCGACGTCTTCCCGGGCACGTGGTTCGGCGATCTCCTTTGGTTCAACCGAAAAAAATGCGTCATCTTCACGCACGCCATCACGCTCTACTCTGTTTTCGTATCCAATGTGCGACGAAATGAACTCGCGGACCCCGCGGGCTTTTTCCGTGAGCATCTTCTGCGTGTATCCGCAGACGTCGGTTTGGCTCATCGGATTCGGGCATTGCTACCGACCGACCTGAAGTGCGAGGTCGCAAAGACAAACAACAGGAGCGTAGTGGGCTCCATGGTCGAAATGGGTTTCATGAGCGGGGTGCATCTGAGAGGTGTCGGCGGACCGCGGCGATCCGTTGACGGCAACATCAGCGCCAAGATCAACGAGACGCCTATGTTCGCCGCCCCGGACTACCCTGGCCCCGGGTTTGCGGCCTACTTGATGAGGCTCGCGGGCGCTCATCCACCCAGCGATTCTTCAATGTGATTTTCCACGAGATAGCGTCGATCCGGGTCGCCTTGCCGCTACTTCCGGGCGCGGGCTATGATGACGGCGAAGCGCCGCGGATGGGAAGTCGAACACGGATGCTCACCCGGCGACTACTACGCCTCACGGTTCTCGAGAGGCGAGGTTGTGAGGTTGCATACGGGGAACTTGACGTTGAGAACACGCGGATGAATGAGCAACTTGAACTCTTGATGATCATTGCTTCGCGACTGGCGGGCGCGAAGATCCCGTACATGCTGACGGGGTCGCTCGCGATGGCCATGTACGCCGAGCCGCGAATGACCCGAGACATCGACATCGTGATCGAGTACAAGCCCAGCGACGCGGAGCGCATCGCCCGGCTCTTCGAGGATATCGGCTACGTTGACCGCGCCATGATCGAGGAAGCGGCGCGACATGAGGGCATGTTCAACATCCTACACGATGAGTGGATCATCAAAGCCGATTTCATCGCGCGCAAGAGCGGCGAATACCGAGAGCTGGAGTTCTCGCGAAGACGCGAAATAGACGTCCAAGGTTCCAGCATCTCCGTCGTCTCGCCCGAGGATCTTGTGCTGTCGAAGCTCGATTGGGCGAAGGCGTCGTCCTCGGAGCTGCAAATGCGCGACGTCCGCGCCATCATGGCTTCCGTACCGGATTTGGATTGGGAGTATGTTCGGAAGTGGTCGGGCGTCTTGGGCGTGACGGAACTTCTCAACAAGGCGACCGGTCGATGAAGAAGACTCCCGGAGACGCGGACGCCCGGTTTAGTGAGATGATGAGAGCACTCACTCCGGCCGAACGTCTTGCGATGGCGTGCCGGATGTTCTCCACTGGTCGAGCACTCGCGGTTGCCGGGCTGCTCTCGCGAGATCAGTCACTCAGCGAATCCCAATTGAGGCAAGCGCTCCTGCGACACCTATACGGTAGCGATTTCGACGCGGAGCGGCTCGAGAGGGTCGCGGCCGGTTTGGTGGTCCCCGGAGAGCGAACCGAGACCGACGGCAAGACCGGAACCGCCGCCACCGATTGATCCGCATCATCCGCGTCCGCTTGTTTCCCACCCCCCAGTCAGATAGCATCCGCCCCGATCCCACACGCGCCCTCTTCTCATGGAATAGCACTTTGCGGCCGAGAAAAAGGGAGTGATATACTCCGCGGACGTTCATAGCGAAATACTGCGTGCTAATGCGCCCCCGGACGTTGCGGGGGCGTTTGTCTATCCACTTCGGGGGCTCAGAAACTGATGCGGGAACCGCGTCCGGGCTCATTTCTCGACCGGCTGAGGGATCGCGACACGCCTGAGCGTGCCGAAGTCGTCGCACGCCTCAAGGAAGAGCTATCCGCGCTCCTGGATGAGAAGCGTGTCTTCGCCGACTACGCCTCGCGGCGCATGTACAGCCGCGACATGGTCGAGGTGCCTGTTTGGCTCGAACGCGTGCTCTTCCGCACGACCCCTCACGTCGTCGTCCAGCCGCGAACCGCCGACGAAGTCCGCAAAGTCTGCGAGGTCTCCCGCCGCTTCAAGCTCGTCGTAATCCCTAGGGGTATAGGCTCTTGGGCGTATGGCGGGGCTGTGCCCACGACCTGCGGCATCGTCTTCGACCTCTCGCTGATGGATCAGATCGGGGAGATCACCCCTGGCGGCGGAAACGGCAATGGAAACGGCAATGGCCACGCCACCGGCAAGGCCGCCGCCGGAACCACCGCAACCGACGTCACCACCGCCGTCATCGAAGTCGACCCAGGCGCCCGCTGGGGCATGCTCGACGAGCACGTCTCCGCGTGCGGCTTCATGCTACCCGTCACCCCGTCGAACCGCATGGCAACCGTCGGCGGCTGGATCGCGACGGGCGGCTACGGACTCGCCGCTACCGGGCGCGGCCACATTCGCCGATGGGTTCACGCCATCGAGGTGGTCACGATCGATGGCGAGGTCACACGCCTCGAAGAAGGCAGCGACGACTTCGACATCTGGTTCGGAAGTGAGGGACAGTACGGATTCATCACGCGCGTCTGGCTCAAGCTCCTCACGCGAACGCTTGTGAGCGAACCCACGCTCCTCACGTTCGAGAGCGACGACGACGCGATCATCTTCATCCGCGGGTTGCTTGCGAAGGGCATCCGCCCCGAGCACGCGAAGTATCTGGACGCGGCCCACATGAAGGCCGTGAACGAGGCACACTCGTACCGCGACTCGGCGCGAAAGGCGAACATTGCGCACAAGGCGCACAAGATCGTCCCCGAGGAGCCGGCCGTGCTCCTCCACTTCGCCGATACCGAGACGCTCAAAGCATTTGACGGTGCCCGAGACGCGCTGCCCAAAGCCAAGAGCGAATCCCCGCTTCACGTCGCGAGCTATCTCTGGAACGAACGCTTCCACCCGATGCGGGTCCAGGTCCTGGGACCGAGCATGCTCGCGAGCGAGCATCTGATCCCGCTCGACAACTATCTCGAGTTCATCCGTCGCGCGCGCGGTCTCGCGTCGCGCTTCGGCATCGCGCTTCTCCTGGAAGCCACGCCCGTGCTGGGCGACAAGGCCGGCGCAGGCAACGACGACCTTCTCTCGATCGTCTCGTTCGCATGCGATCGTCGCCGCCCGCTTCGCTACGCGTTCCTGCTGCTCCTCGTCCAGATGCTCACCCGCGGAGGCGTCCGCCACGGCGGCCGGCCCTACGGTGTCGGGATCTGGAACGTTCCCTTCTTCAGCAGCGTCAATCCCAAAGAACTCGGCCGCGATCGTCTCGCGGCAAAGCGGCGGTTCGACCCGAACGGAATGGTGAACCCACGAAAGACCTACTCCACGCGCACGCGCTTCTGGAACATCCCGGGCATCTTCTTCCGCCCGGCCATCTTCAAGGGGCTCACCGACACGATGCTCGCGATCAGCGGGCTCATCGGTCAGATCGCACGCGCCGCCGGCGTGGGACCAATTCCGGCCAAGAGCCCGATCGAGCGCTGGGCGGCGGAATGCACAAACTGCGGAAACTGCGTCGCCGTGTGCCCGGCGTATCAGGTCACCGAGCATGAGGGCACGACCGGTCGGCAGAAGCTCAAAGTGGGTCTCCGCGCGCTCCACGGATGGGAAGTCACCAAAGAGCAATCCGACTGGGTTTTTCAGTGCGTCTACTGCAACGCGTGCACGGACATCTGCCAGACGGGAATACCGCTCACCGAGGCATACGAAGAGATCGAGAAGCTTCTCGAAAAGCTTCACGGAAAGCCGACCGAGAAGATCAACGCGTTCGTCGGCAGCCTGGGAACGAACGAGCGTTACCTCAGGCTGATCGATTCCGAGATTTTCGAGTCAGACCCGATCCGGGGCGAGCGCCGCACGACGGTGCAGCGCGGGCCTGCGCTCGATTTGGTGGAGAAAGATGGCTAGTCGTCGCTACGGATCCAAATTCCTGATCAACGCGCAGCCAGCGGAGCCGCACTACGCTCCGGCCGGCAAGTGGCGGATCACGCGCGAGGACGGCTGCATCAACTGCGGAAAGTGCGCGCATCTTTGTCTCTACGATGTGCACTATCGCAATCCCGACGATCCGCGAAAGATGGCGGATCCGGTCTTCGATCTCTGCCGAAACTGCTTCATGTGCATTCAAGGCTGCCCGAAGGGCGTGCTCACCATCGATCTCAATCCCGAGTTCGCCGATCTCGGCGATCACATCTATGACGGTCAGGTCATCACCGGTCTCATGCGCCAGGCGCGCGCGGGGGAGATCCCCGTGCAGGGATGCGGCTACGGCGGTCCGTTTACGGGTCCCGGCTTCGACGGCCTCTGGACGGACATGTCGGAGATCGTCCGTCCCACGCGCGACGGCATTCACGGGCGCGAGTACATCTCGACCTCCGTCGATCTAGGACGAAAGCCGACCGACGTGTGCGATCTCGAATTCGACGAGTTCGGCGATCCGCTCACGAACATCCCGCCGACGATCGAGATCAAGCTGCCGATCCTCTTCGATCGGCTGCCGTTCGCGCCACCGGACGGAACGGTCCTCGAAGCGATGGTCCGCGCCGCGGGCGAGCTGGGAACGTTCACCGTGATCGATCGCGGACGCATCCCGGAAGCGGTCTCGCCGCGAAGTGATCACGTGATGGAGCTTGTCGATCCGACGCGTCTCTCCTGGCCCGAGTTAGTAGAGCTGGCAAAGTCGCGGAGCATTGTGGAGCTTCGATACTCGGGCGGCGTGGCGTCGCTGTCGAAGAGTCTCAAGGACATCAATCCCGATCTCATCATCGCCGTGCGGCTTCCCGCCGTCCAGGGCGTGGAGAACCAGGCGGAAGAGCTGAGCCGAGCGGCCGTGGACGCCATTCACGTTCACCTGCCGGTCTATCCGGATACCTTGGACAAACCGTCGTACGAGGCGTGGCCGAAGGAGCGCCCCAAGCTGGATTTCGAGACGCTCGCCGACGTCATCCCGATCATCCACGGGCGTCTCATCGAAGAGAATTTGCGCGACCAGGTGAGTCTCATCGTTTCGGGCGACATTACATTCGCCGAGCGCGTGCCGAAGGCGATCGTCCTCGGCGCGGACGCGGTCGCGGTGGACATACCGATGCTCATCGCACTCGAGTGCACGGTCTGCGGCGATTGTCAGCGCGAAGCGAAATGCCCGCGCAGCATCGACACGATCGAGCCGGCGTGGGGAACGCGCCGCATCGTGAACCTCATGGCGTCGTGGCACAACCAGCTCCTCGAAATCCTGGGTGCCATGGGTCTACGCGAGGTGAGCCGTCTCCGCGGCGAGATGGGACGCGCCATGAAGAAGACTGATCTCGACGACGAGATCTTCGCGCGCATCTTCGCCTCGTCCGAGGTCGCGCCGTCGCTGGCGTTGGACGAGCCGATGCCCGATGACGCGGAGCGTTCGAAAGGGGGGACCACGTAATGGGCGTCCCCACGAACAAGGTTGGTGTCACCGGCATCTGGCGTCCGATCGCCCGCTACCTCGTGACGCGCGGCGACGCGTGCATCACGTGCGGCATGTGCGAGCGTGTGTGTCCCACGAACGTGCACTTCCGTCGACCGGGGCAGAACAAGATGGCGCGTCCCGAGAGCTACCGATGCGTCGGTCCGAGCTGCGCCGAGACGCCGGAAGGGTGCGTCGAGACGTGTCCCATGTCTGCGCTCACCGTAACCGAGTCGCCGCAGATCGCGGCCCTCGGCGACAAGCGCTGGACACCAGAGCTCATTCTCAATACCTATCGCCGCGCGGAGACCGGAGAGCCGCCGTCCTACGAAGAGGACGGAAGCATCGGTGGATCCGAGGGCGGCTTCGATCGCATGCGCGTCGTGGCCCCCGAGGTGCCGCTCGAGCCGATCGCCAAACTGCCGGCGGTGCCGGTTCACGCTCGGCGCCACGAAGCGATTCCCGTTCAGGGTGCCAGCCCCGTGGCGGCGCTCAAGCGCTTCAGCGAGATCGAGTGCCCCGCGGGGCACGCTATTGATTCAGTGACGGAGGGCGCGCGAGGCGCCGACACGGGCGACACCGTAGACGACGCCTCAACCGAGCTTCCACCGATGCCCGACCTTGGCGTCGATCTATCGATACCGCTGAACCGCCGCGGCGTCGGACGCGATCTCACCATCTCGCTCCCCATCTATGGTGGCGGGATGTCGTACGGATCGATCGGCGTGCAGACCATGCTATCGCGCGCGACGGCCGCGAAGCATCTCGGCACGCTCACGTGCACGGGCGAGGGCGGCTTCCCCGACGAACTCGTGCCGTACGCGGACAACGTCATCACGCAGGTCGCGACGGGCCTATTCGGCGTGTCCGAAGAGACTATCGGACGCGCGCCGGTCGTCGAATTCAAATACGCGCAGGGGGCGAAGCCCGGCCTCGGCGGGCATCTCCTTGCGTCGAAGGTGAACCCGATCGTCGCCAAGCAGCGGCAGTCGGTCCCGTATCGAAGTCTCTTCAGCCCGTTCCCGTTCCACTCGGTCTACTCGGTGGAGGACCACAAGAAGCACGTCGACTGGATCTTCGCGATCAATCCGGCGGCGCTCGTAAGTGTGAAGGTCTCCACTCCGTCCGACGTCGACATGGTCGCGGTCGGCTCGTACTACGCGGGCGCGCACATCATTCATCTCGACGGCGGCTACGGCGGGACGGGTGCGGCACCGGAGATCGCAAAGAAGAACATCGCGATGCCGATCGAGTACGCCATCCCCAAGACGCATGACTTCCTTTCGCGCGAGGGGATCCGCGACGACGTCACGCTTATCGCGTCGGGCGGAATCCGATCGGCCCACGACATCGCCAAGGCGATCGCGCTGGGCGCGGACGGCGTGGTGATCGGGACTGCGGAGCTCATCGCGCTCGAGTGCGTCGTGTGTCGCAACTGCGAGTACCAGCGAGGCTGTCCGCGGGGGATCGCGACGACCGATCCGGTGCTCTCGCCGTTCGTCGGGCCGGCGTGGGGGGCGAAGCGGATCGTGAACCTCTATCACTCATATGCGCGCGAGCTGGCGCACATCCTGACGCGCCTGGGCATGCGGTCGATCCGCGAACTCCGCGGTCGTACCGACGTGCTCCGTCATCTCGACTTCGTCGGATCGGCGCGGAGCGGAGGAGAACGATGAAGCGCGAGTGCGAGGGCGGTTGCGGCGTACTCGGTTTCGCGAGTAGCCGTCCGCTTCCGGGCCGACATCTCATCTCGCCGTGCACCCAGATGCACAATCGGGGTAACGGCAAGGGCGGCGGAATAGCGGTCGCGGGCTGCTTCCCGGAGCACAAGGATCTCTACGCGCTTCAGATCGGCTACCTGAACCCGGCGGTTCGCGAAGAGGTCGAGCGTAAGTTCGTCCACGACGTCTTCCACGTGGAAGACATCGTCCGCCAGGAGCAGGTGGACGACGTGCGCGACGTGCCCGGGCTCGAGGTGACACCGCCCGAGGTGTGGCGCTACTTCGTCCGTCGAAACGACCAGACGCTCCACGTCTTCATGCGTGACTATGGTTACTCGGATCACGAGAAGGCCGAGGAAGAGCTCGTCTACCGAAACACTTATCAGTTGAACCGCGAATACTACGCGGACGTCGACGAGAAGGCCGCGTTCGTTCTCTCGCACGGCAAGAACATGATGGTGCTGAAGGCCGTAAGCTACGCGGAGGACGTGCTTCGTTACTACAAGCTCGACGACTTCCCGGCGCACGTCTGGATCGGTCACCAGCGCTATCCGACGCGCGGGCGCGTCTGGCATCCGGGCGGTGCGCATCCGTTCGCGGGACTTCACGAAGCGCTCGTCCATAACGGCGACCTCGCGAACTACTACGCCGTGCGCGAGTATCTCGCGGCGCGAAAGATCCATCCGCTCTTCTTGACCGACACCGAGGTCGCGGTGCTGCTCTTCGACTACTACGATCGTACGCTCGGCTACCCGTTGGAGCTCACGATCGAGGCGATCGCGCCCACGTCGGAGCGCGACTTCGATCTATTGCCCAAACGATCGCAGCGTCTCTATCGCGCGGTTCGCGCCGCACATGTGCACGGTTCACCCGATGGCCCGTGGTTTTTCATCATCGCGCGGTCACTTCCGGATGACGACGCCGTTCAGCTCATCGGGATCACCGATACGTCGATGCTTCGCCCGCACGTCTTCTCGATCTCCGAAGGCGACGTGCGCATCGCGTGCGTCGCGAGCGAGAAGCAGGCGATCGATACGTTCCTGGGCGGGCTCGCGGCCGAGGACAACAGCATTTGTCCCGTCGCCGACACGTACTGGTCGTCGCGCGGCGGAAGCCACACCGACGGCGGCGCCTACATCTTCACCGTCGACCCGCCGTCCGGGAACGGATCGCGGGAGCTTCGCTGCACCGATAAGTTCGGCAAGGAGGTGACCGGCGCGCGTGATGTTCCGGATCCGCCCGCCGGCTGGCTGACCTCGAAGCCGGAGATGCCGCCCATGATCGCGTCGGCGATGGACGAGCGGAAGGGCGGCACCGGCAAGGAGATCTTCGATTGGTTCGTGCGCGAGGTCGCGACCGGTAGCTACGACGACGTGGCGTCGGTGATCGACCGGCTGGTGCAGGAGGCGGTCGAGGACGACGACCATCGCTACCGTGCGCTCACGTGCCTCACGCGCATGCGCGACCGTCGCTACCGCATCGCGAAGAAGAAGCGTAACTGGCTTCTCGCGCGGATCGACGCCGCCATCGATCGGCTATTCGACCACTGCCCGCTCGTGGGCACCGAGATGAGCGGACGATACCGACGCGCGCGCTTCGAGGATTGGGACACCGACTTCACCCCGCACCGTGACGACGCGGTGCTCGTAATCGACGCCTCCGGATTTCCACCGGAAGGCGATCGCGCCGTGGTGCGACTCGTCGTTCGGGCCTATCGGGCGGGTTTTCGGACGTTCAAGGTCTATCGCCTGCGCGGCGACCGTTTCATTGGGTGCGG
Source organism: uncultured bacterium (assembly GCA_964486455.1). Lineage (GTDB taxonomy): Bacteria > Eisenbacteria > RBG-16-71-46 > CAZAMP01 > CAZAMP01 > CAZAMP01. The sequence goes on along the minus strand of CAZAMP010000007.1, from coordinate 87,400 downwards.
CCTGGGGGCGGGCTCCGACGGTGTGCGGATCGACTGCTACGGCACGCCGGGCGACTATCTCGGTAGCGGGCTCGACGGCGCGGAGATTATCGTCCACGGAAACGCGCAGGACCAGGTCGGACAGATCATGTGTAGCGGCACGCTCACGATCTTCGGAGACGTGGGGCAGACGTTTCTCTACGGGGCGAAGGGCGGGACGGCCTACGTGCTCGGCAACACCGGCGGCCGGCCGCTCATCAACTCGGTCGGCAGCATCCGCGCGATCATCAACGGCACCTGTCTCGACTACGCGGCGGAGTCGTTCATGGCCGGCGCCGAGATCGGCGGCGGGTTCCTTATCATCAACGGGCTTCGCGTGAACGTCCACGGCGAGTTCCTGGGTCTCGACGACCGCTTCCCCGGCGGGAACTTCTTCGGCCTCGCGTCGGGCGGCGCGGGCTACGTCAACGACCCCTACCGCCGCATGACCGACGACCAGCTAAACGGCGCGGGCTTCGTCGATTTCGACCAGGCCGACTGGGAAGTCATCCGGCCGCACCTCGAAGAAAACGAACGCCTCTTCGGAATCTCGATCGAGCGCGATATCCTCACCGTCGATCGCACACGGAAGTGGCCGAAGGAAGTCTATCGGAAGGTAGTCGCGAAAGCCGCGGCGGGGACGGTGGTGGCGCACGGCTAGCCCGAGCTCCCTCACGATGGATGGGGTCGCGTCGTGACACGATGACGACGTTCCGCCCGTCGAACTCCGGGTGTCCTTTCTTGGTCTATCGAAGTAGAGAGATCTATGCGATATTTGTGCACCCGTGGGCACAGATTGTCTCGTCCGTGCGTCTTCCATGGACACGAGCCGCGTCACAACCGGGTGGGCCAGAGCGTCACACGTGAAGATCACTCACATCACTAACACGTTCGATCGCGGCGGGGCGGAGATGATGCTCCATCGCCTGCTGTCCCGCCTGCCACGGTCCGAGTTCTCCTGCGATGTCGTCGCGCTCAAAGGGCCGGGACCGGTCGGGGAAATGATCGCTGCGCTCGGAATCGATACGACCGCACTTGATCTGAGCCGCGCCCGACCCGGACTGGGCGGCGTGCCGTCGTTGGTCCGACATCTTCGCCGCGCCCGACCCGATCTCGTTCACACCTGGATGTATCACGCCAACCTCATGGGAGGGACCGCGGCGGCGATGTCGGGTCGTATTCCCGTCGTGTGGGGGATCCACCACGGCGATCCGAAGTCGTGGTCGATCGGACGGGTGAACCGCTTCATCGCCGGGCTCGGGGGAGCTTTCTCCAGTTTCCTCCCCAGATCAATCGTGTGTGTATCGGATACTTGTCGGGAGAGGCACGTGGAGGCCGGCTACGCGGCTTCCAAGGTGATCGTCATCCCGAACGGAATCGATACGGCCGTTTACCGACCGGATCCGACGGCGCGCATCGAGGTTCGGCGCGAGCTCGAAATCCCTGACGACGCGGTGCTCGTGGGCGTCGTCGGCCGCTTCGATCCCGCGAAGGATCATCGTGGCTTCTTCCAAGCGATCTCCCGTCTGCACTCCCATCTGCCGCTCCTTCATCTGCTTCTCTGCGGACGCGATGTCACGTGGCAGAACGGTGCGCTCGCCGGCTGGGTCAAGAGCGCGGGGATGACGCAGCGCTGCACGCTTCTCGGTGAGAGGGATGATGTGCCTAGACTTCTGACGGCGCTGGATGTTGGGTGTCTGCCATCCAGGAGCGAATCATTCGGCCTGATCGTCGGCGAGGCCATGTCGTGCGGCGTGCCGTGCGTGGCGACCGATGTCGGCGCCGCTCGGGAGCTCATCGGTGATACCGGACGGATCGTTCCGCGGGAGGAGGCCGCGGCGCTCGCGGACGCGCTCGGGGAGATCGTGGCGCTCGACAGGCGCGCGCGCGCGGAGCTCGGGCGGCGCGCCCGGCATCGCATCGAATCCGGCTTCGGGCTGGCCGCGATGGTCGACGCCTACGCCACACTCTACCGCGGCATCGCGACGTCACGGAGGGAGGTCCACGCGTGAATGTGACCGCGTCGCAGGGGAAGGAGGCCTCCGCTCAAATGATCGCGGGTGACGCCGGTTCGTCTGAGGAAAGGACGGGCGCATGATCCGGGTCGGGCACGTCATCACCCGCTTCATCGTGGGGGGAGCCCAGGAGAACACGCTTCTCTCCGTCGTCGGCACCACGGCGACCGGACGCCACGAGGTCGATCTCATCACGGGACCGACGTTCGGTCCGGAGGGCACGCTCGTTCCCGACGCACGAAGGCTGGGCGTGGAACCCATGCTCGTCAGCAGCCTGCGACGCGAGCTCAATCCCGTCCTCGATCCCGTGGCGCTCATGCGGCTCAAAGCTATCTTCGCGCGTCGTCGCTACGACGTCGTGCACACGCACAGCTCCAAGGCGGGAATCCTCGGGCGTGTGGCCGCGCGGATGGCCGGCGTTCCGGTCGTCATCCACACTTCACACGGCTGGGCCTTCAACGAGTTCCAATCGCCACCCGTTCGAGCGATGTATGCTGGAACGGAACGGTTCTGCGCTCGCCTCTGCGACATGATCATCACGGTGACGTCGCGGCTCACGGAGAAAGGTCTCCGGCACGGCGTCGGACACCCGGATCAATACGTGGAGATCCGGAGCGGAATTGATCTGGAACGTTACGCGACGCCGACGAGAAGCCGGGCCGACGTTTGCTCGGAGTTCGGCATTCCGGAGGACGTGCGCATCGTCGGATCCGTGATGCGTCTCTCGCCGCCCAAGGAACCGCTGGTGTTCGTCGATGCCGCCGCGCAAATCCTCCGTGAAGCACCCGATACTCACTTCATCATCGTGGGAGATGGTCTGCTCCGCAGACAGACCGAGGAGAGGATACGCGAGAGGAACCTGACGGACCGGTTCCACCTCGCGGGGCTTCGCCACGATGTCCCCGACTTTCTGGGCGTCTTCGACATCTTCGTGCTTCCGACGCAATGGGAAGGGTTGCCGCGCGTGCTTCCGCAGGCCATGGCCGCGGGACTTCCCGTCGTCGCGAGCGAGGTGGATGGAAACGCGGAAATCGTCAAGCCGGGTGTGAACGGATTCTTGGTGCCTCCGGGTGAGTCTCGCGAGATGGCCGAGGCGTCACTCCGTCTCCTTCGCGATCCAGACCTTGTGTTGCGCATGGGTCACGCCTGCCGAGAATCCGCGGAGCCATTCGACGTCCGGCGGATGGTCGACGACATCACCGACCTCTACGATCGGGTGCTCCGCCAGAAGAGCGTCGACCTGGCATGAGGGACGACGATTCTCATCACCGGCCGCCGCTCACCACAGTCGCCGTGTTCGTGGCCACGGTCGGGCCGCTCGGCCGCTACTCCTCCCGCCCCGCCGCGCTCGCGAGCGGGCTCGCCGCCTCGCTCTACTGGTTCCTCCCCGAGCCCTGGGCCCTCCGCGCATTAATCGTTGTTATTGCGACACTTATCGCCGAGGTCGTCTCGCGCACCGCTACCGCCGCCGACGCCGATGGCGACGGACATAACACAATCGTTATTGATCGGTGGGTGGGGATGTGGTGGGCGATCCTACCGCTGCGCCACGATATCATCCTTCTCGTCGCAGCTTTTGCGTTATATCGGTTCATCGAAGGCCGCCGCGTCGCGCCGGTCGCGTGGGTCGCCCACCGCTGGGGAGGCCCTCGGGGGGTGGTGGATGACGTGGTTGCCGGGTTGTTGGCGGGTTTGCCGGTGGCTATTCTCGACCGCTTGGTGGCGTTGACATAGCATCCCCAATCCACTGACATTACGCGGATTCGAAGGTTTTATTAAAATCATGTAAGAAAAACCTTGCACTTGTTTGTGAAACATTTTAGAAGTATTCCGATAATTGACCAGGCGGTGGCGGGGCAGGGCAACGCCCTTGCGCGGCGCCCTCCCTGCCGCCGTGCTGCGATCGGCGTCTTCCCCGGGGCGGTCGGCCTAACACGATTTGGCTGTCGCTCCGTTTCCATGTTCGCTTCGGTTCTCCGAGGAGGATGCCACGGCTCAATCACCAGTGATTAGGATCGAGACCGAGACCGCCGCGCGCCCGGAGGCTCTGGCGAACGCGCCGCTACGGCGGATAGATCCCGGGATATTGGTTGAGTGGGGGTTCGATGACGCTCTCTGGCGGGATCCACAGCGGCTGACGCTTCTCGTCTTTGCGTCCCGAATCTTCGCCGATCAAAAGGTGCGGGTCCGTTTCATCGATCAGATCATCGCCGCCGGTAAGGCAACGACGGAAGGGGTGGAGCTTCGCCGCCCCGATGGATCACGAACGCTCATCGACGCGGATGGTCGTGTGGAGCGGGAAGGGGTCCGCTACCTTCTTCGCCTCTCGTTAACACCTCGGGAAGTCCCCTCCGAAGCGGCATCGCCGAAAGAGACTGCCAAAGAGACGTCCGGCGAATCTCCCCAAGACACTCCCCAGGCCGAACCGGAACCGCTCCCGGCCAATCGTGCCCAGCTTCAGACCACGCTCTTCGACCGCCTCGCCGTTCCGGAGGTGGGCCGAACCGCCGACCGGCTGGCCAGGTTTCTCGACTGGGTGATTCCGCGTCGCGCGCCGCTACTTGTCGTGGGCGAGGAAGGAACCGGGACGGAAACGCTCATCGACGTGGTGCACGCGTCGCGGGAAGTGCCCGGGTCCGTCATCCTCATGGACGGGGAGCTGGACCGTCCTCAGGCGATCGCCGACGTGCTGGCGCGGCACTCCGCGACGGACGGTCCGCGCGACGTGGGGGCGATCATCGTTAGGCGTCTCGATGTGGCCGCCCTGGACGCGCAGCACAAGGCCGTGAGCGTGGCGGGCGCGTTGGTCCGCTCGGGGCCCGCAGGGCCACGTTTCTACTTCACCGCGAATGCCGGCGCACCGATCGTCCGTCGGCTGGCGGAAGACGCGGAGGTCGATGTCTTCACCATTCCTCCGCTACGAGACCGCACGCAGGACATCGCGCCCGTGCTGAGCCGCATGCTTCGGAGGCCGCGCGTGGGTCTTCGGATCTTCCAGCTCATCCATCCCGAGACGGCGCAGCTTCTTCAGGCCTACGATTGGCCGGGAAACGTGGACGAGCTTCGAGAGGTGTGCGAGGCGGCGCGCGTGATCTCCGGCGGACGTGAGCTACGTCCCGAGGATCTCCCGATGGCGTTTCTCCAGCGGATCGAGGAACTCCGCGTGTTCGCACCCGTAACCCTCCGTCGCCGCGTTCCGAAGAGCATGCAGGGCAAACGCGGCCGGCCGCAGAAGAAGCTCAGCGTGGAAGAGATACGTGACGCGCTCGAGGCCGAGGGTGGGAGTCGCGCGAAGGCGGCCGATCGGCTGGGCGTTTCTCGAACGACGCTCTGGCGAAAGATCGCCGAGCTGGGGGACCGCCTCACCGAAGGCGGGGGCGACGAAACGTCGTGACCGCACCGTCGGCCGACTCGCTACGTTCGGCGCTTTCCGATCTCGTAACACGGACCGCCGCTGCAGACGTGACGCTGCCGGACTCCGCCACCGCGCACCTCACCGACTACCTCACGCTTCTCATCGACTGGTCCGAACGAATCAATCTCGTCAGCCGGAAAGAACTCGGTGCTGTTGTCGAGAAGCACGTCGGTCCCAGCCTCGCGCCGCTACTCGCCGAGCGGTTCCTTGCCGAAGAGTCGGTTGAGCTGCTCGATGTCGGGTCCGGCGGTGGTTTCCCGGGGCTCGTCATCGGCATCGCGCGGCCGGCGTGGTCGGTGTGCCTCGTAGAATCCATCCGGAAGAAAGCCCTCTTTCTCGATCGCGCCGCGCGTCCGCACGCGAACATTCGCGTCCTCCGCGAGCGTGTCGAACTGCTGGCGAAGGATCCGGATCACGCCGCGCGCTACGACATCGTCACCGCACGCGCGGTTGCCCCGCCTGATGAGATCTGGCCGATGGTGCGCGGGCTCATCGTGCCCGGCGGCGAAGCGCACGTCTTCGCGCCGCGCCGCACGGTGGAAGAAACGCTGGCGCGACTCCGCGAACGGTTCGACGATCTGTCGAACGTCTCGGCGCTCGAGCCGGAATGGCATCCGGGCGTGGTGATCCGTATGACATCGAAAGAAGGTCTGTCGTAATGAAGATCCTCGTCATCATCAACGCCCCACCGTACGGTTCTCAACGAAGCTACAACGGTCTCAAGCTGGCGCGCTCGATTGGGGAGCGAGAGGAGACCGAGCTTCGCGTCTTTCTCTTTGGGGACGGTGCGGTCTGCGCCAAGCGCGATCAGAAGGTGGCTCAGGGCGTGCCGCAGATCGAGGAGATGCTCTCGGGTATGTCGTATCAGGGTGCCACGATCGGCGTGTGCGTCACGTGCATGGACGAGCGCGGCATCCGCGAGGAAGAGCTGGCGGAAGGATGTCACAAGAGCACGTTGGCGGAGCTTACCGACTGGACGCTCTGGGCAGATAAGGTTCTCATCTTCTAGTCTCGCCACATAGTCTCACGGCGCCGGCAGATAGCGCTCCTTGAATACACTCCAGAACCACGTCGAATCCGAAGCCGCTCCTTCATCGTGACAGATGATCTGCCACGTAACGGGGTTCTCGGAAGAGTCGGGCGCGAACACGAAGAAGGTCGGATCGCCGTTCATGAGTTCCGTGACAGGGGAGCCGTCGACCTCATCGCGCGACTCGATGGCCATGTAGGCGGACGGCACCGTCATCATCTTGAAGCCCTCCGACGCCGGGTAGTCGGGGTGCGTGGAGTCCTCGACAGGTCCTTGGTCGATTCGAATCTCGATGTCGATCACGAACTTGAACATCGAGTCGGTAGCGGCAAGCTCCTGAGCTCTGTTCAGCTGATCGAACTCGACGGGCGAGTGCTCGGAGGGCTTGAAGACGAAGTCGTCGTGGATCAGAGCCGCGTAGCCGTCGATGTCCTTGAAGCGGTAGGCGATCTCAAAGCTGATGAGGACGCCTTGTGGGCTTGTGAGGTCCGGAGGTGGCGGTGGAAGGATGGGCGGCGGGAAGATGCGAGGCTCAGATCCTGACTCACACCCCACGATCGCCATCATCGCACCGAGCACCAGAACTGCACGTAGGACAACTCGCATGAAACCTCCCACTGCGTTGCCACACGCGTCGCCCGCCAGAAGTTCCGATCATCGTGATCGGAATGTCCCAATGGCCTTTCAACGCCTCGAAACGCCCACTGAGAGAACCATCTCTCAACGTCGTTGAAGGCGTCACCGCAATAGATTAGATTGCCGCAACGACGTTGGTCGCGCCACGACACGAAAATGTGATCAGCTCTCACGGGCATTCGACGGGGAGGTTTCAATGTCCCGCCTACTTAGTTCAGGTCTCGTCGCCTTCCTGCTGTTGCTTCTGGCCGCACCGGGATGGGCGGTTGACCTGAGTCCAGAGATCGCGAAGAAGCTGAACTCGGTCTTGCGACTTCATTTGATTGCCGACGCTACGGATGAGGCGGTCAAGGAATCTCCGTTGCTCAGCTCGAGAGAGGGCGACGATGGTGTTCTCCGCGTCGGCGTGACGATGCTCGTCGACGGTGTCCCGGCCGGTCTCGACGAGATCCCGGGCGTTCGTATCGGCGTGAAGGGGGAGAGGGTCTGGACGGCCTGGCTTCCGATTGAACAGGTTACGGCGCTGGCGGCGCGCCCCGAGGTGCTCCGGGTTTCCTCCTCGAAGCATTCCTATCCGCTGCTCGACGAGAGCATTCCCATGAGCGACGTCGATGCAGCCTGGTCCTCGGGCTACACGGGCGTCGGCGTGATCGTCGGCGTGATCGACACCGGCATCGACTGGGAACACGGCGACTTCCTTCTTCCGAACGGCGACACACGGATCAAGTACCTGTATGACATCGCCGGCGGCGGAACGGAGTACACGGAGGCCGATATCAATGACGCGCTGGACGGCATGGGTACGATAAACCAGCACGACTACGACGGCCACGGCACGCACGTGACGGCGACCGCGGCGGGTAACGGCGGCGAGTCGGGCGGCGTCTACACCGGCGTTGCCAAGGAAGCGAACATCATCTTCTACAAGGCGTTCAACGACGGCACGGGCTCTTTCGCCGATGGCGACATCATCGCGGGAATGAACTACATAAAGACCAAGGCGAACGAACTGGGAATGCCCGCCGTGATCAACATGAGCTTGGGCAATCACTCCGGTCCCCATGACGGCACCTCGAACCTCGAGATCGCGCTCGACGGCGTCGGCGGGCCGGGCGTCATCCCGGTCGTCGCCGCCGGCAACAGCGGCGAGGATCCGATCCACTTCTCCGGTTCCGGCAGCTTCTCGCGGCGCATCAACGTCACCGTTTCCCGCGACACGGGCCTCGACACGTTTGTCGTGTTCGAGATCTGGTACGAGGGCTCCGATGACGTCGTGATCACGGTCGAAGGACCGACCGGGGATGAGCACACGTTCCCGCCCACCCAAGGTGTTCAGTACCTGGACGACGGCACGGGTGACGGCTCGGTCTGGATCGACAATGCGTACGAGGGCATAGACGGCGAGAACGGTGACAAGCGGATCTTCGTGCTGCTCGGCGACTACTCGATTCTCGACAATCCCGTCGCCCCCGGCACGTGGACGTTCTCGTTCACCGACGCGACCAGCGGCGCGGTTCATGGATGGGCCGTGGGTGGCTCCAACGCGTCGAGCATGATTATTGACACGGACTACACGCACCTCATCGCGCAACCCTCGACCGCGGAGGACGCCGTGGCCGTCGGCGCGTACGTCTCACGCATCTGCTGGCCGAACTCGGGCGGGCAGCTCTGCGTCGGTGACTGGTGGCTCGGATCATGGAGCGCGGTGCAGGTTGGTGAAGCCGCTCCCTTCACGAGCCCCGGACCCACGCGTGACGGACGCCACAAACCCGAGGTCTCGGCGCCCGGCTTTGAGATCATGGCCGCACTGTCGCAGGATGCTTCGAACTACTCGCAGCTGGTCGCTCCCGACGGCAAGCACCACATCCTCCAGGGCACCAGCATGGCGGCGCCGCACGTGGCGGGTGTTGTGGCGCTTCTGCTCGAGACGGCGCCGAACGCGACGCCCGAGAATATCCAGAACTACCTCGCGTGGAGCGCGAGACCCTGGGGAGTCTCGCGGCCGGTCATGACCGATGTCTACAGCTACGACTTCGAAAGCGGATTGAGCGGTTGGCTTGCGCTCGACGAGGGTGACCAGGGCAACACGTGGACGATCGGCACCTATCGGTCGCACAGCCCGGACAACAGTGCGTACTGTCTGCAAAGCGGATCGGGCGCGAACCAGATCGAGACGATGATCTCGCCGCCGATCTCGCTTCCTGCAAGCGGTACGATCACGCTCGACTACTGGCACGGTTTCGAGTCGCCGAACATGGCCGACTCCCCACACACGGTCGGCATCCGGCAGGCCGGCGGGGGCGCGTTCACGACCGTTCGGACGTACCTTGCGGCGGAGATTGGCAACTACCCAACGGTTCCCGATGACTGGGTACACGAGACGGGAATCGATCTCTCCGCCTACACCGGGCAAACCGTCGAGCTGGGATGGGTCTACCAGGGCACCGACGCCGACTCTTGGTTCTTCGACGACGTTCGTATCACGGCTTCGGAATCGAGCCTCGGCAACTGGAACCCATGGTTCGGGCACGGGCTCCTCGATGCCGACGGCGCGCTTGATGCCACACCGGTCGATCTCGAGAGCTTCACCGGACGGGTCCAGCCCGACGGAAGCGTGCTCATCCGCTGGCGCGTGACGGACTCCGCGAACACGATCGGCTTTGTGGTCTCACGTGCCACGGCGGCCGAGGGTCCGTATCAGGCGCTTCACAACGATCATCTGACGATCGAAGAGAGTCAGTTCATCGACCGCACGGCAAGATCCGGACGGACCTACTTCTATTGGCTCGAGGAGATCCTGCAGAGCGGTTCGAAGATGTACGGACCGATCGTGGTCGAGATGGACGGCGCGCTTGCCGGTGGGCGGGCGAACATCACGTGGAACAGCCCGAACCCGTTCAGCCCGGGCACCACGATCAGCTTCGTTCTGGATGCCGAAGCACACGTGCAGCTCGAGGTCTTCGACCTGAGCGGCCGCGTCGTCCGCACGCTCGTGAGCGAACTTCGTCAGGTCGGAATGAACAACGTGACATGGGACGGTCGCGATGACATGGGTCGCCAGCTTGCGTCGGGCAACTACTTCTATCGGCTGACGACACCGGAGTCGCAGATCACGCGGCGCATGACGCTCTTGAAGTAACGGTCTTTCACTCGAAGAGGAGAATGGCGATGCGATACGGCTTGTTTGCCCTGTTGGTGCTCCTCATCGGCATGGGCTGTGCGGTGCCTGAGGACGTCCCGGTGAGCGTGGACGACGATACGCGGGGTCGTCTCGGAACCATGGTTGCCGCCGACGAAGCGGTCTGGTTGATCCACACGGCCGAAGGGACGGATCTCACGGCGGCGGTCGAAGCCGCGGGACTATCCGTTGTCGGTGAAGCGGGTGGATTCAAGATGGTCTCCGGATCCAAGACGGGGTTCCTGGCGGCCGCGGCCGCGACGGGTGTGGAGAGCGCGGGCTTCTTCTGTGGAAAGGACGCCGCGACGAAGTTCGATTCGATGCTTCGCATGCAAATGCTCGGCGCGCTTGCCAAGGAGGAGACGTCGGCCATGGGCGCGACTGCGCTCCTCAAGGGCGACGCGACGGACGAGCATCGCGCCATGCTCGAGGCCCTCGGTGTCACGCTCGGTAGCGCGGAGGGGAGAGTGGTCGCCTTCGAAGCGCCGGCGAGCGTCATGGGTCAGGTCGCCGGCTTGGACTTCGTCGAACGGATCCAGGCGACGCAGGAGCTGAAGCCGATGGATTCGGCGCCCGGCACGTCCGACGAGCCCGTGAAGATGAAGCAGCCGGGACAGGTTGCACCGGGTGCTTCGGGGGGCGGCGCGGCAAAAGGCAAGGTGCGGCCGCACTAACGAAACGCGAAAGCCTAGCGTGAAGAAGCGGGGTATCCCACACCGGGATGCCCCGCTCTTTTCTTGCCAGAGGATGTCTTTCGTTGACGTCTTACCGAAGTCGCACGAGCTTCTTCGCGAGCTGCCGGCCGTCCGAGCGTAGCTCGACGAAGTAGACGCCCGGCGCGGAACGAAGCCCCTGGTCGTCCAGACCATTCCACACGATCCGGTGGTGCCCGGAAGTGCCGGGGCCGTCTACGAGCGTGCGGACGAGCCGGCCGCGTACGTCATAGACGCGAAGTCTGATCGGTCCCGTTCCGTCCAGCGAGTAGCGAATCTTCGCGATCGTCGTGAACGGATTCGGGAAGGTCGGCGCCATGGCGAAGACCGGCGCCATGAACGGCGACTCGACGACGGCGATCACCATGTTCGATCCGCCGGGCGTCGGCGTATCCATGAAGACGAGGTTCTCCGATCCGTCCGGATAGCGGCCGTACGACGTGTCCGGCATCTGGGGTCCGAACGAGAACGTGTCGATCACCGCGAAGAAGTAGTCGCTCGTATCGTACAGCCCGATCTCCTCACCAAGCGCACTGAGCCCGAAGTTCGTGTGAAGCGCGCCTTGCTCTGGATCGTTGTCCGTCCAGATCAACAGGAACTCGCCGGGCGCGATCGACGTGTCGGGCAGAGTCCACAGGCGCGGATTCGCGAAGTTGTCCGTGAGATACATCCCGCCGAGCTGAACGGTGTCGCTCGACGCGTTGAACAGCTCTGCCCAGTCGTCGAACTCGAGAGCCTCATCCTGATTCGTCGTCCGATTGTCGGCCAGAATCTCGTTCAGCGAGATCGCGGGCGGATCGTACCCCACGAGATAGCGATAGGGATCCGCGGCCCCGTCTGGCGGATCGGTCGATGTGACGTTCAGCTCATCTTCCGCGAAGACGTAGAACAGCACGACGGTGCTGTCGGGGTTCGGCGGCAGCGCGGTCCCGTAGACGTTGTCGCCGGGAAGACCGTCACCATGGCTTCCGTCGTCATAGAGAATGCTCGATGACCAGTCGGGTGAGCCGTCGTCGACGGCATGATAGACGAGCGTCTGCAACAGCGCCGAGTCATCGATGATCTCGGTCGTAAGCAGCACGGAGTAATTCGGTGGTGGTGGGTTGGGAGTGATCCACGTATCGCTGATATGCGGAGGCAAGTTCCCGGGCGCGTTCGATGATCCGGGCGTCGGGATGGGAAAGAACTGGAGCGTGTCCGCGCCGTCCGGATAGCGTCCGTATGAAATGTCCGCGAGCTGCTGCCCGAAGACGATCGTGTCGATTCGACCACCACCGTACACCGCGCGATCGTACAAGCCGATCTCTTCTCCGCTCGCGCCGAGCTTGAAGTTGGCGTGTAGTGGTCCCTGTCCCAGGTCGTTGTCGCACCAGACCAGCAAGAAACCGCCCGGCCCCAGCGTGGTGTCGGGGAAAGTCCATTGCGTGGAATCGGCCAGGTCGTCCGTCAGATACATTCCGCCCAGGTTCACCGTGCCCGCGCCGCCGTTGTAGATCTCGACCCAGTCGTCGTACTCGCCCGCTTCGTCCTGGTTAACGGTTTCGTTGTCGGCGAGAAACTCGTTGATGGACAATTGCGGCAATACGTACGCGACCTGGTAGAAGTGTGTGGAATCCGGCGCCCCCGGTGGATCGGTCGCGGTAACGGACAATCCGTCGGTCGCCCGGATCCAGTAGTCCACGCTGGTTCCATCCGGGAGCGGCTCGATCGTGGCGCCATAGACATCGTCGTCGGCCCCGCCGTCACCGTGTAGTCCGTCATCGAACATGATCAGGCTGTCGGCGCCGGCGCCCGCGTCGTAGAAGAGAAGCGTTTCGACCAGTCCATCATCATCGTTGATCGTGGCCGTCACGAGTACGGAGTCCTCTTCTCCGGGCCAGGTCGGCACGTGCGTCGTGCCCGTGATCGCCGGAGGAAGATTCGGCCCGCCGCCCGCCGGCCCTCCGGGGGAGGGGTTTCCGTACGCGGTCCAGTAGAGGTCGCCGTCGGGAGTACGACCGATGGAGACGTCGTACTGCTGTGCTCCAAAGCGCGTGAAGTCTATCGGCACGTTTCCGTCAGCGACCGACGCAAACAAACCCACCCATTCGCCGCCGCCGGCCAGCTTGAAGTTCGTGTGATGCGGACCCTGAAGCGTGTCGGTGTCCGCCCAGAAGAGCGCGTAGCCCGCCGGTAGAAGCTCCAGCGCCGGGATCTCCCACTTCATCGAATCGAGCGGATCGTCGGTCAGGAACATCCCTGTCAAATCGAGGGTGTCGGGGGATCCGTTGTAGATCTCGATCCAATCTTCGTACTCGGATGATTCGTCCATGATGGTCGAAGCGTTTCGCGCCATGAACTCGTTGATCACGAGCCCGTCGTCGTTGATGAGCGACGGCGCGATCGCCTCGATGTACGCGCATCGGCCGGTCACGTAACCCTTCAGTCCGTCCGGACCGTCGAGGAACATACTGTTGTCGTCCCAACCGTTCTTGATCATGTCCATCAACGCGTCGCCGTAGAGGGCCGCGTGACCTTCATCGATCTTGGGATCCATGGTTTCGGAAGAGAAACGCCCGCGCGCGAAGCGGATGAGGTTCTCGGCGTGCTTTCTCCGGAGCGCCGGCGTCGAGATGATGCGAAACGCGAGCCTGTGCCCCGATCCGATTATCAACGATCCGTCGGGATCGAATTGATTGTCGAGGATGTTATGCTTTCCGAAGCTGAAGTCCATATCCCACGGGAGTATCGTCCAGTAGTCATCGGCGAGATCGTGGTACATGTAGTAGTTCTTCATGGTGAAGTCCCAGTTGCTGAGCAAGACGTTCACGCTATACCACTCGATCGCCTCCTCGATGTCCAGGATGGGAGCGAATGTCGAGTAGAACGTAGCGGCGTTTACGGAATTCAGCAGCTCGATGAACGCGATGATGTCGTCGTGGCCCTCTCCCTCGTTCGTCTTCTTCTCGTACGCTTCTATGTAGTCTTCGGGATTCGGCAGCACGCTCAGATTCGAGAAGCACTTGTAGAGGTTTCCGTCCGGATCGAGGTCATTATCGATGAGGAACACCTGGTCGACCTGCTGGATGTTGTTGTGAAGGCCGAAGTAGTCACCGTTCACCATCAGGTTGATGTATCGGTTCCAGGAGTACGGAACGCGCGTGGCGTCGTAGACGTTGTACGCGAGCATCTCGCGCAGGAGCGTCGGATCGGGCCACTCGCTGTTCAGGTTGATTCGCTCTGCGCCGTCGAACAGCTCATTCTCGTTGAAGCGGACCTTCCACGACTTCTTTGGCAGCTTGCGGATCACGTTGCCGCGATAGCGCACGCCGATGTTCTGAAACACCTGCGTGTCGTGAACGAACGTGGCCGGGAAGTAGTCGTCGCCGGTGACGCCCTGGTCGGAATTCAGCTCGTCGAAGTCGTTGAGGTTCATGAAGATTTCGTACAGCGGGAGCGTCGACTCGGTGATAGCCAGCGTGATCACCGAGTTCGTCTCGGTCATGTCTCCTTCGTTGCCGTACGCGTCGACGGCGCGAATGCCGTAGCGGTACTCGAAGCCCGGGATGCCCCAGGGGTCGTGGTAGAAGGAAACCTGAACGGGTTCGTCTGTCATGGTTATCCACGGTCCGCTCGGCTCAACCTTGCGATAGATGTTGTATCCGGCGACGTCGTCTTCGTCGTGGTCGTCCCAGCTCACGGAGTTCTTTTCATAGCTGCCGTACGCGACCGCCCCCGTCGGCGGGGCGGGCGCGTCGCCGTCGGGTGTGCGCGACTCGACGGAGATGGCACCGATGTAGGTATGGCGCTGGTCGATGTGGAACGTGATGTCGATGTCACCGTCGGTCACGTCGACGTTGAAGCGAAAGATCTGCGCGAAGTTCTTTCCCGCCCGTTCGAAGCAGTCCAGATCGCTGATGACCTCGACGCCGTCGAAGAGAACGTCATACTGGTTCTGACGGGGGCCGTGACTCCAGAAGTCACAGATGTGAAGCGTGACGAGATACGGACCGTCCGGTACATCGAAGCGGTAGGCACAGTTTCCGCGGAGCGTTTCGATGAGGGGGACGTCCGGCGTGCCGCCGACCGTTTGCCAGGTGTCGTCCGCGAAGCCGAATGTCGTGTAGCCGCCTGAGCCCGGTACGTAGGCCTGATCGGCTTGGTAGTGCTTACCGCCAACCGTCGTATACGCGCCGCCTCCGCAGTTGAGTCGCAGCTCGTAGCCCGCGGTCGGAGTCGCCAGGACGATCAGGAGACACGAAAAGAGCGGTAGCAGGACGCGATAGGAAGCAGACGATGACGGAGTTCTCATGGGTGCGTACTCCTGCTCTGAGCCTTCAGCCGAGATGGGGGAGAGTCTTCAGCCGGGTCTTGCTAGATTCTAACAGAAACAGGCGGAAGCTGCCCTATTGAGGTGCGGAGTGGCGCAAATCGGCCGGCCACCGATGGATGATATGGTGCAATGCGCTTCCGGGCTACGTCTCGGCCTCGATTGCGCGCGAAATCTGGCTGATCATCACGTCGTGGGTTTTGTAGTCGGTGCCCTTCCAGAGCGGCTCTCCATCTGACGAGAGGATCAGAAAGAACGGCAGACCCCGCTTGAGCTCCGGGTAGCGCGGATCGTTCTGAAACGTCTTGAAGACGTCATCCGTGTCATAGATCTTCGCCCGCACCACGCTCTCCAGTGCGTCCCGAAGGGGGCCTTCCTCGGCCGCCTGGTGCGAGAAAACTTTGCAGTTCGCGCACCAGTGCGCGTAGAAGTCGACGAAGATCGGAAGCGAGCGGCCTCGGGCCATCTCCTGCGCCTTGGCGAAGTCGCGTTGCCAGAGAAGCCCGTGCGAATCCTCCACGTCCTCCGCTACTCCGGCCGGCGCGGCCGTCAACGTTACACCGGACGTCCCGCCGGGGATGACACCGGATCGGCTGAGACCCGTCCAGAGAAAGAAAATCCCGGTGACCAACATGATGATCGTGCAGGCGTGTTTGACCTTGTGCCATCCCGCGTGGGGCCCCGGCTCGATCTTCGTCCGAAAGACTCCCCAGAGCACCGAGAGGAAGACGAGCACCGCGCCGATCACGATCGCGTTCGCGAACGCGCGCTCTACACCGGCTGTCGCGAGCGACTTGTGGAAGTAGTCGTACGAGAAGTAGAGGATCACGAGCCCCAGCGCGACGCGCACGGCCGTCATCCACGGTCCCGGTTTGGCAAGCTTCGTCGAGAAGAGGCCGACGATGAGAAACGGCACGCCGAGCCCGGCGCCGAAGCCGGCCATCAGGAACGAACCGTAGACGACCTTTGCCGACGATGAGAGCCCGCCGCCCGCCGCTTCCGCCGCCGCCATGGATGCTGCGATCTGTGTCAGGATGAAGATCACGACCGGTCCGACGCATGGCGACACGATAAGTCCCGCGCCCGCCCCCATTAGCACCGTGCCGAAGAGGCCGGAACGTTTCGACGTACCGCTGTCTACACGCGACGCGATGGATTCGGGAATCTGAATCTCGAAGAGACCCAGCATGCTGAGGCCGAGAAGCGCGAAGATGATCGCGATCGCGAGAATCACGACCGGGATGCGCATCACCTCGTTGAACCCACCGCCTGTGATCGAGGCGATCGTGCCGAGGATCATGTACACGAGAATGATGCCCAGGAAATACATGAAGGCGTGAGCCCGGCCGAGCGCCGGACTATCGCCCCCGCGTCCCATCAGAATCCGGGCCGTGATGGGGATCATCGGGTAGACACACGGCGTGGCGGCCGAAAGCAGACCCGCTAGAAGCGTGAGGATGATGGCGATGAACGGGTTGCCGAAGTTGTCGGCGAGTGATGACGAGAGCCTGGCGGTGACGCTCTTGTCCTCCGCGTCAGTCGCCGCCATCGGGGTGCCCGTCGCCTGTAGCGCGCCGGACGCCGCCAACGCCGTCAGCGCGAAGTTGAACGTCTTCTCGTTGGGGGGAAGGCATGTCTGATCGTTGCACGCTTGATAGAGCAGGGCGCCGGAGAGCGCCACGGGACCTTCCGCCAACCCCGCGCCGAGTCGAACCTCGGCCGAGACGACCGCTCGTCCCTCGTAGACGGCGACGTCCTGGTCTGAGAATTCGAAGCGCATCATCTCCGGGTCCGGATACGTGACTGCGGTCAGCGAGAACGAATCGGGCGCGTCGACCACCAACTCCGTCGGGATGAGCCAGTCTTCGAGTGGCGCGTTCGAATTGATGTGCCACCCGTGCTCCATCTCGATCGTGATCGTCAGCTCGAGAGACCCACCGCTCGGTACGTCACTGCGGTCGACCGTTGCGGATATGCTGACCGGATCGAGCGCCTGCCCGCCGGCATCGGGCCAACCTGCGGCGTCGTCGCCGGATGCGAGGGCCGGCACGGGACCGCCGGGCAAACCGGCGGCCAAGAATGCCGCCCCGGCGATTGTGCTGATGAAGAACCCGCGAGCCAGCCGGCGGAGCATCTCTCGCGTCATGAAATCCAGCCTCCTCTGTCCAGACAGGCGTCGGCAAATCGTTCTAGTTGATAGACGGCCGTCTATTTTAGGCGGGCGGGGGCGATCCGTCCACCACGCTCGGAGACTCCGACCGAAAGGTCCCAATAACCTCAAGGCTCGACGTCTTCGTCCGATTATTTACCTGTGAGGCCGGATCGGAAGATCCGCATTGGGCACCTACGGGGTACCCACCCTACCGTGAGAGGTTCCGGACGACCAGATGGACAACGCCAAACGTCTGAGAGACGGTGACAACGCCAAGCTGGCCCCGATCATCCAGACAGCCATGGATTCCGCCCGCAAACAGCTTGCCGGCGGCGATGGGCAGGGACTGGAGCTGACGGGCTTCCAGGGTTTTCACCTGGATCGTGACCAGGACGAACTCCTCAGGGAATCGGGTGCCGCCTACATCCTCGTGGAGGTCCGGGGGGACGTGGACGGAAACGTCGTGTTCGTGTGCCCGATCAAGGCCGGCATTGCCATCGCCTCGGTAGCGCGGGGGCTCTCGGATAGCGAGGCCGCCGAGCGGCTGAACTCGGACAGGTTGGATGTGGAGGAGGAAGAGGCGCTGGGCGGATTCGGAGCGCATATTGCCTCCGGGCTGACCGTCGCGCTCACCGAAAGCTCTCTCCATTCGCTCCAGGCGAGCTACGGGACCCTCGGAATGACAGCCGAATGGGATCCTTCGGCGGTCTTTCCGGAGACCGATTTGGTCTGCTTCACGATGGACTGCAGCCTGGCTGACGGAACCCAGGAGACGACATATCTCGTTATGTCACAATCGTTTGTGCACGATGTCACCGGTCTGGATCTGAATGAAGCCGGGGGCGAGGCGCCCGGCCCTTCGCCGGCCGTCATGGGCGGTGATCCGTCACTGACCGTCCTCGGCGTCGCGTTCAATCCGGAGCAAGAGGCCGCGGCCCGCGGTCTGGCATGTGAACGCAATGTGAAGCTCGTCGTCGTGGAGGACATCCGAAACGTCCTGGGCGACATGGTGAACCACAACGTCGCCTTCGCGGTGATCGGCTGCCGGGGCGACGGCCAACCCTCGAAAGAAGCCTCGATCAACATCGCCACGCTGAAGCGGCTGCGACGCCATCCGAAGGGCAAGGATCTGCCGGTGCTCTACATCATCGAGTCACCGGAGAAGGAGCACATCCTCGACCTGAGCGCGCTCTCCATCCGGGAGATCATCGCGTTGCCGGCGCCCGGGGATATCGTCGAGATGCGCATGCAGCGGTTCTTCGACAGTATGCTCGAATCGGCATCCCGCAAAGCCGCGTGACCGCTGTGGTCTGAAGACTGTGTCTGGTCGCCGCAACTTCCGCAATCATTTATAGTTGAAGCATTTACCGTTTCTTGCCCCCCAATGCCTTCGCTCGCAATGAGTTCGATCTACTCGGACACATTCCTCGGACCACAACCAACGGAAATAATCACTTGTTTGAAACTTGCGATTGTATTATTCATATGACTGCATAAGTCATACGATTGTTTCAAACAAGAGAACGGCAAGGTTCTCCGGAGGGCACGTGTCGGGACAGGAGACGCGGGACCGGATCCTGGACGCGGCTGAACATCTATTCGCCCACCGCGGCTACGAGAGGGCCACCATACGCGATATCGCGACCTCGGCCGACGCCAACCTCGCCGCGGTGGGCTATTACTTTCGCGGCAAGGAAAACCTCTACGTCGCGGTGATCGAACGCGGGCTCGGCCTTCGCACGACGGCGCTTCGGCGCGATCTGGATCAAGTCCGCGCGGCGGCCGACGGGTCGCCGCTCGCCGAGACGATCATCGCGGCACTCGTCGGAGCCCATCTTCGCGGGATGACAGAGGGGCCCGGCGGATACGACTTCATGCTGCTTCTGGCCGCGGAGCTTCAGAACCCACGCCCGGTCGTCCGCGAGATCTTTCGAACCCACGTGCACCCGATTCACGCCGTCTATCAGGCCGCGCTCGCGGAGGCGTGCCCCGGTCTGGGCGATGCTGAGACTTCGTTCGTGATCGTGTGCGCGGTGGCGCAAGCGCTTCACTTCGTCCACCTGCGCCAACAGCTCGACATCGCCGAACGCGAGAACGGCGAGAAACCGGTCCACGGCGGACTGACGGCGCCGTGGGTCACGCTTCCACTCGACGCCTACATCGACCATGTGACGACGCACGTCGCGCGTCTCACGGCGGGAGGGCTGCCGGGGCTTGCCGGTGGGGAGGCTGCACGATGATCACACTCTCATCGTGGCGACCTTTCCATGCATTGATGCTCACCCTGATGCTCGTGGCCACGGCCGGTTGCGGCCTATCGCCTCGCCACGAGCGGCCTGTAGTCCCGGGTGATGACCGGCAGACCTTCATTCGTGCCGAGAGCACCACGGTGGCCCTTCCTGCCCCTTCTACATCCTGGTGGACGGCGTTCGACGCCGCAGCTCTGGACAGTCTCGTCGTCGAAGCGCTTTGGTCCAGTCCGACGCTCGAGTCGGCGGTGGCGCGCGTGCTCGAGGCCCGCGCGCTCGCGACCCAGGCGAAGGCACCGCTCTGGCCCGGCGTGGATGCGACGGCGAGCGCGTCGAGAAGCGAGCGGAGTCTCACTGGGATGGGGCTCGGGGGCTCCGGATTCCCCATCTCGGACAAGAAGTTCAAGACCGACCAGTACGCCCTCGTCGCGTCGGCGTCGTGGGAGCTGGATCTCTGGGGCAAGCTCCGCGACAACCAGCGCGTCGCACTGGCCGGCTTGATGGCGAGCGAGGAAGACCGGCGGGCCGTCGCGCGCAGTCTCGTGGCCGGCGTCGTCGGTGGCTGGTTGCGGGTGGGAAGTCTCGAAGCGCAGGTCGCGTTGGGGGTCGAGACGATCGCGTCGCACGAGCGAACGGTCTCTCTCGTCGAATCGCGTTACTCGCGTGGGCTGGTCGGACCTATCGACATGCATCTCGCGCGGGCCGCGCTGGCCGGCGCCCGCGCGCGTCAGGCGCAGGTCGAGGAGGCGCTCGAGAAGACGCGTCAGGAGCTGGAAGTGCTCGTGGGCCGATATCCCGCGGGAGCCATTGTCACCTCCGGATGGTCGCCGCGCGAAATCCCGCGTCCCTCCACGGGGTTGCCGGCGACGCTTCTCGAAGAGCGGCCGGATGTTCGCGCGGCGGAGCATCGGCTCATGGCGGCGACGGCCGGAGTCGGTGTGGCCCGGGCGGATCTCTTGCCGCGCATCGCGCTCACGGGAGAGGGCGGGTGGCGAAGTGATGACCTGGGTGAGCTTATGAAGGATGCGACGAGCGTCTGGACACTGGCCGCGTCGGTCGTTCAACCTCTTTTCCACCGCGGAGCCAAGCTCGCGGCCGTCCGCGCGGCGGATGCGCGCCGGCGCGCCGCGACGGCACGCTACGTGGCCGTGGTATTGAACGCGTTTCGGGAAGTCGAGGCCGCGCTCACGGCGGAAACACACCTTCGGGGACGGCGGAGCGCGCTCGAGGACGGCGCCGTGCACGCCCGCCGGGCCGCGGACCTCGCCGAGTCGCGCTACGCCCGGGGGGTCGGGGAGATCCTCACCATGCTCGACGCCCGGCGCCGGCAGTTCGCCGCCGAATCCGACCTGATCGCCGCGGAGCGGGATCAGCATCTCGCCCGCGTTTCACTCATCCAATCCCTCGGGGGCGGATGGGACACCGAGGCGCTCGCCGCCCTCGCCGCCGATTCGAACGGAGCACGCCCATGATCCGACGGATCCTCATACCGCTTCTGATCCTCATTGTCGGGATCGCGTTTTTTGTTGCCCTGAAGAAGAGTCGCCGCCCTCCACACCGCATGGCGCGCACGCCGCCGGCCCCGATCGTGGAGATCATCACGGTCTCGGCGGAAACACCGCGTGGCGACGTTGTCGGTAGCGGGACGGTGAGTGCGCGGCGGGAGATCTCACTCGTCGCGCAGGTTGCGGGGAAGGCCATCACCGTTTCCGGGAGTTTTCGCGCCGGCGGCGCGTTTCGAAAAGGAGACATGCTGCTCAAGCTCGAAGCCACGGATTATGAGGCCGCGCTCGCGGCCGCCCGAGCGCAGGTCAGCCGCATGGAGTTCGAGCTGTCCCGGGCGGAGGAGGAGGCTGAGATCGCGCGGGAAGAATGGACGGCGCTCGAAGGATCCGGCAGGGAAAGCGCCCCACCGCTCGCCTGGCACGAGCCGCAGCTCGGCCTCGCACGCGCGAATCTGGACGCGTCACGGGCGGCGCTGGCCAAGGCGAAGCTCGATCTCGAGCGAACCGAGATTCGCGCGCCGTTCGACGGTCTCACGCTCCGATCCAACGTTGACGACGGGCAATTCGTTCCGATGGGAGCCGCCGTCGGGCAGATCCATGGAATCGAAACCGCTGAAATCCGCGTCCCCGTTCCCGACGGCGATCTCGCCTGGATCGAGGTTCCCACGCCGCGCGTCGGCCCCGACGGCGGGTTCCATCCGCCGAGCCTGGGGAGCCGCGCCGTCGTCAGCGCCGACTTCGCCGGTCGGCGCCATCGCTGGGAGGGGTGCGTGGCCCGAGCCGAAGCCGGTGTCGACGAGAGAAGTCGCATGGTGGCGCTCATCATCGAAGTGGACGACCCGTATCGCCTCGAAGGGGGCCGGCCGCCGCTGGCGGTCGGGATGTTCGTGGAAGTACGGATCGAGGGACGCTCGATTCCCGAAACGGTGGCGATTCCGCGAAGCGCGCTTCGTGACCGTGGGCGCGTGTGGGTGGTCAGCGCCGACACGACGCTCGCGATCCGACCCGTCGAGGTGGCGCGCGCCGGACTTCACGACGCCATCGTCTCCACGGGGCTGTCGCCCGGAGAACGAATCGTGACGAGTCGCATCGAAGCGCCGGTTGACGGCATGAGAGTCCGCGTGGCCGACGTCGCGGAGGAGCGCCGATGAACCGCGTCGTGTCGTGGTTCGCCGCGAACCACGTGGCCGCGAACCTGCTCATGATCCTCATTGTCGTGGCCGGGTTCATGAGCACGATCGGCATCCGCAAAGAGGTGTTCCCCGAGCTTCTCACCAACATGGTCTCCGTGCGCGTGCCCTACCTCGGTGCCGGCCCGGAAGAGGTCGAGCAGGGGATCTGCCTCGTCGTCGAAGAGGCCGTCAATGAGGTGGACGGCGTCGAACGCGTGACATCGGTCGCGCTCGAGGGTATGGGCAGCGTGGTGATCGAGCTCCGGGAGGACGCCGACGCCTACCGCGTGCTCGACGACATCAAGAGCGCGGTCGACCGGATTACGACGCTTCCCGAGAATGCCGAGAAACCCGAGGTCAGTCTCTCGCTCCGCGTCAATCAGGTCGTGAACATCGTCGTCTACGGCGACGCGCCGGAGCGAACGCTCAAGGTGCTGGCCGAACGCGTGCGCGACGATCTCACGAAGCGCCGGGAGATCACGAAGGCCGAGATCGCGGGCGTGCGTAACTACGAGATCTCCATCGAAGTGTCCGAGGAGACGCTCCGCCGTCATCGCCTGAGCCTCGGCGACATCACGCGCGCGGCTCGCCGGGCGAGCATCGACATGCCCGGCGGCGAGGTGAAGACCGACGGTGGCGAGATTCTCGTCCGCACGAAGGGACGCAAGTACACGGGCGAGGAGTACGCCGACGTCGTGTTGCTGACGCGTCCCGACGGCACCAAGCTTCGGCTCGGCGAGATCGCGACGATCATCGACGGGTTCGAGGACGTCGCGAACCGGAGCCGCTTCGACGGCAAGCCCGCTTCGATCGTTCAGGTGTTTCGAGTCGGCGAGGAGTCGGTTCTGGACGTCGCCGCATCGGTGAAGGAGTACATCGCCGAAGCGGAAGGCATGCTTCCGGAGGGCGTCTCGCTCTCGATCTGGGGTGATCGCTCGAAGATCTACCAGGACCGCCTGAATCTTCTGACCCGAAACGGGTCGATCGGTCTCGTGCTGGTGTTCATCGTGCTGGCGATGGCCATGCAGTTTCGTTTGGCGTTTTGGGTTGCGCTGGGGATTCCCATCAGCTTTCTCGGTGCGTTCTGGCTCATCCCGCAGTGGGGCGTCTCACTGAACATGATCTCACTCTTCGCGTTCATCGTCGCGCTCGGTCTCGTCGTCGACGACGCCATCGTCGTCGGTGAGAACGTCTTCACGCAGAAGGAGCTGGGGAAGGGGCGGCTCAAGGCGTCGGTCGACGGGACAGTCGAGGTGCTGACGCCGGTCATCTTCTCCGTGCTCACCACCATCGCCGCGTTTCTCCCGCTCACCGCGGTCACGGGCACGATGGGGCAGGTCATGCGCAATATCCCGATCGTGGTGATCGCCGTGCTCGCGCTGTCACTTGTGGAGTGCCTCTTGATTCTCCCCGCGCACCTCACGGTGACGGGGATCGTCCGACGAACCGATCGAAAGCAGTGGGTCTTTTTCCGCTCAAAGGATCGCTTTCAGGATTGGATGCGATGGTTCATCCGCGAGCCGTATACGCGCACCCTGGCGTGGGCGCTGGAACGTCGTTACATCGTGCTCGCGACGTCGCTCGCTCTTCTTCTCGTCACGGTCGGGCTCTTCGCCGGCGGCTTCATCAAGTTCACGCTGATGCCGAAGGTGGACGCCGATAACGTGGTCGTCGCCCTCACCATGCCCGAGGGCACGCCGGCGACCGAAACAGAGGCGGTCCTCGATCAGATCGTCGGATCTCTCGACGAGGTGGAGGCGCACTTTGCCGCGTCACGTCCCGAGGACGCCCCGCGACTCTACCAACACGTCTATGCCGTCGTCGGCTCTCAGCCGAGAAGCGCCGGCCGCTTCGGACCGATGGGGGGGTCGGCGGTCGAGAGCGGCTCCAACGTCGGTGAGATCAACCTGCAGCTTCTCTTCGGAGAGGATCGCGACATCTCCAGCATCGCCATCGCGAGGCGCTGGCGGCGGGCCGTCGGCGAGATCCCGGGCGTGAGCGCGCTCAAGTTCAGCTCGGATCTCTTTCACGGCTCGAACCCGATCGACATCCAGCTTTCATCCCCGCGTACCGACGATCTCATCGCCGCCGCCGACCACATCAAGACAGAGCTGGCCGACTATCCCGGCATCAGCGACATCAGCGACACGTTTCGGGAAGGCAAGACGGAGCTCCGCCTTGCGCTCAAGCCGGAGGCGGAGTTTCTGGGCATCAGGCTCGACGATCTCGCGCGCCAGGTGCGCCAGGCGTTTTACGGCGACGAGGCGCTCCGGATCCAGCGGGCTCGGGACGAGGTGAAGGTGATGGTCCGCTATCCGACCGACGAGCGCCGGAGCCTCGGAAACATCGAGTCGATGCGGATCCGCACGCCGGACGGCGTCGAGATTCCGTTCGCGACCGTTGCCGAGGTAACGCTCGGCCCCGGCTACGCGGCGATCAATCGGGCCGATCGCGCGCGCGTCGTGAGCGTGCAGGCCGACGTGGACCCCGCGCGCACGAACTCAAACGAGGTGCTCGCGCATCTCGCCGAGACCATCTTCCCGATGCTCACGAGCGACTATCCCGGGCTGAACATCTCGATGGAGGGGCAACAGCAGGACCAGCGCGAGTCGCTCGCGAGCCTTGGCCGGGGATTCATCCTTGCTCTCTTCATGATCTATGCGCTGCTCGCGATTCCGTTTCGTTCGTACCTGCAGCCGCTGATCGTGATGTCGGCGATACCGTTCGGAATCGTCGGCGCCGTGCTCGGTCACCTCGCGATGGGATGGGACCTGAGCCTGCTGAGCCTCTTCGGTGTCGTGGCGCTTTCGGGTGTGGTCGTCAACGACTCGCTCATCCTCACCGACTTCATCAATCGCGCGCGCCGTCGCGGGCTGCCACTCCGGGACGCCGTGATCGAAGCGGGGCAACGGCGGTTCCGTCCGGTGACGTTGACATCGATCACGACGTTCGCGGGCCTCACCCCGATGTTGCTCGAGAAGAGCATGCAGGCGCGCTTCCTCATTCCGATGGCGATCAGCCTGGGATGGGGGATTATCTTCGCCACCGGAATCACGCTCGTCCTGGTCCCGGTCGGTTACGTGATTCTGGAAGACGCGATCGCGGGGGGGCGCAGGCTGCTGGGCCTCAGGCCGGCCGATTTGGCGAAGGTGGAAGCGGCACGCGAAACCGATTGAGCCTCACCGGCGGTGGGCATCCTCATTCTTCCGCGCTAGCGTTTCTTCTCCATGGCCTGGTACATGATGCTACTTTCCATGCGGCTGCGACGGGATGCTTCGACCCTTCGCAGACGCTCCTCGTGGTCACCCCGGAAGTTCTCGTGGAGATCCCTGACGCCTAGCTGCTCCAGACAGTACAGGAGCCCGTCGATCGCTCGCCAACCGGTCTCCTCGGACTGAAACGGCAACGCTTCCCAGTAGAGTTCCGCAGCCTGCCCCATTGCGCCGAGGTCGAGAGCGATGTCTCCATACTCCAGCACGTGCGCGGCGAACGAGTCGGGATCCGCGAACAGCTCCTGGGACCGGATCCGCCGTCCGAGGCGGAAGGCTTCCTCGCCGGTCGACACCACCATGCCAATGGGGAACAGGGGGTCTGAACCGTAGACGCGCGCCACGTACTCGTCATGGAGTGCGTTTATGTCCCCATGTTTCGTGCCGTACGCGAGATAATACTCGTGCCACGCCCGGGCACATCGCGGCGCTATATCGGTGATCTTCGAAAAGCGATCGATGGCGGCCTGGAGCTCGCCGCGATCGAACTCGTCGATTCCGAGTGAGATCATCGTCGACAACCCGTCGGAGTAGACGGCGAGGAGCGTCTGCAGCTCAACCAAGTACTCGGATGCGAGACAGGGTTTGCAGGCGGATGGGTTGACCACAACCAGCACACGCTTCGCCAGGTCGATCTCGCCACGCGACAAGTGGAGAAACACCCTCGCGCCGACAATCGACGGGTCCTCCAGGGCCATTTCTAATCGCGCACGCCAGTATGTCGAGGAGCTGTCCGTCAACGCCTCCACATCGATGTCGTCGACCGGATCGGTATTCCTCAGTATCTCGGCGAAAGCCAACACTCCCTCGAAACGGTCATCTACGCCTGCCATGGCGTGACCGATTGCCGGGAGCACCTCTCGTTTCGCCCAGGACGCCAGGAACTCATGGCGGTCGGCGAACGACATCTCCGTGAATTGGCGAAGTCGCCGCTCGAACGGGAGCTCGAAAGCGCACGGGAAATCCTCAGGGATCTGGAGAGTGTCCCCGCCGTTGATCGCGAACTGGACCGCCAGCGCGAACTCCGCATGTTCCATTCGCGGCAGCGATTCCCGGCGGATCCAATCGTAGATCTCATCTCGCACGTGTGCGTCCGGAGACGGGTAGCAGCAGAACGTCACCTCCGCGGGCTTGTTCACGAAGAACGTGACGCCCACGAGCCCGCGGTAAGCACGCTCGTCGTCCCTGAAGGCGGAGGCGAGGCCGGGCTCGACCCGCTCCGTCCACGGCTCGCCGTCTCCTTCGATGATCAGCGTTCCGGGTATATACGTTGTGCTGGCGATCAGATCGCCGAACGTGATGTCGGGCGCGGTGACTTCCTCTGCGGCAGAGCGGTGTGGGCCCAGCAGGAGCGGTATCGCGGCAACGGCAACTGCCATACGGTCGGTCAGGAAATCCGGAATCATCAGGCGTCCTCCTGCGCCATCCAGTCGTCGATGCTTCGGACCACATCGACGGTCGCGGCACCCACGGGATCTTCGGGCAGCGACTCCACATCCTGACGGATCTGCTCGATATCGATCGTTCTCTGAGGATGATAGAGCTCGCCGACGTCCGGGTAGGCGCGGAGGATGCTCCGCAGAAGGATCCCGATGTCGATCTTGAGACGCTGCTCCGTCTCCTTGAGCCAGCCCAGACCGTACGCCGCCAGAATGCCGTTGACGTGAAAGGCACCCCACTCCCCTCGCGGCCGGGCCACGAGCACGCGACCCAGCGCGATCATCGCCCACTCTCGCACGTAGATCGGGAGGCTCATCTCCCAACCTGAAAGGCACGGCGGGAACTCGAACGCTCCACCCTCGGTCAGCATCTTTTCGGCGTTCTGTTCAAGGATACCGATCGCCTCGTGTTGCACGCGTCGTTCCCCCGAAAGCAGCGCGCGATTGAGGATGTGGGCCGCGCTGCTCGCGGTGAGCTGATCATTGGAGAGCAGTTCGCCGGTCAGGTTCGTGGCGAGCTCGTAGCGGCGGAGGCTCGACAGCGCGAAAAGAGCGCCTGCCCGTTGCACCACCGGCACCCTTTCGCCGGAGCTCGTGCTGAAGAGCTTCACGGCCTGGATCGCGGCTTCGAGATTCAGTCGGTCTTCGGCTTCGGATTTGAGCGCGGCGTTGCGTTCGTCCAGCGAGTGCTTGAGCAGCATGCTGACGCTGGTAATGATGGATCCGAAGAGGCCACCCACGAGGGCAAGCGCGGACGTGACGATCTTCGCGCTTTCGGCCGATCCGCTGAAGTCGAAGAAGCCCGCCAGCCAGAGGATGACGCAGAAGACAACGAACAGGAGCCCCCCGGCGGCGATGGCTATCCATGTGCGGCGTGTCGAGTTATCAGTCACGTGAACCGCCTCCTTTCTCGTGCGACGTGCGCGTTCGCTCCGGCCGATCGACGGCAGCATACCCCACCGATTCGGGGCGGCCCAGGTCCGATGTGGCCCGCACTCACCCTTGCCCGGATCGCGGAAACCTGCCATCATTCCAAGCCCTGTGCCCAGCCGCGCGGGGCGCGTATAGGGTCCGTCGAACGACCATTCACATATCGACATAGCCGGTACAGGCGTCACGAGGGGAATGAAGATGGATCGGGTGGAGACGCTTTATCAGGAGCAGGCCAAGCACTTCGAGAAGTGGGAGGTCATCAAGGACGTCGTCGATCAGCTGATCGACCTCATGCTGAACTATCGCCAGAGCGGTCACCCCGGCGGCAGCCGGTCGAAGGTGCACGCGATGGTGGCCACGCTGCTATCCGGCGCGATGCGGTGGGACATTAGAAAGCCCGAGAAACGATACGGCGATCGTTTCGTTCTCGTGGCCGGCCACACCGCACCTCTTTTCTACGCCGTGTTCGCCATGTTCAACGAGGCGCTCCGCGTGCTGCACGCCAAGACCGGCGACGACAAGTACAAGGTCGACGGTGGCCCCGAGCGCACGCTCACGTGGGAAGATCTCCTGACGCTTCGCAACAACGGCGGGCTTCCCGGGCACGTCGAGATGGCCGGAAAGTCGCTTTTCATCAAGTTCAACACCGGTCCGTCGGGACACGGCTCGCCCCCGGCCGCCGGCATGGCGATGGCGCTCAAGCGCGCGGGCGCGGACGGCGTGAAGGTCTTCGCGCTCGAGGGTGAGGGCGGCATGACGGCCGGCGCCATCCACGAGACCAAGAACAGCGCCTACGGTCTCGGCCTGGACAATCTCTACTACCTTCTCGACTGGAACGATTTCGGCATCGACAACCAACCCATCTCCAGCGTCGTTCACGGCACGCCGCGTGAGTGGTTCGAGCCGTACGGCTGGCACGTTCACGAGGCGAAGAGCGGCAGCGAGTGGCCGGACATGACGCGCGCGATTCTGGAAATGGTGTTCGGTGATCATCCGAAGGGCCGGCCGGGGATCACGTTCGGCAAGACGATCAAGGGACGTGAGTACATCGTCACGGGCAACAAGAGCCACGGCGCCGCCCACAAGATGAACTCCGAAACGTTCTGGGAGACGAAGCGCCCGTTCGTCGAGAAGTACGGCGTCAAGCTCGAGGGCTTCGGCGAGCCCGCGCCTGAAGGCCGCGATGAGCTCATGAAGCAGGCGGAGACGAACTTCAGTCGCGTGCTCGACGTGTTGCGCAACGATGAAGCGTTGGTGACGTATCTCGCGGACCGCCTCGTCGAGATCGGCGACAGTGTTCCCTCAGAGATGCCGTCCATGCGCTTCGACGCGTCCAAGAACCCGCTGAGCGATGACGAGCTGTATGACTTCAAAGCCTATCCCGAGACGATGTGGAAGAAGCCGGGTGAGAAGGCTCCGAACCGCGCGGCGCTCTCGACGTGGGGCGCGTGGGTGAACTCGTGGTCGGCGAAGAAGTATGGTCGTCCGCTCTTTCTCGCGATGAGCGCCGACCTCGCGGACTCGACGAACATCAGCGGCTTCGCGAAGGGCTTCGACGGTTTCGCTGGATACGGTGTGTACGAGCGTGAATCAAACCCGGAAGGGGCGCTTCTGCCGCAGGAGATTACCGAGTTCACGAACGCGGGGATCTGCACGGGGCTCGCTACGGTGAACTTCGCGGACGATCCGGAGAAGGAGTTCAACGGCTTCTGCTCGACCTGCTCGACGTACGGATCGTTTGTCTATCTCAAGTACGGCCCGATGCGACTCTTCTCGCAACTCACGCAAGACTGCGATCTCAAGTGCGGCAAGGTGCTCTGGGTCGCCGGCCATTCGGGTCCCGAGACCGCGGAAGACAGCCGCACGCACTTCGGCATCTTCGCGCCGGGTGTCACGCAGCTCTTCCCGGATGGGCAGGTCATCGATCTGCATCCGTGGGAATACAACGAGGTTCCCGTCACCATCGCCGCGGCGATGAAGGCGCCGGCCCCGATCATCGCGCTTCACCTCACGCGTCCGCCGGTCGAGATTCCGGATCGGAAGGCGATGGGAATGGCCTCGCACTTCGAAGCGGCCAAGGGCGCGTACATCATCCGTGACTACGCGCCGGACAAGAAAGCGATGGGGACGATCTTCGTTCAGGGGACGATGTCCACCTACAACGTCCTACGCGTGCTCCCCGAGCTGGAGAAGGCGGGGCTGAACGTGAAGATCGTGGCCGCCGTGAGCCCGCAGCTCTTCGCGGCGCAGACGCCCGACTACCGGAAGCAGATCATCTCGGACGGTGATTGGGTCGACTCCACGGTCATTTCGAACCGAAGCCTCAGGCTGATGCACGACTGGCTCCCGCACAAGGTGGCCGAGGAGTATGCGATGACGTCCGACTGGGACAATCGCTGGCGCACCGGTGGATCGGTCGACGAGGTGATCGGGGAGGCGCGTCTCTCTCCCGAGTGGATTCTGAAAGGTATCGAACGGTTCGTGTCTGAGCGCGACGCGCGGCTCTCGCGGCTCGCGAGCGGTCTCGACGCGGCGCGGAGCCGGTAGCCCCGCGTCCATCGCTGACATCATGACCCGGGCGGACGCATCGATCTTCGACGTCGAACGATCGATCTCTACCGCCCGGGGACCTCGAACGGAATCCACTCCGTCGCATCCACATTTACACCCGTGTCGTCGATCACCTGAAACATGGCCGAGTACGAGCCGGGTGTGAACGTGAACGTGCTGTCGATCTCACCGCCGTGATTCCTGCCGAGCGTGTCGGGCTCGATGACGCCCAGCTCTTCCTGCACGGAGACGAGATAGAGAAGGTCCAGCCCCGACACGCTGTCCGCGCACGAAACGGTGGGATCGGTGATGTCGAAGAACCACGGGTAATCCATCTCGTCGCTTCCGCTCACGCTGAACGTTACGGATTGAGTCTGTACGTCGATGGAGGGGTCTTCGAGCGTGGGCGGTGTGCTGGCGACGGCGATCTCCAGCGAGGCGCACGTCACGTCGTCGAAGGCGAAGAGATCGAGGTTCGGGCCGCTCTCCGAGCCGGTCACGATTTCCTCGAGCGTGTCGTTCCACATCGACGCCGCGGACGCTTCCGTGAAGTAGGCAAGATAGGACTCGATCGAGCCGGCCTCATCCCCGGGGAGCATGAGGGCGGCTTTTCGATCGCAGCTCGGACCGTCGACGAAAACGGTCGAGGCCTCGAACGTGCCCTGATAGAAGAGCAGGCTGTCGGATCCGCTGGGGAAGCATCGGATGGTCGCGCAGGTTTCACGGAGGAATCGATTCCAGGCTGCGAGATCCGCTCCGTCCACGGGCTCGACGACGTAGTCCGAGGCCCCGCCCAGCACGGGTGTCAGCGCGATCTCCACGGTTTGGTCCGGCAGCGTCTTGATGCCGCGAAGCGCGCTCAGGTCGCGGATGACAACCCGCGGGAGGTGACCACCGCCGGGTGTGGCGATGAACACGTCGTAGCCGTAGCCGAAGAAGTATCCGACCGCGACGCTGTGTACCCGGTCTTCGGTGACGGCGTCCTTGACGATCACTCTGACATCACCGAAGTCGATCTGCCCCACGACGTCCGTAGTTCCCTCGACGTATCCGATCTCCGTGACGTCGGGATCATCATCCTCGGGGTGAACGACGAACTCGACCCGGCCGGCGAACAACGTGTCCATCTGGGACCGCCAAGTCGTGTCGGGACCGTCGAAGATGGGAACTTCGATCCACTCGGGAACGACGATCGTAGAATCCCCGCTGGTGTCCGTTACGAGGAAGTCGTACAGCCCGGGTGCAATCCGCCAAGATGTGCTGGATTGCTGGGGAAGGAGCCCCGACAGTCGGTTCTCGCCCCAATCGCTCGTGCCGCTTTGCCGTAAGTAGACCGCGTCGACGATGAAGACCCCGTTGTTCGCGACGGAAAGACAGACCGCGTCGGGCTTGATGGCGTAGCGGACCTCGCTGCTGTTCTTGAGCGTGATCAGGACGGAGATCGGGGTTCGCGTGCATCCTTCTCCCGAGAGAATGACCTCTTTCTCGTCCGGTCCGAAGAGCAAGAACCGCGTTCCGATCTTCTGGTTGAAGGTGATGTACTCGAAACTCGACAGGGCGACGCCGCGATTGCCGAACGTTCCAACGAACTCGGTGGACGTCTGATTCTCGATGGTGATGGTTCCATCCGTCGTGCACCCTGTCACCGCGAGGACGGCGGCAAGGCCGGCGACGGGAAGTCGCGTATCGATTCGTTTCATTGGAGTCCCTCTATCCAAGAGCGTGGCACGTCTGCCTCCGACGGCATCAGCCCCTTGACCGCGAACGACTGCGTCCATGTTCTCTCGAGAGTCCATTTGCGCAGCCATCCGTCGGAGTGCATCGTCCAGAGAGTGTTCTCCCCAGCGGGTATTACACCTCCCTGCGTGTTGGGGCGTCCGAACGACTCAGGAGCGGAGATCCTGTCCGCCGAAATCGAGTAGGCGGCAAGGTTACCTCGGTCCGGGTCGATGACGATAAGAGTGCTCCCGTCCGTGCGGAAGGTCAATGCGCGACCGGGAACCGTTCCGATCGACTCGCCCGTTTCGGTGCGGAAGATCTGAACCGACATATCCGACTCGGTGACGACCGTCCGTCGCTCGACCGTCATCGCGATGAATGCACCCGTGGGTGAGACGACGAGACCTTCCCGCCCGAGAAGCGGCGCGTAGGGGGTCCATTCGGATTCCCAGAGAGTAGTCCCATCCGAGCTTTCCTTGAGAACGACCCTGCACTCGGTGTCTATCTGCGTGTCGCGGTACTCCGCGAGGGCCAGCCGGTCACGAGAGGGAGGGATGAACGCGAGCGACGCGACCGGATTGTCGAACTCGATCGCTTGCGTCCTGCTACCGTCGGTCGGATCAAAGATCCGCACCAGAGACGCGTCGTTCTCGATCACCGCGACCGTGCCCGGCGTGTGCGCGTTCCAGACGTCGGCGACGACTCCGTCCGTGTCGGCTTCCCAGAGAGAGGTCAAGTGCGGAAGAGAGTAGGTGATGAATGCGGTGCTGTCACCGGAGGCCGCGCCGTGGGCGACGATCAGGAGGTCTTCGTCCACGAGACAGCCGGCCTGCCTGCCGTTGTCGCCCTCGATTCGGGCCACTTCCGTCCAGAACGGATGCGCGGTCCGCACCTCGAGGACCTGTAGCCGCGTGCTCGCGGCGGTCTCCGTCACGATGACGACGTGGGAAATGTCATCGAAGAAGGCGAGACGTCCTGCATCGTGCTCCCTCACGCCGCCCGTCATGTGATCCTGAAGCGCCGGCAGCGACCAGACTAGATCATCGGACCGAAGTGGCGCCGAGTTGTAGTCGCCCCACCGTGTGCTCAGTACGTAGGCGAGACGGTCGCCCGGAGCCTCTCCGTCAGGCGCGGTCTCGTCGTATCGGTTGATCCGCTCCCAGCCGGTGGCGTCGAACTCGACAGTTTCATTCATTTCCCAACTCGCGCCATGCTGGAGGATACGGTGGTAGATGAAGCCGTCGAACTGCGTGTAGTCTGGCGGGTTCCAGCTCAGCTCGACTGAATCGTTCACCGATCGGACGAAGAACGAATTGGGGCGAAGTATGTCGGGATCCACGACCGCGGGTTCCGCGTAGCCGCTGAATTCATCACCGTAGCTCGCGCGCACGCGAAAGCGCGTGGCCTTGGTAGTGTCGATCCCGTCGCCGAGAAACGTTCGTGCGCCGGCGGACAGTTCGATGGTCTCCACCCCTTCGCCTTCGGGCCGAATGCCGACCTCGAAGCCCTCCGCCCCCGGCGTGTCATGTAGCCACCAGAGGCGAACACTGTCGGACCATGCGTACTCGATGAATAGACCGCTCGGCGGTAGCGGTTCAACCGGGGCGGATGTTGGGTTCTTTTCGCATCCCCAGATGACCGATGACAGCAATAGGCTCAGGATACCCCAGGCATATACTCGTCTTGTAAGGCGGACGTTCGCCTTCCGAGACGCCATGCAGGCCTCCAATCTTCACTGTTGTCCGGTAAGCACGGGATAAGGGACGAGTGGGTTACTCGGATTATACGGACTCCGGCGGATCTGTGAAAGTGGAACTCCCGGACGGAGGCCGGCTTCGTACGCGGGACGCCTGAGGTATGTCCTGAGGTTGCTTGAGGGGGCGCCGCGCGGAAGCGGGCTCGCGAGGCGGCAACCACGCTCCCGCACGGCATCCGCATACAGTGCAGGTCACGTGCCACCGTGTGCGGCGGACCGGACGACCGGAACTTGCGCGTCCATGCGGGGTTTCAGGCAATGGGGCCACCGCGTGGGTGTCGACCCGCCGACGGCGTGACGTGTGTTCGACGGCCCGCCGCGTCTCCGAGGCTAGATGTCGAGCAGATTCAACCCGATGTCCTCATCAAGCGCTCGCTCGACGCGCACATCCGTGGCAATCAGCGTAACCTCGACCGTGATGGCGACCGTCGCCTCGATGAAATGCCCGCAGACCGCCTCGTAGTCACGCCCGCCAAGACACGCATGAAGGTGAAAGAACGGGGAACCGTCCACCCATGGGACGGTGCCCACGAGCGAGATGAGCTCGTTAACGTCAGGAAAGCGTTTGGTGAGGTACTTCTTCTCGTCGCGATCGAAGAACCCAAGCTCGGTATTCTCAAGTGCGCCAATTGCCGTAACCTGACCGGAGCTGATTTCGTGTTCTTGTGCAAACCGAATGAGGGTGGCCGCGACCGCTTCTCCTTTGAGGAGACGGATGAGATAGTGGTTCGGTCCGAGCGAGCGGTACTTCATTGGCACCCTCCAGGCTGCAGTATGAATCTGGATGTCGAACGGTGGATCGAATGCCGAATGTGGATGGCGTTAGACGCCCAATAGTGCATTCGATTGCGGATTGACTTTCTGATTGTGTCAGTATAGCCTAACCAATGTAGAGCATCTACTGGTAACGGCTTGCATGGCAGGCAATGATGGTTTCCGCGACCCGAGCGGCTGTGACAGCGAGATGGTTGAACGCTACGAAAGGAATGAGGGATGAGTTCGGACTGGTCGGGGAGCGAAAGGGGAGCGGTCGTGACGACGTATCGACCGGCAATCACCGAGGTTAACGTCCAGCCAGTCAGTGAGGACAGACTGAAGGCATTCATCACGGTGGTGTTCGAGGACAACTTTGTCGTCCATGGCGTGAAGATCATCCACGCCGCCGGCAAGACATTCGTCGCCATGCCGACCCGACGGAATCCCTCCGGGCAACACACAGACGTCTGCCACCCGATCAACCGCTCCTACCGGCGGTATCTCGAGGAGACGATCATGAACGCCTACGAGCGGAAGCTCGAGGAGCTCGCGTTCGATCCCGGCCGGGATGTGCACGCCGAGCCACAAGTCGGCGTGGATCCCATGGACTACGCGCACTAGATTCCGCCAGTCAGTGTGTGATGTTCGACTGCGAGTGTCGTCTCTCCACGACAACCGGTTGGCAGTGAAGTTGAGCCCAGCGAAAAGAACGACATACGAATCATCCCTACCCGCACGGTGGGGATTTCGCTTTTTTGCGTGTTTTCAGCCATTTGTGAGAGGTGGCTGAACTCAGCCCGTGCCGACGGCTAAGCAACGCTCAACCGGCGGCCGAGACTGAGGAGTAGTGAAATCGCCGGTCTTGCCTCGCGACGACGTCGGCTTGACAGAGAGAAAACCCCTAAGTACTCTCCGCGCTTCCCGTGTCTGATCCCGGGCCGCGTGGGTTCCATGGAGTGAGTCCATGATCAATGGCTGGCGCCTCTGCGCTCTCACCGCGATCATCCTTACGATTGGTTGTGCACCGCACGTGCAACATTCGACCGATGTCTTGGATGGTTCCGAGCCGTCGGCCGGCGGACCGGTCGGTAAGATCGATACGCTCGCGACACACCCGGACAGCCTCTTCGAATTCATCACGGTCGCATCTCCGCTCGACACATTGCTGGAAGACATCCCGACGCTCCCAGACAGCTCGCTCGCCAAGGGGCGTGAGCGTCTCGAGGCGCAAGAAGAGGTCGTGACGTTCGACGTCCCGATCGACATGAACGATCGCGTTCTCACTTTCATCGACAGGTACTCCGGCAAGCAGGCGAGCTGGTTCGAGCGCGCCGTTCGGCGTTCGGGCCTCGTGATGCCGATGATTAGGCGAGTATTCATCGAGGAGGGCGTGCCTCTCGACCTCGCGTACATGGCGCACGTCGAGAGCGCCTATCGCTACAACGCCCGATCGCGCGCGGGCGCGATCGGGATGTGGCAGTTCATTCGCAGCACGGCGAAACGATACGGACTTCTCTGCAACTCCTACGTGGATGAACGGCTCGATCCGGAGCGCTCAACGCGGGCTGCTGCGCACTACCTGAAGGACCTCTACGAGCTGTTCGACGACTGGCACCTCGCCATGGCGGCATACAACGCCGGTGAGGGCAAAGTGAAGCGCGGCTTGCGTCGCGCCGGCACGGACGACTTCTGGAAACTCGCGCGCACGCGGATGCTCCGGCGCGAGACCCGCAACTACGTTCCGGCCATCCTGGCCGCGATCATCCTCTCGAAGCAGCCTGATGACTTTGGGCTCGAGTTCCATCCGGACGATCCAATCGAGTACGATACGATCGAGGTCGAAAGCGTGACGCACGTCGACGTGATCGCCGAGTGCGCAAGCGTGCCGTCCAGCGTCATTCGCGCGCTCAATCCGGCGCTCCTCGCGTCTCAGACGCCCCCCGGGCATCATCCGTATGAGATTCGAATCCCAACCGGCTCGAAGGAGCAGTTCGCCACGGCGTTGGCGGCGATCCCGCCTGAGGATCGCATGCTTTACCAGCGTCACGTCGTTGGGCGCGGGGAGACGCTCTCGCATCTCGCCATGCGCTACGGGACCACGGTCTCCGCGATTCAGCAGGCGAACGGCATGGGTCGGCGGACGATGATCCGCCAAGGGAAGACGGTTCTCATTCCGAGTGGGCGATGGGACCCGAGCGATGCGCTCGCATCGCTTCTCGCGCCAGGGGAACGGGTTACTCATCGCATCCGTCGGGGTGAATCGTTGAGTTCGATCGCACGGCGCTACGGAACGTCGGTTCGTGCCATCCAGCAGTGGAATGACATCCCGAACGCGCATCGTGTGCGTGCCGGCCAGACGCTCACGCTCTTCGCGGGCGGCCCGGCGCCGGCGCCGGCGAAGGCCAAGCCGACCCGAAGCTCCTCTCCTGAGCCGGGTGGTCTCCTGTCTCACACGGTCCGCCGC
Organism: uncultured bacterium; assembly: GCA_964486455.1. Taxonomy (GTDB): domain Bacteria; phylum Eisenbacteria; class RBG-16-71-46; order CAZAMP01; family CAZAMP01; genus CAZAMP01. The sequence goes on along the minus strand of CAZAMP010000007.1, from coordinate 50,122 downwards.
GGCGAGAGCTTGTGGTCGATTGCGCGGCAGTACGGCCTCACGGTCACCACGCTTCGCTCCCTCAACGGGCAGCTCGGCGGGAAGAACCTGCTTCGGCCCGGGCAGAAGCTCACCGTTCGTACGCTCTCGGTGGGCGAGGCGGTCGTGCATCGCGTCGCGCATGGCGAGACGTTGTGGGACATCGCGTCGCGTTACGGGACCACGGTGCGAAACATCCGCCAGTGGAACGGGATGGGGAGTCGTTCGTCGCTGATCCATCCCGGGGATCGCTTAACGCTCTATCTCAACTAGCCTCGCTCTTCCCCGGACGTCTTGCTTCTAGCCGGTCCACGCGTCCGTGTGCCGCGCGAGGATGGCCGACCTTCCGTCGGCTCCTCGCCCGCTCGGCTCAGCTTCCCACCGAGGGCTTTCCACCGTCGCCCTTGCGCCTTCGGCGCAGAGCCTCCGGCCGCAAGCCCTCGGCGGGTGATCTTCGCCTCGCTCCTGCGAAGTCGCCTTTCGGAAAACCGGCCACCCTCGCGCGGCAGGAGGGTGTGGTCGGGGCGAGGCATGTCGCCCGGTGCTTCGCTCGTTGACGTAGGGCTCGGAGGCGCACTTGCTTGCTTGAGCCGACTCAGCCACCTGCATTCAACCGTCCGCCCTGCGCTTTCGTCCTTCGGTGTCGAGCCTTCGGTCTCCAGCCCTCGGCGGACGTAAGCGACAACGCTTGGGCTCGGCATTTTCTGTTAAGAGTCGCCCACACGGTCTGCACGGGTCACTGGGGCGGAGTTGTCCACGATTGGCGGGCGTGAGATAATATGACATCCGGATCGGAGTATTCCCCTTAGGGTAGCTACCTGGAGGAGGTCCACCAATGAATCGCCACATCGTCATCGGGCTCTCCCTCGCGCTCCTTGCCGCGACAGCCATGTCGGCCGGGGCCGCGCAGCGCATGGTTCTCATCGAGTACATGACCAACGTGGCGTGAGGCGGCTGCGTCGCATCCAGCCGTGTGCTGGACGGAATCGCAGAAGCCTATCCGCGCGAAACGATCGTCCTGAGCTACCACGCGTGGTGGCCGAGTAGCTCAGACCCCTACTATCTGCACAACGTCGACGAGAACACTCACCGAGTTGAGTACTACGGCGCGGACTACACCCCGCACGTCTACATCGACGGCATCATCGACGGCGAGCACAGTCTCCCCTGGGAATCGATGATGCTCAGTCGCTATGAAGTCGAGAGCCCGCTCGAGCTGATCGTCACAGGTGAGATGTTGACCGACACGACGGGCACGATCACCGCCGAGATCACGAACGACACAGGCACGCCGGTAACCGGAACGCTGCACTTCGTGATCCTGGAGGACGGGCTCGTATACAACGACAACCCACAAAACCACACGATGCGTGACTTCTTCCCCGATGTGTATGGCGAAGAGACCACCTTCGCGCCGGGTGTGCCGGAGATACGGACGGAGACATTCACCTATCATCCGGAGTGGGTCGAGGATGAGCTGCAGTGCGTTGTGTTCATCCAAAACGACAACACCAAAGAGGTGTACCAAGCGGGTCGCGTCTACTTCAGGTTGGACGATCCGCAGTTTGTCGTGGATGGCCAATCGGTGGACGACTCCGCCGGAGGAGACGGCAACGGCTATTTCGACCCCGGGGAATCCGCCGAGATCACACTGCTGCTCTCCAATCTCAACATCGGACCCGGAACGGACATCACCGGCACGCTCACGACCGATGACGAGTACCTGACCATTGAGGATGCGTCCGGAAGCTGGCCCGACATTCCGTCAGGCGGTAGCGGGGAGAACAGTGCCGACCCGTTCACCGTTTCATTTGTCGAGTCGGCGCCGTGGGGATACAAGGCCGAGATCACGCTGACCGTGAACGCAAACGGCCGCGCATATCAGGACGACTTTCACATCTTCGTACGCTCCGGATCGCCCGGACACCCGATCGGTCACGATGCCTACGGCTACTACGCCTATGAAGATGTGGACGACTATCCGACCGCACCTGTGTACGACTGGATCGAGATCGATCCGAACCTGGGCGGATCCGGCGACTTGGTCACGCTGGGCGACAATCAAGGAGCCGCGCCATTTCTCCCCTTCGACTTCAGCTACTACGGGGACTCCTTCAATCGGATCACGCTCCACTCGAACGGCTTCGTCGGCATGGGAATCGTAGGCGGCTTGGGCATTCCCAACACGGGGTTCCCCAATTCGGAGGGCCCGAATCGAATCGTTGCCGGGTTCTGGGCCGACCTGAACCCAACCGCCGAGGGAAGTGGCCAGGTCTACACGTACTTCGACGAAGCGAACGACCGGTTCGTCATCGAGTTCAGCGGCGTGGAGCATGCCGATCCCAACGACGAGGGACTTCCCGAGACGTTCCAGTTCATTTTCTTTGACCCTGCCCACTATCCCACGCCCACGGGTGACGGAGAGATCATCGTTCAATACAAAACCGTGAGTCTCCCGGATCAATGCAGCGTGGGAATGGAGAACAACACGGGGACGATCGGGCTCGAGTACGTCTACAACGGCGTGTTGAACGGCGGCGCGCACGGCCTCGTCGATGGCCGAGCCATCAGGTTCACGACGACCGATCCGACAGGTGTCGTGAGCGTCGAGGGCCCGAGCATCGCGCCTGCAACGCTGTTCCTGGTGGCCACTCCGAATCCGTTCCGATCGTCGTCGGTCGTGGGCTATTCAGTGCCGTCCGCGGGTGAGGCGACCATCCGTGTCTTCTCGCCGAACGGCGCACTGGTGCGCACTCTGTTCAGCGGGAAGCTCGACGCCGGGGCTGGAAGTGTCAGCTGGGACGGGACCGACGATCGCGGCATCGCGATGCCGGCGGGTGTGTACGTATTCCGTCTCAGCGGTCCCGGGTATGAGGAGTCGGGCAAGATCGTTCGCGTGAACTAGCGGGAAGTGGCTGAGACAAGAGAGCTATTCCATGGAGGGGGCGGTGCTCACCGCCCCCTTCCCGTTCGCACATGCGAAGCTTCTTGAGGCCAGGGGATGGGGAGCTGGCAAAGCCGGCCTAGTACCACGCGCGGTGATTCTCGATGATCTCGAGGCTGAACTCGTAAACGCCTTCCATCACCTGGCGCCAGCGCGCGGCGTTGGTCTCATCGAGCGCCGGCGCCGGGAGTGCGTCGGTGGAGGGGCCCGTGAGGCGGCCGAGCATCGGTTCGATGGCCTGGATCCGTTCGGACTCAACGCCGAACGACACGAGCGCCCCGGCGCCCGGCTCATCCGGGACGACGAAGAAGCAGTTCCGGTAACAGCGGGCGCGCCGCTTCGCCACGAACCCCGAGCCGAGGTAGTCCGGTGCGGCGTGCCCGGCAGACGAACCCGGGAAGAGATCTGGAGGAAGCACGAGGACCGGGCGCCGCTTCACCCACTTCGCCACATGGAGCGGATCGTCGGTGAGATCCTCGACGACGAGATCAAACCAGTTGTCCTTGATGATCGCGCCCGCCGCTCGACCCGAATTCTCGCGCGCGACGTCATGGCCGCGCGATCGATACGACTCGATGAGCGCGTCCGTTCGACTGTCGGCGCGTGCGCCGGTGCTCGATGCTGTGACGATGAGTAACTTCATGTTCAGGCCCGGTGATGGATCAATGATGCGGCATGCTAGCAGATCCATTGACATGGATCACGCGCCCGCTATGCTTTGCGTAGGAGTGTGCTATGAAGTCGGGATATCGCATCACCCTCTTGGTCGGGGTCTTCGCGGCACTCGTCTCGCTGACGATGCTGTCTGGGACCGTCGCCTGGGCATTGAACGAGGGGGACACCGCACCCTCGTTCCGTTTGCCCGATCTCCACGGGAACGGCTCGTTCGCCTCCGACTCGCTCTTCGCCGCCAACGGCTGGTCGCTTCTCATCCTCTGGAACACGAACTGCCCGGATTGCATGGCGGATGTGGTGAAGATGGGGCGGCACGCGTCGCGGGCCGACTCCCTTCCGTTTCACGTCGTCGGAATTGTGAATGACGACGAGAAGATCGGGGACGCCCGGCGGCTCGTGAAAGGCACGAAGCTCACCTTCCTGAATCTCTGGGATGCGTCCGGCTCAGTCGCGAAGGCGATGTCGGCGGGGAACCTGAGCTTCAGTTGCTTTCTGATCGACGGCAAAGGTGTCGTCCATCTCGTCCACTATGATCATCCCGAGTCGATCGACTCGATCTGGACGAGCGCGCTCGAGATCGCCGACGCTCGTGAGGCCGCGGAGACGGACGATGAGTAGGCGGTCGCCCAGCACGCATGCTGTCCTCATGGCGATCCTCGCGTTCACGTTCCTCGTGGTCGCCGGCAACGTGATCCCGAACGATGCGGCCGCGGGGATCGACGACCGGATCACGGTTACTGGCGACGTCCGCGCGCGCTGGCTCCAGGTCGATGTTGACGGGCCCTCTCTCACCGGGATCTACGGGGAAGCGCTCAAACCCCAGACCTCGTTCTTCCACCGGTTCTTCCTCACGGTCGAGGGACAGGTCAATCGGCACGTCACCGCGGGCGGTCTTCTTCGCGTCAGCAACGAACCGGATAACGTACTGCTCCTGGGCCCGCACTATTTCTCTCGCCCGGAGGGTAGCGCGTTCGTCGCGATGCGATACGGCAACGTTCACGGCCGCATCGGCTACTACGACGTTCACTTCACGCCGCTCACGCTCATGCGCTGGGACATGGCCGATATCGCGCTCGGCGGGACGCAACGGGCGTGCGGCGTCTGCGGGGGAACCACGGCCGCGGTCCTGATCGAAAGCCTCGAGGAGCCCGGGCCCGATCTCACCTTTGAAGGCGCGCGAGCCGGCGGCACCGTAGGGGAGGGTCTCGATTGGACCGTTCTCTACGCGCGGCCCAAGGAAGCGACGCTCGATAGGGTTCCCGGGCTTCCGATCTTCGACGAGGACACCTTTCAGCACCACCAAGACCTCTACGCCGGTCGCGCCGTCTACTCTCAGCTCCACGACGCGAGCTTGACGTTTCGTCGTGTCGGCGCCACGGTCATGCACGTCCGCGACGATCCCCGCAACCCGGGTTGCCCGACCGTCGAAACAGATCCGCTCTGCTTCGCGATGATGAACACGGCGTTCGGACTGGACGCCCGTGTTCCGATCGCCCGGTTCGCAACGCTCGAGGGTGAGTGGCTGCGGACCGCGCAGCGCGACGATCACCGTGGGGACGCCTCACGCACGCGATGGTCGAACGGCTTCCGCGCCACCGCGCACGCGGTGCTCGCGGCGCGCACGATCGGTGTACGGCTTGCCTATCTTCGATTCGAGGAGCATTTCTCGGCGCCGTACAGCGCGCTCACCTACCTGGGCAACCGCTCCGGCTTACGTGCGCGCGTGACCGCCGAGCGCGGCCCGCTAACCGTTGACACGTTCGTCCGGCGGCTCGAGCCTATCGAGCCGGAGTCAGCCGATCCCCAAGATCTCACGCTCCTCGACAGCGAGCTCACGGCGAGCTTCCAGGTGTCGGCGGAGATGGGCAAGGGATGGCAGATCCTCGCGGGAGCGCAGTTCGAGCGCACGGATATCGTGCGGGAATCGGGATGCGATTGCGACTACCGGTCGGGAGAGCGCTGGATCGGGCTCGGGGAGCTTTCGTTCACGCTGGACGAGCTTCGGTTATCGATACTCCACCAGGTGATCCGCGAGGATCAGATCGATCTGGACGAGAGTGACGCGACGATCACGTCGGTCTCCGCCCGCGCACGCTTTTGATTAGCGGCTCCCGTTGCCTCGGTACATCCCTTTGATGCGTCCCCAGCTGCTCGGGCGCGTCGGCACCGCCCACTCCTGATAGGCCCCGATGTCGGTGCCCAGCGGGTCGCCGGCGCCGATGCAGGGGCTCTCCTCATTCAGATGGAAGTCGCACGTACTCGGATCGGTCGACGGGTTCACGAAATCCGGATCATCCACCAGGCAGTTGTCCGCGGGGTTGGGGTAGTAGTCAAACGGGTCGGTGGTATCGCAGCCGCACCAGAGTGCGTAATCTCCGGCGGCGTTGATCCAGGCCGCACAGTTGAATAGGGGTGGCGTGTCCTCGTCATCGAGAATGGCACCCCACTCCGAGTTTTCCATGAAAATGCAGTTGCAGATGCTGCTGCTGTCGGCCACGACGACGCCCTCCATCTGAAGTCCGGTGCGGTTTCCGTAGAACACACAGTTGCTGACGTGACCGCTGCCATAGTCGTCGTAGTAGAGCCCAGCGCCAGTGGATAGATTTCCCCCATTCATGATCACGCAGCCGTTGATGTCCAGGTGATTGCCGATTCCCGACACGTAGATGTTCGATGCCATGAGATCGAGGATGGCCCCGTGGCCTTGAATGCAGGCGTTTATGCCACCCTCCACAGAGACGAAGATTCCTCCCGTGTAGACCTCCAGGCTGTCAAGCTCGACGAGCTTGTCATATCCGTCGCCGGCTTCGGCGGCCGCCCAGGCGTGCCGGAGTTGAGTTTGGCCGCCGGCCACGCCGGAAACACAGATGAAGCACAAAACCGCGAGGCCGATGATCCGTTTCATCTTCGTCTCCTCCCAACGCCCCGATTCCTCAATCCTTACCTCACCTTGACGATCTTCCCGCTACTCGCCTGGTTCCCGGCGCTCAACCGATACGGATAGAGACCCGGCGCGACGGTTCGGCCGTCAGTGTCCCGACCGTCCCATGCGATCGTCCCGTTGCCCGCGGCTGGTCGCCCGGCATCTATTCGTCGCACGAGCCGCCCGTTCAGGTCGAACAGCTCGAGCATGACACCACTGTCGGTTTCGAGATTGAAGTGGATCACGACCGACGCCTGGAATGGGTTCGGAGTTGCCCTCACCAGGCTGATCGGGCCAGCGGGGTCGCCGGCATTCGGGACCCCGACGACCGGTGTCACATCGAAGGTTACCGAGATCGTATCGTTCGTCGCGTCCGCGTCGCCGGCCATCTCGGTCCACGCCGTGAGCGTATAGGAGCCGACCGTGCCGGGGAGCCAATCCTCGACGAATGTGGTGGAATCCAGCTCGGCGAAGTCGAGATCCACGATGGCCATGTCGCTCCCGGCATCGCCGGCGAGATGCAGCTCCACGCCGGACTCATCGTTCAGCCCGTAGTTCGTTGCTATCACGCGAACCGGGATCGGCGTATCCACCTCGAAGGTCTCGCCGTCGTTGATCCCCACGAAGCGGAGTGTGCCCGTGTCGTGATCGGAAACGCTTCCCATCAATCGATCCACGCCCATCTTGACCAGGTAGCACGACACCCAGGTCATGTCCTCGGTGACGGGATCGTGCGTGTTGGCGACGATCCCGCCGTCATCGTCGGTGTCCAGAGAGAGGAGCAGGTCGGCGATCAGCGCGCCGTTGTTCCAGTAGGTATCGTCCCCGGTCACGTCCCAGACGGCGAAATGCGCGTTGCAGTAGGCCACGTTCCACGATGAGTCCCAGTCGTAGCCGGGCACGCTGTACCACTCCTGCCAGACATCCATGTAGCCGGCATTGGCCGCGCACCAGGTCTGGCCGAGGACCGGGTCGTCACGAAACACGGAGTTACAGACCCCCCACATCGAGGTGCCGCTGCTCATCGCCCAGTACTCGAGCGTGAGATTCACCTGCGGGTTGGAATTGAGCCAGTTGAAGACGTCCGTTCCCTGGGTGACGGCCTCGGCCATGAGAGTGGCGTTGCCCCGCGCCTCACCGAACAGATAGAGATTCCCTGCGGCCCACCCTTTGACGAAGCTGTCCAGCCGCTGCTGCCAGACGGTTCCGTCATAGATGTTGAGCGGATGATCGACGATGTACTGGGCGCACGTGTCGGCGTAGCCGGAATAGGACATGTCGCCGGTCGCCGCCTCGTACATGAGCACCGCCGTGAGTCCCCAGGCGCAGTTGTGAACGCGGTAGTAGTCCTGGCCACCGCCCTCCTCCATCCACGCCGGGAAGTTCCGGCAGTAGATCCAGGCCGCCTCGGTATTGACGTCGTAGGTGTCGCGACCCGTGAACTCCCGAAAGCGTGACCAACACCAGATCGCCTCGAGCGTGTTGTCCGTCTGGATGACGTTACCCAGCGGACCGGCCTCGGCCTCGATCATTCCCCCGTGGTTGGAGGAGTCCGGATCGAAGAGCTGCCAGAACGCGAAGAAATCCACCATCTGATTGAACTCGCGGACGTAATTCCATGGCCCGAGCGATGGTGGCATCGGGAGCCGGTCCTCGGGACCACCACTCAGCCAGTCCTCCCACTCGGTCGGATTCATCGGTTCGGGATCGGGTGCGGGGGATGTTCCGAGCACTTGGGACACGGGGATGACGGTCAGTAGCATTAGCCAGCACAGGAGCTTCATCGTTTGACGCCGAGGGGGGCAGGGCAGCATGGGGACCTCCGATCGAAGGTGTGGGGCGAAACGCGTTGTTGGATGGAATCTTACGCCATCGTCACGATTCGTTCAACGCGCCGTCGCCGGCGGGTGGGGGAAGCGGGCGGTCGAGGAGTAGGCCGAAGAGAATTCCTGCGGCGAGTCCGCCCGCGTGGGCCCAGAGATTGCCGGACGAGAGGGAATGAACCGTCACGGCGAGCACGAGCGGGATGAAGATCCGCCGCACGCGCCAGCCCATCGCGTCGTGGAAGTCGCGGCGGTGGCGAATGAGGTAGACGACGGTGGCCCCGATCATGCCGAAGACGGCGCCGGATGCCCCGACCGAGACCCCGGATGAATCGAGCAGCTGATACGAAGCGATCGCGCCCGCATAGGCCGAGAGCACGTAGATCGCGCCCGCCCGCCAGGCGCCGAAGGCATACTCCACGACGGCGCCGAACGCGAACAGGTAGAGGAGATTCCCGAACAGGTGAGCGGGGCTCGCGTGCACGAACGTCGGCTGGATCAACCTGGGGAAGTCATACCAGGCGCTGATCGCGAACTTGAGCTGCCGGGTCCAGTCGTGGAGAGCGAACGGGTATGAAGCGCGCCAGATCCAGAGCAGGATCCCGGAGGTGATCAGGTTCGCGAGAAGGAGCACTTCCGTGACCGAGACGCGCCGCTGCAGATAGATCGCCGAGAGTACGGATGGACGTGTGGCCGGCCGCTTCTCCTCAGGATCCGGCCGCCAGAGGTGGTACACCTCCAGCTCGTCCGCGCGGATTTCGCGTCCCTTGGTGTACGTCGGCGAATTGATCCACGTGTCGGCCGGAACGCGTCCAGCGCGCACCCATGCCTCGAAGTCGTGCTCGTCGAGCACGACCCTTCGCCCGCCCCGATGGATCGTCATCCTGCGTCCCATTTCGATGTGCTATGGTAGAACAATGCGAGGAAGAGGAAAGAAGAAATGCGCGTATCGCGATGAACGGTTCGTCGTTCTCGACTTCGAGACAACCGGACTCAGGCCGCTCTTGGGCGACGAAATCTGTGAGTACGCGCTCGTGGAGATCGTGGCCGGCGAGGCCGGACGCCACGTGGCCGAGTTGGTGAAGCCGTCGAAGTCGATGCCCGAGGTGGCCGCAGCCGTGCACGGCATCACCGACGAGATGCTCGCGGATTGCCGACCGTTCGACGAGGCGCTGCCGGAGTTCCTGGCGTTCGTCGACGACGCCACACTGGTGATGCACAACGCGGGATTCGACATGGGTTTTCTGCAGGCCCGGCTTGCCGCGCTCGAGCTCCCGCCGCTCCGGAACCTGACGGTCGACACCCTGGAGCTTTCAAGGCGCCATCGGGCGGACAGCACGACGGGACATCGCCTCATCGACGTCGTCCGCGCCTTCGGGATCACGGAAGCAGAATCCCATCGGGCCCTCGGTGACGCGGAGATGACCGCCCGGGTCTTCTTGCGGTTCGCAGAGGAGCTGGGGAAGGACGGCGCGGAGGTCACGCTCGAACGGCTCGGGGCAAGGCGCCATCCCCCGTCCGTGTCGCCCGCCGTGCTGCGGGATATCGCGGAAGAGCTACGTCGGGCGATCGACGAGAAGAAGATGGTGGAGATCGTCTACGCGTCGCGCGCGGGTGGGGAGAGACGGCGACGGCTTGAGCCCGAGGTTCTGGCCGCTTTTCATGTTGAGGGATACTGTCACCTGAAGAAGACTCGTCTTCGGTTTCGTCTGGATCGGATTCGATCCATCGAGACGCTGGACGAAGTGTCGCGGGGTTGAACGAAGGGCATAATAAGGCCCCCCAGGAGACCGTAGGCTTCAAGGGACCGAACCACCAGCGTACTACTAGGTGACGAAGCCCACACGAGTCCCAGGGGGCGCAATCCTGTATCATTATAAGACATCTCACGCGCGCGATCCACTGATTTCTGACCCGTCCGCACACGGGCGGGGGGCGGTGGGGGTCCATGCCACCCCTTCCGTCTTCCCCATCGGTTCCCCCAGCGGCGCGATTCCCCAGTCCAAGTACGCCCGCCAGCTCGGTCGAATCGGGCAACGGACAGCAGATAGCTCACAACCCCGGAGAGTCTCACACGGACCAGGGGGCTCCTCCCTTGAGCATGTTGGCTGAATCTCGATGTCGCGGAAGCCGTAAAGTGTTTGAATGGAGCAGGTTACATTGGTCTATTTCCCGGGGAGAGAGGCCTGCTCAACTGCCTCTACTTCAAGCACTTGGGGCAACCATGGTACCGAAGGAATTCGTATATATCAGGCGACGCCGGTGCCGAGCGATTGCCCGCGGACGTGGGTTAGGGGATACGTCCTGCTGACATGTGAAGCATGGTACGGATTGGCAGGGGCGGTGTGACTAGTCGCCGGATCGATCGTCACTCGCCGCTCGTTTCCGCATGAGCGCCGCCGCGCGATGAAATCCCTTATCTGACAACAGCTTAGTGAGAGCCTCGCGTTCCTCAGGTGTGTCCAGGTTCACCAGTCCCGCCTCCGTCGCCACTTTCTCGCACTCCGCGAGATAGGTCTGCCACGTGTGGCCCAGGTTCTGCCGACCCTCCGGCCACTCCGGGAAGATCTCGAGCGCCCTCTCGAACGATTCAATCGCCTCGTCGTAACGTCCCAGCATCGCCAGCGCGATCCCGCGGTGATCCCAGGCCCGAAACGAGCGAGCATCCGCCACGAGCGATTGCTCGATCCAGGGCAGCGCCGCGGCGGGGTCACCCCTGCGGAGCGCCAAGGCCCCGAGGTTGTCGAGCGCCCGGGGCTCATGTGGGTTGGACTCGAGCGCCCGACGAAACTCCATCTCAGCGCGCTCGACCTCCTGGAGGTCGGCATGGAGCGCCCCCAGGTTGACGTGGGCGGCCGCGTGGTCGCCGCTTCTGACGAGCGGAAGGAGGCTCAGCGCCAGCGCCGCGGCTCCGACGAGTCCCGCCGAGACGATCCGCCGCGCTGTCGGACGGGCGCGTCCGCGCGAGATCAGGGCATCGACGTACAAGGCCGCGCCCACCGCCAGGCCCGGCATGAGCGGCAGCCGAAACCGGGCGGTAACGAAGAACGGTAGAATGCTGACCGCGCCGGCGATCGTGAAGACGAGGAGCGGGGACAACGCGCGGTTCTTCCGGAAGAGGATGAGCCCCGCGATCCCCAGACTGATGAGAAGCCATGCGCGAACCGGGTCCCAGCGCAGCAGCGGTGAGTACAGCCTGACGAAGTCGAGGTCGAGATGGTTCGGGATCTCGTGCCGGTTGAAGAGCAGCAGCATCTTGCGCCCATACAGCCGGGCCGCCGCCCCCACGTCCTCCGTCAGGTCGTTCAGTCCCCGGCGAAACCAGTAGGCCGACGCCTCCGACGCTGACAGCTCTCGTCCCGTCTCCTTCGCCGCCACTTCCAGCGACAGCCGCTCGATCTCCATGGCGTTGATGAGCCCGGACTCGGGCGGGACCCGGAACACGCCGTTCGCGCCGCGATGGTTCCCGATGTAGAAGTTCACGCCGCCGCCGCTGGCGATGAAGACCGGCTCCCCGCTCACGGCGAGATTCCGCGCCATGGGGATCAGCATCACGATCACCGCGGCGACACTGAACGGGAGCAGTCTCCGCGCCGCTGCCCGGTTCCGAACGAGCGGCCACGCGATCAGGGCGGCGACGGCGAGGGCAAGGTTCGGGCGGCCCCAGGCGGCGAGCCCCATCGCGATCCCGGCCCCCACGAGGGCGACCCTGCCCGGTGACTCGTCCATCCAGGCCCGTTGAAGGACCACCAACCCCGCGAGCACGAGCGTCACGACGACCGAGATCGCCAGGAGATCCGCATCGAAGAAGATCGCCGCGTCATAGGCGGCGTAGAGGAGTCCGGCCAGGAGGGCGGTGCGCTCTCCCGTGGCGCGCTCCCCCGCGACGCGCCTCGCCAGCACGGCCACGAGGACGGCCGAGAGACCTCCCGTCACGCACTGGATCCAGAACGTCGCCGTCAGGGGGAGGCCGATGCCCCGAACGATCGAGAGGACCGCTGGATAGAGCGGGCCCTGAAAGAACGGCAGCGCGCTGGAGAACGGTCCCTCCGACAGCAGGCGGGCCGCCTCGCGGGCAAACGACAGGGAATCGCCGAACGGCGCCTCATAGAACGCCAGCCTCCTGAAGGCGATGAGGTGCAGAAAGCGCAGCGCCAGCGCGACGGCGAAGACGAGGATCGACGACCCACACCGCTCTCGGACTCGTGTCATGAAGTCGATCCCTCTCGGGTGCGCGACCGCGCTACGCTAGTCCCCGATGAGGCGATCGAGATCATTGATCGCCTGCTCGATCTTGTCACGGCCCTCAGCGCGGAGGTTGGTGAGATCTTCCCTCGCCGATTCGAGTAGCGTCCGGATCTCGTCGAGCTTCGCCTGCAGCTCTTCGTTCCCCGCCGCGGCCTTGTACGCCTCTTCCAGCCGGTCGAGAACGCGCCGGATCGCTTCTTTCGCTTGGCCGAAGTTGTTCGCCGAGGCATCGAGATCCGCGTCCCGGAGCTTGTCCATCGCTCGCCAGATCTGGTTCTCGACCTTCTGGATGTTGCGATCCCGGGTCACAGAGTCCAGGTTCTCCTGGATCTCGCCCTGGATCCGCTCCCGGAGCTCGCCTTCGTCACCGCCGCCCGCAAGGAATCCGACGATGAAGCCCACCACGAGAATAATGACAAGGACCACTAGCTTCTTCATCGCGCCTCCGTCATCGTTATGCGGTCAAGTGGTTCGTCGCCCCGTCGAACGCTAGCAACGCGTCAGGGGGCTGTCAACGCGGGGAGGAGCCATGGAGTTTACGCGCTTCGCGTACATGCGCTGGGCGAAAGAGACTTTCAAGTCCGCGCGGATCAATCTGGGCGCGAGCGAGATCGAACGACCCGACCCCGCCGTGATCGGCCTGGACGATTGGGCGATCGATCTCAGGACCAACGCGGGGTTCGGCGACTGGGACGCGCTGATCGCGGCCATCGCCGATCGCGAGGGAGTGGACCCCGACCGGGTCTTTGCTTGTCCCGGCGCGAGCTACGGGCTCTATCTGAGCGTGGCCGCCATGTTCGGCGCGGGCGATGAGGTCCTGGTCGAGACCCCGGGCTACGAGGCGCTCGAGCGCGTGGTCGAGGCGGTCGGGGCGACGCCGAAGCCCGTCGCGCGACGTCCGGAGAACGGATACCGACTCGATCCCAAGGCGATCGCCGCCGCCATTTCGCCGAGGACCCGCGGCCTGATCTTCACCAATCTGCACAATCCCACCGGCGCGCGCGTCACGCACGAGGAGATGCGGGAGATCCTGCGGGTGACCCAGCCGCACGACATCTTCGTTGTCGCGAGCGAGCTGTACCGTGATTACGACGCGCAGGGGAAGGAACCGCCGCTCGCCACCCTGTCCGACAGAGTCGTGAGTCTCTTCAGCCTGACCAAGGTCTACGGGCTCGGCCCGCTCCGGGCCGGGTGGATCATCGGCGCGCCGGATGTCGTCGAGCGGCTGGATCTCTTCAATGACCACATTCTCGTGGTCATGCCGGGACCGACGATCGAGATGATGCGGCGCATTCTCCCGCGCCTGGACGAGCTGGACCGGCGTACGCGTGCGCATGTCGATCTGGTGCTCCCCGAGGTCGACGCGTTCATCGAGCGGCGCGACGACCTGGAATGGGTGCGGCCGGTCGGCACGATCTACGGATTTCCTCGCGTCACGCGGCCCGGCTTTCGGGCAAAGTCGTTTGCGGACGATCTACTTCGGACGGACAGGGTGGTCATCGTGCCCGGGGAGTTTTTCGGGGACTCGAGCGCCTTCAGGCTGGGATTCGGGGCCCCTCTCGAAACGGTCCGAGAGGGGCTGGAGTGCCTCGGCCGCGCGCTCGAGCGGAGTCGGGCGGGCTAGCGGCAGCCTTGGAGGAAACTGCGCATGAACACGACGAAATCGTCCAAATCAACGAACTCATCGCACCGCTCGTCGAGGGGGGGTGTGCTGTCGTGAAGGTCGGCGCAGTAATCCTCTTCCAGGAAGCGCGACGAGAACACGACGAAGTCGTTTAGATCGACATCCCCATCGCCGACGCGCGGCGGGTTGTCGGAATGCATGTCTGGCGAACCCACCCGGTCGTACGTGTCGACCGTGATCGCACCAGGATCTACCTCTACGATGATTGCGTATGGCAGATCCAAACAACCGCCCGCCCGGATGTTGAACGTCACCTCGCCATCCGAGTTCGTTGTGCCGGTGATGACCGGGTGCTCCTGTCCGGGACACCAGTAGAGAGCTTCCTCCGCGGAGGCACTGAAGATGACACGAACCTCCGTGTTGGGGATCGGCTCACAATCGTAGCCGTATTCGATCCGGGCGAAGAGCTCGAATGAGCCATCGGGAGCCAGCCGCAAACAGTCAGTTGTTACGAAGCATGGGAGGGGCGGAAGGGTATCCGGACTAGCTGTTCCGGCGGCAACGGGCCCGGCCGTCACCACCAGCGCGAAAAGGACAAGAAACCGTGGCATCGTTCGCCTCCCGATCGCCGGCATTCACGTACTCATTTCTTCGTTGTCCGAGTATCAAGCGCTTGTGGTCTCTTTGCTCCAGGCTTCCCACGCGTCGGCCAACTGACCCCGGAGGACCTCGACGTGGGATCGATCCAGCGCGGAAAGGAACGTCGCGTCTGGGAAGCGCGCCCGCAGCGCATAGATCTGATCGTTGTCCTCGATCATGTCGGTCTTGTTGAGCACGATTCGTTGCGGCACGCTGTTCGCGACGATCTCCTTGAGCACGGTGTCGACCGCCTCGATCTGATCGCCGAGCTGCGGACTCGACGCGTCGGCGACATGCAGCAGCAAATCGGCTTCCGTCACATCCTCGAGCGTCGATCGAAACGACGCGACGAGATGGTGCGGTAGCTTCCGGATGAACCCGACCGTGTCCGAGAGAAGGAGGGAGACGCCGTCCCTGAGATAGAGCTTTCGCGTGGTGGTGTCGAGCGTGGCGAAGAGCATTGGGGCGACGGGCACCTCCGCGCGCGTCAGCGCGTTGAACAGCGTCGACTTCCCCGCGTTCGTGTATCCGACGAGCGACACGCGAAACGATGCGCCCCTCTGCTTGCGTTGTGTTTCGCGTTCGACACGGACCCCCTCAAGTTTCTTCTTGAGCCTGGAGATCCGTGTGCCGATCCGCCGCCGGTCGACCTCGAGCTGCGTTTCCCCGGGACCGCGCGTGCCGATCCCGCCGCCGGTTCTAGAGAGGTGCGTCCACAGACGGGTGAGTCGAGGGAGCAGGTACTGAAGCTGCGCCAGCTCGACTTGAAGCTTGGCCTCGCGGGTGCGCGCGTGGCGGGCGAAGATGTCGAGAATGAGAGCGCTACGATCGATGATCTTCACATCGACTTCGCGCTCAATCGTGCGGACCTGAGCCGCCGTCAGGTCATCGTCGAAGATGACCAGGTTGGCGCCATGGTGCCGAACCGCCCGCTTGAGTTCCTCGACCTTTCCTTTGCCGATGAAGGTCCCGGGATCGGGTGTTCGGCGGTTTTGCACGATCCGATCCAGGACCTCGGCGCCGGCCGTCAAGGCGAGCTGGGCGAGTTCGTCGAGGTGGTTGTTGCTCGGCTCGGTGGTTCGGGTCACACCGACCAGCAGCGCGCGCTCGGGAGCGTACGCTTCAGCGGTGTCGTATATCGCGTCCCCCTTTCGCAGGCGCTTCGTCAGCCTGCTATGTACCAATTCTAGCGGACCATCTCCGGGTTTGCCATCCCCTCCGGCCGACGGTCCTACGGGAGCAGCACCAGCTTCCGGGCGATCCGCCGTCCTGCGGCGTCACCGACCACGAAATATGTGCCGGCGGCGATCCGCTCACCACGATCGTTCGTTCCGTCCCACATCACGGCATGCGATCCCGCGTCGAACCGACCGTCGGCCAAAGTGGCGACATGGCGCCCCGCGACGTCAAGAACGCTCACGCGAAGCGTCCCGGCCGCGGGCAGCGTGAACCGCACCGATGTGACCGCCGCGAACGGGTTCGGCATGCCGTGCCCGAGGATCGCGACGTCGGCTTCCGTGTCCGCCGACACGCCCACGGTTGCCGCGCCCATATCCATCGACGGGTCCCCGAACAGATTGAAGTTGTAGAGGTTCATGTACTCGTAAACGCGGTCCCATCCGTACTCGCTCGTTGCGCTGAACTTGCCGTCATAGAGCGCGTCGCCGACCCTTTCCGCTTCCACGAGCAGGTATCGGTTGAAGTCGTAGCAAATCTGCTCCGTTCCGCCCGGGTCGTTACGCCAGTCGCCGGAGATGGCCGCGGGCCGCGCGGAGCTGACGATGCCCGCCGACGCGCCCCAGCCGGGCAGGGTCAGAAGGTCGATGCCGAGGTTTCCGTATGGATTGGGATCCGGATAGCCGACGTTGCACGAGATCGCGAAGACGATCGACGGATGGTCGTCATCGATGTTGCCCGAGCCGAGGCCGATGAAGCGGTGACTCTGCAGCTCGCCGTTTCCGTGCTCTGGAATCCCATCGCCGTCGTCCCAGGCCCAGATCGTTCGGTAGGCGCCGTCGGGCCATCCGTGGCCGGACCAGTTCACGACCGCGTGCTGGCCGGTTCCCCAGGCGTTCGTGAAACTGTATTCCGTGATCGCCGGCCAGTCGTAGAGCGACTGCACGATCCCCGCGCGCTCGGTGAAGTGGGTGATTGAGAAACCGTCCATCAGCCCGACCTCGATCGAGTCGAGGCACGACGCCCCGTCGATGAACGGATAGCCGCTGCCGTTCTGGTTCTCGAAAAAGAGAATACTACCGCCGTGAAGGACGTTTCGCTTCCACGCGCCGGTATCCTGCTCGAACGCGACGAGCTTGTTGAGGGAATAGACGATGCGAGACCCCGAGTTCACCGGGATGCGGCCGACCGACACTTCCGCCAGGAAATCCGGATCGTCGTGACCGTACTCGCCGTGGTAGCCGTCCCCGTCCGAATCCCAGGAAACATCGTCGTCGTACGAGAGGTCGGCGAAGTAGTAGTCCGTGGGCGTTCCGGGCGCGATGAGGCCGGGATCCCAGGGGTCGTAGACGTGGAAGTCGGGGTCCGGGTAGCAGATCCGCATCGGCACCTCGGCGTAGTCGCCGACCATGAGGACGTAGCGCGTGCCCCACTGGAGGTAGTTGCTCCGAAGGCAGTTTCGAATCTTCTCGGCTAGATCGACGCCGGGTTGACTCGCGATCTCCGGATCGGTCGTGAGCAGCGTGCGAAGGGAGTAGCCGCGGTCGGCCTTCCACGCCGGGAAGTCGGATGCGTTGAGCGCGCCCAAGCAGGCGTCCGTCGTGATGATGACGAAGTCGTATGTGTCGTCCGGGGATGGTGGCCCATCTCCGCCCGTCCGATAGAGGTCGGCCACCGTCGCGTAGTTGGAGAAGAGGTCTGCCGCGCGGGCTTCGGTTATGGCGTCAGGGGCGATGCGTGGCGCATCGGCGGATGACGTCTCGAAGTGAATCGCGATCTCGATCCCCGCGTGGTGCTCGATCCGCCCCGAAAGTGGGTGGTATGTGAACGGGCAGAACGCGACCGACGCGTACGCGACCTGCCGGTAGCTACCCTTCGCGGCGAGCCATGCCGCCTCGGCGGGAAACGTGGCGCCGTTGAGATACACCGCATCGTATTCGGCCTGCCATTCATCCCTCACGCGTTGCGTGGCGTCATCCCAGCCCGGCATGTCTCCCAGGAATGCGATTGGCGGGGCGGGGGCGATCCGGTGATGGTCGCCGATGTCGCGGCTCGTCAAGCCGAGGATCTCGATCGACGTGGCCCGGGCGCCGGGCGGCAGTGCCACGAGGAAACGCTGCATCGGCAGTGCCGGTTGGCCGGGGACTTGAATCCGACCAAACGACTTCATCTCGATCCGCTCCGTGTCGCCCGTCGGATCGCTTGCCGGAACGAACTCGAACTCACCCGATTCCAATGTGACGATGACCCGATTCTCCTCGACCCGAGACCCGGTCACGTCGGGTGATGCCATTACGACGCCGGCGCAGCAAAGGGCCGCAAGGGCGACGACGAGGGCTGAAGACGCGATCCCTATATAGGGCGTGGTTTTCATCTTGGACTCCCGGTGGTTCGGAGAGTGGATGACCCGAAATGGATACCGCTCGAGAGATGTCAGACTTGGGACTATTCTAGCATGAACGTGTCATGAGTAGTGCGGAGGCCCGGTCGGCCGAGGGGGCTGGAGGCAGGCCGACCGGTACTAGCGGTTGGTTCCGTGGATTGTCTTCTGGCGGCGCGCGTCGACTATGGCTTCCGCCGGCGCATTCTTCCCGCGGCGAAGCCCACCAGTCCCGCGCCCAGAAGCATCAGTGTCGCCGGCTCCGGCACCGGATCCTCGTTCGTCTGGTCTTCGGCGTTCTGCCAGATGTTTGCCCAGAGATCGCGGCTCCCGGCATCCGTCCATCCGTAGCTGTTGTCCCACATGTTGATGTCGGTCGAGACGAGAACGTCGCTCGAGCGTCCCGCGCCGGCGTCGAAGACGCCGAGGACCGAGCGGTCCGCCGTGTCGTGAGCCAGCCGCTCGTAGCCGGCCTGCTCCTCACCCGACGTGATGACCGCATGGTACGCGCCTGAGAACGCGGCCACCGCGTTGGGATCGGAGACCCAATCGCTGGTTCCCACCGTTTGAAATTGGCTGCTGTTGTGCGAGCCTTCCGTGCCGATGTCCCAGCGACCGAGTAGTTGTTGAGCCGCCGCGTGCCAATGGTTGTTCGGCCCCCAGTCCTGCTGGACGAACAGGAAGCCGCCCTGACCGCCGACGAACTCCTCGAACGCGTCGAGCTCGTCCTCGAAGTAGGTGTCGCGCACGAGGCCCGTGTAAAAGGCATCGACACCACTCAGGAACGACGCGTCGGCGCGACTGGTCGCGACGAGGGTATGTCCCTGGTCTGTGAGCCACTGCTTGGCATCCGACAGATAGTTGTTTCCGCTGAAGCCCCAGGCCTCCCGCGTTCCGTCGTAGTATCCGATCGTCATTGCGGCGACCGGGGTCGCGCTGAGTAGTAGGGCGATGACGAACGCGAGCATGGCGGCGGTCGGTGATGCACGCACGATTGCCTCCGTAGATTCGCACGAACGACCCGGGGGGATAGGTCAGAGGGAATCTTGTTCCCTGACGGCCGAGGGAACAGATTGTGGTTTCCTTGTTAGATCTATCTGCCGTGGTGGACCATCGGATTAGCGGCGTATGGGCGGAGCGGTGCTTACCAACCGGTAGAAGGGGTCGGCCGTCGGGGCGACCGCAGGCTGGTCGCCCTGTAACTCGTTGTAAGAAAGCTGATAAGCAGAGATCTGCACAATTGAAAATGGGGTTTTCAAGCTCCCGGACTCGTCTCGCTGATCACCCCTCCTGACACGGAATGACCATGTCCAGCGGGAAGGTGCTGAGGATCTCCGGCGTACCGTCAGGCCGGATGTAGATGATCTCTTCGAGGCGAATCCCCATGCTCTTCTCGGGATAGTAAAGGCCGGGTTCGATCGTCACGACGTGGCCGGGCTCGACGACGTCTTTGTTCGCCGCAGAGTCCCCGAAGTAGGGCCGCTCATGCACCTGGAGACCGACGCCGTGACCGAGACTGTGAATGTAGCCGCTCTCGGCCTTCGGATCGCTACCGACCGTCGGATGACCGCGGCCTTCGAAGAACTTGCAGACGCCGACCTGCAGGTCCCGAGTGGGGGTTCCGACCTTGAGCATGCCGATGCAGAGGTCGAGCGAGTCCTTCACATCGTCGTAGAGCTTCCGCACTTCCGCGTCGGCGTCGCCGATCACGAACGTGCGCGTGACGTCGAAGTAGTAGCCGCCGCTCATCGGTGCCGGGAAGATGTCGATGATGATCGTCTTGCCGGGGAGAAGCGGATCGGCCGGGTTCCCGATGTTGTGGGGAACGCCGGCGTCCCTCCCTTGCGAGACGATGCTGTGGCCGCGGTCTTCCTGGTAGCCCGCGTCCTGAAGGGTCGTACGGATGATCGTCTTGAGGTCGCCGATCGTCGGGACGGCCCCGTCGGCGGTCTTGAGCGTTTCGCCCTCGCGGCGAAGCGCTTTGCAGAAGTCGACGACGTTCTGAAGAGCCGCATAGACCGGCACACCGGATTGCCGGACCGCCTCGGCCTCGTCTTCATCCTTTGTGATGCGCGCGAGGTCGAAGACCGACGGAGAGAAATCCTCCGCGATCGTGATGCCGTTCCGCCCGTCGATCGCCTTCATGACGTGATACGTGCGCGACACGTCGCCGGTGCCGTAGAACGCTACCTTGCCCGCGACACCGCATCGCTCGAGAATCCGCTTCCGCATTTTGATCGCGACCTGAAGCGGATCCGATTCCGAATCGGTGATCTCGCGGAGGTCGAATTCGCTGAGCGGCTGGGTCGGGTAGCCGACCGCCGCGGCCTGGTCACGCTCCATGCTTGCATGGATCAATACCGGCTCTTCCCCACGCTTCCAGACGAGATGCCCGTGGGTGAGCGGCTCGCAGTTCGTGACGTACTCCCAGATCGGGTTCTGGATCTCGTCCATGCTCACGACGAGGGCATCGATGTTCTTCTCTTCCATGATTTTCATTATGTCGCGCTTCATGATTCCTCCGGCGTGTCTATTCGCGGTATCTACTCCCGGAATAGGACACGCTCTTTCGAGAACATTCGGGCGGCGAGTACGGCAAGCAGCGCGCCGAGGAGCAGCGTAGCACCCACGGCCATTGCCGCATGCCATGGATCGCCGATCCCGATGAGATACTCCTTTTGGATCAGATTGGTGCCGAGGAGGGGCACAAGATACAGAAGAGGATTCGGATCGGGCGGGATGAAGGTCGCGATGAGGGCCAGCAAGAGAAGGGGCATCTGAAGATAGGCGGCGTACGTCTGGCCCTCGCGACTCGAGCGCGCAAATGTTCCGAGCGCGAGCAACATCGCGCTCAGGAAGAACGCGGCGGGCAGGTTGCCCAGACCCAGAATCCAGAACGCGTGCGGCGGCAGCGACAGCAGAAATGGTGTGCCGCCCGTGAGCGGCTTGGCGAGCGCGATCGCCATCGCAAAGCCCGCCATCCCGACCACTCCGGCGCTCATCGCCGCGATCACCGTAGCGGTCGCCTTGCCCAGGAGAATCTGTAGCCGACGCGCGGGGGTCACCAGCAACGTTTCGAGCGTCCGCCGCTCCTTCTCGCCGGCCGTGATGTCGATCGCCATGTGCGCGGCGCCGACGAGGATGAGCACCACGAGGAAGTACGGGAAGAGCCCCACCATGAATCCGAGGTCCGAGCCGGGGTGCCCCAACACGACTTCCTCGATTTCAAAGACCGCGTCCTCTCCGCCCATCGCCGCCCGCCATTCCGAGACGATCTCGTGGGCCCGCTCGAACGCCTCGCGCGCGACCGGCAGCGTCAGGTCGACGTAGAGTGTCAGCACCGGGCTCTCACCGGCGGCGACCGCCGCTTCGAATTGCTCGCAGGGTTCGATCCCCACGTGCGCTTCACCGTGGACGACACCGAGCCAGGGGTTGACCGAAGGGATGGTGAAGATGTCATCCGCGTCCATGAACGCCGCCGTGAGCGTCGGCGACTCTTCGATCCGGGTGATGGAGACGCGGTAGGGAGCACTCATGATATCGGTGCCGCCCTGACTACCGATCTTCTCCAGGATCAGGAGCAGCGCCGGATAGAAGATGAGCGGAAGGCCGACGAGGTAGAGGATCGATCGTGGATCACGGATCGCGTCGCGAAGCTCTTTGATGCAGACGGTCCGAATCACCCGGCCGTTCATGGGCGGGCCTCCGTGTTTCCGCGAATCAGGTCGATGAACGCGTTCTCCAGATTGCCGTCGGCGAGACGGCGAATGGCATCCAGCCGGTCGCACGCGAGGAGGTTTCCGGCATCGATCACCCCGACCACGTCACAGATCCGCTCGACCTCGGAGAGAATGTGAGTGGAGAAGAGGATGGTTCGGCCTTCGTCACGAAGTGAACTCACCAATTCGAGCGTTTCGCGGGCGGCCAAGATGTCGAGTCCGACCGTCGGCTCATCCAGGAGGAGAACCGGTGGATCGTGTAGGAGCGCGCGGGCCAGCGAAACGCGCTGTTTCTGGCCGCTCGAGTAGGTCCCGATGCGCCGGTCGATGAACGCCGCAAGCTCGAACTGATCGGTGAGTGTCGCGACGCGCCGCGTGATCGCGTCGTCGGGCATGGCCTGGAGTGCGCCGAAGTAGTGAAGCGCTTCCCGACCGGAGAGACGGTCATAGAGGCGTGTGTCGCCCGTCTGGAACCCGACGCTCTTGCGCACGGTTTCCCCATCGGCGGTGACGTCATGACCGAGGATGCGCGCGGACCCGCCGGTCGGGGAGAGGATCGTCGCGAGGATTCGGAGCGTCGTGGTCTTTCCCGCTCCGTTTCGTCCCAAGAGACCGAAGATCTCGCCGGGCCGGCACGTGAAGCTCACGCCGCCGACCGCGCGGACCGACCGTCCCCGCGATCCCGGAAAATCCTTGATGAGTTCCTGGACCTCGATCATCGTACACGTATTCCTGACGGTAGTTAGTGACATGCACCTGGAGGCGCCAAACCGCGAGAGTGTATCATCCGGCCTCTGGGGCTTTCCACGATGGGGGAGTGCAATGCGCCGATTGTTTTCAGTGTCCATGATCGGTCTTCTGCTCGTGATCGGGGTCGATGAGATCCGTGCCGCCACCGATGCCGCCCCCACGGGGGGTTCCGTGCCGGAAGGCCGCACGGACGCGGCCGCATTCCTCTCTGAAGTGGCCGAGCTCCGCAGCCTCGATATCCGCAAGCCGTTGGAGGTTGCCTGGATCACCCGATCGGAGTTCACGGCCACGCTCGATTCCATGATCGCGGTCGAGGCGCCGGATAGCCTGGTGGTCCCCATCGGCAAGCGATGCCGCGCGCTGGGGCTAGTCCCGGATGGTTTCGATCTCCGCGACGGCTGGAAAGCGCTCTTCAGCGAACAGGTGGCGGGGTTCTACGACCCGAGGCGCGGCAAGTTCTTCATGGTGGAGTTCGCTCCGGACGATCCGCTGGCCGCACTCATCAAGCAGAGCGAACGGGCGATGATTGCGCACGAGCTCGTGCACGCGCTTCAGGATCAGCACTTCGGCTTGCTCAATCTTCCCATCGAGGACTACTCGAACGAGGATCGCCTCGTGGCGGCCAAATCCATCGTCGAAGGAGATGCCACGCTCGCCATGCAGCTTTTCGCCATGGGCGAGATGGGCATGGAGCTGACCCAACCAATGATGACGCTCATGCGTGGCACGATGTACAGCATGGCCGAGCAGGGAATGCCAGGAATGCCGTCGCTCTCGGACAGCCCGTCCTACATCGTCACCCCGCTTCTCTTCTCATATGCCGATGGAATGACCTTCGTGGGGGAGGCGTACTTCCGCGAGAAGTGGCCGGCGGTCGACAGCCTGTTCACCTCACCTCCTGTTTCCACCGAGCAGATCCTTCATCCGGAGAAGTATTTCGACGAGCCGGATCTTCCGCGGACGGTAGCGCTCGACGATGTCGATCTCCCGGACGGCTGGTCGCGGGTCGAGACGAACAGCCTGGGCGAGCTCATCATGCGGATATGGCTCGAGGGCGGCGTGTCGAAGCTGGTGGCCGCACCCGCCGCTGCCGGATGGGACGGTGACCGCGTTGATACCTACGAACACGCGGATGGACGATTGGCCTTTCTCTGGGCGTCCATCTGGGACCAAGAGAGCGACGCGGAGGAGTTCACGAAGGCGGCAACCGCCGCGGTTGATTCGATCTTCGCCGGTGAGCCCGTCGCGGTGTCTCGCCACGAGGATCTGGTGCTCGTTGCGCGCGGCTGGCCGGCGGGTGCGATTTCGGCGGAAAACATACTGGATAGCGTTCGAGTGGAGTAGACTGCGGGACAACCAGGAGGTGCCGGTCATGACCGTCGCGAGAATGTTTGGCCGATTCATTCTTCCCGCACTCGCTCTGATCGCTGCGATCACCGGCCCCGCGTGGGCGGCGGGCGAAGTCCACGTCATCACGGTTCACGGTGTCATCAACCCCGTATCCGCGCGTCACATCGAAAAGAACATCGCGCTCGCCGAGGCCGAGGGTGCCGAGGCACTCATCATCGAACTGGATACGCCCGGCGGGCTGCTCAAATCCGTTCACGAGATCTCGAAGACCATCCTGAACGCCGGCCTCCCGGTCATCGTCTACGTATCACCCGAAGGCTCGCGGGCCACGAGCGCCGGTGTCCTCGTCACCATCTCGGCCCACGTGGCCGCGATGGCGAGGGGCACGCACATCGGCGCCGCGCACGTCGTGGGAATCCAAGGATCCATCCCCGACTCGGTCGTGAGCGAGAAGGCGATGAACGACTGGGTGGCAGAGCTTCAGGCCGTCGCGAAGCTTCGCGGCCGAAACGTGGAGTGGGTTGAGCTTGCCGCGCGCGAAAGCAAGTCGCTCACGGTGGAGGAAGCCGTCGAGATGAACGTCGTCGATCTCATGGCGACTAATATCGACTCACTTCTCGCTGCTGTGGATTCGATGGTCGTCGAGGTAGCCGGCAACGAGGTTACGCTCGAGACGGCCGACGCGGTTATCGTTCGCATCGAACTCAGCGCCCGGGACCGGTTTCTCAATGTGGTGACCGACCCGAGCGTGGCATACATACTGTTTCTGCTGGGAATCTACGGTCTCATCTTCGAGCTCTCGAACCCCGGGAGCATCGTGCCCGGCGTCGTCGGCGCGATCTGCATCATCGTCGCGCTTTACGCGCTCCACACGCTCCCCGTGAACTACGCGGGCGTGTTGCTGATTCTCCTTGCCATCGCGCTCTTCATCGCGGAGATCAAGATACCCAGCTATGGGTTGTTAACCTTAGGTGGGGTTACTGCCATGATTCTCGGATCGATCATGCTGCTGGAGCGGGCTGGACCGCTCTTCAAGGTTTCGTGGTCGGTGATCATACCGACCGTTCTCTTCACGGTCGCATTCTTCTTCTTCGCGGTCTCTAAGGGGCTTCTCGCGCAGCGTCGCAAGCCCGAGACGGGCGTGGAAGGTCTCGTCGGCGAGATCGGGGAGGTCATGAGGGACCTCGATCCGCTCGGGAAGGTGTTCTTGCACGGAGAATACTGGGACGCCGAGAGCGTTCAGTCGATCCGTGAGGGTGAGTCCATTCGTGTGATGCAAGTACGTGGAATGCGTTTGATCGTTCAGAGATCGGACGAGCCGACGACCGGCGGCGAGCCGGCATAGAGGAGGTGAGTCATGCCTGTGGTCGTGATAGGTGTTCTGATCTTTCTTGGGATCAGTCTGCTCTCCGCGATGATCAAGGTCCTGCGGGAATACGAACGGGGCGTGATCTTCAGGCTCGGGCGCATCATCGGCAGCAAGGGGCCGGGGCTCATCATCCTGATCCCGATCGTGGATCGAATGGTGAAGATCAGCCTTCGAACGATCGCCATGGACGTGCCGCCCCAGGACGTCATCACGCGCGACAACGTGTCGGTGAAGGTCAACGCGGTCATCTACTTCCGTGTCATGGACCCGAACAAGGCGGTCGTCGAGGTGGAGGACTATCTCTTCGCCACGTCGCAGCTTGCGCAGACGACGCTCCGGAGCGTCCTCGGCGAGATCGAGCTGGACGATCTACTCTCTCAGCGGGAGCAGATCAACGAACGGCTGCAGGGGATCCTCGACCGGCAGACCGATCCGTGGGGGATCAAGGTGAGCACCGTCGAGGTGAAGCACGTCGACCTTCCGCAGGAAATGCAGCGGGCGATGGCGCGTCAGGCGGAGGCCGAGCGCGAGCGGCGGGCGAAGATCATCCATGCCGAGGGTGAATTCCAAGCGTCCGCGAAGCTGGCCCAAGCAGCGGAAGTCATCGGCCAGAACCCGGTAGGCGTTCAGCTTCGGTTTCTCCAGACGGTGACGGAGGTCGCGAGCGAGAACAACTCGACGATCCTCATGCCGGTGCCGGTCGATCTGTTCCGACCGTTCATGGAGAAGAAGGGCGGCGAGAGCTAGCTTCGTGACGAGTTTGGGCGGCGGGTTCGATTCTCGCCGCCTGCGACGCATTCCTGTGTGGATAACCGTGGGATCTACGCCGCGCCGCCCACGTTCTGCAGACGGCGCAGCCGTGAACTACCTTAGTATCAGAACCTTCTCCACGCCCAAGCGCTGACCCGCCGCGACACGCACCCAGTACACACCGCTCGGGACTTGGTGCCCGGCGGCGCTACGGCCATCCCAGGTCAGCGTCTGCGATCCGGCATTCAGCATGCCCGTCTGCAGATCGCGAACGAGACGCCCGGCCGCATCGAACAGTTCGACCCTTACATCGCTTGCTTCATCGAGTTCGAAGAGGACCGTGGTGCCCGTCGAGAACGGATTCGGCGTGATCCCCACGTGAAGGGGGCCCGGCTCCGCGACTTGGCCGGTTTCCGGCACGGCCAGCGTGCCCCCCATGTGCTCGGACTTCACGATGACGGCGTGAACCGGGATCGGAAGGCCGAGCTCGTGTAGATCCGCCACGAACCGGAGCTCGTTGATGTTGAAGGGCTCGTAGCCTTCCATGGTCACACGCACCGTGACGGGCACGGAAGCGCCGGCGTCGATCTCCACATCGCCGATGACCGGGATGCCGGCCGGCATGCCGTTCAGGCTCATGACCGGACTTGGGCCGTCATGACCGCGGGACCATGTGTGGAGTTCATAATCGAGCAAGACGGGGTCCTGTGATCTATTCGTGAGCAGGATATCGACGAGTGTCCCCACGCCAGTGGGCAGCTCCACGACGGGGTCGTCAGTGCTCACGTCGATGATGCCGGACGGCTGGAGCGTTCCGGTCGTGGTGAAGCACTCTCCGGTCCCGACCTGCTGCACCGAGACCCCGTAGCAGGCCGTCTCGCCGGCGACGAGATCGCCTGGAGCTTCCACCTCGATGTCGATCACCTCGCAGGCGGGGCCGGCGGGGAGCGTGAGCGTTCCGGCGAGCGGGGAGAAGACGGTCGGTCCGTCGATGGTGCAGCCGCCGCCCGACGGGAGCCCCGCGATCGTCCAGGTGTAGTCTTGCGGCGTACCGAGGTAGTTACAGATTTCGAGCGGGATCGTGGCGGTCGTGCCCGTCACACTCAGGACCGATGGTACCGCGACGGTGGTGGTGGCGAATTCGTCGCCGCCAGCGAGAATGAGGATATCGTCGTCGTCGAGGCAGCAGCTGAAGAGCATGACCTCGTCAAGCTCGCCGTGAAGCGGGAAGTCCGTTGGAAAACCGCCGCTCTCGCGGGCGAAGCGCAGCGGCGCGTTGTTGGTGACGTTGCCCATCTGGACGGCGGCTCCCGTCCACGGCGTTGCATCGGGAACGCCATCGACGTAGAGCGTCACTCTGTTGGTCAAGGGGTCGGTGGGGTCGCTCGGGTTACGACAGGCCGCGACGGCAAAGTGGTGCCATTCGCCGTCGTTCAAGTAGGTGCCGCCGGTCGCGACGTAGTTCGACGTACCTCCCGGCGTACGGATCTCGAGACTCAGCATCCCGTCATCGAGATAGACATAGAAACCGGTCGTCGAGACGCGCTTGTCGAGCAACGCGCGCACCGTTCCGTACGTGGAATCATTGATGCGCAACCACCCGGATACCGCGAAGCTGCCGTCACCAAAGCTCGGCGAGGGGCCGGCTGCGGTCTCGACGTAGTCGTACGGGCTTGGAAACCAAAGTGAGCCGCCAACCATGCCGTCGGTCTGCCAGGCCGGATCGCCGACGAGAAAGCCGGTGTTGCCGGATGCAAGGTCGGCGGCGATCGTGCCCGAGCCCTCATCCAGCGGATACCACGCGTCGAGGCACGGTGGTGTGTCAGGACCCTGCTGCGTGTCGCAGAGACAGTTGCCGAAATCAAGGTCCTCGATCGGATCGCATCCCACGGTCACCGTGTACGTGCCGTCGACGGGTTCCGTGACGATCCACGTGGATACCGTAGTCTCGAAGACCGTGTAGGTCCCGCCCGGCAGGCCGACGAAGGAGTAGTTGCCATCCGCGTCCGTCGTCGTCACGTAGTCACTGTCGCCGGATGCCGTGATATCCCACCCGGAGAGCCCCGGTTCTCCGGCGTCGCGCTCTCCATTACAGTCTTGATCCCAGTACTTCGTTCCGTAGATGTCACCCACCGTGTCGGGACAGCGGATGCGCGCACTGAGCATCAGCCCGGCGTAGCCGCATGACATGTCGCGCTGATACACGTAGAGCCAGTTCACGCCCGGGAGGAGTGGGTAACTGGACACCGACGCGGAGTACTCGGCGGTGTAGTCACCACCCGAGAAGGAGGGCGAGAGCGCGGTGCCGTTGATGTACACACCGATCGGGTTGGGATCGCCGGCGGGATCACCTAGACGGTCATCCACCGCCCATGAAACCGTGATGTCGGCCTCCGTGCAGCCGGCCGGTCGCTCGAACCGACACGCGTAGAGCACGGAGCGAGCGGCGGCGCCGTAGCCCGAGGCGTTTCGTCGTGAGTGGATCCAACGCGCATCGGGATCTGAGCCAAGGGAAGGAAGCCAAGGGGCCACGGATT
This sequence comes from uncultured bacterium, assembly GCA_964486455.1. Taxonomy (GTDB): domain Bacteria; phylum Eisenbacteria; class RBG-16-71-46; order CAZAMP01; family CAZAMP01; genus CAZAMP01. The sequence continues at coordinate 21,197 of CAZAMP010000007.1, read as the reverse complement.
CGACCACCTGCGCGAATGTCGCACTGGTCGCCGCGGCATCGAAATCAGTCGCCGCAAACGGCGCGCCCGAGAGCGGGGCGGCACAGGATGTGCTCTCGTAGACGCGGAAGCAATCGTCGAAACCGCCGACCGTGGGGTCGCCTGGGGCGCCCCCGACCTGTCCGGTTCGGATCACGATTTCGCATGGGTCGGCGATCGCGGCCGCAGCTCCACCCACCAGGAGTGCGATCGTGATAAGGGTCCGTCGGATCAACTGCGTCGTCTGTACGGAACTATGAGACATCGTACGTCTCCTCCTCCGGCCACGATTCGTGATCAGTCTGGATTGAGAATGCTAGTACTGGCCGTGAGCGGGCCTACCGGAACCTGTTTTTCACCGCGCCCCACGACACCGACCGGGTAGCCGTTGATCCCGTCGTCTCGACGACCAGCGCGGCGAAGTGCCACCCGAACAGGTCCTCACCGGTGGTGAGTGTCACGGTGTTGTAGCCTTCGAGCAATGTGACGGGGAGCTCGAAGTAGGACGTGCAACACCCCTGGTTGCTGTCGAAGATGCCGGAGTCCGGTCCTCCGAGGATTACGGAACCGTTGAGAGCGATCGATTCCTCACCCTCGCTACCGCCCCCGTTGTCGGATTCCGTGAAGATGTGCAGCTCGCCGTCGCCGCCGGGGATGTCGAGGAACTCGGTGGTTGAACTGGCCCAGCGGATGGCCTCGGCGCCGACGTTCATCTTGATCAAATTCAGGGGGTTCGTCTCGTGCTCGTAGACCACAACGAGCAGATGCCCGATCGCGCCGTTTCCGCTCTGGTTGGGAGTGACGGTGAAGGGGTAGGAACCATCGCCGGACACATCGGCCGTCACATCGACCACGTATCCGGCGAGGTCGAGGCCGCCTTCCTCTTCCGTGTAGTCCATGACATCGGCATCCACGCTTCCGTAGGCGCTGCCGTTGAAGACGAGGTCGATGCTGTTGGATATGGCGGTCGTGTCATCCCACGTTTCCGAGATGAAGAAGGCGGCTTCCACGGTAGCCCCACCGGGGATCCCCGTGATCGCGAAGGTGTCGTCGCCCAGAAACTCTTCAACGGCCCAGACGATGTCGATCTGGCCGGTGGCCTCATAGAACGGGGCGGGTGGGCTGTCGCCGGACTCCACCGCCCACGCGGGCGAGACCGACGCGAGCGTCAACCCCACGCACAGGATGATCGATGAGTACCGCATGTTGATTCCTCCTCTTCGTCAAATCAGCGGACGGTCGGCCAGACGTGTCGACGTCGGCGCCCGACATGAGCCTCGTGTTACATCTGATGGACGGGGCCTTCCGCCCCGGTGATCAGTGAAGCGAGATCTGGGTGGGGTAGTCGCAACGTATGAGGAGTTTTTTCGGATCGCCCGGCGGACGCTGACCGCGGCTCGCTGCGGAGAGGGCTCTAACGTCAATGCCCTAGGGGAGATAGACAACTCGGGTGGTGATGCTTCCTGACTCTTCGGGGCGGATCCATTCCTCGCCATCCGGGTCCCATCGGGTGATCGAGCGCCTGCCGATGATGTCGATGGCGTAGTGCCCGCTCGGCACCCGGTTGCCGTCGTCATCGCGTCCGTCCCATGCCACGGAGTGCTGTCCGATCGACATCGTGCCGAGATCGACGCTCCGAATCACTTCGCCGCTGAGCGCGACGACCTCCATGCGCATCGGTCGCGGAGCAAGGCCGACGTCGAAGGCGACCGACGCATCGGTGATGAAGCCGTTCGGCCGGACACGCACCTCCAGGGCGAGTGGGATCCCGGAATCGAGCTCGGATTCCTCCAGTGTCCCACTCTGTCGCAGATTGGGCGCGTAAGGCGGGGTCGGCTCAACGCCTCTTTGGCGCGCCCATTCGGCGGTCATCACCTGTCCGGATCGGATGACCGGCTCCAGCGACTCGACGTTCACGACCGACACCTGAAACGATCCCGAGCCGGAACGGGCAATTTCTCGTGCGCTCATTCCGATAGTGATTGCCACCGACGAAGGTCCGGGGGCGAGGATGACATTTCCGGACGCGGGCTCGAAACGGCTGAGCGGCGGATGCCCGTTGTCACCAGGAAGGCCCGAGGCGGTCCACGTGTACGATGCGGGACGCGACCCGAGGTTCTCGATCACGAGTGGAATGGCGATGGAGTCGCCGTCGGCGATCGTGAACTCCGGCAGGTGATACACGTCTGTGTTGAGTGACTCGTGTCCTTGCGCGAAGCGACGGCGCATCTCCTCGGCGCCGATGGCACGGCCGAAGACCTGCGGATGACGGATGGATCCCGTGAACGGTCTTGCGATCTGGAAGCCGTCGCACTCGACACCCACGCGCAGCGGGGCCGGACAGGAGACATCGCCGGTGCGCACGTAGTTTGCGGAGCTGACATAGTCCGGCTCGCCGTCGACGTAGAGCGTCACGTTGTTCTGTGAGGCATCCAGCGTGTCGCGGTGTACGGACGCGGCCACGTGGTGCCACGCGCCGTCCCCGAGGTCGCCTCGGCCGAGGTGGAAGGTGCTGCCGGTCGTCTGCGTGGGCGTCCCTGATGGATGGGCATGCACGCGCACGCCGTCAGCAATCTGGAGACCGAGCCGGTCAGCATAGACGAACATGACGAACCCGCGCGAGAAGTGGTACGGCGGAATGCGCTTGTCCATGATGATGACCGGCTGGTCCGCTCTGCCGGTCATCCGCACCCAGGCGCTCAAGGTGAAGCTGCCGCGCCCGAACTCGAGCGCGGGGGTGGAGGGTGCCTCGACGAAAGAGATTTCCCTGTCGGCCACGACCGCCATTTCGGAGAGTTGGCGCGCCACGGTCTCCGCTCTGGTGCGGATGTGTGTCAATCGCAACGTCTGCAGGCCCAGCACGGTCAGCAGCGTGAGGACCAGCACGCCGACGGTGACCTTCATCCGGCTCCGGCGAAGGAACTTCCCCGCGCGGTAGCGCCACGTGCCTCTGCGTGCCCGCACCGGCAGACCGGTCAGATAGCGATCGACATCGTCCGAGAATTCATGGACCGACTCGTAGCGATCCGACTCGTCCGGCCGCATGGCCTTGAGAACGATGTGATCGAGATCGCGCGGGATTCGGCCCCGGAGTGTGCTCGGACGGGCCACCGATGCGTCAGCCACGGCGCGTTCCATCGCCGAGCGGTCGCTCGTGGTCACCTCATACGGGCGCCGTCCGGTGAGCATCACATACAGCAGGACGGCCAGGGAGTACTGATCGCTCGCGGTGGAGATCGGCTCGCCGCGGATCTGTTCGGGGCTGGCGTAGTCGGGTGTGAGAAACGCGTCGGCGGTCTGGGTGAGGCCCGTGTCCCCACCGCCGAGCAGCTTTGCGATCCCGAAATCCAGCAGCTTTGGACTACCCGCTTCCGTCACGAGTATGTTGTGGGGCTTGAGGTCGCGATGCACGATCAGCCGCTGGTGGGCGTGGTCGACGGCACCGCACACGATGCGGAACAGCCGCAGGCATCGATCTACCGATAGATCCCGCGAGCGCACGTACTCGTCGATCGGCACGCCGTCGACATGTTCCATGACGAAATAGGGGCGGCCCTCGCTCGTACTCGAACCGTCGTAGAGCCTGGCGATGTTCGGGTGGTCGAGGTTCGCGAGGATGCGTCGCTCGGTTTCGAATCGACGGAGAAGCGCATCCGTATCGAGGCCGCGCTTCATCACCTTGACGCATACCGCTCGTTCGAATGTGTCATCGTCTCGCGCGGCGAGATAGACGACGCTCATGCCTCCTTCGCCGAGCCTGCGTGTGATGCGATAGGGCCCGAGACGCGTATCGAGCAGGGGATCCTCTTCTGATACCACCTGCCTGGCGGCATCGGTCACGATCTCGGCGACATCCACCAGACCGTCGTCGGACGAGAGGATTGCCTCGATCTCGCGACCCAGTCGGGAGTCCGCGCCGCATAGCGCGTCGAGCTTGGAGGGAAGATCATCGGGGTCAACGTCACCGAGAGATTCCAGCACGCGTTGTACGTCGCTCCACAGCCGGTCACTCGTCATGAGGTGCCGGACCTGGCCATCTCGGCCTTTATCCAGGCGCAGGCGGCCCGCGTGTCGTAGGTGACCGTGCGTTCCGAGATGCCGAGTTCGTTTGCGACTTCCGCGAGTGAAAGGCCAGCGAAGAAGCGTAGCTCGACGACGCGCGCCTTGCGTGGAGCGATCCGCCGCAACGCGCTGAACGCATCGTCCAGCTCGACGAGGGCCATGAAGGGGTCGGTACCTTCCGTGCGCTCTTCATCGAGCGGCACCTCGTCACCCTTGCCGGCTCGCTTCTGGACCGATGCCCTCCGAGCATGATCCACGAGGACGCGACGCATCGTTTGCGCGGCAAGCGCTCGTGCATGGGTTTGATCGGTTACCTGAAGGGCCTCGCCCTCGGCGAGTCGGATAAAGGCCTCGTGCACGAGAGCGGTCGGCTGAAGGGTGTGGTTTGGACGCTCGCGCGACATAAAACGCGAGGCGAGCGCACGCAGGTCATCGTAGAGATCGGGAAGCAAGCGACCGATCGATCGGGTCCAACGGCCTGTGAGCCGATGGTCGGTGGGCATGGTGCGTCCTCCGGAACGTCGATTATGGCATGCTCGTGTGAGATGCTGACGGTGCCCGACCGATCAGTGACCGACCTTAGCAGATATACCGGTTAGATAGGAACATCTCAGGTGGTTCTATCCCGTGCTGACTGCCGCTCTCCTCCCGTCCGGGTTCGGCTCTAGCATGAGCGCCTCGGCGGAGTGCACTCGACGACTCTGCTGCAACATCCTGACTCGCTTCATCTTAGTCGAAGTATCCATGCATTGACGGTTGGCGGCGCTGACATCGGCGAATGGTACGGGCTAACGATAGAGCGCCGCACCGGTGACGCCGACGTGAACCTCCCAGACCTTCCCTGTTCTGGTCGACGTCACGTAGATTGCGTCGTGCAAGAAGTCACCCTCGCCGAAGGCGATGCTCGCCGCCCCGGGCATGTTCTCCGCGATCAGCACCGTCTTCCGGGTAGACGGATCGATGCGCCAGATTTGTCCCGCGCCGTTCGCCGCGACATAGATTCTCCCGAGCGAGTCCATGGCGAGCCCGTCGTTGGCGGCGTTGTCCCCGAGATCGACGACGAGCTCAGGTTCTCCCGACGGCATCCCGTTCGAGAGCGGCAGGGCCCAGACGCGACCATCGGGGACGATCGGGCGAATGCTCTTGAAGATCTGCGCGATGTAGAGCACCGACTGGTCGGCGGAGAGCGCCAACCCATTGGGATGGCCGACCGCGTCGGAGATGATGCCTTTCCGACCGTCCGGGAGCACGAGGAGGATCTCATCCGTGGCGTCGTCGGTCACCAGGAGCGAGCCGTCCGGCCGAACGAGGATGAAGTTCGGGTCACCGATTCCACCGTCGACGACGCGTGTCTTCTCTCCCTCGGGGGTAATGCGCCAGACGATGCCGTCGATGTTCGGGCCGAGGTCAAATCGGTTGGTCGGGCCGAAGTCGGCCACGAGAATGTCGCGCTCCCCGATGGGGGCGAGGCCGAGGTTGGAGTGCATCTCGGCGATCTCGGTCACCTCGCCGCCGGTGCTCACGCGCCACAGCTTGCGATCGCCGGATACGTAGAGATCACCCTCCCCGTTGAAGGCGATCCCTTCGCATCGCCGGAACTTGCCGTCCACGAGCACTTTGGTGGTCACGGGGAATGCGGGGTCGTCGTCGGCCGCTGCCGGCGGTATGAACGAAAGCGCGCCGAACGAGAGCAATATCGCGATCGAGACAAGCCCGGGCAAGCATCTCGAGAGTTTCATGTCTCCCCCGCAGTTTGTGGTGGGTCTTTTCATGAACACCGTACCGCGTATCGGTTGAATGATTGAAACACATGCATGATGATCGAGTACGAGAAGGAGACGACGGATGTTCCTCGTACGAAACGCCGTGGGGGCAAGCCAGTGATTCGGCCGGAAGTCAGATCCGAGCTCATCAAAGTCGCCGTCCTTCTAGGATTCCTTGCTTTGTTCGCACACGCGGGGTCGGGACCCGTTAGCGCGGATCCGGGCACCGTCGGGTTTCGGCTCGTGAACGAGGTTGACGGATCCCGGTCTTTTCCGACTGGCGGGGCTCATGGCAGACCGCTGCGCATCTACCTCTGGTATCCCGCTTCGGAGACGGATGACGCGCCGCTCACCGTTCGAGACTACGTCAGAATGGCCGCCGATGATTTTTCCCCGTCGCCTGACGCCGTCGCTGGTGGCCGGGAGTCCATCCCTCTTCCTCCTCAGCTCGCGCAGGGGCTCTCTGAAGACGAGCTCGCGGAGCTCATGGAGCGTGCCACCGCCGCCGTCCCCGATGCTTTTCCACGGACGGGTCCATTCCCGCTGCTGATCCTCGGCCAGGGACTCTACTACGAATCTCCATTGACGCACTTTTCTCTCTGCGAATACCTGGCGGGCCACGGCTACGTGGTGGCTACCTGTCCGCTCCTGGGAACGCACGGCCGCCTCGTGAGCATCGATGCCGCCGACCTCGAGACCGAAGTGCGGGACCTCGAGTACGTGCTGGGCCGAGCCCGCTCGCTTCCTCAGGTTGATTCGGATCGTCTGGGCGTCATCGGATACGACCTGGGCGGCATGGCCGGCCTGCTTCTCGCCATGCGAAATCCGGACGTGGATGCGTTTCTCAGCACGGACGCGGGCATCCTCTACGGGCACGTCTCCGAGTTGCCGAACCGGCACCCAAGCTACGACGAAGGACGATTCGTGATTCCCTGGATGCACATGACGCAGGCGCGATTCGTGCGCGATGCGAGGGAACGGGACGGGCAATCCCTCATGGACAGAAAGACATTCGGCGACTCCTACCTCGCTCTGGTTGAGTCGACGAGTCACGGTGACTTCACGGCCTACGCTGGTTTCGGAATTACCCGGGCCGTTCCCGGTTACTGGGGTCCGCGCGACGGAGACGGCAGGCCGATCCATGAGGCCGTGCAATCGCTTTGCCGGGATTTCTTCGACGCTTGCTTGAGAGATGACAGCAAGGCACGTGATCGCCTGAGGCAGGATCCATCCAACAACTGGTCCGGCGTGGTCTCCGAGCTCAGTTTCAAGCAGGGCGAAGATGCGCCACCGATGAAGGATGATGTCGTTCAGATGATCGTCACCCTCGGTTCGCGGAGCGCCAGATCGAAGATCGAGACGCTGCGCGCCGCCTATCCCGACTCGATTCTCTTCGACGAGGGAAGACTGAACTGGCTGGGATACCATTTCCTCTATTGGTGGGACCGCCGGGACGAGGCGGTGGAGGTTTTCGAGCTGATCGCGGAGATCTTCCCCGGCTCCGCGAATGCGTTCGATAGCCTCGGTGAAGCCTACGCCGTGCTCGGACAGACGGAGCGCGCGATCGCGAGCTACCGGCGCTCGCTGGCCCTCGATCCGAACAACGCCAACGCCGAGCGCATGCTCAGGCAGTTGGACGCAGAGACAGTCTCTCCACGTTGATAGGCGGACATTGCGGGAGGTTAGTTCGGTCGGTGCCGTCGATCCAGGCCGTGCCGCTCCTCGACCGGAGCGTAGGATTTGATGGACGGGTCGGAGTCCGGCTCGAGACGGCGCAGGTTCTCCAGCACGATGGCCAGCTCCCGGCGGTCGCGTCCCGAGACGTTGAAGGCGAGGAGGGCCTCTCGATAGAATTCCTTCGCGGTATCGGTGTTGCCCATCCTGTGATAGAGGGCGCCGAGATTCGTAAGCGTGGCGCCCACGCCGGCCTGGTCACCCGCCCGCCGTCGCTCGGACAGCGCCTTCTCATACGTCGTGAGCGCAAGGCTCGTCCGCCCGCGCTCTTCATGGAGCATCGCCAGCATGTGGTAGAGACCCGCGAGCGCGGCCGCCGAACCACCGCCCTTCGCCAGGAATACCGCCCGCTCGAGCGACGCCTGAGCGTCGTCGAAGTCACCGGCGGCGCGCTGGATCTCGGCGATCCGCTCGAGGCAGGTCACCTGCATGAGCGGGTCCTCGAGTTCCTGTGCGATGTCGAGCGCGCTCGCGATGGCGCGTTCGGCCGCCGCACGATCACCCGACTCCAAGCAGAGCGTCCCATACCCGACCTCCGCCGCGGCCTCGCCCGAACGAAATCCCTCGTCCCGTGCCCGTTCTTTGGCCTCGAGGAAGTAGAATGTCGCCTGATCGTCGAAGTCGAGCGCCGCGTAGTGGTGGCCGAGCTCGCAAAGCAGCTCACACTCGGCCTGACCCGCGCCGGAACCGGCAGCGAGCTTCAACGCTTCCTGGTAGTGAAGCTCAGCTCGTTCCACGACGCCCAGCGCTTCGTATCCCTCGGCGAGGGATTTCCTGAGCGCCATTTCCGCGGCATCGTCATAGATGATGTACCGGAGGCTGTCTTCCCAAGCCGTGACCGCCTCGCGCCAGTTGTTCTCGGACGCTTCGAGAAGTCCGAGGGTCCGAAAGCCGACCGACGTCTCCTCGGGAGAGAGGTCGCTCTCGATCCCGTGCAGGCCCCGTGACAGCGCCTTCC
>CAZAMP010000007.1:0-12562 GCA_964486455.1 uncultured bacterium | reverse complement strand
CTCCGCGTCAGGAGAAACGCCATCGTTGGAGACGCCTTCCGACCGGAGGAAGTCGTTGCGCGGGAGCGGATTCGCGCGGAACCCGCGAGGCGGGGTGTCGTGAACCTGCGAGGAGAGGAGCGGGTGCTGTGATCGCGCGACTGGACGAGCTGGGTGCCCGGAAACCGGTCGTGATCGTCCTCGCGATCGTCGTTTTGACCGCCGTTTTTCTCCAGGCACGCTTCGCCCCATTCACCGCCGACACGACGAACGATGCGCTTTCCTACTACTATGCGGCGGTTGCGCTCAAGGCCGGCCTCGATCCCTACGACGCGGCAACACTTCGGGTCCTCGCCCCGGAGGGGAGCCCATTTATCTTTCCCTATCTCTACCCGCCGATCCTGGCTCTGCTGTGGAGCGCGCTCACCTGGCTGGGGCCCGTCACCGCTCACCACAGCGTGATGGTGCTCAGCACGCTCCTCGCCGGCCTCAACATGGTTCTTCTTTGGCGGATCATCCGCCCGCCGAGGCGCCAAGGGACGTGGCTTCTCGCGTTCATCGCGTTCCACCTCATCTGTGGTCCCGTGATCAGCACGCTTCGGATCGGTCAGGTGAATATCATGCTCGGGAGCCTCGTGTTCGGGGCGCTCCTGGCGGAGAAGCGGGACAAGCCGATGCTCGCGGGGTTTCTGCTCGCGCTCTCGATCCTGATCAAGATCACCCCCTTCATCTTTCTGATCGATTTCATCATCCGGGGGCGATGGCGGTCGTTCGCGGCGACGTGCGGGTGGGGTGTGGGGATGGCGCTCCTCACGCTTCCCTGGATCGGGCTCGCGCCGTGGTTGAGCTTCATGACGCGTGCCCGCGAGCCGCTTCCGTTCAATCCGGCGATCTCGATCAAGGGGATCGTGAGCGCGTTCGCGGGGGCCGCGTCGATACCAAACTTCGTAGCGCTGATCCTCGTGCTGGCGGGGATCACGCTGTTGCTGTGGCGGCTCTATCGGCGTCTGCCCGTCGTTCTCGCCGACTATCGCGATCCGGCGGCGGGCTGGTCGATGCTCTCACTGCTGTCGCTCCTCGCGTTTCCGCTCACATGGCACCATCACTACTACATTGCGCTTCTTCCGTTTGGTTACTTCGTGCCGCGGGCGTGCGCGACAGGTGGGGCGAAACGGTGGGTGTGGGTTGTGGCGGCGCTCCTCGCGCTTCTTCGATACCCGAACCTACAAGACCTCCTGGGTTTCGTCGGGGGGCTTCACGTACTGAGGCCCATCGGGGGGCTCATCGCGTTTTTCGCGATCTGACGCGTCACGGTCGAAGCGCTCGATCCATCGCGAATCGAAGCCCTTCCAGGTCAGCCGTCTCGCAGACCGCATCACAGTGCCGCGCGTATTCTCGGACCACCGAATCGCCCCGGTCCCACTCCCGGCGGGGTTCCGGGACGAGCCAGATGACGCGCCGCGCCCGTTCGCGCAATGCTTCCAGCGACCACGCGCAAGGATCGAAACGGTTATTGCGCGCATCCCCGAGGATGATGCACACGGTGTCTTTGCGTATCCGCCGCTCGGCTTCCGAGATTTGAAAGAGGACCCGCCCGTAGTCGCTGAGCGCCATCGGGTTGATATCCGGAAACTCCGCGACGATTTCATCGAGGAACTCCAGGCGGCCGTCGATGCGCGCGAACGCCGGAAGGTGATTCGACACGTCGACGGCGTGATTCACGAAGAAGTATGTGCGCACGCCTCGAAACGACCTCGTCAGGTTGGCTGCCAGCGCGAGGAACACGGCCGCCGCTCGGGCGACGGAGTGAGAAATGTCGACGAGCAGCAGCAGGTGCGGCTCTTTTCGAATCCTCTGCCGCCGCACCAGCCGAAACGGAACGGTGTCGTTGCCAAGGTTCGTCCTGACGATTCGCTGGACCCAAAGCGTTCCGCGGCGGCCCGCGCGGCTGCGACGAGTTCGCCGGATCTTGAAGCGTGCGAGAATCCGGGCCACCTCTCGGGAGAGGGCGTCGCTTTCGCTATTGCTCCAGCGATGGCGAAACGGCTTTCGCGTGACACTTGGTGCGCGCCACTCACTCCGGGCGGTCGTGCCGTTTCGGCGATCGGTGTCGTGTCGGTCAAGATCAGTTCCGAGACGAGGACGGTGCGGTGCGCGGATCACCGGACACGGGTAGCTCGTTTTGACGGGCTCTTGTCGCCGCTCGCCCAGCTTGCGCAACGTGTCCCGGCGCTGGGCGCGGAGTCCGCGGGCGGGATCCCGCGGCTCCTGACGGTGTCCGCCGCGCCCCGCCTCGGTCTTTGCCGCTGTCTGAGAGGGGATATTCTCGTCGCCACCTTTCCGCTTCCGACGCTTCTTTCGTGCCGACGGCCGATAGCTCGGAGGGGCGAAGAACTTGTCGAAAGTGGCGTCGAACCGGGAAAGCTCGTCTTTGCGTTTCGCGAGGGTTGTCCGGAGCGCCGCGTGCAACATATCCCGATCGGCCAGATCGATCGACTCGAGCGCCCGCCCGGCATCGATCAGCTCGCCGGACGAGACGCGGAGGCCTTCACGCCGGAGCTGATCCGCGAAGCGGGAGAGGGCTAGGCGCATGGCTAGGGAGCCCGGAACGACTTGAGGCTTTCGAGAACAGCCTTGAGATCGTCGCGGTTCTTGATGAGCGCCCCGATCGTCTCTGTGATCTCTTCTCGCGTGAGGTCCTCCGCTCCCACCGCGACGAGCGCCATCCCCCAGTCGATCGTTTCCGCGATCCCGGGTGCCTTTCGGAGCTGCGACTTGCGCACGCGCGCGACGAACGCGGCGAGTCGGGAGCGAAGGGTCGCATCGAGATCGGGCACGCGCCTCTCGAGGATCGCGGCTTCCTCCTCTGTGGTCGGGTAGTCGAGATAGAGATAGAGACAGCGCCGGCGTAGAGCGTCCGCGAGATCGCGCGTGTCGTTCGAGGTAAGCACCACGCGCGGCCGGTGGCGCGCGGTGAGTGTGCCCAGCTCCGGAATGGTGATTTGAAACTCGCCCAGGAGTTCCAGAAGAAACGCCTCGAACTCTTCGTCACTTCGGTCGATCTCGTCGATCAGAAGCACCACCGGCTTCTCCGATAGCACGGCCTCGAGAAGCGGGCGCGGCAGGAGGAACTCCTTCGAGAAGAACGCGTCGGTCTGACCGTGAAGACGGCTGATCGCGTCGTCCAGTGTCTTGGCTCCGGCGGTCACCTCACCGACCATGTCGCGAAGCAACTGCGAGTAGAGAACCTGCTTGCCGTACGACCACTCGTAGATCGCCCGCGACTCGTCGATTCCTTCGTAGCACTGAAGGCGGAGGAGCGGGGCGCCGTGGGTTTTCGCCCAGAGCTCCGCCGTCACCGTTTTCCCGACTCCGGGCGGACCCTCGATGAGAAGCGGTTTCTGAAGCGTGTCCGCGAGTGTCAGCGCACCGGCCGCGGGACGGCTCAGCACGAAGCCGTCCTCCGCGAATGCGCGGACGAGGCCGGCCGCGTTGGTCGATATCGGTCGTTCGCTCATCGAACCCCCTTTGACTATGGCGAGTCTAGGGGGTGGGCACGGGGCGATCAATGAGAGAGGGCGAGCCTCCGTATCTCTTCTCGCTCGCAGACGACGATGTAGCGCCATCGGCTGGGCATGATGTTGTTGAACGGCCAGCACGTCACGAGCGTGAGCCGCGACTCGTCCGTCATTTCCAGAGGTGATTCGTCGATCATGGGCACGATGGCGCACTCACGAACGAGATATCGTGCCGTGCGCCCATGTGTTTCGAGTCGCAGCTCGTCGCCCGGCTCGAGATGCTGAAGAAAGGCGAACCAGCTGTCGCGATGTCCGGCGAGCACGCAATTGCCCATCGCATTCGGGTGCGCAGTGCCGTCGATGTGACCGGGGCCGAACGCCATCGATCCACCCGACGCACCGGAGAGGACGTAGCGGGTGATGCCGAGCCTCTCCACATCGAGGCGCGCAATAGGATATGTGTCGGCCCATCCCCACGGTGTGTGCGCCGCCCCGTCCTCCAGGTGGTCCGCATAGGCGCGACGGATGAGCACGGACGCGACCTCCGCCTTGATCCGGACGTAGATCTGTTGTCCGACCATGAGCGTTCCGGTCGCGACGAGCGCGATCGCCGCGACCCGGAGCCACCGGCTAGCTTGCGGTACCATGGCGCCCCCCAATCATGCGCGTGGCGAGCCAGATGAGTCCGCCCGCCGTTTTGAGCAGGAGAGCGATCATGACCTGCAGCGGTGCGTTCGTGCCTCCACGTGGCAAGCCGGGACCACCGTAGCGCGCCGCTCCGAGAAGCTGAGAGCCGTGAGGGAGCGCATTCGCGATGCGTCGTGGACGCGCGGGGCCTTCGGCGGTGATCCGCTCTTCGACCGCGACGAGGCTCGTGTATCTAGTGACGAGATGAAACGCGGTGCCCAGCTCGACCACGGCCGTTCGGATCTCCTCGGGGTCTGCGCCGTCGAGCTTTCGGTCCATGAGTGCCGTCACCTTGCGACGTGCCCAACGCGTGGCGATTCCGGAACCGTCGGCCGCGACGTGAGAGAGATCGAAGCGTTTGCGGAACGCGCCGCGTTCGGTGCGCCCAATGAGGTCGATACGGCCGCCGGCCGTCTCACCAGAGATCCGTGCGGACACGATGAGAGGATCTCCGGCGTAGAGGTCCGGCAGCCGAACTGGATAGACGTCTTCGAGCGTCATGTCCTCGGAAACGAGCTTGAGGTCACTCATCACGGGGCGGTTCAGCTTGGCGAGGATCGCGTCGATCTTGTTCGCTTCGTCGCTGACGCGGGCGATGAAGTGGCTGGTGCCGCGACCCAAGGTGGCCATCTTTCGCACGAGATGGCGGTTCGGTGCGAAACCGATTCCGATCACGTGCAACCGAATGTCTCCGATCCCCTGTGCCAGACGCTCGAAGAGCTGGCGCTCGTTTCCGACGGCCCCGTCGGTGAGCAGAATGACGCGGCTCGCGGGGAGATCGACCGTTGGATCATGGTCACGCCGTCCATCGCCCCGGGCGGGGCCGCCGCTCATCATCGAAAGCGCCCGAAGAAGCGCGGCATAGATCTCGGTGCCGCCGCTCGCATCGAGACCGCGCACCCAGCGTTTCGCGGAGGTGAGGTTCTCGGGCGTGGCCGTGAGAAGCGTCCCGCTCATGACCTCATTCGCGTTGTTGAACTTCAGGATGTTGAAGCGGTCGCCCGGTCGTAGACGATCGAGAGCGGCGACCAGCGCGTCCCGCGCCTGGCGGATCGATGGGCCGTCCATCGAACCGGACACGTCGATGACGAACATCGTTTCGGTCGATAGCCCGGTGCCCGAAGCGTCGTCGGTCTCCCCGTCGTCCGCGTCGACGGGGACGAGCATCATCAACCCGTAGCGCTCGCCGCTGTGCCGCTCGGTAAGGAGCGTGGCATGCGGCATCGCCGCCGGGGCGGGGTGCCATTCCAGAAGGACGTCCCGATCGGCAAGGAGATGGCCGTCGATCGGTTCGATCCTCCAGGCGTCTTTACTCTCGTCGGTGCGCACGTCGTGAGAAGAACACGTGAGGGATGCCAGCGGAAACCCGGCGTTCAGTCGCGCACGAAAGGATGCCGTGGGCGCGCCGGCATTGGCCGACTGTGTGAATGGTGGCGTGATCCGATCCGCGTCGGAAACGATGCTGGAGGCAATTTCCCGCCGACCGGTTGCTTCACCCACGCGAGCCTGTCCGCCTGGGATGTAGCGCGGGGTGAAGGTCAACGGGAACGCGAAGCTGAAGGCGCCGTTCCGGAAGCGCGCCTCGTCGATGAGTTCGAGAATCACGTCGATCTCCTGGCCGGGATTGATGTTCGCGACCGACGTCGTGAAGAGGTTGGGGCGTTCCTGCTCGAGGAGCGCCGCTTTCTTGCCCGCGCGCTTCGCGCGTTCGTACGTCTTCCTTGCCATCTCGCGCTCGCGGATCGTCGAGACGATGCGGCGCTCACCGATCCGCATCTCCATGTGGTTGATCGCGCCGTGCTCGGGGAGTGGGAAGACGTAGATCGCCTCGATGACGCCGTCTGTCGGGTTCGTGAACGTCTGCTTGACGGTCCCGTGCACCATGAGACCGTTGATGTCGAGCGTGACGTCGGTGTGAAGCATCGGAAGCGAGTAGTAGTCGCCGTCGATGCGTAGCAGCATCTCGCCGGTGCCGATCTGATCGAGGCCCACGCGCTCCCATCCCGCGATGAGGGCACTGCCCTCCGTCGACGTGACGGTGGAGTCGCCCGACGCTTCAGGATTGGCGCTCGCCGGCGGCGACAGCCACGCTGACAGAATCGCGATGAGAACGGTGACTCCGGGGGATCGAATGGCTCGCGTCATGACGCCCTCCTGGCTGGGGGGATCTCGGCAACGGCTCGGCGACTCGGCCGCACAAATGGCAGGTTTCGTGCCAGGAGTAGTTCGTTGCTAACTAGTGAGCTAGATCGTCTCCGACGGGCTGAGGTGTGTCCTCGTCGGCACAGTCTGTGGCGCCGATGAGACGGTCAGAGGGTAGAGGACAGGAGTGTCAACCCTGGTGGGTTGGGTTCGAGTCCAACCCGGGGAGCCAAGTTTTGCCTTTTCGAAATCACCGGTTGATTTGCTTAACGGCCCCACGGCGATTCGCGTCCGTGGGGCTGCGGCACTTGTGCGTCTGACGCAGTCATCCCAACCCGCGGTCGGAATCGGTGCATGGCGCACGATCCCGTGGTCATCGTCCCTGACGCATCTCCTCGATCCGCTGCCGTGCGCCGGTGTTATTCGGGTTGAGTTCGAGCGACCTCTCGTAGTTGGAGATCGCAAGGGCCGAATCACCCCGCGTCATGTAGCCCTCAGCCAGGCTGTCGTAGGTATTCCAGGACCCCGGGTACGCTCGGACGTTGAGCTCGAAGAGCGCGATGGCTTCATCCACGCGGCCGGACTGCAGCCGCATATAGCCCTCGACATTCAGGCGCTGCTCCGTGAACGGGATCTCGTCCGGGTGGTCCCGGCGCAATCGCCTGAACTCCTCGACGGCCGCCGAAGCACCTGACACGGCGAGAACCTGGAAGAAACGCGCCTCCTTGAGAAACGTGTGCACCTCGGACGTGAAGAGTTCAGGCTGTTCGAGGGGCACAAGGTGGCCCGCGTTGGCCATCACGATGCGCCGGGCATCCATGATCCCGGCGTCGATCGCTCCCGCATGGGCGTGGACGTCCGGGATGTCGTGCTCACCCACAATGATCAGCGTGGGGACCTGAATCTCCCCGAGGCGTCCCAGCGCGGGAGATGCTGGTGGGGTGGCCAAGCGGTGCTTCGAGAGATCCGCATTGCCGGGGTTCGTCTCGAGCAATTCCCTGGCCTTCGCCCGCGCGGCCGTACTCGTGATCGCCATCTCATAGGGGTCCGTGGTGACCATGTATCGGAGGAGGGACTCGGGGTCTGCGTAGATTTCAGGCGCCAAGCGCCCGCCTCGGGTGAGCATGTGCATCGTGTAGTCGAATCCACCCACAACGGCGCCCACCAAGACGAGGCCCATGACCCTTTTGGGATGGGCGAGCGCGAAGTTGATGCACAGCCCGCCGCCCGCGGACATCCCCACCAGCCACGCCCGCTCGATGTCGAGCTGCTCGAACACGCCCAGGAGGTCGGCGACATTCGAATAGCCCGTCTGGGGCTCGTCCGATCTGCCGTAGCCGCGGCGGTCGTAACGCACAACGCGATGAGTCTGGGCGAGGACCGAGAACTGCCCGTCCCACACCCGGTGGTGAATCAATCCGTCATGAACCAGTACGATGCAGTCGCCCTCGCCAGCCTCCTCGTAGAAAAGTCGGCCGCCATCCACGTCGATCGTCCCGGAACTGATCGGTGCCGACGCCGCATCCTCATCTTCTTGGGCCTGCGACGTACCGATATCGAGGACCGAGACGACTCCGATCTCGGCCGCGACCAATGCCACCGTGGTGCCGAGTACAATGCTCCAGACATGCCTCATAAACCCACTCGTGCGGGGGCACTTGCCGGTTGGGAACGCCGACGTTCGTTGCATGGGGACAACCTCCTGGGAGTCACGAAGCGTATCGGCGGGCTCGACTCGCTTGACTTGAGGATCCGGCCCGGCGTCAATCGCTGCTGAGAGTGGTCGAGGTGTTGGAGTTAAGTACGATCACCGTACCACTCGCGTTTCGACGATGTCGAGCGACGGGTTATTGATGGGATCTGCGATCGGGGGTAGGGCCTGGGCGGTGCGAAGGCGTGATTGGCTCGCGCACCGTCGAGGGATTCTGCGACGGAGAAACGGGGTGGGTATTGTCGCGGGTAGTCGCAGACTATCCCACGCTGAAGTGAACGACGCCGAGTTCGCGGTCGCTCGCGTCGACGACCTCGACCCGCCATGCTCCCGGACGCTCCCCCGGGTCATCCAGCTTGGTGAAGATCCGGTAGCTCACCGAGCCGATGCTGACCGTGCGTTCGCGAACGACCTCGTCCTCGTGAACCCAGCGATGCGTCACCACTCGGCGTTCTTCGGGGATGCGGTCCAGGTCGTCGATCTCGATTCGTGTCCAGCAGTAGAGCCGTGGGGTAGAGGTCGGAAAATGGTCGCCCGGGTCTGCGGGTAGCAGGTCCACGATCTGTGTTGCCATCGCGGACTCACCGATTCGGAACGACAAGCCGGACGACACGGCGGGCGAGACGATTCCGGCGGTTTCCTTCGGGAGCTGGTGTTCTTCGGTGGATGCCGGTCTCTTCCGGGTCGCAACGTCCGGTGTCGCCGGCTCTTCGGCGTCGACGGCATCGACCACGCCCATCACCCCGGCGGTTTCCGCAGCTTTCACCGGCGACGCCGCGGCAACCGGATTGCCGCCGGCATGGTTCACCACCCAGAGCGTGACGAGGGTCGTGGCGACGCACACCGCGCACATCGCCGCGGCGATGATCAGGAGGCGTCGAATGCCATCCACCTGAATGATGAGATAGCGTTCGACGTCCTCGATCTTCTGGTCCATGTTCTCGTAGCGCGGCGATTCATCCATGACCGTCCCACCTCCGTTTCACGCGCGACTGTCCTATCGTTCGTTCACTCAGTTCATCGGCAGGATGATCCGGATCTTGGGTTTGGCGAGTGGGATCGACGGGACTGCTCAGGTAAGCTTTATTCAGAAAACAAGATACACACAGGCTCCAGCCCGCCGCATCTGGACGCAGCGGCCACTCGTGGTCGCGCACGAAACCTCCGCGTAAACGGATTCGACTTCAGCCACGTATCACTCATGATAGCGTCCCGTGCCGACGGCAAGTGATGGCGGGTGCCGGCGCGAGGTGTACTCCGTCTAGCGTACTCCGCCCGATAGGACGGTGTTGTGGAACAGGATGATCTGGACCTGATCGCGCGCGCAGAGCGGGGTGACGCCGACGCATTCAGCGTGCTCATTCGAAGACACGCCCCTCGCGTCCACTCCGTCGCCTACCAGATGGTCGGTAATTCGACCGACGCGCAAGACATCGCCCAGGAGGTGTTCATCCGCATGCACCATCACCTGTCCCGCTACGACTCCCGGAACGCCTTCTCGACGTGGCTCTATCGCGTGACGGTCAATCTGGCCATCGATTTCCTGCGCCGAAACGCCCGCCATCGCCACGAGCCTATCCACGCTGCGGACGAGGGGACACGCGGCGGCGATCAAAGTGACCCGACCGATGCGAATACCATGTGCAAGGAGTTTCGCGTCACCATCCACGAGCTTCTCGATACGCTTCCGGAGCGCCAGAGGCAGGTCTTCGTGCTGCGTGATCTGCAAGACTTCTCGACCGATGAGGTCAGCCGAATCCTCGCGTGCCGCGCGAGCACGGTTCGCGTTCATCTCGCGAGGGCGCGCCTGCGGGTCAGGGAGGCGTTGGCGATCTCGTACCCCGAATACGCCGAAGAGGTGAGGTAATGAAGTGCAAAGAGGCAAGACATCTGCTCGCCCTGCACGTGAAGGGCGATCTGGCCGGGCGGAAGGCGCGAAAGCTGGTCGTGCACCTGGAAGACTGCCGCGACTGCACCCGCGAGCTGACGGTTCTGCGAGACGCGCTCTCGACCGCGGCGGACATCGCGCGCGCCGGCCAACCCGAACCGCTCCCGGCTGACTTCGCCGAGCGGGTTGCTCGCGCGGCACGCACTCACTCTCGACGAGATGAGCGGCCCGCGCTTCGTGATCGTCTGCGGATCCATACGGGATTGAGGCTTGCGTTCGGTGCCGCCGCGCTCCTCGTCGTCATCGGTGTCTGGGCCCTGTTCCGAACCGGTGGCGATCCCGAGATGCTCACCGACACGGACACTCCATCGGTACCGGCTGAACAAGGGTCCGAAGCGACATGGAGCGACCTGACCGAAAGCTTCTCCGGTTGCCTGGAGGGGCCCTATCGTCTTGACACGTGGAAGGCCCCGAGCGAAGCGGGCGTCTTCGCCGTCATGCACAAGCCCGATCCTGAGAGGAAGCCCGATACATATGTCATCGACTACTGCGGTGAGGGGGAGAAGCTGTCCGCCGGGCGCGGCTATCCATGGATCCAACAGCGGGTGAGACGATTGGTCGCCCGGGTGGGGTCGCTGGAAGGACTCTATGTCGTCGTCTGTGTGATGTCCGACTCCGACAGACGGGATCGACGATACCTCACCGAAACGCTGATCAAGAGCTACAAGCCCTTCTTCAACCAACGAGAAGGAGTCTGATCATGGCTATGGCGAAGACCCTCATGCGATTGACGGCAGTTGCCGCCATTCCGTTTCTCCTGAGCGGGTGCTGGACGCTTTCGATGAACCCGCTATACACGGAAGACAGTCTGGTTGCCCATGACGCACTCGACCCGAATCTCGCGGGTGTGTGGGGGAATCCCGAGAAGCCGGACGCGGAAACCTGGCAGTTCATCGAAGCGGACGGGAACTCCTACCGCCTCATCATTCGCGAGAAGGAGCAGTCACTTCTCGTCAATCCGGAGGTCGACGGGGTCTTCGAAGCGCACCTTCTCCGTCTGGGAGATCACATGTTCCTCGATGTGTATCCGGAGGAGCCGCCGTCCGTGAACGAGTTCTACAAGGCGCACGTGATCCCGATGCATTCGTTCATGAAGGTGAAGCTTGAAGGCCACGTGTTGACTCTGTCCGACTTCGATGCCGAGTGGCTGGAAGAAGGCATCGAGCAGGGAACGATCGACATCCGACACGAACGCCGGGACGAGATGATCGTCCTCACGGCTTCGACGCGCGATCTGCAGGCGCTGATCCTCGCGCACGCCGACACGGCATTCACCAGATCGGACGTCGTCTATCGTCTTCAGTGAGTCACGCGTGATGCGAATGCCTTGACGGTGCGGCGGGGCTTCCATGAGTCCTTCATCATCTTAGTCACAAAGCCGTTCACTCATCGACCGTCATCGCCCTCTCGTTCCGGGCTGACGGCAGTTTCTCATGTTAGTGTTTTCCCGATCCGAACCATTCCATGAAGACCGTTATCATCTCTTGCCCGACTTCGTCCCGGTTCGCACGACGAGGGGAGATCCGAATGGCCGAGGAACATAAGAACAGCGACGGCGATCTCTATCCGCCGAAACCTTCCATCGTCGACAAAGCACACATCAACACGATGGCCGAGTACGAACGTCTGTATCGGCTCTCGCTGGACAACCCCGAGTGGTTCTGGGCCGAGCAGGCCGAGACGCTGACCTGGTTTCACAAATGGCATACGGTTTTCGACGGCGATTACGAGAACGTCGACTTCGCTTGGTTTTCCGGTGGACGGTTGAACGCCTGCTACAACTGCGTCGACCGCCATATCAACGAACGGGGAGACCAGGACGCGATCATCTGGGCGAAGGACGAGCCGGGCGAATACGAGCGGATTACGTACCGGCAGCTCAAGCACGAAGTCTGCCGCGTGGCGAACGTGCTGCTTCATCACGGCGTGAGGCGCGGCGATCGCGTCTGCATCTACATGCCGATGATCCCGGAGCTCGCGTACACCATGCTCGCCTGCGCGCGAATCGGCGCCGTCCACTCCGTCGTGTTCGGCGGCTTCAGCGCCGAAGCGATCCGTGACCGTATCCTCGACGCGGGATGCAAGATCGTCGTCACGGCCAACGAAGGACTGCGAGGTGGCAAGCGGCTACCGCTGAAACGAACCGTCGATCAGGCTGTTGACGGACTCGATACCGTGAGCCGTGTGCTGGTGGCCCGGCGAACGGATGAAGCGGTCGACATGGTCGCCGGGCGGGACTTCTGGCTCGACGAAGAGTGCCGGAAGCAACGCTCCGTCTGCACGGTCGAGTGGCGGGGCGCCGAGGACCCACTCTTCATTCTGTACACGTCGGGGTCGACGGGAAAGCCGAAGGGTGTGCTTCACACGACGGGCGGCTACATGGTCTATACGGCGGTCACGCACAAGGTCATCTTCGATCATCACGACGACGACATCTACTTCTGCGCCGCCGACATCGGCTGGATCACCGGCCACTCCTACATCGTCTACGGGCCGCTCGCGAACGGGGCGACGACCGTGATGTTCGAGTCGCTCCCGATCTATCCGGACGCGGGGCGATACTGGCGGATTGTTGAC
>CAZAMP010000006.1:0-114312 GCA_964486455.1 uncultured bacterium | reverse complement strand
GTGAGCGATCCGATCGGCTTGGAAATGCCTTTTCGGATCGCGTGCACGCCCGCGATGAAGGTCGTGCTGACCGCGCCCAAGCCTGGGAGCAGAACGCCGAGCCGTCCATCGGCGGGCTGGATCGGAGTACCCGTGCTCATGTCATGTTTCCTTTGCCGGTGTTGCAGGAATCGAGACGGACATCGGACGCCCCCCTCGTCATCGGAATCCGGTGGAACCTAGCCTTTGTGAAGCTAGAGTTGAAATTTATGTTTCAGATGTATAACATAAATCTCAGTTATCCAAGTCAAGATAGGGAGGAGGCGATGGAGTTTCGCGACCTCGAGGTCTTCGTGGCCGTCGTTCGCACCCGGAGCTTCACCCGGGCCGCGGAGCTGAGCTTCTGCACGCAGCCGGCCGTGAGCCTCGCCGTCCGACGGCTCGAGAAGGAGCTGGGAACCATTCTCGTCGAGCGCCGCCGTCGCGGGGTGGAGCCCACCGGCGCGGGCCGAATCCTAATGGAGCATGCATCGGAGCTTCTTGGCCGCCGCGACAGCCTTCGGTGGGAGATCTCGCGGTGGGCCGGTCTGGAGAAGGGGGAGCTCCGCATCGGAACGACGGATGCCGTGAGTCAGTACCTGTTGCCGAGTGTCTACCGCACGTTCCGGAAGCGCTACCCGGGCGTCTCGCTGTGGGTGACGGTGGAAGCCTCGGCCCCGCTCGCGCGGCGCGCGCTCTCGGGCGAGTGCGATCTCGTCGTCCTGACCTTTCCGCCGCCGGTCTCGGGTTTGAGAACGTGGGATCTTGCCGAGGAAGCGCTCGTCGTGGTGGTCTCGCCGTCACATCCGTTGGGGAAGCGGCGTCGGATCAGTCCCGAAACGCTCTCGGGCGAGATCATGATCGGCTATCCGATGGGATCGGTGACGCGCGGCGAAATCGATCGCGCCCTACAGGATGTGGGCGCCGCGCCGCGGGTCGAGATGGAGCTCGGCGCGCCCGAGGCCATGAAGCGTCTCGTCGAGGTCGGTCTGGGGTTTGCCGTTCTGCCGGAGCGGTTGGTACGAGACGAGACCCGACGAGGACGCCTCGTGCAGCTCAGCGTACGCGGTTTCACGCTCGTCCGTCGCCTTGGTTTCGCCACATCGCCGTCTCGACAGCTTACGCCGGCCGCCCGCGAGTTCATGCAACTCGCCTGGAAGCGACTGAAGACTCCTGCAAAACGCAGCCCCTCGGAGCAATCTGCACGAATTGCCTAGCGCCCCTTCTGGAGTCGAGTTCTGTAAATCGTTGTCAGATCGTCTGGTAGCGCAACGACGGTTCTGGCGCCGTCCTTGCGTAAGACAAAGCATGAAGGACCGGTGCTAGACTGACATTCGTCCAAGCTGAGATACCGGACTTCCGAGGCTATCTGTGGTGCTCGTGACCAGTCGAAGGGTTGACCGACAATACACCTTGTCGAGACAACAGGCTCTTCGTTGCACGGCACCTGCGGGGGTTTCGCCCGGCTTGGGTGCCGGTGACACTTTTCGAGTGGCCTGCGTTACGTGCGCAGGCCTTTTTTTTTGTCCTCGTTTCTTGTCCTCCAGTTGATGTCGACGAGTTGATTTCCCGCCGGAATACGAATCGCATCTAGCTCGTCTTGCCACGCAATCGTTCCCCACGATTCTCCTACCGCGAATCACTTGACCATGTGAGAGACCTAAGTAGAGATCCCTTCCATTGTGTCGTGCCGTTCATGGTTCATGGAGTTCGTGAAGTTCATAGATGGGTGTCGATTCTACGCGCGAAGCAACGCACGATGAGACGGGATCGGAAGCAAGTCGTGGTCGGATTGAAAGAGGAGGCGGTGCCGACGAAGAACCGGGGAGGCCCTTCGCCGACACCTTGGGCGACGGGAGTCCGGTGCGTATCCATAGCACACGATGGGCCAAAGATGGCGCGCGCTAAAGCGCTTGTGTGGCAGGGAGATGCAAGATCCGGGCTGAGATGGACCCTGCGCGACGGATGCACGTTGCGCCACTGATGGTGCGCTCTGCACACGCCCGCCGGGGCGCGGATCTGTATACTCGACGCGGACGAACGCCGTACGGAGGTGAGGTGGCGGATATACCGGACGTGGCGATCGAGGCATCGAGCAAGACACGGCTCTCTCGTCAGGTGTTGGAGCTGGCGTGGCCGGTCATGATCTCGATGGGAATGGTGACGGCCTTCACCTTGACCGACGCGTTTTGGGTCGGGAAGCTCGGCCCGGACGCGCTGGCCGCCGTCGCGCCGGCACAGTTCGCGAGCTGGATTCTCTGGTCGCTGGGCTCCGTGCTCGAAGTCGGAATCCCGTCGCTGGTCGCGCGCGCGGTTGGAGCAGGCGAGCGGGCCCGGGCCATACGGGCCGCGGCGGCAGGCATCCAGCTGGCCGTGCTCATTGCCATCCCCGTTGCCCTGTTCGCGTTGCCGTTTTCGAACGTCATCTTCCGATTCGTGGGCACCCCGCCGACCGTGACCGAGATGGGTGTGACCTATCTGAGCGTACTGCTCTGGGGCTCCATCTTTCTCTTCGTCATCCTCTCCCTCGAATCCACTCTCCGTGCGGCGGGCGACACCAAGACCCCGATGATGATCACGATCGTCTCGCTGGGGATCAACTTCATTCTGGATCCGCTTCTGATCCTGGGGGTCGGTCCTTTCCCGCAGTGGGGGGTCATGGGCGCCGCCATTGCCACGGTCATCTCAGAGGCCATCGGACTGGGCGCGTACGTGGTCGTGTTCGCCCGCGGCAGGGCCCGCGTCTCGCCCGCGAGACGAGATTTGCAGCGGATCGAGCCGGCCATCTGGCGGAAGATCCTTCGGATCGGTATTCCCGGAGCCTTCAACGCGTTTCTGTTCGTCGTGGTCTATCTCGTTCTCAGCAATGTGGTCGCGCGCTACGGAAACCCTGCGCTGGCGGTGTTGGGGGTCGGCAATCGGCTGGAGTCGGTGAACTACCTGATCGCGACGGGCTTCTCCGTCTCCGCGTCCACGCTGGTCGGTCAGTACCTGGGAGCCAAGCGGCCTGATTTGGCCGAGCGCGCGGCATGGCTTTCGACACTCTACTCCGTGATCTTCACCGGCGTCGTGGGGGCGGTCTACTTCATCTTCCCAGGCCCGATATTCGGTCTCTTCACCCGCGATCCGGCGACGTTGGCCGAGGGCATCCGCTTTCTCACGATCATCGCGCTCTGCCAGGTCTGGATGGGCGTTGAAATCCCTATCTTCGGCGCGTTTACGGGCGCGGGTTCAACCGGTTCGCCGGTGGCGATCTCCGCCACGATTTCACTGCTCCGGATACCGCTCGCCTACCTCTTCGCATTGACGCTCGCCACGGGGACGCTCGGCGTGTGGTGGGTGATGACGCTCACGTGCGTTCTCCGCGGCGCGCTCCTCGCCGCGTGGTTCCGACGCGGGCGCTGGAAGGCCGCGAAAATCTGGTAATGGCCGCCGCAACCTCAAGTTACTGCCTGTGAAAGCCGATGTCTTTCGTGGATGCCGTGGGGTCGCCTTCCGGGATCTCGCCGAAGCGATCCTCATAGCGCTTGATGTTTTCCTCGAGGGCTTTGAGGAAGTGTTTCAGGTTTCGCGGTGCCATGATGACCCTTGTCTGGACGCGCGATTTCTGCAGACCGGGAAGCAACCTCGCGAAGTCGATGATGAACTCGGACGGCGAATGCGTGATCAGCGCGATATTCGCGTAAACGCCCTCAGCTTCAGGTTCGCGAAGCTCGATCTTGAGTTGTTGCTGCGGTGGCTTCTGTTCCATCGTTTCATTCCTTTCGATTGGGTAGCGGGCCGAGTGTAAGGGAGAATCCGTGGAGGTCAAGACGTGAGTCCCCAGGCTTCATCCGGGGTCGAGGCGCAATCCGTTCTTTCTTGGGACGATGCTGTTGATGACGCGATCACGGAGCTGAGATCGGCCTGCGCCGCCATTGGCGGCATCGCTGACGCCCGTGTCTTTCTCTGTATCCGGGGCGGGGACGAGTACTTGGATACAGACGGATTGAACCGGATCTCCTGCTCCGACGATGGTCATCCCATCGTGCGCGCCGTCGCCGGCGAGGCGCGGGTCAACGACACGTGGCCGTCGGACGGTCACCCTGGCATAGCCGTGCCGCTTGTGGAGGCGCCGAATCTCCGCGGCGCCGTTTGGTTCGGACTCGAGCCGACGACCGGACCGGCGGGACCGAAGGAAAGCTCCCATCTGGAAGCGCTCGCCCGCCAGGTCGGCCAACGCGTGGCGCTCGCGATCGACGCCAGACAGGCGGATCGGCACGCGAAAGCGCTTGCCTTCGCGGCCACGGCCGGCAAGCGACTACTGTCGGAGACCGCGCTGCATAGGGCAGTCAGGCTCAACGTGACCGATCTCGCGGAGCTTTCGGGCGCACGCGAGGCGTCGATCTGGCGATACGATCAAGACGGCCCTCCGAACTGCCTCGCGGGGGCACGCGGCGAGGGACCGCCCGATTCCGCATGGCAGGCGGTGGTTCTTCACCTCCTGCAAGAAGTCGAGGATTCGCGCAACACGCTGCAGGTGAACGATGCCTCGAAGAGCGAACGGTTTGCGTATTGCCGGGATGGGGGCGTGAGCAAGTTCATCGCCTTTCCGATCGTCGCCTTCGAGAGATGCTATGGGGCTCTTCTCCTCCTCGACTACGCGGAGCAGCCCGAGTTGATGGGGGGAGGACCGGAGCCCGGAGTCGCCGACGCGTGCCGATTGCTCGCGCACTCGACTGCCGCGGCGATTCGGGGAATCGAAGCGAGCGAGGCGGTCGAGAAGGCGGGGGAGGAGACGCGGGGCCTGCGTGGACTCCTCGAGAGATCCGAGCGCCAGGCCGCGCTCTTCGATCTCAGCCGTCGCGCCGCGGAGGAACTGGGTCGCGCGCTCGGTGGGATAGGCGACGGGGTTGCCCCCTCGGATGACGTGGCTCCTGAGGGCTCCGGGGCGATCGACGCGCTACGGCTGAAGATCGATCGTGCGACCGACATCTTGGATGAGTTTCGCGCGCTTGCCACGCTTGCTCCACCCGAGCTTCGGGTGACGGATCTCAATGAAGTCATTCACGATGCGGTGGCCGAGATTCGCTCGACACGGGGCTCCGGCGGGGTGTCGTTACGTCTTCAGGCCGGACTCCCGGCGCTGCTCCTGGACGCGGAGAAGGTCAGACGGATGCTCGTGAACCTGATCGCCCACGGGATCGAAGGTTACGAAGACGCCCAGGCGATCGTCACGAGTCGACTCCAAAAGGGGCAGGCCGTTGTCGAGGTCCGGGTACCGGGGAGATCGACTCCCGGGAGCGTGCTCGAGAGCGTATTCGTACCGTTTGGGGCGGGGGATGGGTCACGCCGAGGCGTGGGTCTCTCCCTGGCGCAGCAGATCATAAAAGACCACGGGGGTCAGCTTAGGGCAAAAATCGAGCCGGGCGAGGATCTCCTCTACTGGCTGAGCCTGCCGGTGGAGGAGAATCGAGACCGACGCCGTAAGCGGCGCGACAGAAGGGCCAGTCGCGACCGCCGGCAGTCGTCGGAACCCGACGATGGGCCGCTCGAATCTTGACTCAAGACGGGTAATCCGGTAGAAGTCGGCGCGCCAGGAAACCACTCGGTGCGACCCTAGCTCAGTTGGTAGAGCAACGGACTGAAAATCCGTGTGTCCCCAGTTCGACTCTGGGGGGTCGCACCATCTGTTCCTGTCTCATTGCCGGACTCAGGAAGATTCGACTGTGCTGGTGTAGCTCAGCTGGTAGAGCAGCGCATTCGTAATGCGCAGGTCAGCGGTTCGATCCCGCTCACCAGCTCCAGTTGTTCAGGGAGGCCCTCAGGGTCTCCCTTTTTCGTCTCGATTGCGATCTGATATACTGGGGTTGTTGAGGAAAACCGTGAGGATGTACACTTTGCCGCACTTCAAACCGAACCGCGCGCCCGGAGTGCCGACGTCTTGGAGGAGAACGCGATGAGCAAGCTCATGAAGAGTGTCTCCGGTATCCGAGGCGTCGTGGGAGCGGGGCTCAGTCCCGACCTCGTGGCCCGTTTCGCGGCCTCGTTCGGGACCCTCATGGGTGGCGGCACGGTCGTTGTCGGACGGGACTCCCGGATCACGGGCGACATGGTCTACTCCGCCGCGCTATCCGGTCTCCTCGCGTCCGGCTGTGACGTCGTTCGGCTCGGCGTGGTCGCGACGCCCACCGTCCAGCTCATGGTGGAAACACTCGGCGCGCAGGGCGGGATCGCCGTCACGGCGAGTCACAATCCTCCCCAATGGAATGCCCTCAAGTTCATTTCGCACCACGGAACGTTTCTTCAGCGCGCCGAGGCCGAGAGCATGCTCGCCATCGAGCGCGAAGATCGAATCGCTTGGTCACCCTATGATGAGGTGGGATCGGAGTCCGAATTCCTGGGTGCCGTCGACGCTCACGTGGAGCGTATCCTGAAGCTGCCGCGCATTGCCGCGGACAAGATCGGAGCGCGAAGGCCAAAGGTCGTTGTGGACGCACTCCATGGTGCCGGCGGAGCGATCTCGAGCCGCCTGCTCGAAGCGTTGGGCTGCGATGGAGAAGTGCTCTTCGGGGAACCGACCGGCAGATTCCCTCGCGGCGCCGAGCCGATCCCCGAGAATCTCGGGATTCTGGGCGACGCCGTGAAGTCGTCCGGTGCCGATGTGGGGTTCGCGCTCGATCCCGACGGAGATCGCCTGGCCATCGTGGATGAGTCGGGAACGCCGATCGGTGAGGAGCTGACCCTTCCGCTCGCCATGGATTTCTGGCTGCGCGAGCAAACGGGCGCGGTTGTCGCGAACTATTCCACCACCCGTTGGGTTGAAGATGTGGCGCAGCGCTACGACTGCAAGCTGTATCGCGCGCCCGTGGGCGAGGCCAACGTCGTGTCGAAGATGCGCGAGGTTGACGCCGTGATCGGTGGTGAGGGCAACGGTGGAGTCATTCTGCCCGATGTTCACCTGGGGCGGGACGCGCCGGTTGCCATGGCGCTGATCCTGTCGCTTCTGGCCGAGGAGAATCGACCGATCTCCGCGGTGGTCGGTTCCTTTCCTCGCTACGCGATGGTGAAGGAGAAGTTCGAGCTCCCGGCGGATTGGGATCCGGCGCGCTTGGACGAGATGGAGAGTCTCTTCCCGGATGTGAAGAGCGATCGCACGGACGGTCTGTATCTCCGGTGGCCGGACGGCTTCCTGCATGTCCGAAGCTCGGGCACGGAGCCGATCGTGCGCGTGATCGGAGAAGGCGACACAATCGATGTCGTTCGAGATCGCATCGCTGCGGTCCGGACGCTGGTTCAACCGAGGATCTGAGAATGTGCGGAATCATTGGATACAGCGGTAGCCGATCCTCTCTCCCGGTACTCATCGAGGGGCTGCGCCGGCTCGAGTATCGTGGCTACGACTCGGCGGGCGTGGCCGTGGCAAACGACGGAGACCTTCAGGTCGCCAAGCAGGCGGGCAAGCTGCGCAAGCTCGAGGAGCACCTGCGGGGCGTCGAGATCAAAGGCACCTACGGCATCGCGCACACGCGCTGGGCGACACACGGCGAGCCGAATACGATCAACGCTCACCCGCACGTCGATACCAGCGGGGGGATCGCCGTCGTTCACAACGGTATCATCGAGAACTTCACGACGCTTCAGACATCCCTTCAGGAGAAGGGCCACAAATTTCGCTCCCAGACCGACACGGAAGTGTTGGCGCATCTCATCGAGGAGAACTACACGAACGGCGCGACGCTAGAGCGGGCTGTGGCCTCGGCGCTCCGGATGGTGGAGGGCACCTACGGGATCGCGGTCGTGTCGGCGACCGAACCCGGGAAGATCGTGGGCGCGCGAAACGGTTCCCCTCTCGTCGTGGGCATCGGCCACGGTGAGAACTTCGTGGCGTCGGATGTGGCGGCCATTCTCGCCCACACGCGGGATGTCATCTACCTCGACGACGGCGAGATCGCGGTCGTAACTGAGGACGGGTGCCGCACCATGACCGTCGAGGAGCTGCCCGTCACGAAGGACATTGAGGAGATCTCCTGGAACCTCGAGCAGATCGAGAAGTCCGGCTACGAACACTTCATGAAGAAAGAGATCTTCGAGCAGCCGGACTCGATGCGCAACACGATGCGCGGTCGCCTGCTTCTCGACGAGGGGATCGCACGCTTGGGCGGTCCGAACCTGTCTCCCGAGGAAATCCGGCAGATCAAACGGATCGTCATCACGGCCTGTGGCACATCGTGGCACGCCGCGATGATCGGCGAATACCTCCTGGAAGAGTTCTGCAAGATTCCGGTCGAGGTCGAGTACGCCTCGGAGTTCCGATACCGAAATCCCATCGTTCACGACGGCACACTCGTGATCGTCATCAGCCAGTCCGGTGAAACGACCGATACGCAGGCGGCGCTTCGCGAGGCGAAACGCAAGGGCGCGACGGTGCTGGGAATCGTGAATGTCGTTGGCAGCACCATCGCCCGAGAGACGGACGGCGGCGTCTACATTCACGCCGGGCCGGAGATTGGCGTTGCGTCGACGAAGGCGTTCACCTGCCAGGTCGTGGCCCTGGCCCTCCTGACGCTTTGGATGGGGCGTTACCGGGACATGAGTCTCATCCAGGGACGCAAGCTTGTGGAGGAGCTCTGGTCGATTCCGAGCAAGATCCAGACGATCCTCGAGGACGAGCAACCGATCATCGACATCGCCCAAACCTACTACAAGCACAGCAACTCGATCTATCTCGGACGGGGGTACAACTTCCCGGTGGCGCTCGAAGGTGCGCTCAAGCTGAAGGAGATCTCGTACATCCACGCCGAAGGCTATCCGGCTGCCGAGATGAAGCACGGGCCGATCGCGCTCATTGACGAGAACATGCCCGTCGTATTCATCTGCACGAAGGACTCCGCCTACGAGAAGATCTGGAACAACATGCAGGAAGTACGGGCGCGCAAGGGCCGCATCATCGCGGTGGCATCGGAGGGGGATACGGAGGTCGCGAAGCTCGCGGACCATGTTCTCTATGTGCCGCACACGATGACGCCGTTCACGCCGCTCGTTTCGGTTGTTCCTCTTCAGCTATTGGCGTATCACATGGCGCTGCTCCGAGACTGCAACGTCGATCAGCCGCGAAACCTCGCCAAGAGCGTTACCGTGGAGTGAATGACGCGATGCGTCTACGCGGGTGACTTCCGCGGTGGAACTGATAGAATACCGGCGGCTGCCGAGGGCTCTCAATCGAGGGCCCTTCGTCGTGTGTGACGAATGCGACTTCGGTCGTCACTGGAGGTGGAGATGAAACGCACGATCGCTACGGAGCGCGCCGCGCAGGCCGTGGGACCTTACAGCCAGGCGGTGCAGGCCACCGGCACGCGTATGGTGTTTACGGCCGGGCAGATCGGCCTGGATCCCGAGACGGGGGAGATGGTGGAAGGTGGGGTGGAGCCCGAGTTCGAGCGGGCGATGCGCAACCTGTCCGCGATTCTGGAGGCGGCGGGCGCCGGCCTCGACGACGTCGTCAAGATGACCGTGTTCTTCGCGGATCTGTCCGACTTCGTGAAGATCAACGAGCGCTACGCCACTCACTTCCGAGCGCCCTTCCCGGCGCGGTCGGCCGTCGAAGTCGCCGCCCTTCCGAAAGGTGCCAGGATCGAGCTCGAGGCCGTGGCCGTTCTCGAGTCTTGATATTCGACAGTGGCTGGTGGAAACTTCCAACGTATCGCATCCGAACGGCCGGTTCGGACGCGATCGAACGAACACGAGTATCGAATGGATAAGCGGGAGCGGGTGAGTTCTGGTGAACTCCGAGGACTTCAACTCCTTATGTCGGGCGCTAATACCGTCCGAGGTGGGTCCGATTCCCACACGTTCCCGCCAGTAGCTCCACGCCGTCGTCTGCCGCGTCGGTCCGCGGTCCTCGTTGCGGCGCTGATCTTAGTATGCGTCGCCACCCCGGTCTTCGGTCAGCAGGATTCTCTTCGCGTGGAGGCGACGCCGTTTCGACCGTCGCCGATGGGCGCATTCTGGCGATCGGCGGCGGTTCCGGGATGGGGGCAGCTCTACAACCGGCGGGTCGTCAGGGCCGTGCTGGTCTCGGCCGGACGGGTGACGCTGGCCGCGCGGCTCATCGAGAAACAGCGCCTGGCCAATCGGCTTGAGGATGAGGCTCGGGCTCTGGAACTCGAAGGTATGATCTCCGCCCGCGACGCCAAGTGGCGCGAACGAAACCGGGCGCTTGATCGCCGTGACGACTTCATCTGGTGGTCGGTGTTCGCGCTCACCCTGAGCATCATCGACGCCTACGTCGATGCCGCGCTGATGGAGTTCAATGACGAATTCGAAGGGGTCGACGAGCGGCCGGGGGAAAGCTCCTCCTTGAAAGTCGGTGTCGGCTTCACCTTCTAGCACCAACTCGATTCAGCCGATAGGAACCCAATGTCAGCTTCGGACATCCGGAACTTTTGTATCGTGGCCCACATCGATCACGGCAAGTCCACGCTCGCGGATCGTCTCCTCGAGACGACCGGGATGCTCACGTCGCGTGAGATGAAGGATCAGGTGCTCGACAACATGGATCTAGAGCGTGAGCGCGGTATCACGATCAAGGCGCACGCAATCGCGATGCGACACGTGGCCGCCGACGGTAGCGCGTACCGGTTTCATCTGATCGATACACCGGGCCACGTTGATTTCTCGTACGAGGTCTCGCGCAGTCTTGCGGCGTGCGAAGGGGCGCTGGTGTTGGTCGACGCGGCTCAGGGGATCGAGGCCCAGACGCTATCGAACCTGCTGATGGCGCTCGAGAACGATATCGAGATCATCCCCGTCGTGAACAAGATCGATCTGCCGAACGCGAGAACCGAGCAGGTTGTGGGTGATCTTGCCCGTCTCGTGGGCGTACCGTCGGACGAGGTCATCCGTACGAGCGCGCGAAGTGGCATCGGAATCGACGACGTTCTCGAGGCGATCCGAACGCGAATTCCGCCTCCGGTGGGAAACGTGGAGGCGCCGCTCAGGGCACTCATCTTCGATTCCGAATACGATCAGTTCCGCGGCGTGGTCGCGTTCGTGCGAATCGTCGACGGGCGCCTCGCGGCCGGCGATCGGATCAGGCTGCACGCGACGCGACGGAACTTCGAGGTGCTGGAAGTGGGCCTATTGCGCCTGCGCCGGGTGCCGACCAAAGCGCTCGAGGTCGGGGAAGTCGGCTATGTGATCGCCGGCGTGAAGAACGTCTACGACGTTCAGGTCGGCGATACGATCATGTCGGCCGACCGGCCGGACGTCGATCCGCTAGCCGGCTATCAGGCGATGACACCGATGGTGTTCAGCGGCCTCTATCCGATCGAGTCGGCGGACTACGGCCTGCTTCGTGAGGCGCTGGAGAAGCTCACCCTCAACGATGCGTCGCTCCGGTTCGAGCCGGAGACCTCCGTCGCGCTGGGCTTCGGATTCCGGTGCGGGTTTCTGGGGCCGCTCCACAACGAGATCGTCATGGAGCGATTGCTACGCGAGTACGGGATCGACCTGCTCGCGACGGTGCCCAACGTCGCCTATCGCGTCGTCAGAGCGGACGGGGGAAGTCTGGTCGTCGAGAACCCCACGGCGCTGCCGACGCTGGGTCGCGGCGATTCGATCGAGGAGCCGATTGTGACGGCGCAAATCATCACCCCGTCGAGCGCCATTGGACCGGTCACGAAACTTTGCCAGGACCGCCGCGGTATCCAGAAAGGTATGGAGTATCTCGAGGCGACGCGGGCGCTTCTCAGCTACGAGCTTCCGCTCTCCGAGATCATCATCGATTTTCATGATCGGCTGAAGTCGGTCAGCCGCGGCTATGCATCGTTCGACTATGAGATGGCTGGCTACCGCGCCGCCGATCTGGTGCGTTGCGACATTATGCTGAACGGAGATCCGGTCGACGCGTTCTGCGCGATCGTGCATCGTGATCGTGCGCAGAGCTGGGGCCGCGACGTGGCGGAAAGGCTCAAGGAAATCATCCCGCGGCAGCTCTTTCCGATCGCCGTGCAAGCCGCGATCGGTACCCGCGTGATCGCGCGATCGACGATCCCGGCGTTGCGCAAGAACGTGACCGCGAAGTGCTATGGGGGAGACATCACGCGAAAGCGAAAGCTTCTCGAACGTCAGAAGGAAGGCAAGAAACGGATGAAGATGGTCGGTAAGGTCCACATCCCGCAGGAAGCATTTCTGGCAATCCTGCGGAAGGACGAATAGAATGTCGGCCTTGTCGTTTCGTCATGGGGAGGAATGAGTTGGTCGCTGCATCCACCGGGGGTCACGGGAAGACCCAGGCCGAGAAAGAGAGCAAGGAGACCGCATCGACGGCGTCCGCCGAGGGCGGGTCGCGCTTCAGGTCCTGGCTCTGGGAGAACGTCAAGTCCATCGCGGTTGCCGCCGTGCTGTTCCTGATCGTGCGCGCATTCGTCATCCAGGCGTTCCGAATCCCCTCGGCGTCAATGGAGGACACGCTGCTGATCGGCGACTTCCTTTTCGTGAACAAGTTCCTCTACGGCGCCAAAGTGCCCGGACTGAACAGCAGGCTTCCGGGCTTTCGCGACATCGAGCGCGGCGACGTCGTCGTGTTCAAGAATCCGGTGGATCGGAAGACCGACTACATCAAGCGCTGCGTGGCCGTGGCCGGCGACACGGTGGCGGTGCGCGACTATATGCTGCACATCAACGGCGAACCGCAACAAGAGCAATACGTCAAGCTGACGCCCTCGATCGATCCGCGCACACGTAGCTGGGGCCCGTACGTCGTGCCGCCCGAGCACTTTTTCGCAATGGGCGACAACAGGAACAACAGTCGGGACTCGCGATTCTTCGGTTCGGACGGCGCGCGCGAGTACGCGGTGCCGAACGATCTTGTTGTCGGGAAGGCCATGATCATCTACTTCTCTCACGACAACTGGGTGCCGCGCCTGAATCGGATGTTCGATCTCGTCCGATGACTTCTTCGTTTCTTCCCACCATGCCTGCCGAAATCCGTGGCGAGGTATCCGGTCTATACGTTCATGTCCCGTTCTGCGCCGCGGAATGCGGCTACTGTGCGTTTTCGCGTGAGATCCTCCGAGACGGAAACGATGTGTCGGAGTATCTCACCGCGCTCTCTCGCGAGGTGGAGTTCTGGTTGCGAAGCCTCGGCGGGCGAATCCGACCGGACACGCTATTCATCGGGGGCGGCACGCCTACGATGCTCTCGTCTGACGACTGGCGGGTGATGGAGGAGGTCCTGGCGCCGCTTCTCGACAGGGCGCGTCTTCAGGAGCTGTCCGTCGAGGGGAACCCGGAGAGCACGGACGGCGATCGCCTGGATGCCATGATGCGCTTCGGCATGACGCGGCTCAGTCTGGGGGCTCAGTCCAGCGATCCTGACGTTCTCGATCTACTCGATCGCTGCCATGGATGGAATCAGGTCGTCACCGCGGTGGAGACGGCCAAGGAATCGACCTCGGTTGCGATCAGTCTCGACCTGATCTACGGCGTCCCCTCCCAGGACGTGGAATCCTGGGCGGCGACGCTCGACGCGGCGCTCGCACTCGGGCCGGATCATCTTTCGGCCTACTGCTTGAGCTACGAGGAAGGGAGCGCGATCACGCGACGGCGGGCGGCGCGGACGCTCACACCGCTTCCCGAGAGCGAGCAGCGCGCGTGCTATGAACGCCTCGTGGAGGTCACCCGCTCCGCGGGGCTGGATCGGTACGAGATCTCGAACTTCGCCCGGCCCGGGCATGCGTGTCGGCACAATCTCGATGTGTGGCGCGGCGGCACGTTTCTGGGTATCGGACCGTCCGCGCACTCCTCCATGGGCGGATATCGTTTGCGCAATCGGAAACGACGTGAGGAGTGGCAGCGCGCTCTCGATGAATCGGCGGGTCCGATCGATCGGCTTGAGCGGATCGGGACGGAGGAGGAGCGGGGGGAGCGCCTCATGCGCCTCCGGATCGCGGAAGGGGTGCCGTGCGACGGGCTTCCGCCGACGGGCGGCGCGTTCTGGGACCGCGTGGAGATCCTTCGTGGCGAAGGGCTCCTCACGATCGAGGAGGAGCATCTTCGTCTTACCGATCGCGCGTGTTTCGTCAGCGATGAGCTGATTTCGGATCTCTGGAGCGCATGGGACCGGCAGGTTGTGGTCTGAGGACTGGGTCTATCGATCGTAACTGAAGGCCGGTCATTCGGTTACGCGCCGGGCGGGCTCTCACGCCAACTTCCTGTCCGAGAACAGGTTGAGGGAGGCGGACGCAGTCGTCAGACCACAACCTTGACCCTCCCCGATCAGGGTGGTAGGGTTACCGGCTGGCACTTTTGACGTATGAGTGCTAATCCTAAGTAACTCAATAGGTTGGAGTTGCAGAATGGTGCGAGCGCGCCTCGGCGGGCGGCACGAGCAGTTCCTCGCCGCGCTCATAGACGAGTATCAGGACACCGCGCTTCCCGTCGGGTCCCGGACGCTTGCCCGGGCCCCGGGTGTCAGAATATCGCCGGCCAGCATCCGGGCGATTCTGGCCGAGCTCGAGGCTGAGGGATATCTCTTTCGGCGCCACGCATCCGCCGGACGTGTTCCGACGGATCTGGGTTATCGGTACTACGTCGATCGCCTGATGTCACGGCGGCCGCCCAGGCCTGCGGCGAGGGCCGCGATTGACGTGGTGGCGGGACCGACACGGAGGCAGCCGGAGTCGCTTGCCGGGACGTTGGCCCACATGACGCGTCATCTCACGCTCGCTGTCTCCGACGACCGCCTGTTTGTTGCCGGCATGAGCAACATCGTCCGTCAGCCCGAATTCTCCAAGTCGGAACGGCTGGCCCCGATCTTCGCACTTCTCGAAGAGAGGGCCGCGCTGGGGAGCATGTTCCCGCGTCTCTCCGATATCGGCGAGATCGCCGTTCGTATCGGCCGTGAGAACGCGATCGAGGCCATGTGGGCCTGCAGCCTCATCGCCCTTCGTCTGTCGAGCTGCGGTGCGGACGCGGTCGGCGTGCTTGGACCGACACGGATGGACTACGCCGCCGTGGTCACGGCGCTGCGGGTCCTCGAAGATCGTCTGTCCGGAAAGGAATCTCCGAGAGGGAGCGATGAAACGTAAGACGAAAAAGCCGAGCCGATCCCACGGTATAAAGCCGAAGAAAGGCGAAGCGAAGGGCGCTACCGACGCGGTGGAGGATGAACCGACGCCCGCAGAGAAGGTCGAAGGGAACCGAGGGGCCGAGGCGGCTGAAGAGGCTGAGACGGGGGAAACTGAAATCAACACGTTGAAGTCGCAGCTGAGGGACGCCGAGGACCGCCACCTTCGACTTTTTGCGGAGTTCGAGAACTACCGGCGAAGGACACGCGAAGATGTCAGCCGCGCGCGGTTGGCCGGTGTCGCCGAGTTCATCGAGAAGCTGGCCCCGGTGCTTCACGACCTCGAGCGCGCGGTGGAGGCGTGCTCGGGAGAAAACGATCGCGAGGCGGTCATCGACGGGCTTCGCTTGGTAAGCACCGCCGTCGGAGAGTTGCTCGGTCGCTTCGGCGTCGATGTGATCGATCCCACCGATGGCGGCTTCGACGAGCGTTTCATGGAGGCGTTCGCCATGGTGCCCAGCGAAACCGTGGAAGCGGGCGCGATCGTTCAGGTGGTTGAAAAGGGATACCGGATGGGCGAGCGACTCATCCGACCGGCGCGGGTACTCATTTCCTCCGGCCCGCCGAAGGAAGCGGCCTCGTCGGACGATGAAGTGGAAGACGGGAATCAATCGGCAACCCATGCAGGGGATGTGGAATAGACATGAGCCCTCGCGACTACTATCAAATCCTCGGTGTTGAGCGCGGAGCCAGTAGCGACGACATCAAGAAGGCGTACCGAAAGCTGGCTCTGAAGTATCACCCCGACAGGAATCCCGGCGACAAGGATGCCGAGGAGAGCTTCAAGGAGGCGACGCAGGCCTACGAGGTTCTCAAGGATGATCAGAAGCGCGCGCAGTACGACCAATTCGGCCATGCCGGTGTCGGCATGGGCCAGGGGATGGGTGGCTTCTCGCAGGGCTTCGACATCTCCGATGCGCTCCGGGCGTTCATGCAGGACTTCGGTTTCGGCGGCGGAGGGTTCGATGATCTCTTCGGTGGAGGGCGAACCGCCGGCGCGACGCGGCGAAGGCTACGCGGCCAGGACCGCCAGATCCGGCTCCACCTGACCCTCGGTGAGATTGCGAAGGGTGTCCGCAAGAAGATCCGCGTCCGGAAGTACTCCACCTGCGAAGCGTGCAACGGACAGGGGGCCGCACGCGCTTCCGATCGGTCGACCTGCTCGGAGTGCAACGGTTCCGGACAGATCCGCCAGGTGTTTCGGACGTTTCTTGGACAGACCGTCAACGTCAACATCTGCCCGCGCTGCGAGGGGGTGGGCGAGGTGATCACCAAGCCCTGTTCCGAGTGCAAGGGCGAGGGACGGGTCACGGACGATGAGACCATTGAGATCCGTGTGCCGGGCGGCGTCATGGCCGGGAATTTCATGCGCCTGGACGCCCGTGGCGATGCCGGACCGCGTGGCGGACCGCCCGGGGATCTTCTCATAGTGTTCGATGAGACGGAGCACCCGATCTTCCTGCGCCACGGCGCGGACCTCGTGACGGAGGTGCATGTCTCGGTTTCACAGGCCGCTCTCGGAACGAAGGTCGAGGTTCCAACACTCTCCGGCAAGGCCCGCGTCAACATTCCAGCCGGGATCCAGAGCCACAAGCTTCTGCGTCTTCGTGGAAAAGGGATGCCGGAGCTTCGCGGTGGATGGCAGGGGGATCTTCTTGTCCGCGTCGTCGTGGACATCCCGGAGCGCCTCTCCAAATCGGAGAAGGAGCTTCTCAAGAAGCTCGGCGAGGCACGAGATACGGAACCCACCTTCGTCCGGCCCGCGGCCGACCCCGATGAGTGATGCCGCCGACCGGCCCGAAGTCGTGTTCTGGCTGGGACACGCTGCGGGTCCTGGGGAGCGCGTCAAGCTGGATCACGACGAGTCGAAGCACCTGCTGCGCGTGCTCCGTCGCTCGCCCGGCGAGCCGGTGACGCTTGCCGACGGCACCGGCGACTGGCTCGACGGCCACCTGCTGGGCGCCGAGGGAGACGCCGCGGAGATCGAGATCGATTCGGTGCGCCCCGCTCCCGGCGAGCCGATACATGACCTACATCTCGGATTCCCAATGCTTCGGCCGGCGCGAACGGAGCTCTTGCTGGAGAAGTGCACGGAGCTCGGAGTTACTCACTTCACACCGGTGATCACCGCGCGCGGCAAGCGGTTCGGCGGGCGGCAGGATCGGTGGACCCGCATCCTACGGACCGCTACGATGCAGTCGCTCAGATCGAGGCCGCCGGAACTCCTCCCGGAACTCCCCTTGGCGAACTGGATCGCGGCCGTGGGGTCCGATTCTGAGCGCTTCGTTGCCCGACCGGGTGGCGCAGCCTCGGTCGGCGCCTGCGATCGGGATCGCGCCGGGCTCGTGGGTCCGGAGGGCGATCTGGCGCCCGAGGAGTGGGATCTCCTGACGAACGCCGGTTTCACGGCCGTCGATCTCGGTCCTCGCCGTCTCCGCAGCGAGACGGCCGCGCTCGTCCTCGTGGCCCGGCTCGTCGCGGTGGAACTTTGATTTGCGACGAAAGCGGCCTGTTGACTGCCGGCGGACACTCTGATAGCCTCTCTGGGCTGTCATTTGACCTATGGACAGTTGGACCAAGACCTTAGGGACCAATAAACCGTTCAATCGAAGAGGGGTGAGGCGTTAATGCCACATGTCCGAGTCAAGGATAACGAACCATTCGAAAAGGCGTTGAAGCGATTCAAGCGCCAGTGTGAGAAGGCCGGCATCATGGCGGACATCCGGAAGCATCAGCGATTCGAGAAGCCGAGTGAGCGTCGCAAGCGCAAGGTTGCGACCGCGCGCCGGAAGGCGTTGGTGCGGGCACGGAAAGCCGCGATGAAGACACGGAGATCTCGGTCCCGCTTCTAACGGTTTGGTTCCCGACAGAGATCAGACTTCCCCGATCCGCTGTCCGTACAATGGCCACGCTCGGCGACGCCATGGGTGTTGCTGTCAGTGGGGGCCATCGGCCATCGTCGACATAAGAACGCATCGTTTAGCGTTTCGTAGCGTACAACGTCGCCCTGTTCGGGCTTTCTGGGGACATTGATACTTTCGTGTCTCTGGAAAGGTGGAGTAACTTGATCACCGACCACACGCTTCACGTCCTCGAGTACGGCCGGATGCTGAAGCTGTTCGTGGACCGCGCGGAATCCGCGTCGGGTCGCGAGCGTGCCGTGGCATTGCGTCCGTTGGACGACTTCGCGCGCCTCCAGGAAGAGCAGACACTCTGCCACGAGGCGATCGCGCTCCACCAATCCGCGGGTGGGTTCCCCTCCGCGGCCCACGACGACATACGTCCGATCCTCGATGCCGTACGCGCTCCCGGCGCGGTCCTTCCCATGGAAGATTTCCTCAAAGTTGCGCGCGTTCTCCGCGTCATCCGTGTGGTGAAGACCGGAATCGAGGACAGCGAGGCCGGCGAGAAGCTGAAAGACCTCGCCTCGGCACTGACGCCTTCGCGGGATCTCGAAAACCGCATCACCCATGCTATTGGTCCCAGCGGGGAGATCCTCGATGGGGCGTCGCCGCTGCTCGGGCGTCTCCGGCGGCAGGCGCTGGCCACACGCGAGGCGATCCGGCAGCGACTCGAATCGTTCCTCCGACGACTCAGCCTGAAGATGGAAGGCGACGGGTACGTGACCCTTCGGGGTGATCGCTACGTGGTTCCGGTCCCGGCCAGCGAGCGCGGCCGCGTTCAGGGCATTGTCCATGATCAGTCCGCGAGTGGGCACACGTTCTTCGTCGAGCCGTTCGCGGTGGTCGAAGAGAACAACGCGCTTGCCCGGTGCGAGGCGGAGACCCGCGAGGAGGAGCGCCGGATCCTCGGTGAGCTGTCGGAACAGGTGCGTTCGATCGCGCCAGCATTCGCGGTAGGCGCCGAGGTGCTTGGCCGTCTCGATCTCTACCGTGCCATCGGAAGTCTCGCGTCCGATCTCGGCATGATCCTGCCCGACATGTGTGAAGACCCCCAGATGCTTCGGATGGTGAAGATCCGCCATCCGGTGATGCTCGAAGCGGCGGAGGACCGCGAGGCGATCGTGCCGCTCGATCTCGCGATGGGTCCGGATACCCGGATTCTGATCCTCACGGGTCCGAACATGGGCGGAAAGACCGTCGCGCTCAAGACCATCGGCATCAACGCCCTCTTGGCCGTCTCCGGGCTTCCGGTTCTGGGCCGGCCCGGCACGACGCTGCCGTTTCTGCAGACCGTGGCCGCGGACATCGGGGACGAGCAATCCATGCTCGACGATCTCAGCACGTTCGCCGCGCATCTACGCCACCTGTCCGAGTTCATCGAGAAGAAGCGCGATCCATCTCTTGTCCTGCTGGATGAGCTCGGCACCGGGACGGATCCCGGCGAGGGGAGCGCGTTGGCGCGCGCGTATCTCGAGGTTCTTGAAGGACCGGCCACCCGCATCGTGGCGACGACGCACTTATCATCGCTCAAGGATTTCGCGGCCGAGCACAAGACCGCAGCGAACGCTTCGATGGCGTTCGATGAGGAAACGCTGACGCCGCAGTTCTCACTGGTTTTCGGTGTTCCGGGCCGGAGCCGCGCGTTCGATGTGGCCTCACGGCTCAGCTTTCCCCGCCCGGTGCTCGATCGTGCGCAATCGCTTTTGTCGCGCGAGGAAAGGCGTATGGACCAGCTACTCGCGGACCTGGAGTCGACGAGGGCGAGGGTCCAGGAGCAGGAGCGTCGTCTCGCAGATGCCGAGCGACAAATGGCGGAGCGCCTCGCCGAGGCCGAGCGTCGCCGCGAGGAGGCCGAAAAAGCCTTCCGCGAGGCGCAGAGCGGAGCGGCCAAGCGTGCCGAGGAGATGCTCGGCGACGCCGAGAAGGTCGTGAAGGAGACGCGCCGCGAGCTGGGTCGCGCACACGTGACGCACAAAGCGGTCGAGCAGGTCGGACAGCGGGTCCGGGAGAAGAGGAAGAAAGTCGCCGCGCTCCGTGAGCCGGCGCCTCAGGTCGGCGTCGACTACCCGAAGGTCCCGGTCGAGGAGATCAAGCCCGGGTCGGAACTCTGGAGCGTCGATCTCGGGTCGGTCGTGACGGTCGATGAGTCCCCCGATGCCCGCGGAATGCTCCATGTTCTCAAGGGCGGCATCCGATTCGCGGTCTCCGTCAAGCAGCTTCGACGCGCCCCTCGCCGCGACAAGCCCAAGAAGGGTGGTGGAGTGACCACGCACATGGGCGACGCGGAGTCGGTCTCGCCCGAACTCGATTTGCGGGGGATGTACGGAGACGAGGCCGTGCGGGCGCTTGAACGCTATCTTGATAGTGCAGTCTTCGGCGGTCTCGGGCTAGTGCGGATCATTCACGGAAAAGGAACGGGCGTGCTTCGGCGGCGCGTGGGAGAGGTGCTCTCCGCGCACTCAGGCGTGCTCAAGTTCAAGCTGGGCGAGCACCACGAGGGCGGTGCCGGTGTAACCATTGCCGAGCTGGGGAGCCGCTAATGGCCATCCCGAAAGAGGTGATCGAAAAGGTCCGCGATCTCAGCGACGTCGTGGAGACGGTCGGGCACTTCGTGACGCTCAAGAAGACGGGCAATCACTTCACGGGACTCTGCCCGTTTCATCGGGAGAAAACGCCCTCGTTCAAGGTTTTCCCAGAGAGTCAGAATTTCCACTGCTTCGGGTGCGGCGAGGGTGGGTCGGTCTTCGACTTCGTCATGAAGACTGAGAATCTCTCCTTCCCTGAGACGGTCCGCCTGTTGGCAGAGAAGGTGGGTATTGAAGTCCCTCGGCGTGAAGCGGATGAGGCCGAGGACCGGAGGATCGCGGAACTAAGCGAAACACTCGAGATGGCGACCCGGTACTTCGAGCGCCAACTCGCCTCGGCGGAGGGACATCGCGCCCGGTCATACCTCACCGACCGCGGCCTCTCCGAGGAGACCATCAAGACGTTTCGTGTCGGTTTCGCACCCCCTGGCTGGGACGGACTGCTGAATGCCCTCTCCCGGCTACGCGACGGCGCCGCGCTGGAGCGCGCCGGGCTCGCAATTCAAGGAAAGCGCGGGCACTACGATCGTTTTCGGGATCGTGTGATCTTCCCGATCCTGTCGACATCCGGACGTGTCGTGGCCTTCGGAGGCCGGATCCTGGGGCCCGGGGAGCCGAAGTACCTGAACTCCCCCGAAACGCCCCTCTACCGCAAGAGCCGCGTTCTCTATGGCTTGAGCCATGCGCGGCGGGCCATTCGCGAAGAAAAGCAGGTGCTGGTGGTCGAGGGATACATGGATGTGCTCGCCCTTCACCAGGCCGGCGTCTCGAACGCGGTCGCCACGTGCGGAACGTCTCTCACGAGCGAGCACGCACGCCTGCTGGCGCGTTTCGCCCCAGAGGTCGTCTTCGTCTTCGACGGGGACGACGCGGGTATCCGCGCCGCGCTCAGAGGTTTCGAGGTCCTTCTTCCGTCCGGCGCCCGGGTCCAAGCGGTCCCGTTGCCGGGGGAGCAGGATCCGGATGACATCGTTCGAAAGGGCGGAGGCGAGGCGTTTTCGAAGGCCCTCGCGACACGCGCGAACCTTGTGAAGTTTTTTCACGTTCAATCGAAGGGAGAGCCCAAGCCGGCGGCGCTCGAACGACTCGCGAAGCTCGTTGCGCTCATCCCCGAAGCGATCCCGCGGAGGGACATGGCCGCCCAGGCGGCAGAGGCATTTCGGTTCGATGAGCAGACATTCGCGAACGAGGTCGAGCGGATCGCGGCCGGCAAGCGGCCGACGAAATCCCATGTGACTCCGACGAAGGCGGGAGGCATGCCGCCTCGTGGCTTGGAAGCGGATCTCCTGAGGGCGT
This sequence comes from uncultured bacterium, assembly GCA_964486455.1. Taxonomy (GTDB): domain Bacteria; phylum Eisenbacteria; class RBG-16-71-46; order CAZAMP01; family CAZAMP01; genus CAZAMP01. The sequence goes on along the minus strand of CAZAMP010000006.1, from coordinate 92,401 downwards.
GCCTTCAGGATCCGGACTTCTGGGGGGAGGTTAAGGATCTCATCGAGCGCCCGGATCTCAAGCGGGCGCTGGCGAAGCGGGTTCGACCGGACGTGTTGGCCTTACTCGATGAAGTGGCCAAGGCGGCGGAACCGCAACCGCCATCGGCGTACCGGGACCAGGTGAAGGACCCGGTGCTGCGCGAGTTTCTGATGGAACTCGCCTCGGAAGGCCCGCTGCCTCAGGAGCGGCTCTTCCGTCTGGAAAAGGATCTCGTAAGACAGCTCCCGCAAATTGCGCTGGAATCCGAGCGGACTCGTATTCGCTCGAAGCTCGGCGAGGCGGCCAAAGGTGGTGACCGCCGGCAGGAGCAAGCCCTTCTCGAGCGACTTCAGCTCGTGAATCAGAGGCTGGACGAACTCTGGCGGGATGGGCAATCGTCCCTGACGCACTGAAAGGGGTGATGATCAGAATGAAGGCCGCGGTCAAAAAGCGTTTGAAGGGTCTGGAGAAGGTCGCGGTGCGACAAGGCTACGTCACCTATGACCAGGTGGAGGATGCACTGCAGTTCGATCCGGTCGACCCGGTCACGATGGTCGATTCGATGGACGAGGCGTTCCATCTTCTCGGCGAGATCAAGATAGAGGTCTTCGAGTCTCGTGAAGAGGCGCTCAAGCGAATCCGCTCGGCGCGCAAAATACAGGACCAAAAGCAGCTCGAGAAGCAGACGCCGCAGCAGCAGGCCGTGCGCTACGACGACCCGGTCCGCATGTATTTGCGTGAGATGGGCCGCGTTCCGCTGCTCGACCGCAAAGGTGAGGTCGCGATCGCCATGCGGATCGAGGACGCCGAAAAGGCGATATGCTCTGCGATTTTCCGAACGGCATGGGCCGACCGTGAGCTCATGAAGTACAGAGAGTTGATCGTCGAAGAGCGGATGAAGCTCGAGAACTTCATTCAGGTCGACTACGGCGCCTGGACGGCCGGCTTCTCATCCAAGAAGGAATCGAAAAAGGTCCTTCGCGTCGTCGATCGGGCCCACAAGATCCACGAGACGAAGCTCAGGCGTTCGCGCGGTGAGGTTTCGAAGGTGGCGAAGGAGCAGGCCAAGGTCGATGAGAAGATCGACGACTGCATGACGCGCCTTCAGAAGCAGAAGAAGAGCAAGAAGCCCCACAAGGCCACGATCACGCGCTACGAGAATCAAATCGAGGACTTCAAGAAGAAGCTCGAGAAGGTCCGGACGAAGATGGACCGGGCCAAGGAGAAGGAGCACGCCCACGGCGAGGATCTCGTCAAGAAGCTCTCCGAGATCACGCTGAACCCGAAGCTGATCGAGAGCCTGTCGGATCGTTTGAAGAGGTTGTGCGAGCATGCCAAGGATGCTGAGCGGGAGCGTCACCGGACCTTCCGCGAGTACAAGCTGGCGAGCGACGAGGTCACCGCGCTTCTGCGCAAGATGAAGCGTTCGACTCAGGCCGCGACCGCTGTCCGCAAGAAGACCGGTTTCGATCGGGATGCCCTGGAGGATGCCGAGCGTCGCTACATGATGGGGATGCGAAAGATCCGGATGGTCGAGACCGAGTGTCGGATGCCGCTCAGCGAGTTCTACGCCGTCGTGAAGCGGATCGAGGCGAGCGAAGCGCGAAAAGAGAAGGCGAAGAAGGAGATGATCGAGGCGAACGTCCGTCTCGTGATCTCGATCGCGAAGCGCTATACGAACCGTGGTCTCGAGTTTCTCGATCTCATCCAGGAGGGGAACTCCGGACTGATGCGCGCGGTGGAGAAGTTCGACTACAAGAAGGGCTACAAGTTCTCCACCTACGCCACCTGGTGGATCCGGCAGGCCATCACGCGGGCGATCGCTGACCAGGCGCGGACGATCCGTGTACCGGTGCACATGATCGAGGCGATCAACAAGGTCGTGAAGACGTCGCGCCGGCTCTTGCAGGAGCTCGGTCGCGAGCCGCAGCCCGAAGAGATCGCTGACCGGCTGGATATGCCGCCGGAGAAGATCAAGAGTGTGCTCAAATCGGCGCAGGAGCCGATCTCACTCGACCGTCCCATCGGCGAAGACGATGACTCGAACCTCGGCGACTTCATCGAGGATACGACCGTCATCTCTCCGGCGCAGTCCGCGTACAAGGCGATGCTGAAGGAAGAGGTCGAGAAGGTTCTCTGCACGCTCACGAAGCGCGAGGCCAAGGTCATCCGGCTTCGTTTCGGGCTCACCGAAGATGGGATGCCCCGTACCCTCGAAGAGGTGGGGGCGTTCTTCAACGTCACGCGCGAGCGGATCCGGCAGATCGAGGCGAAGGCGCTTCGGAAGCTTCAGCATCCGACGCGCATGCGGCGGTTGAAGGGGTATCTGGACTATACGTAGAGGTAGTGGCGGGCGGGGCATCGCTCCGCCCGCCGTCAGCCTGTCTTTGCCGCCGCACCACCGCACCGCCGGGCGGCTGGCCGAACGGCATCCGCCACGGAGTTGTGACTCCTCGTCGGCCCGTTGGCAGCCCCTTCACCGCACGCACGGTCAAGCCGATCACATCCTCAAGCCGCATCATGTGAATCAGCTTCGCATTTCAGGTCATTTTTGTACCCGGGTACAAACCGCTAATCGATGTGACCCCAACGTGCTGCGGCTTTCGGGGTGATCACTCGGGATGCGCGCTGACTGGCGCTTCGGCGGCGACGCGTGACGGGATTCCGAGGACGACCGATCATTCTCTGAACCGCGCCTTGACCAGCCCCCATGTCGCCGCGGCCGTGGGAACGATCACGCAACCCTCACCGAGAGCCCCGATCTGCGCGCCGCACGAGTTGTTGTCGGGCAGGCAGGGGGAGTCGCGAGAGACCGTGTAGACGCCATCACCCGTCGGTCCAGACTGACAGTCAGCCGGGTCACAGAAGATAGGGTCTTTGAAGATGCAGTCGTGGAAGTAGAAGTTTCCATACTGGATGTACTTAACAACGGAACAGTGGAATTCCATGCTGGTCGTGCCGATCAAGCCAACATCTGCATGGTGGTAGCCCGCCGGCGGCATCTCTCCGCAGTTGCCCCAGAGTATCGATGACTCGGCGTACACGCCTCCGTCATTCAGGGACACACCGCCAGTGATGCCGGGGCTATGGTTCCCAGTGATCGTTGATCGAATGATCTGCACGAAGCAAAAACTCCCATCGATGGCAGGTCCACCGTAGTTCCCCCATACGAGGCAGTCCTCAAAGGTCAAGCCGGGCGTATTGAGGGCGATTGCCACGGAAGGGTATCTCCCTCCACCAACGGGGGCCTCGTTCTCATAGAGACGACATGATCGCAGTACAAGGGGGCCCGTCTCGAGCAGGCGGATGGCCGGCATGGGAAGCCCAGAAACCGACGAACTATACGACCCGGTGACCGAGATCCCCTCGATCACAAACGCCTCTTCCCACGGCGACTTCTCGATGGCAATGAAATAGTGCGGATACGCAGCCGAGCCTTCGCAGTCGATGATGCAAGCAGTCGGATCACCGCTCTGCGACTTGATCGTCAGCGCCTTGCCGCTGACGTTGAGGTCGTGATTGTGGAAACCGGTATACGTTGCGTCGGCCAGCTCGATGGTGTCACCGTTCGCAGCCTCATGCACCGCGTGACCGATCGCATCAAAATCCCCACCGCCGGAGGGGTCCACGACATAGGTCGACGCCACCGAGAGCGGGGGATAAACGAACGTGAGAACGAAAGCCAAGCTGACAGGAGCTATCGATCGCATGACGGAGCCTCCACTGAGGCGAAGAACGGGAGTCACAATTCCACGGCGCGACTCATTATATCATCTCTTGGGTTCTCTAGTGGCAGTATAGCCCGCCGCGGTTCCGCGAACGCGAGGTTTCGCGAATCCCCGATTGCAGGGGCGGGGGCGTGTCCGCATCTGATTGCCCGCTCTTCCGTTGGCCGATCGGTGTCCGGGCGTCACATCCAGACGGGCGCCACCAGCTTTCTTGACCATAACGCAAACGCGTGATAGCGTCTCTCACCGCTGGAACGGATGCTGGGCCCATAGCTCAGCGGTCAGAGCCACCGGCTCATAACCGGTTGGTCCCTGGTTCAAATCCAGGTGGGCCCACCAGGCTTCGACTTAGGGAAGGGCGGCTAGCTCAGTTGGTTAGAGCACTGGCATCACAAGCCAGGGGTCACAGGTTCAAATCCTGTGCCGCCCACCATTTGGCTTTGCGGCTAGGCGGCGCGATGCGCGCGCCCGGCGACGACCGGGCGCGCTTAGGCACCGAGTGCACGACGACCGTGCACTCGTTTTTTTGTGCCCGCCGGTGTCTATGTGCGTGAATGGGAGTCATCATGGAGCAGACAGATGCCCTTCGACTGCTCGTCCAAAATGAGCGCGAGCGGCAATCCTTGCGTCAGGTTCTATCGCGCATCCCCCGGGAGATAGAGGGTCTGGAGCGCCAGTTCGGTGAGGAGAAGAGCGTTCTGGAGAACGCCAACGCTGAGATGGACGCGCTCGTCAAGCGCCGGCGCGATCTCGAAACCGGCATCCAGGACCTCCTCGCGCAGAAGAAGACGTATGACGACCAGCTCCCCATGATCAAGAAGAATGAGGAGTATCGCGCGGCGCTCAGTCAGATCGAGTTCATCAAGGAGAAGATCTCGAAAAATGAGGACGCGATCCTTCAGACGTTCGAGGAGGAGGACGCGGTTTCCGAGCGCGTGGCGAAGGCCGAGAGTGTCTACAAGCGCTCGGAGGAGCGGCTGAGTTCACGAAAGGCGGAACTTGAAGGGGAGCTCGAGCGATCTAGGGGGGAGCTGGCGCGGCTGGACGCGGCGGCGGCCGATCTGGTGGCTGAGCTACCCAAGGATCTCGCCCGGCGGTATGAGCAGGTGTCTGCGTCGAAGGAGATGGCCGTCGCGCCGGTCAGTGGCGCATCGTGCGGTGGGTGTTTTACGTCGCTGACCCCGCAGATCATCAACGACCTTCGTCACGGACAGAGCGTCCACGCGTGCGACAACTGCGGCCGCATCATCGTGTGGGAAGAAGGGACATCCAGTTGAGCGTCATCGACATCTATACGGATGGGGCCGCGCGCGGCAACCCCGGGCCGTCCGGCGTGGGCGTCGTCGCCCTGGATCCGGACGGGCACGTGATCGCGGAATATTCGCGCTACCTGGGCAAGGGCAGCAACAATCAGGCGGAATACCAGGGGCTCATCGCCGCGCTCCTGATCGCGCAGAGCCTCGGGGATGTGAAGGTTCGGATCCACATGGATTCCGAGCTCGTCGTGCGGCAGATGTCCGGCGAGTACCGGGTGAAAAACGCGGGCCTCAAGCCGCTTCATTCCCGCGCCGCCGGGCTCCTCGGCCGCCTGCCGGACGCGACCGTCGAGCACGTCAAACGCGGCGGGAACGCCATCGCCGATCGTCTGGCCAATGACGCGATTGATCGGTATCATCAGAGCGTGATTCCGTAGACCTTCCGTCGGTATTCACCGGCCATTCGGTTTCGGAAGGAGGCTGGGCGGTCGCGTGCGCATCGTCGGCCCATGGGGTCGGCGGGGCGCCCGAGGAAAGTCCGAGCTCCACAAGGCAAGGTGCTGGCTAACGGCCAGGGGGAGTGATCCCACGGAAAGTGCAACAGAGAGCAGACCGCCGTCTCTTTCGGGAGGCGGTAAGGGTGAAACGGTGAGGTAAGAGCTCACCAGCGTCGGGGGTGACCTCGGCGGCTCGGCAAACCCCACCTGGAGCAAGACCAAATAGGAGGGAAGAGGTCGCCTGCCTCGCTAAACCCTCGGGTAGGTCGCTATCGCGGTCGTCGAAAGGCGATCCGACGAGGGCGTCGGTAACGGCGTCCCCAGACAAATGGCCGCTAGGGCTTCGGCCCCACAGAACTCGGCTTATGGTCTCCTTCCGAACTCACTCGACAGCGGATGCGCACCGGTGGTTCCGGCCCGTACGCGGCGCTCGGCACGACCGGGGCGATCTTCCCGTGCGCGGACCCGCGTGTCATCCGGAGCGCAGGGCCGCGCGTGGGGGCCGGATTCCGGGCGTGCCGCTGCCCGTGTTCTTGACCATCTGTCTGATCGCAACACTCCTCCTGGCCGCGGCAACGGCCCACGCCCAGTTCTCGGTGTTCGGAAAGAACAAGGTCCAGTACACGGACTTCGAGTGGCAGGCGCTCAAGGGCGAGCATTTCGACCTCTATTTCTATCCGGATGAGGAAGATCTTGCCCGCCACGCGCTGGCGATGGCGGAAGAGAGCTATACGGATCTCGCGACGTTTTTCGGTCACGAGGTGCGTCGTCGGATACCGCTCATCATCTACGCCAGCCACCAGCACTTCGAGCAGACCAACGTCATCCCGTTCTTTCTCCCCGAAGGCGTCGCCGGGCTCACCGAGCTGCTGAAGGGGCGCGTGCTGATCCCATTCTCCGGGTCGTACTCACAGTTCCGCACCGTCCTTCATCACGAGCTGGTGCACGTATTCCAGCTTTCGATTCAGTCGTCGCTCTACCGGCAGCACTTCAATCGCGGCATGGCGTATCCGCCGCTCTGGCTAACCGAAGGAACGGCGGACTACCTCTCCGGACGGATGATGCCGCAGGGGGAGATGGTCCTGAGTGATCTTGTGATCGCGGGCCGTCTCCCGCCGATCAGAGGTCTCTGGCGTTACAACGGAACCTTCGCTCTCTACAAGCTTGGCCAGAGCGTCGTCACCTTCATCGCCGAGACCTACGGCACCGACGCCGTCGCAAGGCTCTACGAGAACCTCTGGATCAGTCAGGATTTCAATGACGTGCTCGAATGGGTGACGGGTGTGAGCGAGGAGACGCTCAGCGATCAGTGGCACCAGTACGAGCGGCGCAACTACTACCCGATGGTGCAAGACCGCCATCCCGTCGGGCTCGAGGCGCGACTCCTGGCCGGCAACGGGGGGGCGAACTTCAAGCCGGTCGAGATCCCGTCCGGTGTCCTGGAGGAAGAGGGGAAGTACATTTTCGTTTCACCGCGGACGGGCTACACGAACATCTACATGGCCTCGCTGGGCGGCGAAGAGCGTGACGTCGAGGTTCTCGTGAAGGGGGAGCGGCAGGCCGAGTTCGAGTCGCTTCATCCGTTCGTGAGCAAGGTCGACGTCTCCGCCGATGGACGGCTCGCCTTTGTTTCCAAGTGGAACGACAAGGACGCACTCTTCGTGTTCGACGTGAAGCGCCGCGAGGTTATCGGCCGATATCGCTTCCGGGACCTCGTGGCGTTGACCTCACCGGCGTGGTCGCTCGACGGGCGGCGCGTCGTCTTTCAAGGGCTCACGGTCGACGCGCAGTCCGATCTCTACATGTTCGAGCCGGAGAGCGGTGAGCTCACTCGTCTGACGAATGATCGGTATCAGGATGTGGATCCGGATTTCTCACCGGACGGGCGAACGATCGTGTTCGCGTCGGATCGGACCGAGCATGGTCGGGATGCAGCCCTCAATCTCTTCCTTCTGGAGATCGAGAGCAGGAATCTGCGCTATCTCACGCGCGGCCCATGGCGGGACGAAGCGCCGCGCTTCTCCGCCGATGGCGAGAAGGTCTACTTCTCGTCTTCCCGGGACGGGCTTCCCGATCTGTGCGAGGTTGATCTGGAGGGTCGCGGCCGGCGCCTCACGACGCTGTTGGGCGGCGGGATGGATCCCTCGCCGACCGAGGACGGCGCGACGCTACTCTTCACGGGCTACTCCAACGGCGCCTTCAGGATCTACTCGCTTCCAATCCCGGCTGACTCCGTGGCGGCGTTCGAGCTTGTGGGGTCGCCTGTGATGGCGGGGTGGCGTTGGGATGACGCGTGGCAGGAGGGGAGGGCCGAGCCCGATCGATACCGACGGCGCTTCACGCTCGACTTTGCGCAAGGCGGTGTCGCGTTCGATCCGTACCTCCCGGATGCTCAAGGGGTCCAGGCCGCGCTCACCGACATGCTCGGGGACGAAATCGTCTTTCTTCAGCTCGGCAACACGTCCGGGCGGAGCGATCGCTTTGTCAAGCGGTTCAGCGCCGGGGTCACGTACTTCAATCTGCGGCGGCGCCTCAACTACGGTGTGAGCACGTTTCACTACGCCGGCGACTTCCTGGATGATCGCGATCTCTCGTTCTTCGAGCGTCGGGCCGGGGTGAGCTTCATCGCGAGCTATCCGTTCTCCAAGTTCAAGCGGATCGAGACGTCGCTCGGGCTCATCTACTCCGACAAACGGCATCCGCTCATCGACATCGACCGGCGCGCTTGGCTCGCGACGAATTCATTTTCCTGGGTGCACGATACGTCGCTCTGGATCCCGACGGGGCCCGTGGATGGCGTCCGCGCCAAGGCCGCAATCGGTTTGACACTCGACCCCTATCGCGCGGAGACGGAAGGGCTGGTGCTCGTGGGCGACTACCGCCGCTACATCCGGACGGGCCAGCGATCGACGTGGGCGACGCGGCTACAAGGACGCTTCTCATTCGGTTCCGATCCCCGCTACTGGACGCTCGGCGGGAGCCACTCACTGCGTGGATACCCGTATCGGGAGCTCTTCGCGACGCGATCACTGCTCTTCAACAATGAGTATCGGTTTCCGATCGTGGAGGGGTTTGTCATCGGCTTTCCGTTCGGCGCGATCGAGTTCCCGGGCATCGAGAGCGCGGCCTTCGTCGATGCCGGCCTCATGTGGAACGCCAACGAGTCGGTCGACTGGCCGCCGCTGGGAAGCTTCGGTCTTTCATTCAGGATGAGCTTCGGCGGCTTTCTTGTGTTCCGCCTTGACTTTGCGCGGCGGACAGATTTCACGAGCGTGGAGTCGGGTACACATACGGACTTCTTCATTGGGTGGGACTACTGATGCGGGCGCCCAGACCAACCTCAAGTGTCCTGCTGGGTGTGGTTGCCCTGGCATCGCTCGCGGCCTGCTCGCCTCCGCCGGCCGTGCCGCCGCCCCCGGGGTCGCCCGGTTGGCCCGAACTTCGGGCGACTCCGGCGCGCTCGGGTGGGTGGGACGGTCGTCTGAGCCCACCGCTCTATCTTGTATGGCGCTCCGGAGTGGGGCGCGGTCCGGCGGCGGAACCCGCGCTGGCGGGTAGCTCGCTCTTTGTCGTGACGAATGACCGCCACCTTCGCCTGGTCGACATCCGAACCGGGAAGCGTCTCTGGCGCAAACGCCTGGACGGGGCACCGTCCCTCGCACCCATCACGGATCATATGCGCGTCATCGTCGGTCATGATGTGCCGATCGGCTCGATCCAGGCACTGGAGATCGAGACGGGGAAGCGCACCTGGCGCCGGACCGACCTGCGTCCACGGGGCGCCGGTGTCATTCGGGGGGACACGCTTTTCGTCGGCGACGCGAGAGGTCGGCTCCACGCTCTCGACGTGAACGACGGCGAGACGATCTGGTCGGCCGACGTGGGCGGCGGCCTCTGGCCCTCGGCGCTCACAGCCCACGCGGGCGTCATCCTCTGGGTTGATGAGACGGACAGCCTTCGCGCGCTTTCGGCCGTCGACGGCGGCCGCGTCTGGACGGGAGGCGTCCCGGGAGGAAGCCGGGGCGGTTGCGCCGTGGATTCTGCGCGGGTCTACGTCAGCGGTACCGAAGGACGGGTCACCGCGTTCGCGCATGCACACGGGACGCCGGCGTGGACGTGCGACCTCCCGACGCGGATCTATGCCGCGCCGGTTTCGGATGGTGACAACCTCTACATCGCGGGGTTGAACGGGCGTCTCTATGTGCTATCCGCGTCATCGGGCGAGATCCAATGGAGCGCGCGCCTGAGCGGTGCCTGCCGTGCCTCTCCCGCACTGGCGGGCGATCTGCTTCTCGTGTCGACAATGTCCGCGACGGTCGAGCTCATCTCGATCCCTCAGCAACGAAAGGTCTCCACCCTGGACGTTTCCCGCGCGGTGCGTGTCGGCCCGGTGACGGCCGGCGACCGCGTGTTCATCGTGGATGATTCAGGTCACGCGTATGCGTTCGAATCGTCATAGCTTACTCGCGCTGATCGCGGCGTTGATGATGCTCGCTCCGGCGGCGCCGGCATCGGCAGATGACCCGGATTCCGCTGCATTCTTCGCGACATCGACGCCGCCGGGCGCCTACGTCTATCTCGACGGAGAGTTCATCGGTCGGACGCCGCTCAAGCCCGTCCCGGTCCCTCCCGGCGCGCACGAGGTTTGGTTTCGGAGCAGACCGCCCGGCGAGTTCGAACCGCTACCGCTTCCCGCCCACGCGTTCACGGTCGCTGAGCGTGAGACGATGGCCGTCAGCGAGACCGTCGGACGATTGATCCGGATCGAGAGCGACCCGGCGGGGGCGAGGATCATGCGCGGTGATCGATTGCTCGGGACGACGCCGACGATCATTCGTTGGCACGACGACGGGGAGAATGCCGGGCCGCTCCGTGTCGCACGTGGCGGGTACTTCTCCGAAGAGCTCGGCGCGGAGCGACTGAGGAGCGCCGATCTCATCGAGATTGCGCTGTATCCCACGGGCCCGCTTCCGATCTCGGCACAGGCGGTCAGTGAGGGCACCGGGAGGGGACAGCAGTGGACGGGATGGGGAACCGTCCTTCTGGGGGCCGGCTCCACCGCCCTCGCGCTCCACTTCAAGAACGAGGCGGACGTCGCCTACGACCGATACTCCGAAGCGGCGCTGCCCGCCGAGATGAATCGCGAGCTCGATCGAGCCGATCGATACGATAGGTACGCGACGGTCGCATGGGTCGTGGCCGAGCTGAGCTTTGTGTCGGCGATTCTGATCTTCACTGACGGCGCGTTCTTCAAGGCGGACGGCGTTCGACCTACTGGATCGATATCACCGGACGCCGTGCGTGTGGGGGCGAGATGGCAATTCTGATCCGCGCCACATGCGTCGTGCTGATCGCTCTATTCCTCATCGGCTGCGAAGGCCGTGATCGCACCAACCCGCTCGACCCGCTGAATGGCGAGACGGATGGGCGGCCCGACTGGCTCGTCGCCGTGGCGGATCACCGGGCGGTGGATCTCACCTGGGAGAGCGTCCCGCCGCGCGGTTTCGAGAGCTACGAGATCTACAGGGCCGGGGAGGGCGCGGGGCCGTTGGATCTGGTCACGCGAATCGGTTCTCTAAGGACGACGACGTATCGCGACACGGGCCTCGTCAACGACCACGATCTCCAGTATCGACTCGACGTTCGCCTGACGGACGGAAGCGTCGTGTCGCTTCCCGAGAAGGTGGCCCGACCGGGAGCCGCCGCTGTGTGGGTGCTCGAGGCGGCGTCGAGCGGTCTCGTGCGCGCGGCGCCCGATGCGCGCCACTTGCGGCTTCGAACCGGTACGTTCGGTCTCTTATTCGACCTCGAGGTGCCCGAAGAGGGCGGGGACGTCTGGGCCGTCGACTACTACGTGGGTGTGCTCGTCCGTTACGACGTCACGGGGAAGCAGAGAAGCGCCGTCGATGTGTCGCTACCCTATCGTGTCGCGGTCGACTCCGCCGACTCGCTCGTCTGGGTCGGATCCTGGTCGGGAGGTGTGACGTCGGAGGTGATCGTATTCGACTTCGGAGGCGCCGAACGAGCGCGGTTCGCGCTCGCCGCGCAGGTCCAAGATCTGGATGTCGATCCGACGACGGGCGCGTGCTTCGTGGCGGGCGGGCCGTTGGGCGGGGTCACTCGATTGGCGATCGGGGAAGAGCCGACCACGGGCGCCGCGGACAAGACCGTCATGATCTTGACCGTAGATCCGGGACGGCGCGTCTGGACGGGGAACCCCATCTCCGGAGGAGTTGCCGCCTACGACACCGACTCCCTTTCCGAGCTGCCACCCCCCGCGGAAGTGGACCGCCCGCAGTGCATGGCCTTGGGCGAGGACGGCCATCTCTGGGTGGCCGATCGCTCCGGACGGATCCTGGAACTCGATGGGGCGGGGAGCCTACAACGGGAGCTGGAATCGTTCGGTTCCGTTACATCGATCTCGGTCGAGCCGGGCACTCAGGCGCTCTGGTTGGCCCAGTCCGCCAAGAACCGCATCCTGCGTGTCCACCCGGACTCGCCCGACGAGACGACGGCGCTCGCCGTCTTTCAGCCGTTTCGCGTGGCGATCGGCGCGCAGACGCAAGGACGTTGACAGGTCTGTCGGGTGGCGGCATATTGGATCCCAATAGTAAGAGGTTACGCGTCGTCAAATCGGGGCGCTCACGGTCAATCGAATTGGGGCCGAGAAGGGGCTTTCCCTGGCATGGGCGGCCCCTCTTTTCGTATCATAGGGTTAACCATACGCAAGGAATTGGCACATGGAGACCGCGTGGAAGCTAGCCGAGCCACCTGATCCAGAGGTCGTCTCAAGACTTCAGGAGGGGCTTGGTCTGTCATCCGCCTTCGCGCGCCTCCTATGCCGGCGTGGAATCACCAACACGTCGACCGCTACACAGTTCCTCAGCCCATCAATGTCGGATCTCGGCGATCCTTCCGAGCTGCGTGACCTGGATCGCGCCATCGAGCGCCTCGCGCATGCCGTCGAGGGCGGCGAGCGGATCCTCGTGCACGGCGACTACGATGTGGATGGCACCACGGCGACGGCGCTTCTCGTCAGCGTTCTCCAAGAACTCGGTGCAGAAACGGATTACTTCATCCCGCATCGGATTGAGGACGGATACGGCCTATCGAGCAAAGCGGTCGAGCATGCGGAGAAAACCGGCGCCAAGCTGATTCTGACGGCCGACTGCGGCATCGGCGCGCTCGAACCCGTGAAGCTGGCGACCTCGCGTGGCATCGATACGATCATCACCGACCATCATGAGATCGGCGACGAGCTTCCCGCGGCCATCGCGGTCGTCAATCCCAAGCGCCCGGATTGCGGGTATTCGTTCAAGCACTTCGCCGGCGTCGGCGTCGCGTACAAGCTTCTGCAGGGGCTGCTCAAGCACCGAGCGAACGGCGAAGATGATCTGCTGGGCTGCCACCTCGATCTCGTGGCACTCGGGACTATCGCCGACGTGGTGCCGTTGACGGGTGAGAACAGGATCCTCTCACGTGAAGGTCTCAAGCGGCTCTCCGTCACCAAGCGTCCGGGGATCGTCGCGCTCATCCGCAGCTCCGGTCTTTCCGGCAAGACAATCGAATCCGGCCATGTTGCTTTCGCGCTCGCGCCGAGAATCAACGCGGCCGGCCGTCTGGGCGATTCGGCGACGAGCATCCGGCTGCTGCTCTCCCAAGACGAGGACGAGGCGCGCGCGCTCGCCGAGAAGCTGGAGCGGAACAACGCGGACCGACGCAAGATCGACGAGTCGATGCTGGAAGAAGCGGAAGAGATGGCCCAGGCTCAGTTCTCCGCCTCCGGGGCCGTGCCGCTGATCCTCTGGTCGGATGGTTGGCACCCCGGCGTCCTGGGGATCGTTGCCTCCCGGCTCGTGGACCGCTACCGCGTGCCGACAATATTGGTAGCCACCGACGAGTTCGAGGGACGCGGATCGGGGCGGGCGATCGACGGCTTCGACATGGTGGGCGTTCTCGCGCACTGCGCGGATCTGCTCGAGGAGTGGGGCGGCCACAAGTACGCCATCGGTCTCAAGATCACGAAATCGGCGCTCGACGATTTCCGCAACCGGTTCATCGAGGTGTCGCGACCGGCACTGGAAGAGATCGACATGCGGCCTCGGCTGGATATCGAAGAGCAACTCACGCTCGAGGCGAGCACCAAGGAGCTTGCGCTTCGGTGCGAGGCTCTTGCCCCCTTCGGATACGAGAACGCGGAGCCCGTTTTCATGGCCCGCGACGTACAGCTTCTCGAGGCGCCCGAACGACTGGGAGATCGAGGCCAGCATCTGAAGATGATGGCGTATCAGGAAGGTCACACGCGCGAGTGCATCGCCTTTGGAATGGGTGACAAGGCGGATGATATCGATCGCCCCGGACAGCGCTTCTCGATCGCGTTCGTGCCCACGATCAATCGGTGGCGGGGTCGCGAGCGGCTACAGCTTCGGGTGAAGGATCTGAAGATCGATTGATGGCGGCTGAAACCCCCATAGACGCCAAGCGAAACGAACTCTTCTCTCTCCTTGACGAGGTCGGCGCATCCGTGGATCGTCCCGCCGCCGCGCGTGCCGTCGACTACGCCGTGGAGGCACACCACGGGCAGAAGCGCCTCTCCGGCGAGCCGTACGTCATTCACTCCCTCGAGGTCGCGCTCGGTATCACCCGGCTGTTGGAGCAGCGGACCGATGAGGTCGTGCTCGGCGTGGCCCTGCTTCACGACGTCGTGGAGGACACCGGGATCGGGATCGGGGAGCTCGAGGAGAAGTTCGGGAACGAAGTCGCCACTCTGGTCGACGGAGTCACCAAGATCAGCCATCTCGCCTTCACCAGTCCGGAGGCGGACCAGGTGGAGAACTATCGAAAGCTCATCCTGGCGATGGCCACCGACCTTCGCGTGATCCTCGTCAAGCTCTGCGACCGACTTCACAACATGCGCACGCTGCAGTACCTCCGTTCGGAGAAGCAGAAGCAGATCTCCCGCGAAACGCGAGACATCTACGCGCCGCTCGCTCATCGCCTCGGGATCGGTGCGCTGAAGTGGGAGCTGGAAGATCTGGCCCTCAAGTACCTCGACCCGGCCGCCTACCGCGACATCGCGGGCGAGGTTTCCTCAAAACGTGACGCGCGGGAGGGGCAGATCGAGGCGTTCAAGTCGATCATCGAGGAGGAGATCGCCAAACTGGGGATCAAAGCCGATGTGACCGGACGCCCCAAGCACTTCCACTCGATCTACAACAAATCGAAACGGACCGGGGTGCCGTTCGGCGAGCTTCACGATCTTCTCGGCGTGCGAATCATCACGCAGGATACGAACGATTGCTATCGCGTCCTCGGCGTGATTCACAATCTCTTCACGCCCGTGGCCGAGCGGTTCGATGACTACGTCGCCACGCCCAAGAGCAACATGTATCAGTCGCTGCACACGACGGTCTACGGACCACAGCGCCGGATGGTCGAGGTGCAGATTCGGACGCGCGAAATGCACCGGGTCGCCAACTATGGTGTCGCGGCTCACTACTCGTACAAAGAAGGAAGCGAGATCGACCGTGAGTTCGCCGAGAAGTTCGGCGGCATCATGCAAACCGCGTCCGAGGGACTCGAGGGGGAGAGCGATCCCAGCGAGGTGATGGATCTTCTCCGGCGGTCGTTCTATCAGGACGAAGTCTTTGTGTTCACGCCGAAGGGCGACCTGATGAAGCTCCCGAAGGGTTCGACACCGATCGACATGGCCTTTGCGGTGCACACCGAGCTTGGGAATCATATCGTGGGCGCGAGGGTCAATGGACGAATCGTCCCGCTACGCTACCAGCTGCGAAACGGCGAGGCGGTGCAAATCATTACGTCAACATCGGCCCAGCCCAGCGAAGACTGGCTGGCCATCGTTCAGAGCCCGAAGGCGAGAAACAAAATCCGGCAGTCGCTGCGGGCGCGTGTCCGTGAGGACTCAATCCTGCTTGGGCGGGAGCTGCTGGAAAAGCTGCTTCGCAAGGAGCGAAAGAAGATCCCCAAGGACCGCGACCTGGAGGATATCGCGCAGGCGGTGGGTTTCTCGTCGACGCTCGATGTTCTGGCTGCGCTGGGGAGAGGGGATGTCTCGCCCCAGCAGATCTTCAACAAGCTCTATCCCGCTCCTCCGAAGGGAAAGCTCCGAGAGGGCTTCGAGAAGATCCGCGCGCTGCCGCAGTTTCGACCTGGACGCGGCATCCGCTTCGAGACGATGGACAACCTGATGTTTCGAATCGCGAAGTGCTGCAGCCCGATTCCCGGCGAACGCGTCATCGGCGTCATCACTCGGGGACGTGGGATCAGCGTTCATCGCGAGGACTGCCCGAACGCCTTCGACGAGCGGGTCGGCAAAGACCGTCGCGTCGTGATCGACTGGGACGTGCAGGGCGCACCGTCGTTTCTCGCGCGGCTCGTCGTCTACGGTCTCGAGCGCCAGAGCCTGCTTGCGGACATCGCGAGCGCCGTCTCATCGACGAACACGAACATCCGCAGGGCGGACATGGGGGCGGATGGTAGCGAGGCGCGCGGGATATTCGTCGTCGAAGTTCAAAACATGAAGCACCTTCGCCGCGTCGTGGCCGCGATCCGGAAGATCCGGGGCGTCCTCGATATCGTCCGCGAGCCCATGCCGACCGATCGCGAAAACGACGACACGTGGGATGGCTAGGTCAATGAGATCAGGCAAGCGAGTCAGAGTAGGTTGTCTGCTGGCTCTGGTGTTATCGTTTCTGTGCAACCCGTGGTCGCCAGAGGCGGAGTGTAGCGAGGGCAGTTCTGATCAAATCGGTGGGGTGGAGCGGGATACTTCAGTTGTTCGTTTCGCCGAGCGCTATGTCGCCAAGGAGTTCAACCCTACGTTCTATGAGAACGCTGTCACCTGCACCTTATCCGGGCCAGCGTTCCGGATGGTAAGTGGCAGGCAATCCGTAGTTCCTTTCGATCTGTTGTTGGCAGATCGCCCTTGGATGGATTCCTACATGCACATAGACGTGCTTCTGGCTGAGGGCGAGCCGTATACAGCGCGGATTCGCGAAATCGATCTCCCATGCCACCTTGAACCGGGAGGCTGTAGTTTTCCCGTGATGAAGGACTCAGCTGCCGTGATCGCATCCGCCTATGGCCTAATGGAAAGTGATCGGCCGTGGCATTTCGAACTTCGGTACTCGCACGCCGACGAAAGCTACCGATGGCGGGTCACCGGTTCGAGGGCTCATCCTGCGGGAGGAAGGAAAGGGCAGTGGGTCGACATTGATGTGTTGACGGGGGAAGTTGAAGGCGACTCCGGATATCATGCAAAGGGCGATGTGATCGCCGTTTCTCCCAATCCGGAATGCAAGTGAGGTGATCAAGGACACATTGCGATGTCTAGTCACTTCAGCTGGCGGTCACGATCTGTCACGGTCCTGGCAGAGCCAGTCCCGCGCCAGCTCGGCCCGCAGCTGAGCTTCGGCGATGGCCTGACGCGATCGCCCCGGCGCGACGCGACCTCCAGGGTCGGAGGCGAGTAGCCGTGTTGGGAGTACTGAGCCGCCCGACCTTGAGGTGGGGGGAGCGGCGGCGAAGGAGCTGAGCAAGGTGATACGTGCGTTGCGAGAGAGACCTATCGCCGACATGCTTTCACGCGATGGAAGGGTCCGGGGCGTGGGGTCCGCGGAGAGGCGCGTCGCAGGGAGCGACGTGAGGATCATCCGCCGAAGGCGGATAGCCGAGCGGAGCGGGCGCGCGTCCTCGTGCGGACCCTACCCCCGGGCCGCTCTCAATTACATGTCGTAACATATCTGGGAATAGGGAGATGCGAGCTGTCATTCAACGAGTTTCGAGGGCGCGGGTGAGCTGGGACGGCGGCGAGTCTGAGATGGGAATCGGGCTCGTCATTCTGCTCGGGGTCGAGAAGGGAGACGCCGGGTCCGACGCTGAGTGGCTCGCGCGCAAGTGTGCGGGGCTTCGGATATTCCCGGACGATGCCCGGAAGATGAACCGATCCGTCGTGGAGGTGGGGGGTGCCGCGCTGGTCGTGAGTCAGTTCACGCTCTACGGGGACTGTCGCAAGGGGAAGCGGCCGTCATTCGACCGGGCGGCGCCGCCGGAGATCGCTGAGCCGCTGTACCAGGGATTCATGCGTCATCTGTCCGCGGAAGGACTCCACGTCGTCGGCGGGTCGTTCGGGGCTATGATGGACGTTGAGGTCGTCAACGATGGGCCGGTGACGCTGATCGTGGAGAGCCCATGAGCCGGATTGCCGAAGCCGACTTCGCGCGTCGCGTGGTTTACGGTCAGGACGAGCCTGTCATCCTGGCGTCGTCGTCGCCACGGCGATTGGAGCTTCTGGAACGGTTGGGTCTGGTCGTGATCGTGGAACCGCCCGACGTCGATGAAACCGCATTGGACGGAGAGTCGCCTGACGCACAGGCCGCCCGTCTCGCGTCGGAAAAGGTGCGCACGATTGCCGCGAACCATCCGGGCCGGCTCGTGATCGCGGCCGACACGATTGTGGTCGTCGACGGCGATGTTCTCGGCAAGCCGGTGGACGAGGCCGATGCCGTCACGATGCTCGGTCGGCTTTCCGGTAGGACGCACGACGTCATCACGGGCGTGGCGGTCACGAAAGGCGATCGGTCGATCGTGGACACGTCGCGCACCGAAGTCACGTTCAGAGAGCTCGCGACCGATGAGATCGTGGCCTACGTCCGAACGGGCGAGCCGCTCGACAAGGCAGGAGCCTATGGGGCACAGGCGCTCGGGAGCGCCTTCATCGCCGCACTCAATGGGTGCTATTTCAATGTCGTCGGGTTGCCGATCACACTGCTGATCCGGCTCATCCGGCAACTGGAGGATGGATCGTGATCGAAACGGTTCGATGGCGGGATGGTGTGATCCGGATGCTCGATCAGACGTTGCTTCCGGATCGCGAAGTCTATCTGGAGCTGGACTCGATCGAGTCAGTGCATGAGGCGATTCGGGCGCTCCGTGTGCGCGGGGCACCCGCGATCGGTATAGCGGCAGCGTACGGTGTGCTTCTCGGCGCCTGGCCTGAACGAGGGGACGACGCACGAGCGGCCGAAGCCGCTCGATCCGCGGCGGACTATCTCGAAACGGCCCGGCCCACGGCCGTCAATCTCTTCTGGGCGTGTGATCGAATGCGGCGATCGATCGATGCGGCGCGCACTGCCGGGGGGCCGGTCGCCGACCGCCTGCTCACCGAAGCGGATCTCATCCTCGAAGAGGATCTCGAGATGAGCCGTCGCATGGGAGAGCACGGCGCGAACCTCCTTTCGGATACGCCGAGAGTGCTGACGCACTGCAACACCGGCGGGCTCGCAACCGGCGGATTGGGAACAGCGCTGGCGGTCGTCTATGCGGCCCAGGCGATGGGCAAGCGTCCGGAGGTGTTCGCCGATGAGACCCGTCCGCTACTCCAGGGAGCCCGGCTCACGGCGTGGGAGCTCAAGCGCACCGGTATCCCAGTGACCGTACAGTGCGACGGGGCCGCGGCATGGTGCCTCAAACACAAACGGATCGAGGCGGTCTTCATCGGCGCCGACCGCGTCGCGGCCAACGGTGATGCCGCCAACAAGATCGGAAGCTATGGGGTCGCGCTGGCGGCCCGCGAGGCGGGGGTCCCGTTCTATGTGGTGGCTCCTAGCTCGACTATCGACCCGGCCTGCCCTGAGGGGGGACGGATCGAGATCGAGGAGCGGGATGCGGGCGAAGTGCTTGCATGGAGCGGTCTTTCGACTACCCCGGGTGGGGTGGAGGCTTACAATCCGGCCTTCGACGTCACCCCCGCGACCCTGCTCAGCGGGATCATCACCGAGAAAGGGGTCTTCCGGCCACCGTTCGAGCGCCTGGCCGAATCCGCGGTCAAATAGGCGTCGTTTTGGGACTTGACCGATCGGCCTCAGCTTCGTAAGCTTACTGGCCTTTGAATTCCATGTAGCTTATTCGCCGGTAGGACATATTGTTGGGAGGACATAGATCATGAAGACCGTATCCACCCGGGCGGAAGACGTGCGTCGGTCCTGGTATGTCGTTGATGCCGAGGGACAAACGCTGGGTCGGATGGCGTCGGAAATCGCGATGATCTTGCGTGGGAAATGGAAGCCCACATACACGCCGCATGTGGACGTTGGTGATCACGTCATCGTCGTCAATTGCGAGCGCGTTCATTTGACCGGCCGCAAACCCGAGCAGAAGACCTACTTCCGGCATTCCGGCTATCCGGGCGGGGAGAAGATTACTTCGTACGGCCGGATGAAGAAGGAGAAGCCCGAGGAGATCATCAGACTGGCGGTCCGCGGCATGCTGCCGAAAACAAAGCTGGGTCGCAAGATGATCTCGAAGCTCAAAATCTATCGGGGACCCGATCACCCGCACGAGTCGCAGCAGCCGATCGTGCACAAGCTGGGAACTCAGGGGCGCGTCCTCGAGGGGCGCGGCGTCTGACGCCGATCGATCTCTGACGACACTCGAAGAGGAGCAGGAGCTTGAGCGCAGACCAATTTCACGTGGCCGTCGGCCGCAGGAAAGAAGCCATCGCCCGCGTACGACTCACGGCGGGGAGCGGCACGTTGACCGTGAATGGTGCCTCGCCGTTGAGCTACTTCGATCGCGATACGCTTGTTATCGAGGCGGAACGCGGTCTCGTCATCACGGAACGGCGCGGACAGTACGACGTTTCAGTACGGGTCACCGGCGGCGGCAAGTCCGGCCAGGCCGGTGCAATGCGGTTGGGCATCGCCCGGGCCCTCCTGAAGGCCGAGCCTGACCTCAAGGGTAAGCTCCGCGAGAACGGGTTGCTGACGCGCGACGCACGGATTACAGAGCGCAAGAAGCCGGGTCAGCCGAAGGCCCGTAAGCGCTTCCAGTTCTCGAAGCGCTAGATCACGATTGCGTTTCAAGCGCGGTCGGCCGCGGCCGGCCGCGTATCACACACGCCCCCCGATCCACTGCACTCATGGTGCCGGCACCGCCGGTGAGGCGTGGGCGCGACGGGGGCGGAGGTTCACAACCCTGTCGGAGGTCTCAAAATGTCGAAGGTCACCCTTCAGGACCTTCTGGGGGCCGGAGTCCATTTCGGTCATCAGACGGACCGCTGGAATCCGAAGATGCGACGCTACATCTTCGGCCAGCGAAACGGCATCCACATCATCAACCTTCAGCGCACGCTAGCCGCCCTCGAAACCACCCTAACCACCCTACGGAACGTCGTAGCCTCGGGGAAGTCGGTCCTTTTCGTGGGTACGAAGCGGCAGGCGAAGAGCATCATCCGCGAAGAAGCGGCACACTGCGAAATGTACTACGTGACCGAGCGCTGGCTCGGCGGCATGCTCACGAACTTCAGAACCATCCGGAGCAGTATCCAGCGGCTCGACGATCTGGACAGCGGGTTCGAGTCTGGTGAGTTCGAGGGTCGGCCCAAGAAGGAACAGGTTCGGATGCACAAGGAGCGCGAGAAGCTCAACAAGATCTTCTCGGGGATCCGGAAGATGAATGCTCTGCCGGGCATCGTCTTCGTCGTGGACACGCGTAAGGAGCGTATCGCCGTTGCGGAAGCCAATCGACTCGGCATCCCGGTCGTCGGGATCGTGGACACGAACAGTGATCCGGATCTCATCTCTCTTCCTATTCCGGGCAACGATGACGCCATCCGGTCCATCCGGCTCCTGACGCATGCGGTCAGTGACGTCGCTCGGGAAGCGGCGGCGCGCGGGCAGAAGCCGAACGTGCCTGAGGAGAAGAAGCCCGAGACGCCCATGGCCGCCGCCGGCGCCGGAGAGCAGCCCGCGTCCAGTTGATCCGCGGCGGATGTCGTCTGATGAAACCATCGGATTCATTTCCTTGCTCAGCACACGGTGGAAATCCCAAAGGAGTCAGGTCAGATGAGCATTGTGGCTTCACTCGTTAAGGAGCTCCGGCAGAGAACCGGGGCCGGTATGATGGACTGCAAGCGCGCGCTCGAGGAAACGAGCGGTGACATGGACGCCGCGATCACCAGCCTACGGAAGAAAGGCATCGCGAAAGCCGCCAAGCGCGCCGAGCGCGAAACCAGTGAAGGGCGCGTGTCGACGTACGTGCATCCCGGCTGGAAGATCGGCGTGATGATCGAGGTGAACTGCGAGACCGATTTTGTGGCGAAGACCGACGATTTCGAAGAGCTGGTGAAGAACATCTCCATGCACATCGCGGCCGCGAGCCCCGAGGTCGTCCAAGCGGAGGACCTCTCGCCGGAGCGTGTCGAAGGCGAGCGTGAGATCTTTCATCAGCGCGCGGTCGACTCCGGTAAGCCGGAGCAAGTGATCGACAAGATCGTGGATGGACAGATAAAGAAGTTCTATTCGGAGGTCTGCCTGCTCGAGCAGCCGTATGTGCGAGACACGGACGTCACCATCGGCGAGTACCTGAACGCGGCGATCGCCAAGATCGGAGAGAACATCCGAGTGCGTCGGTTTGCGCGGTTCGAGTTGGGCAAGTAGTATCTCACAGGAGGAGTGTCGGTGAAGCAACCCAAGTACCGTCGAATCCTTCTGAAGACTAGCGGTGAGGTCCTCTCGGGTAACCACCAATCGGGGATCGATCCGACCGTCGTGGAATCTCTCGCCGAAGAGATCGCCGCAGTTTCCAGCCTGGGAATCCAAATTGTCATCGTTGTGGGGGGTGGCAACATCTTCCGCGGCGAAGCGCTCTCCGAACGCGGCGTCGATCGCGTGACCGGCGACAACATGGGGATGATCGCGACGGTCATCAATTGTCTGGCGCTTCAGGATCGCCTCGAAAACCTGGGTCGCCAGACCCGCGTTCTCTCCGCGATCCACATGGAGCAGGTCTGCGAGCCCTACATCCGCCGGCGGGCGCTCCGACACCTCGAAAAGGGTCGGATCGTGCTGTCCGCCGCGGGAACGGGACTTCCGTACTTCACGACGGACACCGCCGCGTCTCAACGGGCGATCGAGCTAGGGGCCGATGTTCTTCTCAAGGGCACCAAGGTCGACGGCGTCTATAGCGCCGATCCGCTCAAGGTCCCGGACGCCGTACGTTACGATCGCATGTCCTTCAGGCAGGTCCTCGAGAGCGGTTTGCGGGTCATGGACTCCACCGCCGTCGCCCTGTGCATGGAGAATCAGCTTCCCATAGTCGTGTTCAAGCTGACGGAGCCCGGCGAGCTGCGGCGCGTCGTCACGGGGGATGCGGTCTGCACCTACGTGGGGGACGTCTCCAACGTGACGAGTGACGAATCCTGAGGAGGTCTCGAGTATGGATGCAAATGGTGTGATGGGTGAGGCCCTGACGAAGATGACGAAATCTCTCGAAGCCATGGGACGCGAGCTGGCTTCGATTCGCGCCGGCCGCGCGTCGGCGTCGCTTCTGGATTCTGTCCGCGTCGACTACTACGGGTCGATGGTCCCTCTCCAGCAGGTTGCCTCCATCAACGTACCGGAGCCGCGGCTGATCGTGATCCAGCCCTGGGAGAAGCCGATGGTCTCCGTGGTCTCGAAAGCAATCATGGCCGCCGACCTCGGGCTCAACCCGACCGATGACGGAACGGTCGTCCGCGTGCCCGTGCCTCCGTTGACGGAGGAGCGGCGGAAAGACCTCGTGAAGCAGGTCAAGAAGACCGGGGAGTCGGCCCGCGTCGCCATTCGTCAGATCCGCCGCGAGGCGAACGATCACCTGAAGAAGCTCGAGAACGCGAAAGACCTCTCCGAAGATGACTGCCATCGCCACATCGACGAAGTGCAGAAGCTGACCGACGACTATATCGGCAAACTGGATGACGCCTTGAAGCAAAAAGAAAGCGACATCCTGGAGATCTAAACTTGAGCGTGGATACCCGCTCCACGGACGTCGGCCGTCTCGACGCCGAAGCCGTCGAAGAGCTAAAAGCCGAAGTTGTCGCGGCCGGGAATCTGCCCCGACACGTAGCTGTCATCATGGACGGAAACGGGCGCTGGGCGCGCCGCAAAGGGCTCGTCCGCATCCAGGGCCACCACGCCGCGCGAAAAGCCGTTCGGGAAGTGGTCGAGGCCGCCGCTCAACTCGAGCTCGAAGCGCTCACCCTCTATACGTTCTCGATCGAGAACTGGAATAGACCCAAGGCCGAAGTCGATGCCCTGATGCGCTTTCTCAAGGACACGCTCAAGGAAGAGCGTGACGAGCTTGCGCGAAACAACGTTCGGCTGAGCACCATTGGGCGGATCGGAGATCTTCCGGCATCCGTCCGAGACGAGCTCGAGTCGACGATCGACTTCCTGTCAGGCAGCACCGGGCTTGTGCTGACGCTGGCGATCTCGTATGGCGGGCGCGCGGAGATCGTGGACGCGATGAAGGGCATCGCGAAGGAGCTACTGGCGGGCAGGCTCGCCCCCGACGCGATCGATGAAGACGTGGTGCAATCCCACCTGTACGCGGCCGAGCTCCCTCCTCCGGACTTGCTCATCCGCACGAGCGGTGAGATGCGGATCTCGAACTTCCTGCTGTGGGGGCTGGCCTACTCGGAGATCTACGTCACCGACGTACTCTGGCCGGACATCAGACGCGCGCATTTCTACGCAGCCATTCGCGACTATCAGGGAAGGGAAAGGCGCTTTGGGCGCGTCGACTGACGTTCCTGAGCCTCCTCACGCCACCGACGGCGGCCGCACGTCCGCGGGCGCGTCGCTCGGTCGACGGATGACGACCGGGATCCTCGGCGTTCCCCTTCTGCTCGCCGCGGCTTGGTTTGGCGGTTGGGTATTCACAGGCCTCGTTGCGGCGGCGATCGCGCTGGGCCTCCACGAGTTCGCTCGACTGGCCGGCCGCGTGGGGCTCACGACCTCTCGTCTCTGGCTCATCATTTCGGGACTCGCGACATCGGTCGGATTCCATCTATGGGGTGTCGCAGCAGCGGGACCGCTGCTGGCCGCGTTCATCGCGGTGACGATGCTCCTCGCCCTCCGTCGGCGTGCGGCGGACGGGCGGGTCCGGTTCGCGGCGGGCGCTCTCTTCGGATACGTGTACGTCCCATTCCTGTTCAGCCATCTGATTCTCCTGCGCGACGCGGGAGTGGCCGGAGACGGCGGCCCCGCCGGCGTGTTTTTGGTGTTCGCGTTGACGTGGTGCTGTGACACGGGCGCCTACACCGTCGGCAGGCTCTTCGGCCGCCGGCGGCCGTGGCCGGAGCTCAGCCCCAAGAAGAGCCTGGAGGGTGCGCTGGGTGGATTCGTGGCCGCGGTCGGCGCCGCGTTTCTCGCTCGAGTTTGGTTCGCGCCGTTTCTTACGACCTGGTCGGCGCTCGGGATGGGGATCATCGCTGGGTTGCTCTGTCCGGCCGCCGATCTGTTCGAATCGGCGATCAAGCGCCGCGCCGGTCTGAAGGATTCGTCCCTGCTGCTCCCGGGGCATGGGGGGGTCCTGGATCGTTTCGACAGCATGCTGCTCATGGCGCCGGCGGCCTTCTACGTCCTGCGACTCTTCGCCGCGGCAGACTAGAGGGCGTGTTTGGAGGACGCCGCCCCCGGTGTATGATGCGGGGAGCGTCCCAAGCCGATGCAAAGTGGGGAAGATGGAGCCGAAGAAGAAACTTGTGATTCTGGGTGCGACGGGATCGATCGGCGCGAGTGCGCTGGATGTGATCCGGCATCGCGAGGATATCCGCGTCGTGGGTCTGGCGTGTGATGCCAACGTCGATGCGCTGGTTCGGGCCTCGCGCGAATTCGAACCGGACACGGTGGCGCTCTCCGATCCGGCGGCGGCCGACCGGGCCTCCGAAGCCCTTCGCGGGACCGGCGTTCGGGTGCTGGACGGCGCGGACGGCGTCTCTGCGCTCGCGCGATCGGCGGACGCGGACCTGATCCTCAACGGGATCGTCGGTAGCGCAGGTCTTCTCCCCACGATCGCGGCACTCGAGGCGGGGCACACGCTGGGATTGGCCAACAAGGAATCACTTGTCACCGCCGGGGCGCTCGTCAAGCGGACGGCGCGCTCCACGGGCGCGACCCTTCTTCCCATCGACTCGGAACATTGTTCGCTTTTTCAGTGTTTGCAGGGTAGGCCGGCGGAGGCCGTTCGGCACATCATTCTGACCGCGTCAGGCGGTCCGTTTCGGACCCGCTCGCTCGAGGAAGTCGATCGACTGCCGGCCGAAGAGGCACTACGGCATCCCACGTGGAATATGGGCCCCCGCATCACTGTCGATAGCGCGACGCTGATGAACAAGGGGTTCGAGGTCATCGAGGCCCACTGGCTTTTCGACATGCCACCGGAGCGTATCCGTGTCGTCGTCCACCCGCAGTCTATCGTCCACGCGGCCGCGGTGCTGTCCGACGGATCACTGCTCGCGCACTTGGGGCCGCCCGACATGCGGCTACCGATCGAGTATGTTATCTCGTGGCCCGAGCCGCCGACCGGTCGGTTCGAGTCGCTGGATCTCGCGGCGGTCGGCTCTGTCGAGTTCGAAGAGCCGGATCACGAGCGATTTCCATGTCTCGGGCTCGCGCTGGAGGCGCTGGCTCGCGGTGGCACAATGCCGGCGGCGCTGAACGCCGCCGATGAGGTCGCGGTATCCGCCTACCTGGACGGGCGGATCCGATTCACCGAGATCCCGCGCGTCATTTCGGAGACGATGGCCGCGCACGAACCCCGGCCGGCGGAAGACGTGAAACAGATACTCACCGCGGACGCGTGGGCAAGAGACAAAGCGTTGACCCTCGCGCGCGGATACGGGAAGGAAGGTCAGACTTGCCCGACTTCATAAAGTTCATCGTGCTGGGGATCCCCGTCCTCGGCATCATCATATTCGTTCACGAGCTGGGTCACTTCATCGCGGCCCGCATGGTCGGTGTTCGAGTCCACGTTTTCAGCCTCGGCTTCGGACGTCGTTTGTTTGGTGTCCGCCGCGGGCACACGGATTACCGTGTGGCCCTTCTTCCGCTCGGTGGGTACGTGAAGATGGCGGGCGACAACATCGAGGAGGAACTCGAGGGTGAACCGTACGAGTTTCTCTCCAAGTCCTGGTGGCAGCGCGTCATCATCGCCGTTGCCGGGCCGGGCGCGAACTTCGTGATGGCGATAGTCTGTGGCATTCTGATGTTCGCATTCGGGTTCCAGTATCCGCTCCAGCCGAACGCCGTGGGGCCCGTCGATAGCGGCTCGGTGGCCGATTCGTTGGGCCTTCGGCAGGGGGAGGAGATCGTCAGCATCGCCGGCGAGCCGACGGCCAACTGGCGCGAGGTTGTGGTCACGCTGAGCGAACATGCCGACGAGCCCGACGCGGTCGCCGTCGCGCTCACCTCCGAGGTGGGCCGGCGTGAGATCGAGATCCCGGCATCGGCGATCGAGCCGCTCCTGAGCACGCTCGTCCCCGACGTGCCCGCGATCATCGGGTCACTCACCGTCGGTCTGCCCGCATACGCGGAGGGCCTGCAAAAGGGGGATCGTATCCTCGCCGTCGACGGAGCGGTCATCCGGGCGTGGTCCGATCTCCGAACAAACATCATCGACCGAGGGGGTGAGACGATTACGCTGCTGATCGAGCGCGAAGGACGACGTTTCGAGCGCGAGCTCGTCCCGGTAGAGCAGGCCGGTGAGGGCCTGATCGGCATCCGGAGCGTCTCCTATGGAACGTACGTCCGGCACTTCGGCATCGGCGAATCGGTTCAGCTCGGGGTGACCTATTCCCTCGAAATGTGCCGGAGCTTCGTGACGGGGCTCATCGGGCTCTTCGGCAAGCCGGCCGAGATCGGAGACAACCTCGTCGGTCCGATCGGGCTCGTGAAGATGTCCGCGGAAGAAGCCGGGCGGGGGCGGACGGATCTCTTGAACTGGCTGATCTTCGTCTCGATCGCGCTGATGGTCATGAACCTGTTGCCCATCCCGGTTCTCGACGGCGGGCATGTCCTCAACGCGGTGATCGAAGCGATTCGCGGGAGGCCGCTCGGACAGAGGGAGCTGGGGATCATCTGGCGGGCCGGCGCGGTCTTTCTCATTGCGCTCATGGTCTTTGTCTCGGCAAAGGACATATTCAGGGAGTTCCACAGAAGTCGGGCCGACCGACAGACCGCGCCCGCGGAGTCCGTCACCGATGCCCCTATTGAATCTGAGTCCGGCGAGTAAGCGAGAGCCGAAAGAGGAGCTTCCGCCAGGCGCGTCGATCCGTGTATCGGCGCGCGGGCGATGGACGCGGGTTGTACTCGCGGCCGTGCTCGTTCTTCTCGCCGGTTGCGGGGGGCGTCTCTCGAACGGTGACATCAGAAGCGATCTCCCCTGGGTTCGCAGCATCGAATTCGAAGGGAACGTTGCGTTCAGCGACGGCCGTCTGGCGTCGCTGATGGAGCTTACCCCCCCCGATCTCACGCACCCTTTCCGCCGCAGCTACTATTTCAAGGATCTTCTCGAGAAGGACCTGCTTGAAATCGCCGATTTCTACGAGGACCATGGCTATCTCGACTTCCGGGTGGTGGATTGGCACGAAGCGATCAACGAGAAGCGGGGAACCGTCGGGCTCGTGGTCCGGGTCGAGGAAGGTCCCGTTACGCGCGTGCGCTCCGTCCGGTTCGAGGGCGTTAGGGCGATTCCCGAGCATGAGCTAAGTCAGAAGATTCGGTTGGCGCCCGGGGCACCGCTCAGCCCGTTCGTCCTGGACGGCGACCGGCAGCGGATCCTCCTCGAGTACCAGGAGCGCGGATATCTCTACGCGGCGTGCGCCGGTTGGTATCAGCTTGACGATCACTCTGCGGACGTCGTCTACGAGCTCCGAGAGGGCGTGCCGGCGAGACTGCAATGGGTACGGACGCGTGGGAACGCGACCACACAGCGGCATTTCATCACGCGCGAGCTCACTCTCCGATACGGCGAGCTGATGAGCCGCTCGCAGCTGCTGCGTAGCCAGGAGCGTCTCGGAAAGCTCGGTCTTTTCTCCCATGTCCATTTCGTGCAGGAGGTGGCCGACTCGTCGAAAGGGCTCGTGGATCTCACGATCGAGGTCCGCGAGCGCAAGCACGGCTGGTACGGGTTCGGTCTGGGTTTCTCCTCCGACGAGCGCGCGACACTGTCGGGTGAGTGGGGGCAGCGAAACATCATGGGAACGACCCGCCGTGTTCGGATCGACGGCGGCATCGGATGGGAAGTCGACTCGCTCTTCACCGAGGGTGCGAACAAAGATCTGGGGGAGGCAAGCGCGCACGCTACATGGGTCGAGCCGTGGTTCCTGGGGACGCGTACGGAGGCGAGCTTCGGGATCTATCATGAGTTCGAGCGCCAGCCGTCGGCTGTCCAGACCCGGACGAATGGTATCCGATCCACGTTTCAGCGTGAGCTTGGCCGGTGGGTGAATGTCTTTCTGACGCTGGAGAACGAGTGGGTCGGCAGCACCGACTCCACGCTTCGATCTCAGGACTACGTGACGCTCGCCACGCGCTTCCGCACGGAGCGGGATACGCGGAACAACATCCTGGATCCGACGCGCGGCTCGTTCCAGCGCTGGACCCTGGAATACGCGGGTCCGCCGAACGGTGACTTCAGTTTCGCCAAGACCCTGCTCTCCACCTCACACGCCCGTTCTAAGCGCCCCTACCGGCAGCGCGTCTTGGCGTTTCGGATCCAGGGAGGATACATTCATCCACTGCGGTCCGAAGGGGTCGGGGAGGGGGTGGCGTCACTCGTGGAGATTCCATACAACGATCGCTTCTTCATCGGTGGCGCCACGACGCTCCGGGGCTATCGAAAGGAACAGCTGGGGCCGCTCGATGAAGGTGGCCTGTCGATGGGCGGGCGGGTCCACTTCCTGGGGAACATCGAGTATCGCTTTCCGCTCATCTGGAAGCTGGCGGGCGGTGTGTTTGTCGACGCCGGCAACATCTGGGCCGATCCGCGAGAGCTGAAGCTTTCGAGGCTCGTCGGTGAGTTTGAGGGAAGCTACTCGCGGATGGACGTCCGCTATACGACCGGTCTCGGAATTCGATTCCAGACACCGGTAGGTCCGTTTCGTGTCGACTACGGGCACAAGCTCGGCGCCGCGAGGCGCGAGTACGCCCGCAGGTGGGAACTGCACTTCAGCCTGGGGCACGCGTTCTAGTGGGAAAAGGCGACGAAAAGAGGCCGGCGGGCGGCAGGATCACACCGCTCTTTGTGCTGCGATTCCTCCGTTTGTCACTCGGGGTACTCGGTCTCCTGATTCTGCTCGTGCTCATCGGCGGCACCGTGCTCTGGATCGCGAAGAGCCCGCTTGTGGCCCGCTACATCTCCCGAACGCTCAACGAACGCCTGATGGACGACGGCTACCGCGTGATGATCCGAGACATCATGGGCAGTCCGTTCGAGACGATTATCCTGGAGGACATCTCGATCGGGAGCGACGACGGTGACACCCTGTTGGCCTGCGAGAGCATCCAGATCCGATATCCTCTGCTGGACATCATTCGGGGGCGTATCTCTCTCGATCTGCTGGAGGTCACGCGGCCGCGGGTGGCATTGGCGAGGGATAGCGGCGGACAGATCATCGTGCCGTGGCGTGCCGGAGAGAGCGAGTCCGGCACTCGGTCGGATCGTCGCTATGTGATCGATCGGCTGAGCATCAAAGATCTCGACCTCTCGTTGGAGGATGCCGATGGAGTGCCGCAGGCGATCGTCGACGATCTCTCGTTTCAGGGACACCTGACGCTGGACGCGGGCGCCCCACATCTCGTAGCCGAGCGGGTCTGGGGTCGCGTTCCGGTCGCATCGGTCTCTGTCGACTCGGTGGGCGCGGTCGCAACGTTGCGCGAGGGGCGGATCTTCTTCGGCCAACTGGGGGGACGGTTCGGAGGCACGCGCTTCGTGGGGGAGGGCGTCGTGTCGGTCGAAGGGCCGCCCGTGCTCGTTTTCGATCTCGACCTCCCGGTGCTCGAGACGTCGGATGTGTGGCCGATCGTGGACCTGTCGGGGATCTTGGGAGATGGGCGGCTCAGCGGCGGCGCTCGCGTGCAGCAGGTCGATGACGGATTCCGCCTCGAATGGGACCTTGCCGGTGTCCTCTCGGGCGATCCGATCGAGCGCCTGGCGGGTGCGGGAACCCTCAATTCGCGCGAGTTTCGGATGTCTCGGGCGGACCTTCGTTCGGGGCCTCAGCGCATTACGGGATCAGCCCGGTTCGAGCTCGTCGAGCCAAGACGCTATGAGGCGGACATCCGGGTGCGCGACGTCGACCTGACGGATGTTCCCGTCCACGAGGAGCTGGTCGCCCTTCATCCACACCGCATCAGCGGTCGCATTCGTCTGGAAGGCAACGACTACGAGAGGCTGTTTCCGAGCATGGTGATCCGGGGCGAGCTTGGACCGTCGACCTACGCGACGGTCCCCTTCGACAGTTTGTTCACCTTGATCACCCTCATCCCCGGCGACATCGTCCGCGTTCACGACAGCGTCGCGTTCTTGGGTGGCGGCGTGGTCTATGGGAAGGCGGAGATCCTCCCTGAGAAGCACGTCGAAGCGAGCGTGACCGGGAAGGCCGTACCGATCGAGCGATTCGTCTCGCTTCACGGTGTCAATGATCTCGCCGGGCTCGCCGAAATTGACGCTCAGATCGAAGGAGACATTCTGTCGCCCGATTTCACAGGCATCGGCCGAATCAAAGATCTATCCGTCGGTGATCTCGACGTCGCGCGAATCGAGGTCGACACGCTCTCCGGCGTGTTGGATCCTTTCAGCATCAGCCTGAGCGCGACGGGGGAAGAGGCAGTGTTTTCCGGTCGCCGCTTCGCGACGATGCACGTGACCGGGACGTTCGACGATACGCTTGCCGTCGATCGATTCACAGCCACCGGCGGTGACACTGCGATCGTCGCATCGGGAACGATCTGGGCCGACCCACCGTGGACGCGCGGCCGGATCGAAACACTGGAAGCCGAACTCCCCATCGGTCCGATCACGCTTCAGGCTCCGATGCCCGTGGCGCGCCGGGATGACGGACTTGCGACGATGGGGCCGGGCTCGTTTCTGCTCGCCGGTGGACGCCTCGACGTGTCGCTCGACACCGACCCCGGCGGAAAGCTCCCCCAATGGCGGCTCATTGGAGAAGAGATTCCGATCTTCGATCTGATCTCGCTTCCTCTGGACGATGTTCCCACCGGTGCGATCTGCGACGTCGACGTCGAGTACCAAGACCACCCTGAGTGGCCGTGGCTCGTCGGGAGCGGGCATGTCAGGGGCGTGCGGCTCGGCGACATCACCGCCGATTCCCTACGTGTTCACGTCGCCGCAGGAGGCGATTCCATCGTTCTGTCCGAGCTCAGGCTCGACATCGGACCTGGATCGACCGATGTCGTGGCGAGGGTGTCCGGGGCTGATAGTCCGCTCAAGACACTCACGGCTCCGGGTGGATGGGCCGGCTTTGTCGAATCGAACCGCAGGGTCGAGCTCGATCTAGAGGCCCAAGCGCTCGACATGGGACTCGCGCAGAAGATCCGTGCTCTGTTGAATCACGGCGACGAGCAGCCGGAGGACGAGCGCACGGCCATTCTGCCGGAGGCTCGTTTCGCCGAATCTCAGGATTTCCTGGAATCTCTTGGCGGGCGACTCTCCGCAACACTCAAGGTCGTGGGCAGTCTCGACCGACCTGAGGTCCGTCTCGACGCGTTCGCGGACTCGGTGAAGATCCGAGGCCAGGAGCTCGATCGACTGGAGCTGGAAGCTGTCTACCGCGACTCGCTGCTCACGCTGAGCCGCTGCGACGCTGTGGCGGAAGGTCATGTCGCGCAGGTGACCGGGCTTTTCCCCTGCCGTGTCGAGATCGGCGAGCCGGCGATCGAGCCGATCGAAAAAGAGATGCAGTTCAGCGTCGACCTCGCCGAGACGCCGCTGTCGCTCCTCAGCGCGATGATCCCCGACTTCATCGTGACGTCCGGCCGCTTCACGGGGCGGGGCGGTGTCAGCGGGACGCCGAGCGACCCCGTGCTGATCGGCGATTTCACGCTCAACGACGGCGAGTTCCGCTGGGCGGGGCGGCACGAAACCTTCCAGAACGCAGTGGCCAGGCTACATCTCCGAGAACGGGGAATCCTGCTGACGGAGTTCACGGCCGATCAGCGGGGATCGTCGTCGGGAAAGATCCGATGCACCGGACATTGGGAGGGATCCGCGGAGTACCGCTTCCAGGTTTCGCTCAAGGACTGCCGATTCTTCGAAGGTGGGATCATCACGGGCGTGGTCGACGGCAATCTCAATGTGAGTCCCGACTCCGTGACGGTCGGGCAAACGATGCCCCGAATAGACGGTCTTCTCGATTTCAAGTTTGGCGAGATCTACGGGTGGGGAACTTCTCGACCCGAGCGCGGCCCAGAGGAACGCGACGCGCTCTATGACGTCACCCTGGACGTCGGACGAATCAACGTGCGCACCAGTGACGTGCAGACCTCGACGAACTTCGTGATCGGCGATGGAGATTTGACCGTACGGAACTACCCGGAAGACTTGCTGGTCGGTGGATCTCTGCAGATCCTGGAGGGAACGTGGACGGTGCTCAACAATCGCTTTCGCATCACGCATGGCGTCCTCACCTTCCCACAGGTCCCCGGCGTCAATCCCGATCTCGATATCGTCGCCGAGACCCCCATCAGTGGGCCCTACGCCCGCGAGCGGGGCTATGAGGGTGCGGACGCTCGGATCATCCTGACGATCGGCGGGAACCTTCAGAGTCCGACGTTCAACTGGTCGACCGAGCCGATGGCGCTCGAGCTTTCCCAGGACGAGATCCTGAGCTATTTGGCCTATGGACGCTACGCGGCCGGAAGCGGCGCGGAATCGGGCGCCGCCCAGTGGACCGCCCCGACGACTGAGTTCGTGATGGACCTGTTCGTTCAGGAAATCGCCGGGCTGGTTCCGGGAGTGGAACGCGTGGAAGTCCGCACGCGGGAAGAAACCCCTCAAGTCTATCTCGTGAAGGTCTTGACCGATGAGCTCACCATCGGTTACACGACAGAGGTCTCTCTTTCCCC
This sequence comes from uncultured bacterium, assembly GCA_964486455.1. GTDB lineage: Bacteria > Eisenbacteria > RBG-16-71-46 > CAZAMP01 > CAZAMP01 > CAZAMP01. Next base: position 58,970 of record CAZAMP010000006.1, on the reverse strand, counting down.
GGATCAGGAGCTCTCGCTTGAAGCGCGACTCTCCAACATCTTCTTTCTGAGGGGTAGTGTGATTCGGGAACAGCTGGGCAATACCGGCGAGGTCGGAGAGCGCTACAACCTGGATTTCCGTCTCAAGTTCGAATACTAGTCTCAATCTGTCGGAAATCCGCGAGAGAAAAGGCGGGAGAGGGCGTCAGGTGGGACCGCACGGAGCCCGAGCCAAGCGGAGCATAGCCAACCCCATGTGAACATTGGCGAGGGCGAGTACGGGAGCAGATGGTGCGCGTCCGATTCCGCTGGACGAGGACCGGGCCCAGGGTCGAGAAACAGCCAACCCTCATGTTTGATTTGGCAAGCCTTTCCGTGGCGACGGGCGCGCATTGCGCGGGCGACCGGAGCCATCGGATAGATCCCCGAGGAATCGAGGCCTGACATGCGACACCTTGAAGAGCTCAACCTGGTTCAGCGCGAAGCCGTCGAAGCGACCGACGGTCCCGTACTCATTCTCGCCGGTGCCGGGAGCGGGAAGACACGGGTCCTGACCCACAAGGTCGCGCACCTTATCCAGAATAAGAACATAGCGCCGGAACACATTCTGGCGTTTACATTTACAAACAGGGCCGCCGAGGAGATGCGAGAGCGAATCGGGCGCCTCCTTTCGGGGCAGCCGGCCGGGCTGTGGGCGGGGACGTTTCACGCCACCTGCGTGCGTATGCTGCGACGGTACGCGGGCGCCGCCGGGATCGACCGCGACTTCTCGATATTCGATCGCGACGATTCCCTGCGGGTGGTGAAGAGGGCCATCAAGAGCCGCCATCTGACCGAGCAGGAGTTTCGCCCTCGGTCGATCCTGGAGCGTATCTCGACGGCGAAGAGCTCGCGAACGCCCGCCTCCGCGATGCGGGACGCGGCGGCATCCCGGCACGCGGAACTGGTGGCGGACATCTACGCCGAGTACGAGAAGGCCCTTGGCGATTTCGGCGCGCTCGACTTCGACGACTTGCTGCTGCGGGCCCTTCGGCTTCTGGAGGATTCCCCCGATGTGCGCGACCGATTGGCGGATCGGTTCCGCTACGTGCTCGTCGACGAGTACCAAGACACCAATCTCGTTCAGTTCGAGATCACGCGCCTCCTGGCATCGAAGCATCGGAACCTCACCGTGGTGGGGGACGACGATCAGTCGATCTACGGCTGGCGTGGAGCGGACATCCGCAACATCCTCGATTTCGAGAAGCACTTTCCCGAAGCGAAGGTTCTTCGTCTGGTTCAGAACTACCGATCCACCAAGCGCATCCTGGCCGCCGCCAACGCGGTCGTTTCGTTCAACAACGGCCGAAAGCCCAAGGAGCTCTGGACCGAGAACGACGAGGGAGAGAAGCTCACGCTGATGATCGCGCCGGATGAGGAGCGTGAGGCGGAGGACGTGGTCAGGAGGATGCTCACCGCGAAGGCGGAAGACGGCGCGCGCTGGTGGCAATTCGCCGTGCTCTATCGGACGAACGCCCAATCGCGACCGTTCGAGGAAGTCTGCATCCGGCATGGGGTGCCGTATCGGCTGGTCGGCAGTGTTCACTTCTTTCAACGCAAGGAAGTGAAGAACGTGCTCGCGTATCTGCGTCTGGCCGCGAATCCGCGGGACGCGGTGAGTTTCGAGCGCGCCGTCCAGGTTCCGCGGCGAGGAATAGGGAAGGTTTCGCTCGCCCGGTTCGTTGACGCGGGGGCGACCTACGGCGGCGATCTGGTTCGCGCGGCCTGCGAGGCGCGGTCGATCGACACCCTCTCCCTAAGCGCCGCCGAGTCACTCGCGACCTTCGGTGCTCTGATCCGCTCGGTCCAAGCCATGGAAGAACAGCCCGTCGAAGAGACCATCGAACACGTCATCAGGGAGAGCGGCATCTGGGCTGGATTGATCGACGGCGGGCCGGAAGCGCAATCCACCCGCGAGAACCTGGACGAGCTCGTTTCCGGTGCTCGCTACTTCTCGATTCGAAGCGAGACACCGGGATTCAAGCCCTATCTGGGCGAGGTCTCGCTCAGGACCGACATCGACGCCTGGGATCCCGGCGAGGAGGCCGTTACTTTGATGACGACCCACAACGCTAAGGGACTCGAATTCGATGAGGTCTTCGTTTCGGGCCTTGTCGAAGGCCTCTTCCCGCACGCGTCGTCGCTGGACGATGTCGCGGAGCTGGAGGAAGAGCGGCGATTGTTCTACGTGGCGCTCACGCGCGCGCAGCGCCGATGCCATTTGAGCGGATCTCTCGATCGCCGGCGTCTCAACCGACTCGAGATGGCCACACGGCTCTCTCGTTTCGTGGATGAGATCCCCGACAAGCTCCTCGACAAGCGGGATCCCTGGGGACTCGGCCTCCAAAGCGGCCGTTTCTTCAAGCGGCCGCTCGTCCGCAAAACGGGTCTTCCGGAGGACGCCGGTCCTGATGCCGGCCTCGACTGGGAGGAGCCGACCATCGACGTCGACGCGGATCGCGGCGCGACATATCTCGGCCGTGTCGTGCGACATCCCAAGTTCGGTCGCGGCGTCGTCTTGGCACAGGATGGTGCCGGCGACAACGCGAAGTGCTCCGTGCGATTCGCCGGACAGGTCACGCGGAAGATCGTCGCGCGCTACCTGGATCTGGAGGGGTAGCCCACACGTCTCACCAGGTCCCGTTACGAGGGTGCGAAAGCGCGTGTAGATTCAAGGCGCACGGAGTGGAGGATGACGCAGGCATACCAGACGGTATGTCGAGGAGACCGAAATGAGGACGTCTTGGAGATGCCGGCGCCTTCGCAGCCTCAGTAGGGAGCTGGTGAAGAATGCGGGCTAATGTGAGCCTGGACGAAGAAGCCGTTCGTCACGTGTTAACGCTCGCGCGGATCGATGCGTCCGACGACGAGATCGAACGCCTGCGCTCCGATCTCGGGGCGATTCTGGAGTACATGACCTGTCTCGAGAGTGCGGGCGGTTCGATCGACCGCGCGCGAGATCCCGCGGGCGAACGCGCCATGACGCTACGCGAGGATGATGTGATCGCGGGCCTCTCGCCGGATGAGGCGCTTCGAGAAACGTCCGGCGCGCGCGACGGACACTTCAGCGCTCCTCGGGTTGCCGGAGACGAGGACTCGGCTTGAATGACCTCTGCGGACTCTCCGGGACGGAGATCGCGGCATGGGTACGATCGGGTAGGACCACCGCCTCGGATGTCATCGCCGCGCATCTTTCGCGCATCGCGGCACGCGACGACGCCATAGGCGCGTTCATCAGTGTCGCGGGCGATTCGGCCCGCGAGGCCGCGGCGCACGTCGACAGGCGCGTGGCGCGCGGAGGTGACCCCGGTCCGCTCGCGGGTGTCCCCATCGCGGTCAAAGACAACATCTGCACGGCCGGCATCCGAACGACGTGCGCGTCCAAGATGCTTGCACAGCACGTTCCCCACTACGACGCAACCGCGATCAAACGCCTCAAGGCGGCCGGCGCCGTCGTCATCGGAAAGACGAATCTGGATGAGTTCGGCATGGGCTCATCGACCGAGACCTCCGCATTCGGTGTAACGCGAAACCCGTGGGATCGCGAGCGAGTGCCGGGCGGTTCCAGCGGAGGATCGGCCGCCGCCGTGGCTGCTGGGATGGCGCCCATCGCGCTCGGTTCCGACACCGGCGGGTCCGTTCGTCAGCCGGGCGGTTTCTGCGGCGTGCCGGCGTTCAAGCCTCGCTACGGAGCGGTCTCGCGAAACGGACTCGTCGCGTTCGCGTCGTCACTGGACCAGATCGGCTGGTTCGCCCGTACCCCCGACGACCTGGAGCTGGTCTCGCGTGTGGTCTGTGGTCACGATCCGCTCGACGCGACCTCCCGATGCGATACGCCGCGCCGACCCGAGGCGCCATGTGAAAGCGGCACGTCGCCCACGCCACTTCGAGGACGCACGATCGGTCTCCCGAGGCGTCTTCTCCGATCGGGATGCGACGCGGATGTCATCCACTGTTTGGAAGCGGTCGGGGAGTGCGCGGAGGCGTTGGGTGCGCGGACCGTCGAAATCGACATCATGGACCCCGGGCTCGCCGTTGCCGCCTACTATGTCTTGGCGAGCGCCGAGGCGTCCGCCAATCTGGCCCGCTACGACGGGATTCGATACGGGCCACGCGCAGAGGGAACGGACTTCGTCGACGCGATATCCGCCGTCCGTCGCGCCGGGTTCGGTCTCGAGGTCAAGCGGCGCATCCTCCTGGGGACGTACGCATTGAGCGCGGGCTATCACGAGGCGGTCTATCGGCGGGCACTGGGGGCCCGGGCACTGATCCGTGACGACATCGATCGTGCTTTCGACGCGGTCGATGTGGTTCTTCTGCCGACCTCGCCGACGACGGCCTTCCGAATCGGCGAACGCATCGATGATCCACTGGCGATGTACCTTTCAGATGTCTTTACGATCAGTGCGAACCTCACCGGTTATCCGGCGCTCTCGTTTCCCGCGGGGCTGTCGAGCGACGGATTGCCGATCGGTCTTCAGCTTCTCGGAGCGGACGATGGCGAGGAGACGATCCTGAGGATCGCCTCGTGCATTCTCGACGAGACCGGCGAGCATCGCCGTTCGCCGAACCGGATGGACGAGAGGGGGGAGCGTGACGCGGGTTGAGGCGTTCATCGGCCTTGAGCTGCACGTGCAGCTCACGACCCGATCGAAGCTCTTCTGCGCCTGCGCCACGCGCTTTGACGCCCCACCGAACTCCAACGTATGTCCCGTTTGCCTCGGCCATCCCGGTGTGCTTCCCGTCGTCAACCGGCGAGCCGTCGAGCTGGCGACGCTTCTCGCCCACGCTGTTGGAGGGACCCTCCACGAGCGAAGCCGTTTCGCAAGGAAGAGCTACTTCTACCCTGATCTTCCCAAGGGATACCAGATCACCCAATACGACGAGCCCCTTTCGACCGGCGGCTCGGTGGTGATCGACGCGGATGGGAAGCGACGCGACGTTCGCATTCGGCGCATCCATCTCGAAGAGGACGCCGGCCGGTTGCTCCATGGAGCGCGAGGCAACGTGTCGATCAGTCGTGTGGACTACAATCGGGCGGGCATACCGCTCGCCGAAATCGTGACGGAGCCCGACCTTCGATCCCCGGACGAAGCGCACGCGGCGCTTGCGGCGCTGAAGCAGCTCGTCGAGTATCTTGGCGTGTGCGCTGGGAACATGGAGGAGGGAAACCTCCGCTGCGACGCCAACGTCTCCGTCGGGATGGAAGGATCCAAGAGCTTGGGGACCAAGACGGAGCTCAAGAACCTCAATTCGTTTCGAAACGTCGCGCGTGGACTGACGTTCGAGATCGCCCGGCAGGCAGGTATTCTCGGCCGGGGAGAACACGTTCGACACGAGACCCGGCTTTGGGACGCTGCAGCGAGCCGGACGCGCCCGATGAGAGGCAAAGAGGGATTGCAGGACTATCGCTATTTCCCGGAGCCGGACCTACCGCCGCTCGTCATGGATGCGGAGGGGTCATCACGAATCCGCGCGTCGATGCCGGAGCTCCCGGCGGCAAGGCGCGCGCGACTCATCTCGCAGTATGGGATCCGTCATGAGGATGCGGAGCGTCTGACGGCAACCTCCGGCCTGGCGGACTACTTCGAGCGTGCCGCGCGAGTGGCGGGCGACGCGACGCTCGCCGCGAACTGGGTCCATGGCGAGCTGCTTCACGTTCTCCATGAGACGGGAGCGACGCCGACGGAGGCACCCGTCTCACCCGAGGCGCTCGGCGGGCTACTCTCGCGCGTCTCGGAACACGAGATCAGCCGCACCATGGCGAAGTCGGTCTTCGCCGAGATGGTGCGACTGGGCGAGCCGGCTGACGCGGTCCTGCGGCGCAGCGGGGAGCGGATGCTCTCGGATCCCGATGCCATTCGGCCCATCGCGGAGCGCGCGATCGAGGAGAGCCCGGCGGCGGTCTCGGAGTATCTGGCCGGCAAGGCGCCGGCGTTCGAGTTCATCTTCGGTCAGGTGATGCGGTTGGCCGGTGGCCGGCTCGATCCGGACGTCGGGCGGCGCGTGACGCGCGAGCTGTTGGACCGCCGAGGGAGGGACTAGAGAGGTGAAGGTGCGCGCGCGTTATGGCGACGGGTGGGTGGAGGCGACGTCCCCGTCCGGGGTCGACTGGATGCCGCCACCGACGCGCGTTCCCTTCGACGCCGAGCCCGATGAAGATGCGGCGGTTGAAGATCTGCTCCTCCATCCGACGACGGGCGCGGGTTTGGATGCCCGACTGGCGGGTGCGAGGCGGATCGCCATCGTGATCCCGGATCGGACGCGTCCCGCGGGTCTTGATCACCTCCTGCCGGCGCTGTTCCGCTTCCTGCTCGACGCGGGCGGCCCCGCCCGGTTCCGCGTGACGTTGCTGGCCGGGGGGGGCACGCACGCTCCCGACCCCTTGGGCCGACTGCGCTCGCTGGTCCCGGAGGCATGGGCGGGTTCGCTCTCCTGCGCGGCGCACGATGCAACCAATGATGACGAGCTGGAGATGATCGCCGAGACGGCGGCCGGCACGCCCGTCGTCGTGAACCGCCGCTTTCAGGAGCAAGACGTCGCCATCGCCGTCGGCGCGATCGGCTTCCACTACTTCGCCGGGTTCTCCGGCGGTCGCAAGGCGATATTTCCGGGACTCGCTTCGTACGAAGGGATTCGCCTCAATCACCGCCTCGTGCTTCACGAAACCGAAGGGCATGGCCTCAACCCGGCCTGCCGGCCCGGGAATCTCGACGGCAACCCGGTCCACATGGACATGCTCGATGCCGTGGGGCGACTATCGGTCCCCGTCTTCGTCTTGAACGCCTACCTGTCGCCGGACCACCGCATCGACGGACTGGTGGCCGGTGACCTCGGCGAGGCGCACGAGGTGGGTTGCCGCCGCTACCTCGCCCGACATCGGGTCCGGATCCCGGCGCCCGCCGATCTCGTTGTCGCCGACGCGGGCGGAAGCCCGAAGGACATCGATCTCGTACAGGCACACAAGGCGCTCGTGCATCTTTCCCCGGCGGTGAGGGACGGAGGCGTCGCGATTCTCGCGGCCAGGTGCGCGGAAGGTGTTGGATCGAAGACGATGCTGCAGTGGTTTGCCCACCCCGACAGCGTTTCGATTGAATCGGCGCTACGCTCGGCGTACAGCTTGAACTCGCACACGGCGCTCTCGTTTCGGCGACACACCGAGCGCTTCCGATTGCTGCTCGTGAGCGAGCTGGACCCGTCCGTGCTGGAAGGCACGGGCGCCGAGCCTCTCGGATCGCTCGGTTCGGCGCTCGATCGTGCCCGCCATCTTCTCTCCGGCGAGGTCCGCGCGGTCCGCCTGTCTTCTCCCGTCAGTGACATCCTCGAGGTCGGTGACGCGCTCGACGAACCATCAGGTGGCCCCTCGCTTGACACCTAATCAGACGCAGCCATACAATCGCCGCGATTCCTGAGGGTTACGCCTTTCTCGGGGGATACCATGCGCGTACTCATCATTGGGGGTGGGGGGCGCGAGCACGCCATTGGCTGGGCGCTCGCGCGTGCTCGTAGCGTGAGCGATATTCTGTCGCTTCCCGGCAACCCCGGGCTCGCGGAGCTGGGCGAGTGCATTGCGGGAAGCGCGTCCGACTCGGATGCGGTCGTGACGCTCGCTCGTGAACGCCGCGTGGATCTCGTCGTGGTCGGGCCGGAGGCACCTCTCGCGGCCGGGCTGAGCGACCGCCTGGTTTCGGCGGGCATACCGGCATTCGGTCCCTGCCAAGCGGCCGCGCGAATCGAATCCAGCAAGATCTTCGCCCGGGAATTCATGGACCGGCACGCTATTCCGAGCGCTGGCTTCGTCGCGTTCGACGATCCAATGACCGCGGTCAAGCACCTGGAAGGTGCGGACTTCCCCTTGGTCGTGAAGGCAGACGGCCTCGCGGCGGGCAAGGGAGCGGTTGTCTGTAAGGATCGGGAGAGCGCCACCCGCGCGATCCGGGATATGCTCGAAGCGCATGTCTTCGGTGAAGCGGGAAACCGGATTCTCATCGAGGAGTTCCTCCGCGGGGAAGAGGTGTCGGTGTTCGCGCTCTGCGACGGCGAGCGCGTCCTGCCGATGCTGCCGTCCCAGGACCACAAAGCGGTCTACGACGGTGATGAAGGACCCAACACCGGTGGAATGGGCGCGTACGTGCCGTGGCGGCACGGTGCCCCCGAATTCGTTCGGGAGGTCGTCGAGACGGTCCTCCGCCCGACGGTCCGCGGGCTTGCCGAAGAAGCTGCCCCATACCGTGGGTGCCTCTACGCCGGATTGATGGCCACGGGGGACGGTCCGCGCGTCGTCGAGTTCAATTGCCGCTTCGGAGATCCGGAGACGCAGCCGCTTCTTCCGCTTCTCGATGAAGATCTGGGTGAGCTGCTACTCGCCTGCGCGGAAGGTCGCCTCGACGATCGTCCGCTCGCCTGGCGGCAAGATGCGTCGCTGGCGGTCGTTCTCGCCTCAGGCGGCTATCCGGGATCCTATGAAACCGGCCTTCCGATCACGGGGGTCGGCGACGCCGAGGCGCAGGACGGCGTCACCGTCTTTCACGCGGGCACCCGCATCGTCGACGATCAGCTCGTGACGGCGGGTGGGCGGGTGCTGGCCGTCACGGCCACCGCCCCGACACTCGACGCGGCAAGGGAGGTCGCCTACGCGGCCGCCGCCCGCATTCAGTTCGACGGCTCTCACATGCGCCGCGATATCGGAAAGAAAGGGCTGCCCAATGTCCGATCATCAAGCTAGTCGCCCGGTCGTCGGCATCATTATGGGATCGGAGTCGGATCGGCCGACCATGGAGGCGACCGCCGCCGTGCTCGAACGACTCGGCATTGCTCATGACGTGACCGTGGCGTCCGCTCATCGCACGCCGGAGGTGGTGGCGGAGTACTCACGCACGGCGCGCGATCAAGGCGTGCGCGTGATCATCGCCGGCGCCGGCATGAGCGCGGCGTTGCCGGGGGCGGTTGCCGCGCACACGACGCTGCCGGTCATCGGTGTGCCGCTCGACGGTTCGCCGCTCTCCGGGCTGGACGCGCTTCTTTCGATCGTACAGATGCCACCCGGCGTCCCGGTTGCCACCGTGGCGGTCGGCAAGGCCGGTGCGAAGAACGCGGCTATTCTGGCGGCTCAAATCCTCGCGGTGGGCGACGAGACCGTCGCGAGGGCATTGGAGTGTCTGAAGGCGGATCTCGCCGAGGGAAGGCGGCTTTGACGTGATGTCGAAGGAAAATATCCGAAAGGTGAGCGTCGCCGCGCCGCCGACGGATCTCGTCGAAGAGACGGCGGAGATCCTGCGCCGTGGTGGATTGCTCGCGCTGCCGTCCGACACCATCTACGGTCTGAGCTGTAGCGCCTTCGACGAGCCTGCCGTGCTGAAGATCAGCATGATGAAGGGGCACCTGGGCCAGCGACCGTTCGTCGTCCTCTTCGACGGCTCCGCCGACTGGCTCGCGAGACTCGCTCCGGTTCGCAACGAAGAGGCCGAGAAATTGTGCGGCCGATACTGGCCGGGTCCGCTCACGATGATTCTCGATGCGGGCGATGGCGCCCCCTCCGCGGTGATCTCGGAGAACGGCAGGATCGCGCTCAGGCATCCGAACCACGTGCTATCGCTCGAGATTCTGAAAGCCTTCGGCGGCCCGATCGTGTCCACGAGCGCGAATCTGATCGGGGAAACACCACTCTCCTCCGCGGCGAAGATCGCGGACACGTTCGGCCCCCATCTCGATCTCATTCTCGACGCCGAAGAGGAACTCGACGGCATGGCCTCCACCATCGTCGAGGCCACTGGGTCCGAGGTTCGTTTGCTTCGCCAAGGATCGTTGAAACTGTCGTAGTGGCGGGCGAGCCGGTGCGCGCCCAGGGAGATTCCAATGTTCCACGTTCTGTTTGTGTGCACGGGCAATATCTGCAGAAGTCCGATGGCGGAAGGAATCCTGCGTCACTGGCTCACGCGCGACCTCGTGCCGAACGTCGAGGTGTCGTCTGCGGGTACCTACGCGCAGGAAGGTTTCCCCGCATCAGCGCACGGCGTGACGATCGCCGCGGAAGAGGGGATAGACGTCTCCGGTCACTCGTCGAGACTTCTGCATCGCGATCTGATCGCGAAGGCGGACCTCGTGTTCGCCATGGAGGCCAATCACCTCTACGAGATCTTGAGGCTATGTCCCGGCGCCGAGGCGAAGTCGCATCTCCTGGGCGGGTATGCCGCGAGCGGAGAGGACTTTGCCATCGACATGGCTATCTTCGACCCGATCGGCGGCGATATCGAGGACTACAGCCGAAGCTATGCAATCATCGAAGGGCATCTGGAGCGCTCCTATGTCGCGATTCGCGAGGAGATTTCGCTCGCGGGGAGGCCCCGGACGGAGGGGGAGACGGCAGATGAGTGATCTTTCGGAGAAGATTCGAGCGCTTGCGGAGAAGACCGTTGCCAACAACGTCTGGAGGCAGCGTCGCTGCTTCAACTTGATTCCTTCGGAGTCGACGCCGAGCCTCATCGTCAAGATGTGCGAGATCTCCGATCCGGCAGGTCGGTACGCCGAGCACCGGACGATGAAGGGCAAGGAAATCTACTTCTACCAGGGGATCAATTTCATCCGGGACGTAGAAGAGGCCGCCCGCGAAGCGATGGCGACCTATTTCGGTTGTTCTGAAGTGGAGCTTCGACCGATCAGCGGGCAGATGTCGAACGAGATCGTCTTCAAGGCCGTCACGAAATTTCTGAATCGCGGCAAGAACTCGACGGGCCAGATGCGAATGCGGCGCGTCATGAACAACGACCTGACCAAGGGCGGCCATTTGAGCTCCCAGCCCATGGGCGCGCTCTACAACTACGTCGAGATCGACGGCGACACGGGCAAAGAGGCGGTAACGAACTTCCCGATCCGCTCCGACAACCCGTATCGTTTGGACGTGGACAAGCTCATCGCGATGCTGCCGGACGTCCGTCCCGACCTGGTCATTTTCGGAAAGAGCATGTTCCTTTATCCGGAGCCGGTGAAACAGGTGGCGGATCACGTGCGGGAGTGGGATCACCGGCCCGTCATCATGTACGACATGGCCCACGTGCTCGGTCTATACGGGGCGTTTCAGGAGCCGTTTCAGGATGGCGCCGATGTCGTCACGGGAAGTACGCACAAGACCTTCTTCGGTCCCCAGCGCGGAGTGGTGGCCGGCGTGATGCCGAAGGGGCATCCTCTCCGCAAGCTATGGCTGGAGATCAAGAGCCGAGCGTTCCCCGGCTCGACGTCGAACCATCATCTGGGGACGCTTCTCGGTCTTCTCGTCGCCGCCTACGAGATGAACACGTTCAAGAGCGAGTATCAGGAGCAGGTTCGTCGCAACGCGAAGGCGTTCGCGGCCGCGTTGGCGGCGGGCGGTCTGCAGGTGGAGGGTGATCCGGCCGACGGCTATACCGAGACTCACCAGGTGCTTTTGCGAGTGAGTGAGTACGGCACCGGTGAAGAGCTGGCCGAGCGGTTAGAGAAGAACAACCTCGTCTGCAACTACCAGGCGTTACCGGACGACGAGAGCTTCCTCAACTCGAGCGGGCTGCGTCTCGGCGTTCAAGAGATGACGCGCTTCGGGATGATCGAGCGTGATTTCGAGCCGCTGGCGGACTTCTTCGCCGCGGTCATCAGGAAGAACGAGGAGGTCGGCGACGAGGTAGCGGGCTATCGCGCCGGCTTCGGGGAGATGAAGTTCTGCCTACCTCAGGATGAAGCCGCCGATCTAGGCGCTCGGCTTCTGACGTCGGTCTTCCCGCGCGGGGAGTACGCGGGGCGTTTTGCGGAAAACCTGCTGTCGATCGCGAAGAACCAGGGCTGATCCGGCTGATGACCTTTCCTGCGGACCTTCCGGCGGCCGGGAGACTCTCCGCTGGCCGCTGGACCATTCGGCGGTCGGCGAACCCTCCTCTGGCCGGAGCGCCTTTCGGTGGCCGGCGAACCCGCCGCTGGCCGGAGGGCACATCGCCGCCCACAGCTCCATGGCCGTCACGTAGACTCGTGGAGCCACCCAAGGCATCGCGTTCTATCGGCAACGCCTCGCATTCTATCGGCAAGGCATCGCATCATCCATTTCATATTGCCGCATAGTCTGTTGGGCGGCGATCGGCGTCGTCCTTCGCCTGCCAGTCGGTTTGCATTCTTCGCGATTTCTCCTTGCTCATCTGGGCAGTCTTAACTAATCTGACCTTCCCCGGTCTCTCTCCCAAGCCTTATTCAGGAAGGAGAGGCCATGCAAACGTATCGTCCAGCCAGTGCCCCGGCCTATCGCCCCGGCCTACCTGCCTCCGAGGTCCACTCGAGCCTTCGCGAAGCCGTCGCCGAGATGCGACATGCCGAACGGAATGCCGTCTTGTGGTTCTCGGAGGTCCTGAGGCGGAAGCTCTACCGAGAACTTGGCCACGCCTCGATCCACGACTACGCCTCGCAGGCGCTCGGCTTCTCCCAGAGCAAAACCTATCAGTTCATCAAGTTGAGCGGGTCGCTCGAGTCACTGCCGAAGCTCAGACAAGCGATCCTGACGGGGGACGTCACATGGACGAAGGCCCGTGGGATCGTCGGGGTCGCCACGGCGAAGACGGAGGAGGATTGGGTCGAGAAGGCCAAGACGTCGTCGCGCCGCGAACTGGAGCAGACGGTCGCGGAGACGAAGAGACGCGCGAGAGCGGTGCGGAAGTCCGGGGTTCGGCGACGGGAAGCGGCCGGCCAGAAGACGTTGGATCTTTCGACCCCCGAGCGCTCGGCGGCGAACGGCTCGGCGGTGGCGGGTCCCCGGCCGAACCGTGGGGCCGCGAACCCGAACGCCGGGGCCGGAACCGAGGCCCTTGGGTGCCGCAGTGTGCCGGAAGCCGATATGGCGGCCGAGGTGCCGGTAACGGTGCAGCTTCGTTTGTCACCCGTCCAGTACGCCCGCCTCGAAGCGCTTACCGAGAAGGCCCGCAAGGTTGGCCGTCGAGCGCCACGCGAGGAGCTGATCCTGGCCGGGCTGGAGAGTCTCGTGGTGGCGGAGACGCTCCGGGCGAAGGCGGCGCGTAGCGAGAAGGCGGTGCGCAGAGCGAAGGCAAACCCCCGAGCGAACGACACCCGCCGCTCTCCGGGCTCGAACGGCAACGCCGCCCCGGATCATGTGGTGTACCTGAACTCTCCCTATCAGGTCGTCGTCTACCAGTGTGAGTCGTGTGGAAAGGCCCACGTCCCCACCTCCCAGGGCGACAGAACGATCGACATGGTGGCGCTCGAGGCCATGCTCTGCGACGCGCAGATCTGCGCGCCCGGAGTCCACAAACGCTCCGCCATCCCGCCGAGCGTTCGCAGGAGAGTGTTCGAGCGGGACGGCTATCGCTGCACGGTGGCGGGCTGCGGGTCGACCCACAATCTGATCATCCACCACGACGACGAGGTCACAGCCGGCGGCTCCAATGACATCGACAATCTCCGCACGATGTGCGGCGCGTGTCACCGATGGCTTCACAGAAAGGAGTGGAAAGCGGAGAGGGCGAGGCGCATGCGCGAGGCGGCCGCGGAGGCGGCCGCGGAGGCGGCACGCAAATCCGCCGCCAAAGCGGGGCGCAAGACTGCCGGCGAGACCACCCGGAAGGCAGCCGACAAGATCATCGGCAAGGTGTCCGGCGGTTCTACCCGGGTACAAAATCGAGGTAAGAAGGGCATCCGCAAGAACATATGCGATTCTACCCGGGTACAAAATCGAGCGAACACTCGAAGGTCCTACCGCGGGCGTGGAAAAATGGAGGGCCGGGGACGATATCCCAGGAAAGGAGCCGGGCCGACAACCTGAAGTCGTGCGCGCGGCCGCTCATGCGACGCGCTGATCGATCTCATCAGGCCCCGACCGACACGGCGCGTTGGTGAAGTGTGTGCGCGTCCAGCGGAACGGCGCGCGTGGGCGCTGCGCTACCCCGCCGGATTCGGTCAACTGCCGACTCGGCTACTGCTCGACGTAGCCTGCCTGCCTGTAGGCGACCTCAGCACCGGCCTCGACGATGTGAGGCGTGATCAAGGCGATGATCTCGCTCTTTTCCACAGAGTGGGTCGTCTTGCCGAAAAGGTGACCGAGCAGAGGGATGCTCATCAGGAGCGGGATCCCGTTGCGGGTCGTCTCGTTCCGATCGCGGATCAGGCCACCGACAAAGATCGTCTGACCGTCCTTGACCAACACCTTCGTCGTGACCTCCGTCGTGGTCTTCGATGGAAGACCCGCTTCCACCTTTCCATCGGATAGCTCGGGATGGATTTCCATGAGGACGAAGCCGTCTTCGGTAATCGTGGGTGTCAGCACGAGCTGGGTGCCGACGTCGAGAAACTCGACCGACTGGATGACGGTGTTCTCGACCGTCGTGACAACGGGAAAGCCGAGCTGACCACCGATGATGATCTCCGCCTTCTGTCCGTCGACCGTGAGCACCTGCGGCGATGCCAGCGACTGCAGATCATCGATCCCCTGCATCATCTCGAGTGAACTCAGGAAATCACCTTCACCCCATGAGACGAAGACGCCCTCGGCGCCGAGCCCGCCCGGGCTCGCGAAGCCGTCGACCACAACGTCTCCGCTCCCCTCGTGGGTGGAGAAGACGAGCGACCAGTCGATGCCGAAGCGGACGTCGCTCGACAAGCGGGCCTCGAGGACCTGAGCCTCAATGAGGACCTGGCGTGGAGGACGATCCAGCGACGAGACGACGGACGCGATGTGCTCCAAAACCGATGGCTTGTCCTCCACGACGATCGCCCGGATGGGCGAATAGCTCGTGGCCTGCCCTTCGGGAGAGAGGCCCGCCTGCACCACGGGAAGGATCTCTTCCGGTTTCGCGTAGTTGAGTCTAAACGTCTGCACCGTTCGCATGAGTGACTCGCGGGGATCCACTCCGACCGGCAGACGAACGAAGTAGATGTTGCCCTTGCGATTAACCTCGTACCCCGCCATCGCCACGATGGCGCGGAGCGCTTGATTGAACGGCACGTCGCGAAGCTCCAAGGAGACGGTGCCCCGGACCTCGCTGCCGCTGATGATGTTGAGCCCTCGCGAGTTCGCCAACATCGTCAGGATGTCTTGGATGTCGAGGTTGCGGGCCGACAGGGTGACCGGAGTCGGTTCCACAGCCGGCGCCGTCGAAGTCGGATCGTCCGCAGCCGCATCGGGGGCGAACGAGGCGCTCATCAGCATGATCACCGCCACGACAAACCAGGCCGGTCCGAGTGATACGCGTGACGCGAGCGGTATGCGTGACAAGAGCTGATTGCGTAACATGAGCGGAGAGACGTCCCGCCGACGCGTGCTCATCGGTTTTTCCCCCATGTGAGTGTCTTGAACCCGTCGTCGTTCCACAGCAGGATCGATTCGGGAGTGATTTCGATGACCCAGTAGCCGCCGACGGAATCCCCTTCGGCGACGGCGCGGCCCGATATCACGGCCTGTCTCAGATGCCCGTCAACGAGTATGGCCATGACCTCGAGATCCGGCACTTGCGGCGGTTCCTCGATCTGGCGCGCCCGCTCTTCGGTCGGCCGGGCAACCGGCTTCGGTCTGAGCGCATCCGCCGAGAAGATGTCTCTCCGAAGAGCCCCTCGAGCCGAGCCTTCTGTCTCCAAGGAACCCGCGTCGGCAACGCCGTCCCGCGTGGCCAGCTGGGCGTCGAGCGCCTGTATCAATGCCAGCGCGTCCTTGGTGGGCGAGGGGGCGGGTTTCTTCTTCAGTCCGACGGGTAGGGAGACCATGACAACGAGCAGTCCGACCCCCAGACCGATGGCGATCGCTGGTCGACCTTGGATCTTGCTGAGGAATGGAATGCTGAACCGTTCGCTTGGCACCGCTAGCCTCCGGAGCTCTTCGCATAGATGAGGGCGACGCGCATATCGGCGGCACATTCACCGCCCATCCGGTCGCCGAGAAGCGTCACGTTTTGAATTCGCGTGAGGTGCTGGGATCGCTCGAGCTCACAAATGAACTCGTAGATGCTCAAAAATGGGCCGGTCACCCGAACATCCATTGCGAGCTGCCTGAACAGGGGACGTGACGCATGTTCCCCCGGTCGCAACCGTTCGATGTGTGTTCCGGTCCGTGCGGCGATCTCGCCAACCTCCCCCAGAAAGGCATCCAGATTGACCTCGCCCGGGAGACGTTGCTCGGTCTCCTTCACGGCGTGGGCGGCTTCAGCCCTTTCGTCTCGTATCTCCTGCATGCGCGTTTCGGCATCCGCGAGGTACCCCACCGCCTCACCGTATTCGATCCGTTCGCGTGTGGCCTTGATCAGCGGATCGATCGCCGTTCGGGACGAAAGCACTGAAAAGACGACGATGAGCAGCGCGAGAAGTCCCTTTGCGATCAGCGCAATCCTCTTCTGATCAGGCATCCTGAGACGTTCCTTTCAGACCGCACTGAATCTCGAATGAGACCGCATCCCCGCTTTGCGCGTCGTGGTCTTCGGTGACCGCGACGAGACGTACGTCGACGAAAACGCCGGCGGCGTTCAGTCGACTCAGAATTACGCCGACCTCCTGGTGCCCCAGCGCCCGTCCCCGGATTCTCACGGTCCCGACTGCATCGTCCGCGCGGCTGAGGCTGAAGAAGTCCAGATGGCTCCTCAGCGGAAGCGCCTTGGCCAGAAGCTCCAGGAGCCCCGCCGATGCGCGGTCCTCCTGGACGGTCCGGATGGCCAACCGGCGCTCGTCCAGCCTATCCCGTTCCCTAATAAGGTCTTCGGCGCCATTGAGCGTCTCCTTCAGATCCAAGTAGGTCACGCGGAGTCGCTCGGCTTCGTCTTCCAGCCCGGCCGAGAGGTAGAGGAGGCCGCCGTAGATCATGGCCAGGAGCACGATGACCGACGTCAGACGCCGGGCCCACAGCCGGGCACAGCGTACGGCCTCGAAACGCGCGAGCCTCTCGGGAGGGACCAGATTGATCGTGCTCATGCCGCCTCCTCCGCTTTCCAGAGCGCACAGCTCTCGGAAACCGCGTGCGTGCAGTCGAGGGGAGCGTCCAGGTGACCCTCTGCGGGCGCAGATCCGATTGGGGAGGAGACCGGAATCTCCAACTCGTCCTGAAGAAAGCGCATGAGCTTCGTGTACCCCGAAAGTGCCCCGACGAGGAGTAGGGCTTCGATAGGCCGGTGTTTCAGGAACGAGGTGCAGTACCCGAGACAGCCCGAGACCTCTCGGGCCAGCTCGAGGAACGAGGGGGCTAGGATGTCCTTGACGGCGCTCTCGATGTGCTTTTCTCCGGGCGCGGTCTGGTCGCTGGCCGCGAGAAGTGCGAGCGCGCGTTCCGGATCGAGATCGAGCTCCGATTGCAGACGTTCGGCCAGATGCTTCGTGCCCCATTGGAGCATTCGTTCCAGGAGAACGTGACCATCCTCGATCACCGCGATCGAGGTAGCGTCTTCGCCCGTCGATACCAGGACGCGGCGCGTGGCCTCTCCGGTGCCGACCAGCTGTGAAGCGATGGCGCAGGCGGGTGTCATGATGCGGCCGACCTGGAGTTTTGCCGCCTCCAGGCGCGTCAGCAGTGTGTCGACATACGAGCGCGGAATGGCATAGACGAGCACGCCGGTCGCCTTGGTCCCGACCCGGCGAACGGATTCCGGCAAGACGATGTAGTCCAACACCGCATCGGCGATGGGAAAGACCAGCCGCGACTTGGCGTTCGTGATGACGGCCGCCTCGAGCGTAGTCGCTTCGGCTTCCGTTAACGTGAGAGGAAAGACGTCGACGGACGGCGAGCAGATCGCGCACACGGCCCGGCCCGGCTTTATCTCACTTTTGGCAAACGCGGTCATAAGACCCCGGCCGGAGGGTGTCTCCTCATCCTGTTGTTGCGGGGGGAGGGGCAGCGACGCGTGACGCCAGTCGAACGCTTTGCCTTTCCGGCGTGCCTCAGAGATCTGAATCCAGGAGTCCCCGGCTTCAATGCCGAGAACGCGCTGTCGGACGGACCGTCCTCGGGTGCCTCGCTTGCCGGATGCTCCTCTATTCCCCAAGATCGACATTGCGACCTCCCTGAACGCGAACGGTGACGAAGGTCTCGATAAGCGCCGAACCTTCGTAAACCTCAACGGTGATTCGCTTGTAGTCAGTGGCTGTGACCGAAACGACGTCGAAGTCGCCCGGAGTGACGTACGCGACTTGAACCTGACGCGAGTAGCCTCCGATGGCGAGTGCCGTTCCGCCCTTGGTCTGAAGCGTCAGCGCTCCGGTCCAAACCGTGTAGTCGTCAACGTCGTCGAAGCGCAATCGACTGGTTCCCGTCCACTCACCCGTCTCCGGCCCCAGACTGCTTTCGCCGTCTTGTGGGTCGTCGAACGGCAGTGCGGCGATCTCTCGGAGAAGACCCAGACCGAGGTCCGTGGCCCGCATGGTGGATTCCGCATCCTGGTCCGTCGAGAAGATGAGATGCGCCGTGGAGGCGACCGCTCCCGCCAGAAGAGCCGTGATCACGGCAACCACAATCGTCTCCAGAAGCGTGAGCCCCTGGTTGTCATGCAGCGTGAGCAACCGACCCTTGCGGGGGACGCGCCGTCCGTGGTCTCGGTGCGCGCGCATCACGGCTCCCTCGTTGTTCCGGGAACGATCCGGAGGCCGTTGCCCGTGAGTGCGATCAGCGGGCTGGTGTTGAGGTCCGTGAGATGACGGAAGAACGTGCCCGGACCCTCGATGCGCATGGTCCCGCCGGCAAGGAGCGCGCCCTCCACGTTGATCGGCGTCGTCGCGTCTCTCTGAGGGCCCAAGAAGCTCCCCGTGCAATAGAAGAGGCCGTGGAGCCCACAAGTTATCGTCTCCGTTCCCTCGCCCAGGTCGATCATCCATGCGCCGCCGCCTTCGATCTGCCAGTCGATCCCCCCGTCGACGACCATGGCCGGCAGCCGATCCGGGTCCGGGGAGCGGTGATAGTAAAGGGTGGCGTCACCGCCGAACGGATCATAGATCCTGACCTGACCCACGTTGACGACGGCGATGCAGGCATTGACTGCGACGTTCCTCAGCCCGACGTCGTTGCCACCCGCATCGATCCAGTAGATTCCGTTTGGGGAAGCGGTGCCGTACGGATTGAATGTGGGACTGATCCGCGTGTTGGATATCCAACGGTGGTGAGGCAAGGTGATCTTCTCACCCGCGTCGACGAACCACTGAAAGTCGATCACCGGCAACGTCATGACGGTGTCGGCGTAGAAGACGTCCGTATCCGCATCATCGAGCGATACCGATACGGTCTTGCCTGTCAGGGTGGTGATATCTCCGACGAGCGATGTGCCGCCGAGATCAACGACGTCGTCCCCGCCACGGACGCGTCCCTCTAGTTCGACACGGTCGAGCTCGATCTTGTCCGGCGTGAAAACGAGGTATTTCATGGCTTCGGAGACCGTCGGCACGTAATCAGCTTCCAGTGTGCGCGTGAAGTCTTTGGAGTTACCCGTAGAGGTGAGCCGAACGGTATCCGCATCGGAAGACCCACCGGATCCGTCGATTCCGAGATCGCCATCCGACGGATCCGCGGCCCGCACACCGATCCTCCCTTCACCGAGTCTCTTGCTCGCTATCCAGGTCTGGTTGTCGAGAGCGGTTCGCCAGCTCGTGGTTTCCGACGCGAGTCGCGCCGCGTTCTCGAGGCCGGCCTGGGCGTACACCAGTGCCGTTGACGCGTTGGTCGACGTGTGACGCGCTGTCAGCCGCCTGCTGGCGTCGTTGGCGGCGACCATGGCCAGCATGGTGACGAAGACCGTGATCATGAGCGCGAGCAGCAAGATGCTCCCCCGCTCGTCACTCCTAGAGGTCTTCGAGAGATATGTGTCCCGCGCGCACTTCACGCTCGTTGTCCTTCTCCAGTGCCAGGTAGAACTCGACGCCCGTCGTGTCGACGAGGGTCTGCGTGATTTCGTTGAGGGCGGTCGAAGACTTTGATCCATAGAGGAAGAAGCAGATGTCCATGTCGTAGTAAGGAGTGTTCCAGGAGCTACCACCGTCGTTCGTGAATCGGTACGTCACGGAGTTCGTAGGCCAGCAGTCATCGCAACCCTCGATCTTCTTGTAATTCGCATGGCCCGCATACGTGTGACCCCCTTCCGCCGGGGGTTTGAGAAGAATCCAGTAGGTGTCGCCCGCCACGATGGAATCGGACCCAACGGCTTCGAGCGTGACGTCGTGCCACTCCCAGATGTTCTCCTGCATGAAGACTAGTCGGCTCAGCCGTCCCGTCGAAATGACGGTACCCGGCCGGCCGGAGTTGTCCTCGTGCACGTCGATGATCATATCGACCTCGGGAGGGAAGTGGTCGTCCGCCTTGAGCCGGAGCGAGACGCGCGTGAGCCTTCCGAACGCCTCGGTGTCCCAGAACTGGGTACCGCACCAGTTGTCATCTTCGACCCGTCGTTTTTCGCTCTTTATCTTGCTGCAGTCGCACGGGCCCAGCCATGGGTCGTAGTCGTTCTCGTCGAACTTGGCGACGGTGTCTTCGATGACGGTGGCGATGACCCGCTCGGTCAGAAACGGCCGCGATAGCGAGAGCGGCAGAAAGCCGACCGTGTCGACGTTGGCCGCGACGACGGCGGCGGCGCCGGAGTCCACCTGGCGGGTCAGACTGTCGCCCTTCGTACCGTTCCACGCGTAGCGGATCGTATCCCCGTTTGCTGCGAGAAGTGAGAGTGAGAGTTTCGTGAAACCGAGCACGGCGTCCGCCTGGCTCAGATCGCGGTGAAGGAGAATCGATGCGAGCTCGGCGTCACGCCGAAGCTCCGCCCGCTGCCGCATGGTGGCGGAGAGGGTCATCATGTTCCCGAAGAGATTGATGAGCGCGACGATGAGGACCGCCCCGAGCGTGGCGGCAATGAGCGTCTCGACGAGTGTGAAGCCCGAAGTTGACCGCGCGGAAAGGGAATAGGACGCCCGTCGGCGGACGCAAACCGCCGTTCCGGTCGCCCGCTCGCTCGCCACCTGGCCAGAATTCGGCTGGAGGCGGCTATCCACCCTTCGGAGGGTCCTTTTCCGGCGGTGAACCTTTCCCTTTGCCCTCGACGATGTCGGAGGGCGTCTCCGAGGTCGCGATCCGTCCCGTGGCGTCAGCGACGGTGACCAACCAGCGGCTTTCCGCTCCCTGCAGAGCAAGTTGTCCTCCCGATGCGGGAATTCCATCCCGGTCAAAACGTAGCGTGTCACTGCCCCCGTAGCTGGCGCTTTCGAGCGTAAGCCCTGAACCTTGGTACAAGGCGCTCAGGTCGACGACGAGGGGGGCCCTCGTCACAGGATGTAACAACGTGTCGCCGGCGGCGAAGATCGCGTAGGCGTTGTTTACGGTGTCGAAGACGATGAGCCGCTCGGAACGATGCGAAATCGCCTCCGCCTGCGCGAAGGCGATGTCGGTGGCGATGCGGCTGGCGGCTTCTTCCGCCGCCCGGTCGGCGTAGCCGGTCGAGAGCAGCGCGACCGCTCCTCCAACCAAGATGGCGCCGATCACCATGACGACCATGATTTCGATCAGGGTCACGCCGTCCGTGGGCGAACTTCCGGCCGTTCTCAAGAGCGTTGACGTGCCCATTGGTACCACGTTCTAGTCGAGCTGACCGAAATCAAGGTCTTGCCGTTCATCGATCTCAGCTTCACCTCAGTTCGAGTCGTGAGCCCCGTCGTTCGACATCAGTCGGCCGGTCTTCGTGTAGAACTTCCAGCCGGTGCTTGCGTCGGACGTGATGCTCGAGATGTCCGTCGTCGTGATGTCGCACTTCAACGTGCTCAGGCTGTTGTACGGGTTCGCCGGGACGCCGGTCTTCAGGTACGGACCGTACTTGTAGGTCGCGTCCTTGGTGGTCGCCGTGACCCCGCCGATCGCCGTGTAGAGTGTCATCTGCTTGACGAAAGACGTCTCAGCTTCGGCGGTGGTCGTCGTGTTGTTCCCCGTCGTGTAGTGCTTCGCACCTGGGTATTGGTTGTTGTGCTGGTGGTAGTACAGCTCGATGGCGTTCCGCAGCTGGGTCAGGTCAGTGTCCAGCGATGCCAACTTGGCGTCGTCGGTACTGCCCGCGAACTGCGGGATCGCCACGGCCGCCAGCACGCCGAGAATGATCACGACGATCAAGATCTCGATGAGCGTGAAACCGGATCGGTTGGCGAGAAGTGACTTCATCGCATGCTGCTCCTTGTGGTCTGACGTTCGCCCATGGACCCGGACCTACGTCCGGTTCCAGTATCCTCCCAAGCTATCGGTGCACCCCGACCATTCCTCAATGCATGGCGCGGGATAATTTGAACAAAGGCAAGATGATCGACATGGCAATCATCCCAACCAGAAGTCCCATTACGATCAGCATCACCGGCTCGAGAGCTGAACTCAGCCGCCGGATGTTGCTCTCGAGGTCGTCCCGGTACTTCTCGCTCAGCTTGACCATGACGGCATCGAGCGTCCCTGCCGCCTCGCCCGTTGAGATCATGAGCTTCACCGTTTCGGGCAGGAACGACGCTTCGCTGAAGGCGTGCGTCATGCCGCGCCCGGCCTCGACGTTCTCCACCAGGCGATCGAAGAAGACCCGGTACCAGTAGTTTCGCACCGTGTCCCGGGTGATCTGAATCGCCTCCAGGAGCGGAACGCGGCTCCGCAAGAGCAGACCCATGCTCAGGAAGAGCTGGAAGAGATAGCCGTCGCGGAAGAACGAACTCAAGATCGGGATCCCGAGCTTCAGACGATCCCGTACGCGCTGAAACGGCTCGAGATTCCAGAGCTTGCGGACAAGAAAAGCCGCTACGAAAGGTATCGGGAGAAGCCATTTCCAACTTGAGGCTAGGAAATCAGCACTACCGAGGAGCACCCGAGTCGTAACGGGAAGCTCGTCGCCGAGATTGGCGAACAGCACGGAGAACTTGGGCAACATGTAGGTGAAGAGGAAGACGAGCACCCCGGCCATCACGAGAGAGATCACCACGGGA
Organism: uncultured bacterium; assembly: GCA_964486455.1. GTDB lineage: Bacteria > Eisenbacteria > RBG-16-71-46 > CAZAMP01 > CAZAMP01 > CAZAMP01. Next base: position 36,044 of record CAZAMP010000006.1, on the reverse strand, counting down.
TACGTCATCGCTTCGCGGATGTGGCGGGCCATGCGGCCGCGGGTTTCGAGGATTCCCGTGAGGCAGGTGAGGCTTTCCGCCAGCGCCCCGCTTGCCTCGCCCGCCCGGATCAGGCCGACGAAAAGCTCGTCAAACACCTTTGGATGGCGCGTTAGACAGTCTGAGAGAACCGACCCCTCTTCGAGTCGCAAGTGAATGTCCTCCAGAACCCTCTGTAGTCCGCGTGATTTGGTCTGCTTGGCCAGGGCCGCCATGGATGGAACCAGCGTGTTCCCGCTCTCCAGAAGGAGGGTGAGCTGGTTCGTGAAGAGTGAAAGATCATCCCGCGTGACTCGGTTCGACGACCCAAAGAACGGGATCTCGGCGCTTGCGAACGAGCGCTTCGGCTTAGTCTTCACTTCCCGTAGGGAGGGGGCTGGCCGCGCGTCCGCCCGGCGTTCGTCGCTCACTTTCGCAAGATCAATCGCCATGATTCCGTCACTCCATGAAGACGACGCGCGAGACCTCGTCGAGCGTCGTCGCCCCTTCGATGACCTTCCGCACGCCGTCGGCACGCAGCGTGGGTTGGCCGACCTTCTTTTGGTAATTCCGAATCTCGTCGATCGTTGGATTCTGAAGAATGAGCCCCTGAAGCTCTTGGTCGATGACTAGCGGTTCGTAGATCCCAACGCGTCCGCGGTAGCCGGAGTCGAAGCATGACTCGCATCCGCGTCCGCGTTTGAGGCGAAGTCCCTTCTCGGCCTCGATCCCGAGAGTCTCGATCTCGGCTCTCGAAGGTCGGTATTGGGTCGCGCAGTCCGGACACAGCGTGCGGACCAGTCGCTGGGCGACGACACCGACAAGGGAGGAGGCCAGCAGGTAGGGTTGGATCTTCATGTCGAGAAGCCGCGAGAGAACGCTCGCCGCGTCGTTGGTGTGCAGCGTGGAGAGAACGAGATGCCCCGTGAGCGCGGCCTGGACCGCGATGCCGGCCGTCTCCGGGTCCCGGATCTCTCCGACCATGATGATATCGGGGTCCTGGCGGAGCGTGTGCCTGAGCAGCCGGGCGAATGTAAGGCCGATCTCGTCTCGGACCTGGTTCTGGTTGATAACCTCGAATTGATATTCGACGGGATCCTCGATGGTGATGATGTTCGTCTCCAGCGAGTTCAGCTCGCGAAGACCTGCGTAGAGAGTGGTCGTCTTTCCGCTTCCCGTCGGGCCGGTCAGCAGTACGAGTCCGTGCGGTTTGTGAAGCAGCTTTCGGAACTCCCCGAGCGTCTCGGTCGCGAGACCGAGCTGGTCGAGGGTTAGCTGATTCGATTCCTTGTCGAGCACCCGCAGCACGACCTTCTCTCCCAGGACACCGGGAAGGGAAGAGAAGCGGAGGTCCACCGTTCGACTCTGAGCCCGGACCTGAATACGGCCGTCCTGGGGAAGGCGTCGTTCGGCAATGTCGAGGTTGGCCATGATCTTCAATCGAGAGATGACGGGCGCGTGCAGCTCGATCTTCGGCTTCATGACCTCGTAGAGAACGCCGTCGATCCGGTAGCGGACGCGGAAGAAGCCGCGCTCCGGCTCGATGTGGATGTCGCTCGCCCGCGCGTTGATAGCTTTGAGGACGATCAGGTTCACCAGGTTGATCGTCGGGCTTTCACCCGCGAGCTCGGCGATGTCGTCGGAGAGGCTGTCATGCGTGTCGCTCACCAGCTCGACGTCGGCCTCGTCGAGGTTGGAGACGAAGTCGTCGATCGAGACCTCGTCGGCCTCATAGCTCTGGCCGATCATCTGCACGATGTCTTCTTTGAGGCACGCGACGGGCTGGACTTCACAGCCCGTGAGCTTGCGAACGCTATCCAGGACGAAGACCCGGTTGGGATCGCTGAGGGCGAGGGTCAGCTTGTTGTGAACACGGAAGAGCGGGATCGCCTCGTAGAGCTCCGCGCGGTCCTTGGGAAGCACCTTGACGACCCGTGGGTCCACCAATCCTTTGCGGAGGCGGACGAACGGGATCCCCGAGCGTTCCGCGAGAGCACGGGTGATGTCTGCTTCGGAGACCGTCCCCATCTCCACGAGGACTTCTCCGATACGTTTGCCGCCCTCTTCGTGACGGCGAAGCGCCTCCTGAAGCTGCTCCGGGGTGATGAGGCCGCGCTCGATGAGGTACTCGCCCATCGGGGCCTTTTTCAGGCCGCTCTGGCCGCTCACAGGAAGCTCCTTCCGGCACCCTCGATGTCATCGAAGACCGGAATGGACTGATCGACACGGGTGATGGAGAGGATTTCCCGACAGAGGCCGTCGGGGTCCGCGAGCCGCATGGAGCCGCCCTCCGTACGCAGCGTCGCGGCGAGATCAACCAAGAACTCCAGGCCGCAGCTATCGATGAACTGCACCTGCTTCAGGTGGATCACGATGTCATTGGCGCCCTGGCCGCGGACTTCGCGCACGCTGTCGTCCAGCCTGCGGATGTTCTCCTCTACGAGCGGAAAATCGGGCGCCACGTACGTTGCGACGCCCAAGCGTGTGACTTTGACCTGCATTCTCTCTCCGGTCAGGCGGCATTTCTTTTCGCGTCAACGGTCTCCGTGTTGGGTCGCGCGATATCCTCCAGAGCGCCGTCATCGATCAGCTTGAAGAACACGTCGACGATCTCAGGGTCCAACTGGGATCCGGCGACTTTCCTGATCGTTTCAAGCGTGAACTCGACGGTCCGTGCCTCGCGGTACGGACGCGACGACACCATCGCGTCGAACGTGTCCGCCACGGATATGATGCGCGCCAGCAGCGGGATCTCTTCGCCCTTGAGCCCGTCCGGGTAGCCGCGACCGTCGTAGCGCTCGTGGTGGTGGCGAATCCCGGGCAGGATGTCGCTCAGCTGGGAGATGGGCTCGAGCACGAGGCAGCCACGCTCGGGATGGGTCTTGATGATCGCGAACTCCTCGTTCGTGAGCTTGCCTGGTTTGCAGAGCACTTCCTTTGGCACGGCCAGTTTGCCGATGTCGTGGAGAAGCGCGGCCCAGCTCAATGTCTGCATCTCCTCTTCGGGTAGCCCGTGGGCCTCGCCGATCCGGCGGGAAAGATCGTACACGCGCTCGGAATGGCCACGCGTGTAGGCGTCCTTCGCCTCGATCGTGATGACGAGGCTCCGAACCGTGTTGAAGAGCATGTCCCGCAGCTCGGAATGGAGTTCCCGTGTGGTTGCCGTGAGCGACAGCTGGTCGCCGAGGCATTCGAGGAGCCGAAGCTCGCCGGTCGAGATGGGCGCTTCGTCTTCCGCACGGAAGATCCCCGCGTATCCGACGGCGCTGCCGCGCCCGCGAACCGGGGTCACGAAGTAGTGCACCGGGCCGTGCGGTGTCTTGAGGTGGCCGCGCTGCCGCGTCGGAATCGAGCCGTGCGCCCTTTCATTCGACGGTATGAGCTCGTCGAATACCCCGCGATGGGTCTCACGCGACTTTGCGACCCACAAAAGCGGTTTCGTCGGCGGCTCGCCCGTACCATTCTGCCAGTTGACGTGGTCTTCGTCCGGAAGACAGAAGATCAGCATCCGGTTCTCGAGCAGCTCGGCCGTGGCGTCGATGAGGTTGCGGCAGCTGGACACGAACTTCTCGTCCGCTTTGAGCGTCCGCGAGAGCCGATAGAGAAGGTTGAGCTCCTCATAGCTCTGCGACAGCTCCTCGGTCATCATGTCGAGGTCGTAGGCCGTCGCGAATCGCTCACTCAGGTCCCGTGCCAGCGTCTCCGGCAGGGTCAGGAGATTGCCTTCTATCGGCCAGACGCTCACGGTGGCCAGCTCCTCGCCCTTGGCCCGGATCGTCACTGAGGATGACTCGGTGTCCGGCGGGGGGGAGTCACCGTCTTGTGTCGAGAGAAAGACCTCGCCGTCCATTGCACTGAACACTATCGATGCGGACGATGACTTCGCGATCTCATGAATGATCGCATGGCACGTTGTCTGGACGAACGTTCTGAATGCCGTATCTAGAGTCCCCACACTCATGCCGCCTCTTTCTCAGTTCGCCAATCTTCTCCGCCCACCGATTCGGACAGACGGTCCTTCACGAGTCGCACGAGGGAACGAGGCGGAACGGGTTTCTCCACGAGCTTCACGCCCGGGAGATCTTGGATCCAATCGCGCTCCTCCGCTTCCGTGCGGCTGGTGACGATGAACACACACCTCGGGGTGGGCACGTCGGAGTTCCACACCTGTCTGCAGAGCTCCCGGCCGTCCATCCGAGGCATATTGATGTCCGAGATCATCGCGTCATACGCGCCTTCATGAAGAAGCGACAGTGCCTCTTCGCCGTTGTTGGCGACCGAAACCTCGAACGATGCTTTCCGAAAAACGCGGGCGATCACTCGAGCGACATTCGCATCGTCGTCGACGATCAATACTCGCTGTGTCTCCATAGATCCTCCTCGCGATGCCGGCACTATGCCGCGGCAGAGATGTTGAGCCGCTCGCCTACGTCGCGACACGGTAGCCAAATCCGAAACAGGCTTCCCTCTCCCGGACTGCTTTCCACCGTCACTCGACCGTCATGGAGCCGGATGATCTCCTGGACCAGCGACAGCCCGAGCCCGGACCCGGCTTCCTGTTGAACTTCGGCCTGATCCGATCGGACGAAACGCTCGAAGACCGCTTCGATCTGGTCCTCCGGGATGCCGATTCCCGTATCTTGAACTTCCACGCGGATGCCGCCCTCGTCGGACTCGGCCCTGAGCGAGATGCGTCCCCCGCTCGGTGTGTATTTGATGGCGTTCGTGATCAGATTGGTGAGCGCCACGCCGAGGAGGTCCTTGTCGCCGAAGAGGGGAGACAGGTTCTCGGCGACGTCCACGGTCAGGGTTTGCCCCTTCGCGTCGGTCTGTGCGCGCAGCGTGTTCGACATTTCGGTGATCAGCTGCGTGGGTTTCACGAAGCCGAAGCGCGCGGAGAGATTGCCCAGCTCGATGCGGGAGAGTTGAAGCAGGTGTGAAACCAGCTGGGCCATTCGCTGCGCTTCCCCTGAGATGGTGTTGCAGAAGGTGACGCGCTCTTCCTCTTCCATTAGCTGGTTATCGGCAAGAGCATCCACATAGGTAACGATTGTGTTCAGTGGTGCCTTCAGCTCATGGGAGATCTGAGAGAGAAACTCCATCTGCGCCTTCTCGGACGACTTCTGGGCGGTGATGTCCCGGAGCACGTAGAGCGTTCCGATGGCATCCCCGGTCTTGGACGTGAGGTGAAGTCGCTTGAGCAAAGTCTGGCGGCCCGATTCACCCTTGGGCGGGACGAACAGGCTCTGTCCACCGCTCTCGAGATCCCGTCCCACGGAGGCGATTCCGATGGGTAGCTCTTCAATTGTTCGTCCAAGTGTGTCGTCGGGCGTGATCCCCAGGAGGGCCGAGGCGGCTCGATTGAAGACCTTCACGCGGCCCCTGGAGTCGGTGACGATCACACCGTCGGGGATGTGATCGACCGTGCTGCTCATCCGGCTCCGCTCGTAGTCCAGGACGCGGTTCTCGACGATGAGCGCCTCCTGCTTTTCGGTGAGCTCCTGCACCTGGGTCGCAGCGCGTTCAATCGCGCACTCTGACGGGTCCTCTATGGGCAGCGAGAGACGATCATCCGCACCGCTGCTCTTGAGCGCCGTCACGAGACGCATGACGGCGTCCGAGGTCGGGCGGAGCGCGTTTCGGACCGATATGCGGTTGACCGCGACGAACGCCAGCAGCAAGAGGCCCGCGGGGAGCAAGTAGCGAAGCGCCCCGGTCCGGCTCAGCGCCAACCGCGCCTCCGGCTGCTGCAGCGCCACAGTTCCGATCGGGCCCTGCGGACCCAGCACCGGATGGAGAACGACTTTGCCTTCCGCCCCGTCAAAGAGGTCCGCGAACGCCAGTCCGTCGTGTCCAACGCCGGGCTCAGAGGCGAGCGCCGTCTCATCCGTCCGCGAACCGATCCTGGAAACATTGCTGTGGGCCACGATGATCCCGCCTCGGCTCACGACGGCGGCGCCCGTGATGATCGCCTCATCAGTGGCGTACTCCAGCAGTCGGATCAGACGCGGGGAAGAGTCGAACGTTAGGTCGGGCCCGCTGGCTTGAGCGATCAGCGCGGCCAGGGAACGGGCACGTTTGCTCTGGTGAAGGTACTCCTCCTGAGCGTCCCGTCTGGCGAGGAGCCACGTTGTCCCGAGCGTGAGCAGAATGAGGAGAGTCGCTTCCACGAGCACGAGCACGAGCGCGCGCGGGAAGCGCGCGGGCCATCGCTGTCGGGGGGAAGAGGGAGTCGCACGCGTTGACTTCTGTCCGACGCCTTTCATCAGGCCTCCAAGCTGTTTTCCGGATTTGGCAAGATGAGCCCGTACCGGAATCTGCAAGGGCGATGCCACGCCGTTCCGGCGTCAGCGCGGCGTTCGATGTCGCGTAATCGATTGTCGCATAGTGGGTTGGACGGAGGGCCCGCGCGGGCCGCCAGGCGCCTGGCGGCGGCGGCCGGGTCGCGCCGTGCATGATGCCCTGGATCGTGCAATACGCACGATTACCGCTCAACCCGAGCGAGGGTCTTGAGTAAGAGATCGGTGGGGACTAGATTTGGAACCTCAAGAATCGGTGGTGGGTATAGCAGTCTGGCTGAAACGAGCCGGCAGCTGTTTGAATTCGATAGACGCGAGGCACGCGGAGGGACGATGCAGGAAGACGTACGCGTGATACAGGAGAAGGTCGAACGGGAGTCCGTCTCCGTGAGGGCGCTCACGGACGAGATTAGAAGCTCGATCGTGGGGCAGGAGGGGATGATCCGAGGTTTGCTGATCGGGCTGTTGACCGGCGGCCACGTTCTGCTCGAGGGTGTGCCCGGCCTGGCCAAGACCCTTGCAATTCGCACGCTTTCCAGCGCCATCCGGGCGGACTTCATGCGGATCCAGTTCACGCCGGATTTGTTGCCGGCGGATCTGACGGGAACGATGATCTACAGCCCTCGTGACGGCTCGTTTACGACGAAGAAAGGCCCCGTTTTCACCAATCTCCTGCTGGCCGACGAGATCAACCGAGCGCCGGCGAAGGTCCAATCGGCGCTCCTCGAAGCGATGCAGGAGCATCAGGTCACGATCGGAGAGGAGACGTTCAAGCTCCCGGATCCGTTTCTCGTTCTGGCGACGCAGAATCCGATCGAGCAGGAGGGAACGTACCCGCTGCCCGAGGCACAGGTCGATCGATTCATGCTGAAGATCAGGGTGGACTATCCGGATCGTGACGAGGAGAAGTTGATTCTCGATCGCTGGGGGCTCGCCGAACCGGAGCCGGTGAAGCCCGTCATGTCCCCGGAAGAGATCTCCCGGGCGCGTGGCGCGGTCGCCGGCGTCTACATCGACGAAAAGATCAAGAACTACATCGTTGACATCGTGACGACGACACGCCGGGGATCTGAGGCCGGGTTGGATCTGGAGGGCTTGATCCAGTACGGCGCCTCGCCGCGCGGCACGATCTACCTGGCCAAGGGCGCCCAGGCTCATGCCTTCCTGAGTGGGCGAGGCTACGTAACCCCGGACGACGTCAAGGAAGTCTCGCCTGACATCCTGCGACATCGGATCCTGATCACCTACGAGGCGGAGGCGGAGGAAGTCACCAGCGAGGACATCATCCAACGTGTGCTTAATCACGTGGAGGTGCCGTAGTTGGCTGCCGCTCCACGCGCCCAGGACCAAGGCCACGCCATGCTCGCGCGTGATGTGATCTCACAGGTTCGCAGAATCGAGATCCGCACGCGCAGGCTCGTCCAGGATCTCTTCCAAGGTGAGTACCATTCCGTCTTCAAGGGTGGCGGAATGGAGTTCGATGAGGTGCGTCCGTACGTGCCGGGTGACGACGTTCGCGACATCGATTGGAACGTCACAGCCCGAACCGGGCAGCCGCACGTGAAGCGCTTCGTCGAAGAGCGTGAGCTCACGGTGAGCTTTCTGGTCGATCTTTCGGGTTCGACCCGCTTCGGGATGCACAGGCGCACGAAAGGGCAGACGGCGGCCGAGATCGCGGCGGTGCTGGCCATGAGTGCCGTCCGCAACAAGGACAAGGTCGGTCTGATACCGTTCACCGACCGCGTCGAGGCGTACATCCCGCCCCGAAAAGGCCGCTCGCACGTTCTGCGGGTGATCCGGGACATTCTCTTCTTCGAACCGGAGGGGCGCGGCACGAACGTCACCGACGCCCTGGATTTCGCGGCGCGGGTGCACCGGCGCGGCACCGTGCTCTTCGTGATCTCGGACTTCCAGGACACCGGATTCGAGAAGGCCTTGATGGTCAATGCCCGCCGTCACGACGTGGTCGCCATCCACGTTGAGGATCCGTTCGAGCGTGAGCTCCGAGGTGCCGGGCTTGTTGAGATGGTCGACCCGGAAACCGGTGATCGCACGTGGTGCGATCTGAGTGACCGCCGCCTGCGAGAGGCGTTCGCCCGGCTACGGACCGAGCGTCACCGCCGTCTCTCCGAGATGTTTCGCAAAGCCGGTGTGGACGTGGTTCGTGTCGATGCCGGAGGCGACTACGTGCTCCCCCTCAGGAGTTTCTTCCGTCAGCGCGAGAGGAAGCGGTCACGGTAATGCGTTCACACGTGCTAGTGCCCCGATCGAGAAATTCGCCACACATTTCATCGACCCTCGCGGCTCCTGGCTTCGTTGCTCCTCCTCGACGTGCCTCGTTGGCACGCCTCGTCGTCGCGCTTCGCCAGGGAACCACGAATGGCTCGCTGAAATATGCGCCGAATCTCTCAACCTGGACACTAGTTGCTCTCATTCTCACGATTACCGTCGTCGGTTCCGGCGATAGCATCGCATCGCCGGACACCGGGGCGCGCCCGTCGCCCCCCCCCGATTCTCTGGCGCTCCCGGGCGCGATCGCCCCGGCGGACACGCTTCTCGTCCCGCTTCAGGTCGAGGCGCCGGCCGAGACCCTCGATCTCGGCTCCCCGTTCGACGTACATCTGTCGCTGACCGTGCCGGGTATCGAAGGTCTGGGTCTCGGGATGCCGCCCGAACAGCTGAAACCGTTCGAGCTGGCCGGCTGGCGGCGCGAGCTGGATCGAGGCGACACCGCGGAGGTCGTGTTGACGCTGCGCGCGTTTCGAGTCGGTCCGATCAAGCTCCCGCCGCTCGTGCTTGCCGGTTGGACGACCGATCGGGCGGTCTGGGTGGCGACCAGCGACAGCGTCGAGCTTGTCGTGGCCTCGATCGTTCACGCCGACTCGACCGAGATACATGACATTCACGAGTCGATCATGATTCCGGGCCGGCCGAAATGGTGGATACTCGCGGCTCTCGTTCTCCTCGTGCTTGCGGCATGGGTCGCCTACTTCCTCATCAAGCGGCGAGGCGGGTTCGCACTTGAGCCGGCCCCAGCCGCACGGCCGGCGGCGGAGGTGGCGCTCGAGGCCATTCGCCGGCTGGAACTCTCGGGCCAGGCCCAGCGCGGACCGTGGAGGCCGTTCTATACCGAGCTCACCTATGTCCTGAGGAGCTACATCGCTCGTCGGTTCGGCCTCGACGCCCCGGAGCAAACGACGTCAGAGACGCTGCGCGCGGCAGCGACCGTCGATCTACCCACGTCCGCGCACGCGGCCCTCCGGTCGGTTCTCATGGCCGGTGACGGGGTCAAGTTCGCGCGCCAAGAACCGCTCTCCGGCTCCGCCGAGCAGCACATTCACGACGCGAGACGCTTCGTCGAGCAGACGCGACCCATGCCGGTCGAGTCGGAGATGGGAGGCGGCGCATGAGATTCGCCTATCCGATCGTCCTCCTCTTGATACCGGCCATCGCGACGCTCTATGTGTTGGCCCGGCGCCGTCTGCGCGAACGGCGAAGTCATCTCGTCTTTCCCGCCGCGGGCGACATTCGCCTGATCGGGCAAGGACGGCGGGCGAGGCTTCAGGGGGTTTTGCCGGTGCTCCGGGCAATGGCCGTCGTGCTCGCGGTGGTCGCCCTCTCGCGCCCCCAGTTCGGGGAGCACGAGGAGAAGGTCCTGGGCGAGGGGATTGACATCGTTCTGGCCGTGGACGTTTCGGGGAGCATGAAGGCCGAAGACTTTCAGCCGAAGAACCGCCTCGAGGTCGCGAAGCTTCGGGCGAGGGAGTTCATCGCGGGGCGCAACGGTGATCGGATCGGACTCGTGATCTTCGCCGCGGATGCATATACGAAATGCCCGCTCACGCGCGACTATGGTGTCCTCACGGGGATCGTCGAACAGACGGACTTCGATGATGTCGGCGACCCCAACGCGACGGCGATCGGGATGGCGATCGCGACCGCCGCGAACAGACTCAAGAACTCGGAGGCCGACAGCCGTGTCGTCATCCTTCTGACGGACGGGATCAACAACTCCGGCGCCGTCGATCCGATCACGGCGTCCGAGCTGTGTCGTTCTCTCGACATCAAGATCTATACGATTGGTGTGGGATCGGACGGGAAAGTGCCGTTTCCCGAGACGGACGTGTTCGGACGAAAGCGCTATGTCTACCTGGAAAGCAGCCTGGATGAGGAAACGCTGACGCAGGTCGCTCGAACTTCCGGAGGATTGTACTTCCGCGCAACCGATCCAAAGAGTCTCAAGCTTATTTACGAGCGAATCAGCGAGATGGAGACGACCGAGATCGAAACGCAGATCTATGTCCGTTACGCGGAAGCCGGCCCGGTGCTCGTGTTGCTAGCGCTGATTGCGCTGCTCGTCGAGGCGCTGCTTTCCCAGACCGTGTTCTTCAGACTGGTGGAATAGACGATGCGATTCGCCTATCCGGAATTGAGATTGCTGTTGCTGGCGGTGCCCATGCTGCTCGTTCTGTATTGGTGGGCACGGGCCCGTCGTCGTCGTTATCAGGCCGAGTTGGGTGAGGCGCGCCTGCTCAGCGGCCTGGCGCCGCAGGCGTCCGGCGCGTGGAAGGCGCTCAGACGTGTCAGCATGCTCTTGGCTGTGGTCTTTCTGTCACTCGCGGCCGCGCGTCCCCAGGTGTCTATGGACTGGGTAAACGTGGAGCAATCCGGCATCGATCTCGTCATCGCGCTAGACATCTCCGCCAGTATGTCGGCGGAAGATGTCGCTCCCAATCGTCTCGCCCGCGCGAAACAGGACATCAAAGACCTCCTGTCCGAACTCAGCGGCGATCGTGTCGCGCTCGTTGTGTTCAGCGGAGAGGCAGCGGTGCAGTCGCCGCTGACCGTGGACTACTCGGCGATTCGCCTGCTGATCGACGCGGTTGAACCGGGGATGCTGCCGCGACCCGGGACCGCGCTCTCCGCCGCGCTGGACAAGGGTCTGAGCTGCTTCGATCCGGAGGACCGTTCGCAGGCCCGCGCGATCATGTTGATCACCGACGGGGAGGGACACGAAGGCGACGTGGATGCGTCCATTTCGGCGCTGCGCGCGGCCGAGGTTCGGGCGTATGCTCTCGGGATCGGGCGCGTAACCGGCGAACCGATCCCCGTGCTCGATGACGCGGGTACCGTCACCTACAAGGCGGACCGCGAGGGCAAGGTGGTCATGACCCGGCTCGATGAGACGACGCTTCAGAAGATCGCGATCGAAACGGGTGGGGCCTACATTCCGGTCGGGGGCGGGAGCACCGGTATCGATCACATTGCGACGCTGTTGGGCGGACTGGAAGAGAAGGCATTCGAGGCCGGAATGTACAAGCTCTACGAGGATCGCTTCGTGTACTTCCTCGTTCCCGGTTTGGGGTTTCTATTGCTGGAGTTCTTCATGGGTGACAGGCGGAGACGGCGTCCATGAAGGCGGCGCGTCGATCGGGAGGGACGCCGGGCGGCCACGATGGATGGGGCGTTGCCGTCGCGCTGCTCCTCAGCCTGGCGGTGCCGGCGCTCGCATTCGCTGATGAGTGGCCGGAGGCGGCGCGTTCGGCGCAGGTGCACTATCGCGACGGCAACCACGACGCCGCGGCCGACGCCTACCGGGAGGTGATCGCCGCCGGAGACCCGCGCCCCGAGCTGTCGTTCAACCTGGGGAATGCCCTCTTTCGAGGGGGCTCGGCCGATTCGACTCGCTACGCGGAGGCGCTACAGACTTATCAACGCGCGGTGGCGGCGGGCGACGAGAGGCTTCGTCCCGCGGCGCTCTACAACGCGGCCAATACGCTCGTCGAGATGGGTCAGATCGCGGAAGCGGAGAAGATCTACCGGGAGGTCTTACGTCAGGATCCCCGAGACGACGACGCGCGCTACAATCTGGAGCTGGTGCAACGGATGCTGGACCAGCAGCCGCCCCAGGAGGGTGAGTCGGAGCAACAACAGCAGGAGCAGCAAGAGCAGTCCGATGATCCTCAAGAGGACGGGTCCCAGGAGCAGGAGCAGCCACAGGACGAGCGCCAGGACGCGCCACCGGATTCCTCCGGCGGACAGGATCAACCACCGGACGCCGAGCCGCCGGATGAGGAGCCGCCCTCGGAACCCGAGGAACAGGAGTCTCAGACTCCCGAGCCACCGCAAGGCGACCAATCGCAGGACGCCCCGGCCGTGACCCCCGAAGAGGCGCTCCGGGAGCTCGAAAAGCTGGAGGAGCTTGAGCGCGAGCTGCTGCGTCAGATCCTCAAGGCGAAGAGAAGGAAAGTGGATGTTGAGAAGGACTGGTAGTCGGCGCCACTTCGCGATCGCCGTGTGGGCCGCCGCGCTCCTCCTGATCGCAACGACCGCGGCCGCCGACGTGAACGTCAGCGCCGACGTCGATCGCGCCAAGGTGCGAATCGGTGAGCGGTTGACGCTGTCGATCACGGTCGAAGGGTCGCTCCGCTCGGCTGCCACGCCCAAACTCCCGGACGAGATCCGCAGGAGTTTCGATGTCTACAGCTCCGGATCCTCCCGAAACTTCAGCATGTCGGGCGGCGGGGTCTCGAGCGCCATATCCTTTCGTTACACTCTGGTCGCTCGGGAAGAAGGCACGATCACCATCCCGCCGATTCCCATCCGCGTCGGAAACAGCGAGCAGATGACCAAGGCGTTCGACGTGACTGTACTGCCGGCCGCAGCATCGGCGCCGGCCCGGAGCCGCGCGAACGCGGGGGCGGCTTCCGATGCGGGTCCTCAAGATATCTCCTTCGTGTCGTCGGTGGACAAGGACGTCGTCTATGAGGGGGAGGAGATCGTTCTCACGCTGACGTTCGCGACGCGCGTCAACCTTTTGGATCGCCCGCAATTCGACCCGCCTCGCACCACGGGCTTCGTCGTCGAGAGATTGCCCGAGTCCGTGCCCCGGGACGAAATCATCGGCGGGCGGAGATACTCGGTTCAGGAGATCCGCTATGCGCTCTTCCCGATCGGCACCGGGGAGAAGACAATCGGATCCGCAAAGATCACCTGCAGCGTCCCGGCGAGACGCCGTTCGAGAGACCCGTTCTCTGTGTTCGGGAGCTGGATGGACGGAAGGGCCGTCGCCATCGAAAGTGATCCCGTGCCGATCCGGGTTCGTTCACTTCCGGAGACGGACGAGCCGAGCTTCACGGGGGCCGTCGGCTCGTTCGAGATGACCGCAGCGATCGATGTCGAGGATGTCGTTCAGAACGATCCCGTGACGCTGACGATTGTAGTCGAAGGCGTGGGGAATCTCGGGAGCGCCGGGACCGTTGATGGAGAGGACACGGACCAGTTCAGGGTCTTCGATGCCTCCACTGATGTCGAGCCGCTCGTACGTGGGGGGCGCTTGGGTGGACGGCGCACGATCAAGCGTGCGTTCGTGCCGCTGGAACCGGGGGCACTTGAGATCCCCGAGATCCGCTTCACCTACTTCGACCCGGAAGGCGCCCGGTACACGACTATTCGCCGTGGGCCGTTTCCGATCCTCGTCAGGTCCGCAAAGACGGGGAGCGAAACACCCGTGGTGGTTGGCAAGGGCGAGGTGCGGCTTCTCAGAGAGGATGTCCGCTACGTGCATACCGATCCGCCCCGGTTCGGTCGGGTCGGCGATACGGGACGATCGTGGGCTTGGCTGGTGCATCTGGTCCCCATACTGGCGCTCGGCGTCGCGCTCATCTGGAGGCGCCACACCGACCGTCTGTCGACCGATCATGCGTACTCGCGCGCGCGCCAGGCGTCCGGGAGGGCCAAGAAGCGGATTCGCGAGGCCAAGACGGCCGACCATCGATATCACGCCGAGCTGTGGACCGCGGTGGGGGGATTCGTGGCCGATCGGTTGGACGCTCCGTCAAGCTTGCCGACGGCCGTTGAGGCCGAGCGACTTCTCGTCGTGGCCGGGTGCGACTCGGCGCTCGCGGGGAAGGTCAGATCGTTTGGCGATCGCTGTGATTTTGCGCGTTTCGCCCCGGGGGAGACGTCGGAAGAGCTCACTAGGCTGCGGGACACCGCACGCGATTTGGTCAAGTCGCTCGAGGGCGAGCCCTTGCGCGCGCGGTCCGGGGGGAGGCGGCGATGACCGTGGTGAGGCTCCTCGCTGTCGTGACTGTCGTCGGGCTTTCCGCCCTCTGCTGGGTGTCGGCTGCGTACGCCGGTGCACCGCCCGAGCAGATCATGCAGCTCTTCAACCAAGGCAACCGTCTCTATCAGGCGGACGACTTTGCCGGCTCCCGTCAGGCCTACGAGCGGATCCTGGACCTGGGATATGAAGCGGCCGACGTCTACTACAATCTGGGAAACGCGTCGCTCAAACTGGGCGATCTGGGAAGGGCCATCTGGGCGTATGCGCGGGCCCGGCGCCTCGCGCCGAGGGACGAGGACATCATCAAGAATCTGGGCTACGCGCGCGCGCTCACGAGCGACGCCAGGCCGTCGGGCGGCGGCTCGCGATTGCTGGCATGGCTGGCGAGAGTCTCCGAGCGCCTCCCTGCGAAAGACATCCTCCGCGTGTGTCTGGTCCTCTACTGGCTCCTCAGTGGATTGCTGCTCGCCATGCTCCTTCGGCCGCGTCTGAGACGGCGCCTGGCCCCGGGCGGATGGGGGATGGGCCTGCTGTTGGGCCTGAGCTTGGTCTTCGCCGGCATGAAGGCCGTGGTGGCCGAGGCGAGTGACGTGGGAGTGGTTCTACCGGCGGAAGTGTCCGTTCAGTCCGCTCCGGGTGAGGAGGGGAAACCCGTTTTCACGCTCCATGCGGGGACCGAGGTCCGAATGAGCCGCACTCTTGGCGGCTGGGTTGAGATTACCCTCGGACCTGAGCTAAAAGGGTGGGTGCATGGTGATACCATCGCCGAAATCTAGTCGTGAGCGCCCAACGGTCGATATTTCGACCGAGGGAGGGCTTGCTGGACCCGAGGACCGCTGCTATCCTGTTTTGGTTGTAGCGGAGGACTGCCGGGGGAAGACATATGGCACAGGCAGCGTTGGACGTAACCCGTTTCTTCAAGGCCGATTACTTCATCCCTGAGCTTCGGGCGAGGTCGAAAGACGGAATCCTCAAGGAGCTTACGGCCGCACTGGTGAAGTGCGATCTCGTTAGGGACGGCGATCTCGTGCTGGACATGCTGCGCCAGCGGGAGGCCCTCGGCTCGACGGGAATCGGCAAGGGCGTCGCGATCCCGCACGGAAGGTCGCTCGCGGTCTCTGAAATGGTCGTGCTGTTCGCGCGCTCCACAAAGGGCGTCAAGTTTGACGCGGTGGATGGGAAGTCCGTGCACCTCTTCTTCTTGATCGTCGCGCCGCCGAATGACCGCGCCAATCTCTATCTGCCGTTTCTTGGTCGCCTGGTAGAGATCCTCAAGTCGAAGAAGAACCGTGATCTTCTCCTCTCCGCCCCGAGCTTTGAAGACGTTTCTGAGCTGTTGAGGTCGCATGAATAAGCGTCACGAGATGCTCGTTGCCCTGCAGAACCTGGACATCATGATCCGAGAAGCGAAGGCGGGGCAAGAGCAGGAACTCGGGTTCAAGGTTCAGAATCTCGACGTACTTCTCGAAAGCCGCAAGAAGCTCGCCCAAAAGATCCCGGATCAAGACCTTGTCGTCTATGAACGGATCGCCCAGCGTTACGAGTACGTGACGGCCGTCGTTCCCGTCCAGGATCGCATCTGCTTGGGTTGTTTCATGGGATTGCCGACTGCAGCGGTCCGTGTCGGACCCGATTCTGACATGCTTCTACTCTGTGAGAACTGCGGTCGAATTCTCTACTGGGTATAGACTCTCTATCGGCATTTCGTGCTCCACCCCGGGATGAGCCTTCGTCCCGGGTTTTGCATTGGGTGTCGCCGACGGAGAGCAGCGCCTGCGAACGGGGAGGATCGTCGACGATGCACGGGGAGCGCGATCCGGATGCGGTTGCGCTGACCGGGGCGCGGCTGTTCGACGCCGCGCGCGGGGAGCGGGACGGAAGTCTCGTCGTGCGACGGGGCCGTATCGATGCCGTTCTCGACGCCGCCGAACCTCCGCCGAGCGACATGCCGTCGCTCGATCTCGGTGGCCGCATACTCATCCCCGCTTTCTGTGACGCGCATCTCCACACCATCTTCACCGGGCTTCTCCGTTGCCGGCCTGACCTGTCGGTCGCACGCTCACGAGACGAGGCCATGCAGATCATCGAGGCGGCGACCCACGACCCCGGACGACCGGAGACCCTCATCGCCGAGGGGTGGGACGAGAGCGGATGGCCGGACGGGAAGTGGCTGGCTGGTCGCGACCTCGACGCGATCGTCGCGCAGCGGCCGCTCGTTGCGCGACGAGTCTGCACGCATGTCGCTGCGGCGAACCGTTTCGCACTCAAGTACTTCGAGCGATCTCCTCATGTCGATTCCGAGGCAGGGCTTCTCTACGAGGATGCGGCCATGGGGGCCGAAGATGTGCTCCCGGGGCTCGGACGGGAGCGCGACCGGGCGCTCTCGCTTGCCATCCGTGAAGCGGCACGGGAGGGGATCGCGGAGATCCACGAGATGGGTCGACCGGATGACCTGAAGCGGCTGGCCGAGCTGCGCGCAAAGGAAGGGCTGCCGATCCGCGTCTTTTTCTTTCTCCGTCACGAGTACAAGGATGCGCTGGATCTCGACCGACTGCCGGTCGACGTGCTGACGGATCCGATGTTGCGGTTCGTCGGGTTCAAGTTCTTCATGGACGGTTCGATCGGGGCCAGAACCGCCGCCGTCGGGGAACCCTATCTCGACGGTGGGAGCGGACGCCTGTTGTGGGATCGCACCACGCTCGCGCCGGTGATCAGGGCGATCCACGAGCATGGCTTCCGGGCCGCCATCCACGCGATCGGTGACCGCGCGACGCGCTCGGCCTTGGACGCGCTGGAGGAGGCGGGCGTTCAGGGGGACCGTATCGAGCACGTCGAGATGATCTCGGGCGCGGATGCGGAGCGCATGGCCCGGCTCGGCGTGACGGCATCCATGCAGCCGAATTTCATCGTCCGCTGGTCGTCGGAGGGGGGTCTGTGTGATCGGGCCGTCGGTTCGAAACGGGCGCGCCGGATGAGCGCATTTGGTACGCTTCGCCGCGCCGGGGTTCCGCTGGCGTTCGGATCCGACGGGATGCCGATGGGGCCGCTGTACGGGCTACCCGGGGCCACGACGCACCCGTGCGAAGCCGAGCGATTGGAGATCGCCGACGCGATCGAGGCTTACACACTCGGGGGACCTCGATCGGTCGGGCGGGACGGTCCGCGCCTCGAGATGGGATCACGCGCGGATCTCTGCCTGCTCTCGATACGATCGACCGAAGCCAGCGCGATCAAGGGGGCACGCGTGCTGAACATGTGGAAGGATGGGCGGTTGCTGGTTCAGGGAGGAGAGACGGTTGAGGGATAGGCGTGTGCTCGAACGGCATCACCAGCTCTTGCTCAGCGCCGGTCGTCTGTTCAATGAGGTCCTGGCGCGAGATGCGCTGCTGGGTGCCATCCGTGATTTTGTGCGGTCGGCCGTCGACGCGGATGCGGTGAGCCTTCTCTGGCTCGAAACCGGTACGACGATCGGTCGATACATCCTGGCCTACAACGAGGTCATCATCGACGCGCCGAGGCTGGTCAACCCACTCACCCGGCGATTCGTGTCGCAGGTCATCGCTGATCGCAAGGGGCTTCTCATCGACGACGCTCGGACGGACCCGCGATTCAAGCCGCGTCTCTCATCGGAAATGGGTTTCTCCGTCGGGCCGCTCATCGTCATCCCGCTCATTCGAGGCGGGAAGCTCCGAGGGGTGCTGGAGGTGGCGCGGAGCGCGGGGCGTGACGCGTTCACGCGCGAGGAACAAGACCTGCTGGATGCGCTCGGAGACGATGTCGTTCAATCGCTGTCGAACGCATTCCTCTACGGACGCCTGCTGCGCGTGAGCGAGGAGAACAATCTGCTCTACCAGATTAGCGTCGATCTCGGTCGTATCGTGGAGTTGGACGAGGTTCTGAGGCGCATTCTGGATCATCTGCAGAAGATCGTTCCGTACGACGCGGCGGGCATCTATCTGATTCGCCGCCGCAAGCACCAGATCCGGCAGCTGGAACATCGAGGCTATCCGGATGGCGCCCAAGACACGCTGCATCTCAAGGTCGGTCAGGGAATCGTCGGTTGGGTGGCGGAGACCGGAACGTCGACGATCGTGCCGGACGTTCGGGAGAATCCGAAGTACGTGTCGGCTCGCCCGCAGACCCGATCGGAGATGGTCGTTCCGATCCGAACGGCGGATGAAAGCCGTGTGATCGGGCTTTTCAATGTCGAGGCGGATGACGTGGATGCGTTCGACAATCGCGACATGGCGCGATTGGAGGCGTTCGCGAGCCTCGCGAGCGTGGCCATCGAGCGGGAATGGGCGAGACGAACACGTGAGCAGAAGAAGCGTATCGATCGCGAGCTTCGGGTCGCACGGCACATCCAACAGAATTTCCTGCCGCGCCGGATGCCGGATATCCATGGATTCGAGATCTGGGGGACACACCTCTCGTCGATCGAGATGAGCGGCGACTACTACGATGTGATTCGGATCACGAAGGACCAGCTCGGGCTCGTTATCGCGGACGTGTGTGGGAAAGGCGTGCCGGCTGCGCTGATCATGGCGTCGCTTCGCGCGGGACTGCTCAGCGAGGTGCGCTACACGTATGCCATCCGAGAGATCATCCAGCGCGTGAACCGGTTTCTGCTCGACAGCACCAAGGACTCGGACTTCGTGACCGCATTCTATGCCGTCCTCGATACGAAGAAGAATCGGGTGACGTATGTGAACGCGGGGCACAATCCCCCGCTCTATCTCAAGCGAGATGGCGAGGCGAGATGGCTCAGGACCGGCGGGACGGTCCTCGGCGCCTTCGGCGAAGCGGACTATCAGGAGAAGGTGGCCGTTCTCGATCCCGGTGATGTTCTTGTCATGTACACGGACGGCATCACGGAGGCCGGTTCGCCGGAAGGTGAGGCGTTTGGGACCGAGCGTCTCCTGGAGACCGTCAGGCGCACGGCGGAACTGCGGCCGCGCCGAATCGGAGAGGCCATCATGTCGGATGTGGCGGAATACGCGGGCCCGGCCGCATGGGCCGACGATAGAACGTTGCTCATCGTGCGGCGACCGGCGGCGAGATGAGAGTTTCGATGGTCGAATCGATGTGCTAGCCTTCCGCCACTGCCAACTCGTCGAGTCCGAAATGTCTTCCCGATCTCAAGATGGGTTAACGGATGGTCGAAGAACGAGTTGAGACTGGGCGAGACACCCATGGTATTGGAGATCGGTGAAGGAGGCCCCTTATGTTCAAGAAAGACTCCCAAGACACAAAACGCCACGTGCAATCCCCCAGCCCGACTCCGACGGCACAGAAGCTACAGACGGTCGTCGGTGACGGAACCCGGATCAACGGTGAGATCAAGGTGGACGGCGACTTGCGTGTCGACGGCGAGATCGAGGGAATGATCACGGTGACGGGCAGTGTGGTCGTCGGGAAGTCCGGGCTGGTGAAGGCGGATATGGAAGGCGGAACCGCTGAGATCGCCGGACGCGTGGTCGGAAAGATCTCTGCCCGAGATCGCGTCATTTTGCTCGGCGGATCTCGGCTCGAAGGGGACGTTCAGTCGCAGAGTCTAAAGATCGAAGACGGGGCGTATTTCCAGGGTAACTGCGTCATGGGCGACAAGGAGGTCAAGCGTCCGAGCGTGACCACCGGTGACAAGGGGGCCGCGCCCAAGCTGACGCTCGCCGAGGGCGGCAAGGGATAGTCGCCCGGAACCGCAGGACCATCTGGTGAGATACGGTCGCACTTATGAACGGGGGCCCATGTTCGGATTCGGGAATCCCATCCCGCCCGGCGTGCGCCTCCTGTTGGTCGCCAATGCGGCGGCCTTTGTTTTCTTCAATCTCCTCCTCGGCACCAGCTGGGGGGCCAACCCGGCGTGGCTGCCCCTGAGCTCCTGGGGCGTTCTGCATGGACGCGTCTGGCAGCTCGTGACCTATCTGTTCCTCCACGGATCGCTCGCGCACTTCTTTTTCAACATGCTCTACCTCTTCATGTTCGGTGGCGTGGTTGAGAGGACGTGGGGGACGCGCGCGTTCCTGCGCTACTACTTCATCACCGGTATCGGCGCCGGGATCGTCTGGACGCTCGCCCATCTCGGCCAGCCGTTTCCCGTGCCGACGGTCGGCGCGAGCGGCGCGATCTATGCGATGCTGCTTGCCTTTGCCATGCTCTTTCCGAACAGCAGGGTTCTGCTTTTCTTCATTCTACCCGTTCGCGCGAAGTACCTCGTCGCGGTCCTCATCGGACTCGAGATCGTCTACCTCGGGCAGGCGGACGGTGTGGCTCACCTGATTCACCTCGCCGGGGCGGCCATCGGGTACTTCCTGATCAAAGGCAAGATTGCCCTAGGACTTCGGCCGCTCTATGATCGATATCGACGGTGGCGGACTCGCCGCCGCCTTTCGGTCATCGACTACCGCGAGCTGATGAAGTTGGACGATGAGAATGAAGACCTCCCTGGCGGAGAGGGCCGCCGCCGCTAGCTTCGGAGGCGGACGCCTCTATTCGTTTTCGCTTCCCGTTGTGATCGGCCTGGTCATCGTGGTCATCGTTGTCGGCGTGATGCGAGGACTCTCCAAGCGGCCCAAGCGACCCGGGCGGTTTCGCCCCAGGTGGAAGGGGAAGGGCTAGCCTCCGCGCTGCGCGTCCCCCTCCCACAGCGATCGCTCCGTCCCGTGCGCGAAGGCGTGCCTGTCTTCTAGGATCGCGCCCCGTTGACCAGCACCAGCCGTGAGACCTTCTCCTGGCCGCCGATCGTCACGCGGATGAAGTAGACACCGGAAGCGACGCGGTATCCCGAGGCCGTGCGCCCGTCCCATTCGGCGAATCTCGCCGCGCCGACATCCGCCTTTCCGCTCTCGATGACGCGGATCCGGCGGCCGGTGATGTCGTGAACGGCGATCTCCAGCGGCTCGTCCTCCATGTCGACGGGGACGTCATAGCTGACGGTAAGCGCGCCTTGCCACGGATCATACGGGTTCGGGTAGGGGTTTATCGGCAGGGCGAACGCGCCGGGCGCGGGCTGCAGCGTGAAACGCAGCGCGTCGGAACTCCACGTCGATCGATCATGGGAATCCGTCGCCCGCACGCGCCAATAGTAGTCCTGATACTCCGTCAACGGTTCGACAATCTCGAAACTCTCCTTGGAGATGTCGTCGATTGTCATGATGACCTCGGAGAGAAGCGAATCCGCGTAGATCTTCAGTGTGTACTGGACGTCCTCGTCCTGCAGGTCGTGCGTTGACTCATTCCACGAGAACGTCGGTGTGGGATCGTACACGGCGTCCTCAGGGGCGGGAGCTTCGAGGGAGAAAGGTTGCGGCTTCAGAAACACCCGGAACGAGTCGGGTCCGGCGACCGCCACGTTCGAGAGCAGGTCTACCGCGCGGATCTGCCAGTAGTAGGTTCGCGTGTCGATCAAGTTGAGGGATGTGACTCGGTAGTCCGTGTCCGTGCCTGCCCAGATCTGCTCCATGGCATCCAATGTGGTGCCGAGGTAGAAGCGATAGCTCACCTCGTCGTTGGGGTGCGGATCCACCGACTCGCTCCAGAAGAATTGCGGGCGCGTCGTGAACACACTGTCTCCGGCCACGGGACCGAGCAGATCGAACGGCTGGGGAGGGAAGGGGCCGAGAAGAAACGTTCGCGGCTCGGTGGTCGTCCCCGCCCCGAAGCGGTCGTAGGCGGTGACGCGCCAGTGGTGGAAGAACAACTCCCATCCGGGCATCGTATCCGGGAGGGTGAACGTCGTCTCTTCGAGATTCGAGAAACGGTAGACCAGTCCGGCGTCGAAATCGCTCGATGTGGAGACCTCCAGCCGGTAGCGAAGCGTGTCGCCGGGGCTCGCGTCCGAGCTCGGCTCCCAGGTGAACGTCGGAAACGGGGTGTCATCGACCGTGTCCGCGACGGCGGGGAAGATCGGATCGAACGGCTCGGGCGGGATGTCCCGCAGCATTCTGTTCCGGCGAAGGCTCTGGCGCGGGAATCCGCCGCCGTCATCCGCCTTGACCCGCCAGTAGTAGAAGCCCTCTTCCTCGATCGGCGTATCGAAGACGGCCGACGTATCCGAGATGCCGTCCATGACGATCAGGTCGCCGAGGAAGTTCTGACTGGTGGCAATCTCGATCGAGTACGAGATGTCACCTCCATCGCGGCCGGGCGAGGTCGCATACCACGAGAACGTCGGTTGGAGATCCTCTGTCGTCTCGCCGGTTGCCGAGAAATCGAACGGTTCGATCACATCGAACGGCATCGGGCTCCGCGGCTCCATAGGCACTCCGTCCTCATAGAGGGCGTCCATGAGCCGTACGATTCCAAACCCATAGGTGGCATCCGGACTATCCTTGCTCGCGGTGCGGCGGAGGATCATGCGCATGTCGTGTGGGGTAAGATCGGGTCTCGCCTCGAGCAAAATCGCAGCCGCGCCGGAGACGATCGGACACGAGAACGATGTCCCCTGAAGGCCACCCACGAAGAAATCATCCTCATCGCTGCCGTAGCATCCGGGTGAGATCGCCCCGTAGACCCGAGACCCCTGGGCCATGACGTCCGGCTTAATTCGCTGCGAATAGCCCTCGTACATCGGAGCGGCGGGGCCGCGGGAGCTGAACTGCGTGACGTACTCGGTGGGACCCACGGCGCCAACACCCAGCACGGAATCCGAATCGCTGGGAGATATGAGGGTCTTCTCTTCGGGACCGTCGTTGCCTGCGGAGTTCACGACCAGTATTCCGTAGGAATCGGCGATATTGGCGGCCTGCGCCACGATGGTGGTTCGTCCGTCCATATCTTCCCACGTGTAGTCGTCACCGTCTTCGAAACCGTAGCGATAGCCCAGCGATGAGCTGATGATGTCGGCGCCGATGGTGGCTTCCGCCCATTCCATCGCTGCGACCCAGTTGTCTTCCTCGCTGTGCCGCTCGTAGGGACCGTACTCCGACTTGGCTATCGCGAAGGTCGCGCCGAACGCGCCGCCGATCATGGTCCCCGGGAGGTACCCGCCCGCGGTCGACCAGGTCGCCGTGCCGTGGCAGCGGCCGGGATCTTGCGGGAGATCCGGCGGGTTGCCACCATCTTCGTCGTTCGTGTTGCCGTCCCCCTGGACGAAATCCCACTCGCCGACCAGCGGAAGCTCGACCAGGGCGGGGTGGGTTCGCTCGAAGCCGGAATCGAACATCGCGACCAGCACGCCGGCACCGGTGTAGCCGAGATCGTGCGCTTCGACCACGCCGATCATGTCGAGCTGCTCTCGCGCGTCTCCATGGAAGTCGAACGGACGAGGGGCCGGTGGCGAACCGGTGTCGAGCGGCTGCTTGGAGTCGGGCGGCGCAAAGGCGTCTGGCGCCGGGCGCTCGATCGGTACTCCTCGAAGAACGTCGATCGAGGCGACGAACGAAAGCGAAGCGATCGACCGAACCTGATCGGTCGTCGCCGCCGCGCTCACACCGTTGAACCAGCGGGTCACGTGCCGGATCTCCGCGCCGGTGCGAGCGACGGCCCGCACGTAGCGCTCGGGTACGGGGAGATCGAGGATGCCGGAGGTTGCTCCGACTCGAGCGCGCCGGGTGAGGGCACGAGGGTTGATCGTCCCCGTGGCCTCCTGAAGCGCACGCTGGAGCTGACTCGTGGTGTGAACGCCCTTGTCGGTGAAAAACACCCAGATCCGGACGCGCTCATCGGTTTGAAGCTTGTCCAGGACGACGGGCTCGATGATGGGCGCCTGTCGCGGGCGGGAGAGCTCCCGCATTTCCCTGGCGGATCCTGGGGTTGCGAACATGCCGAGCGCCCAGGCAAGGGCGCAGAGCAGCATGGAGGTTCTCATGTCGATCTCTCCTCGCACATGACGGGTCCGGGGCTGAGGTGAAACTGAAACCTCATTGATACCTAGAGGATACCGAGCGGTTCGGCCTGTCGTCAACGCGCCGTCACTGCGTTTCGGAGAGATACGAGAAAGGCGGTGAAGGGTTACCCTCCACCGCCGAATCTGCGTTTGAAACGCGGTCTACTTGAGAAGCGTCATTCTCTCGGTGACCTCTTGGTCGCCGAGGACCACGCGATAGAAGTAGGTCCCGCTCGCTACCGGTCGTCCGTCGTGGTCCATTCCGTCCCAGATCACCTGGTTCGTCCCCACGGGACGGAGCCCTTCGATCAGTGTCCGCACGACGCGACCGGAAAGGTCGACGATGTAGAGCCTGACCTGGCCCTCCATCGGCAGATCAAACTGAATGGTGGTGGTCGGATTGAACGGGTTCGGGTAGTTCTTCAGATGCATGCTGAGCGGAATCTCGACCTGTCCCACGGCGATCGGAGCGGGGCATCCCGGTCCGGGAGTGATCACGGCGGTGTCAGCCAGATAGCGCGGGATGATGTGATACTGGCCGAAGGAGAACCGCACGTTGCCGGTCATGACGATGATGTCGCCCTGACACGGGACATAGACGTAGCTGTCTTCGATCCCCGAAGAGATGTAGTCAAACTTTGACGTGTCGGCCGGTGCCGCGTCGTCGACGAGATATGTCTCGCCGAACTGCAAGGCGCCCGTCGACGTATCCACCTCGGCGCCGTGGATCGTGACCAGACAGTTCTCGTACGGCTCCGAAATCCCGATGTCGTTGTACTTCAGCTCATCGAGACCGATCGTGGTCGGCATCGGATGGTAGCCGGGACCCAGGCGCTTGGAGCGGGCGTAGCCGGCCCAGCCGATCTCGGTCCGCTGGAAGCCTTCCTGGACCTGACCCGAGACCATCACCTTGTCGCCGCGCGAGACCTGATCGCCCGTGAAATTGACGTAGATGCCGTTCCACGGGCCCTCGTCGTCGGCCACGTAGATGTCCGACGTGCCCGTGCCGATGTTGGAGCTCGTGGCGTGCCCGATCACCGTCACGACGTCGCCCTCATAGGGCGAGGCATCGTTGACGGCAGGATCTTCGACGTACTGAATGTCATAGATGGGGGTGATGCCGGTGCGGAACGCGAAGCTCTGCGGCAGCGGCATGGTGGGGCCGCCTTCGCTCTGAACGCCCTCCACGAAGATCTCATCGAGCGCGCCGTTGAGCTGCTCGCCGGTCGTCAAGATCGCGAGGCTGTGATCGGACGGATCCAGGTTGGCGTCCGTTATGGCGAGCCCGGAGAGGAACTCGTAGTTATCCGTATTCTCTCCAGATGCGGCCGTGACGTTGCGGCTGAACTGGACATGACATGTCGACGGGCCTGTGGAGTAGGTCCAGACGACGTTAGGTGGTCCGATGTAGCCGATGTCATTGTTGTCGCGGGGGATGATGTTGGGGGCGCATCGGTAGTAGCTCATCGGACCCCGGACGAAGGTGATTGGGGAGCCGGGCACGGGAATCTCGTGTGAGGCGACGGAGTTTCTCACGAAGAGCGATTCGGCCGGATCGTCGGTGGAGACGGCGGCCCACTTCGTCATGGAGCCGCCCGGGCACGACCAGTGGCCCGCCTGCAGCGTGTCGCTAGAGAACATGTTTGCCGTGGTGATGTTGACGAGCACGCCTTCCCAGTTCTCCGCCGTGGGGCTTCCTAGGTTCACGTCCGTGATGGTCAACGGCTCGGCCACGATCGGAACGACGGCCGGTCCGTAGTTGAACACCTCGCCGTTGTCGGCCGTGACGTCGAGCTCGGATTCGTCGAAGTACTCTTCGTACGCTCCGGCCACGTAGACGCTGTCACCGACCTCGACGAGGCCGTCCGGAAGTGAGCCCATGTAGCAGAAGATGCCGCTGAATTGGTTGCCCCATGGAACACCACAGCCACCGGGCTCCTGCGCGTAGAAGCCGTGGAAGAACGTAGCAGTGACGATGATCGCGTCGCACTCGACCTCTTCACCCTCGATGATGTAGCCAAGTTGTAGGTCGCAGATCGAGTTCTCACCTCGCACCGCCGGAACCGTCACGGCCAGCAGCGCGCACAGGCTCGCGAAAATGAAAAGAGCCCTCTTCATGGGTGGAAACCTCCACTGGATGTTGGGGACCGAGCGTTCGCCGAGCCGACAGCGGTGCGACGAATGCGTTTCCATAACCGTAAGAAAACAAACAAGTAACCACAACAATAATACCACAAGGATCGCCAGATTGCCAACCCGGTGAGACGAACTAGGCGGAATCTAGTCGAGAAAGCGCTCCACGATCGCCTCGAGAACGAGACCGGCCGTGGTGTCCGCGTTCGCCAGGGCGAGTGGAAACGTGAGACTTACGAACTCGCCACCCGCCGAGCCGATGGGGAGCGAGAACGCGCAGTGGTAGTCGAACGGATTGGTGGTGTCGTTGTCGATTTCCACGGTTCCGGGGGGCGCCCAGACGATGGCTTCGGAATTGGGTGGAAGGGGCACGAAATCGATGTAGTTCATGCGGGCCTTGGACAAGAGCGGTTCGAGACCCCACTCCGGATTCGCGCTGATTGCGGTCCCGGAGCGGATCCCGAAGTTGCTGTTGCCCCGCGCATTGCGGAACGGTCGGAGTATCCCCAGAAATTCGTACGTCTCTACCGAATCCCAGACGGTCGGCACGAAAGGCTCGCCGTAGTTGCCTCCGTTGCCGTAGGCGAACGTGCACTCGAGAAAGACCTTGCCGCCGTCTCTCACGTAGTCCAGGAGCCCCTCCCGCACGAGCTGGAGCTGGCCGGCCCGCTCGGTCGTGACGCTGGTGATGTTCATCTGGACGCCCGTGTACCAGAACACGGCGTCGAATGTCGAGAACGCCACCTCGACCTCGCCCGCCGCCCGGAAGGCGCCGTCCGATTCGAAATCCCAGAAGACGACTTGTTCGTAGCCTACGGAGGCGCCAATGGTCTCGGCATAGAACGCGTCGACCCGCGGACCCCAAGAGGCGGGATGGTCGTTGGGGTGATGATCGATGACGAGCACACGCTTGCCTTCGACATCGATGATCTCCCACATGTGGCTCAGCGTGTCCGAGCTGAACGTCTCGGCCTCGTCCATCGCCTGGATGAAGACGGTTTGCATTCCCGGGCCGGGGAAATTGTCCGGCAGCAGCGTGATGTGGGCGCTGTCCCCGCCCTCATAGATGAACGCGTCTTCCGCCGCGTCCTGTCCCTCGAACCAGACCCTGTAGCCGGCGATCGTCTCGCCTCCGTCCTCATCCTTTCCGATGAGGGAAAAGGTCACCGCCGGCAGCGAACGGGTGGGGCGAGCGAGGTCTTCCCCGAACTCAATGGTCGGCATCTCATTGCGGACATAGAAGCGCTGGTGTCCCGGTGATGGGTCGGCTTCTCCTGCGTCATCGATCGCTCGAACGAGAAAGCCCGGACTCGAGTTCGTGCCTTGGACCGGGACGATGAAATCGCGCGATGTCGTGCGCGTTTCCACCCAGAGCGTGTCTTCGATCAGGACGACCGTATCGCTGGTATCCGGTGCCCAGGGCTCGTCCCATCGGTATTGGTACTTGGCGATCTCGCCGTCCTCGTCGCTGCCCCACCAGTGAAGCGGAATGACGTAGTGCGTGGTGTCGACCTGGGCGCCACTGATCGAGAGGTAGGTCTCCGGAGGCACGTTGTCTAATGGCGTTCCTGGGGGAGCCTCACAGCCGACGAACGGGAGCAACGCCGCTATCGTACACAGGCACAGCACCAGCCGCGGCGCGGCGCGACGATTCGACCACACAGAACCGTGACGATTTTGCATCCTAACGGTCATCCGCCTCATCCTCACTTGATCACCACGAATTGCCCCAGATCCTTGTTCCCCGTATCGAGATCCTCGACGCTGAAGAGATAGAGGCCCGTCGCGACGGCCTGGTCGTTCTCGGTGATGAGATCCCATGCCGCGATGCCGCCGGGCAGCACGGGCAGATCGAGTTCCGGATGCAGCGGGTCCGTCGGGTCGTAGATCCCCCGAACGTCTCGAGCGTCGTAGTCCTCACCGTCGAAATCGATCGTGTCGACGATGTCGCCGGCGAGCGTGTAAATTCGGATCTTGCAGCGCCGCGGTAGATTCGTGAACCAGAGGTAGCGGTCGCGAGGCAGCTCGCCGTCCCAGGCGGCGTCCCCGCGGTACGGATTGGGGAAGACGCCGACCTTCGAATCGGCCCCCACACCGATGGACGGCGTGGAACCCGGTATGGTCATCTTTCGCGTGAGCCCCAAGCCGCTCTCCAACGGCCCGATCTCGAGCGCTCCCCGGTCGAATGCGGTGATCGCGGTCCAGTAGGTGAATCCGTCGCGCACGTTGCGGACGACGTACTTGTACATGTAGGTCAGCGTGTCCTCACCATCCACGATCGTGACCGGATCATCGGCGATGAGCGATCCCAGCCCCGTGTTGAAGCGAATGTCCTCCTGGCTGTCATCGGGTGGAAACTCATACTCATCGACGATGTCGGCTTCCTTGAGGAGCTCGAACTCATCCGAGACGCCGCTTCGGCTCATGTAGATGCGGTAGCCTTCGAAATCCTGCGAATCCGTCTCGGGATCTATCGCGAGCTCCGGCGAGTTCTCCCAGCGGATCGTGATTTCGTGAGGCCCGGGCTGGAGGAGGTAGCGCGGAGGCGGAGGTGGAACGGGGATTCGGAAGCCCTTTCGATAGGCTCCCAGCGCGTGATTCCCATTCTCCACCAGGTCGGCAAAGTTCGCTCCGCCGACGAACGCCACGGAGACCTTGATGCTGTTGGCTTGGTTCGCGCCGAGTGTGCCGAAGGGGCCGACTGAGAGAAGGACGGCGGGATCCTGTCCGCTCGCGGCTTCGTTCGCGTTCGTGGAATCGATCGTCCCGCCCCGCAGGAGCTCATAGCGCTCCATGTCCGTATCGCGGCTGTTCGATGATGGATTCCAATCCCACCATCTGAACGTGAACGAACGATCCTCGATCTCACCGGGTGACGCGCCCAGCATTTGTACGCCGCACCACGACGGCGCGAAGATGTCGTCGTGGACCACGCGCCGCTCGGTGACGAGCCTGAGCGAGTCGACAAACCCGATGTCTTTCGCGCCGTACCACTGCCCACCGGGCGGCCAACGCGTCGTGGCATCTTTGTCGCCCGTGGCCAGCTCCGAATAGAACGCGACGTATACATCTTGGATATCCCGCGAGGGATCGAGATTCGTGATCTCGTAGTTGACGAAGACGATGGCATCGAACGGTTCGAAGCCCCAGACGAGAACGTCTTGTTTTACATGAACGCCCAGCGGCACGTGCGGGTCGGCGTCGCCTTGGTTCCCGATCGGAACGGCATCATCGAACACCGCGAGAAGCTCCTGGTCGGCCAGAGCCTCCGCATCCCACGACGGATGGTTGGGGAGGGCGGATCGCTCGCGGATGTAGGTGAGCGGAGGCCACGACGCGTCGACGCGGGGGGTGAACTCGGCGCCGGCGCCAAGCGAAGATCCCTCGTAAGCGTCCAGCACCGATGTCGTGACGAGAGTGTCGA
Organism: uncultured bacterium; assembly: GCA_964486455.1. Taxonomy (GTDB): domain Bacteria; phylum Eisenbacteria; class RBG-16-71-46; order CAZAMP01; family CAZAMP01; genus CAZAMP01. The sequence goes on along the minus strand of CAZAMP010000006.1, from coordinate 6,276 downwards.
CTCCACCCTCATCGTTCTCAATGAGTCCGCCGATCCAGAGTCCTCCGCGCGTCATGTGCTCGTGACCGCTGCGGGCGGGATAGACGAAGGATGATGCCCGGCTGCGGAAGTCGTTTCCGAACCGGCCGTAGTTGGTCACGGTGAGCTCAACGTTTCCGGCCGTCGTCGTGCGCTCGAAGAACGGAACGGTCTGCGCTGACGCAGGAAGGACGGTCGCCTGCGCCGCCGCGATCGAAGCGACGACGGCGAAGAACGTCGTTTGGATGCGGGTCCGCCGCGGCATCATTCGCTCCCTCCCGAAACCTGCCCCACGTACTTCAGGATGACGACGCGGCCGCCGGCCCGGTCGGCGATCCAGACCTCGTCCTCGTCGGCCTCGATGGCGAACGGCGAGAGTATCTCTCCGACGCCGTCGTCGTCTGGGAACGTGAGGGACAGGACCGTATCGGCGAACGCTCCACTGGGGTCGAAGCGGAGAACGCGGTGATTGTCGGTGTCCGCGACGTAGATGTAGCGGTTTACGTCGCTGACGACGTCTGCTGGATTCGCGAACAGCGCCTCCGGCGAGCCGAGCGGCGGGATCTGGAAGAGGCCGGTGTTCGGAAGGTCGATGTCGAGCTTCGCGACGCGGCCCTGCGATCGATCCACGACCAACAGGTCTTCGGTGTCGAAGTAGAGGTCCAACGGGTCGACCACGAAGCCCAGGCCCGTTCCGCTTTCTGAGAGAGGATCCATCGGGTCTCCCGTGCGGCCGAAGCGATGGACCTCTCCGCGCAAGACGACGCCCGACGGGTCTGACGGGTCGGGGACCTGGACGGCGATGTAGAGGGTGAGATCGGAGTCGACGGTTATCCCTCCGATGCTCCTCCACTTGGGATTCGTGAACGACTGGATCGGTCCACCATCCTCTCTGGCCAGGTAGCGGTAGACGATAGGGGAGGGTTCCGTGCGAAAGAACGGTCCCGTCTCCCATCCGTCCTCGATTTCCGCATCGTTCTCGAAGGCGAGGTGGAGGAGAAGCAGACTGTCCGGGCGCGGCGCGGCCGGCGCGCCGAGTTCCTGGTCGGGGTTGGGGTAGGTGATAACCAGCTCGTCGATCGCCCCGGATGATTCGTCGGCGGAATGCCGGAGCCCGATGCGCTCGATCGGGGCGAGAAGGGGATGATAAACGGGGATCTCGTCGCCGAGCAGGTCGCCGTTCACGCTCACGGCGTAGACGGCTTCCGCGTGGTCGTAGACGATCTCGATCTCGTGCCAGTCGCCAAAGGCGAAGGCGAGAGAGTCTGCTGGGAAGCCGTCGGTTCGCAACGCCTTCAAGAGACTGTCCTGCACCTCGAGATAGATGCCGATATGTCCGTGGGCCGAGCCAAAGAGAACGGATGAACGGGCGCCGTCGGCCAGCGCGTCGATGCGGTAGCCGTAGCGAATGACGGTGGTGTCCTCGAGCGCCGGGATCACCCGCGACTTGATCTCATTCGGCGAACCTCCGGCGACCGTCTCAAAGCGCATGCTGCACCCCGAAAGGCCCTCGCCGCAGTCCTGCAAGAGATCGAGGTCCTCCGCCCCTCGCGCATCGGCCACGTAGAGATATCGCTGGTCCCCGTAGAGACCGGAGGCAAGGGCCAACGGCAGGCGTAGTCCGTCGAATGTCCCGCTGAAGGGGCTGAGCGTCGGGTCCGTCGCGCCTGGACGGTAGGCCCGCACGACGGGTGTGCCATCGACTTCGGTGATGACGTAGAGCACACCACCTTGCAGCAGCATGTCCGAGATGGGGCCCACGCCGTTCCAGTTGATCTTCCAGTTGTAGGCCCCCGCCTGGGGTACCCGGCCTTCCGGTGCGGGCGGGAGCTCGAACCGATCCGCGCACGCGATCGCCGTTAGCGCGAAGGCCGACAGCGCGAGAACGCGCTTCGACAGATGTCTAGAACGTGAGTCGAATCGCAAATCGATGAACCTCTCCGAGCGGGCCGGCGTCGGTGAACGCGTAGTCCACGTCGCCCTCGCTGAAGCCGAACTGCGTGTGGACACCTATGCCGAGCGACAGCTTCATCGCGTCGGCGTAGACGTCGTATCCGGCCCTGAGGTGGTACTTGCCTTGATACGAAAACTCCGTACCCATTTTGATCGTCTCGGGGCTGTCCGAGTAGTTGTTCATTTCGAGCGTCGTGCTCAGCGTGTACTCGTCTTTGGTGACCGGCGTCGCGCCGACACCCAAGCGAAATACGGTCGGCGGAGCGAACGCCTGATAGCTCGTCGGCGCGTCCGTGATGTTGCTGATGTAGTCGCCGCTCGGTTCGAATTCGGGTCCGAACGATTGGATAGCGAATGCCAGCCGCGTCTGGAGGAAATCGATGAAATAGAGCGTGCCGGCGTCCAGGAGCCAGTTGTGCATGGACGGGCCGCCGACCTCGGTTGCCAGATCCTCGCGAACGTAGCGACCCGTGATCCCGAACGAGAGATTGTCCGTGAACTGCCGCGCGTAGCTCACGCCGAGGAACCAGTCGCGAAATCCGAAGTTCCTGCCGGTGCCGTACGGCCGCTCTTCGGTTGTTTCCTCCATCACCGTGCCCAGGTACCCGAGCTGAAGTCCGATCGTCCCGCGGAGCCTGAGTGAGTGGTTGCCGACCGCGAAGTAGGTGTAGTCGACGTCGCCGGGCCACTCCACGTAGGCGAACATGACCTCGGGATCGCGGAGTGTCGTGAGGCATGCCGGGTTCGTTGATAGGGAGGCGATACCCTCGGCAACGGCGACCGAGGCGCCGCCGAGAGCGGCCGCCCGCGGGTCGACGGCGATCTTGAGGAACGTGGCGGAACTCGTGCCCGCACGCTGCCCGCCGAGTCGGGTTTCCGCATCGGCTTCCGCGAACGCGACCAGGGCGGTCAAGGCCGCCAGTATGACGAGCCCTCTACCAGTCATAGGAAAGCCCTACGCGGATCGTTCTTGGCGCGGCGACGTAGGCGGGATTGGCCGTTTGTGTGAGGGCGCGGATGACGGAGTTGTTGATGTCCGTGATCCGGTAGGGGGAACCTGCTACGAACACGAACTCCGTTGGATCGACGTTTGTCTCGCGTGTGATGTAGTCGGTTAACAGAAGCGTTTGGGGGTTGCTCGAGGCTTCCCAGTTCTGGCCGGCGCCCGCCCGCCATGGGAGGCCGGTGGACGGGTCGACGTCGAGCACGGTCCGGTGATTCGTTATGTTCCGTCCCTGAAGCGATAGGGTGAACTTGCTTCCCCCGACTCTGAACCGCTTGCTGAAGTTGATGTCCATGACGGCGTCGAGCGGAGCGTTCTTTGAATACTCCTTGCCCGCTTCGCCTCCATGAGGTGTCTGCGGGGAATAAGCCTCACCGCTCTGGAGCATCCAGTAGAGGCTGAGTTTCCAGTCTCGGGGCAGTCGCACCCCGAAAAGACGCGGCGGCGTCTGGTCGCCGCCCACTTCATATCCGGCGGACAGCGTGAGCTTGTGGGGGCGGTTCCACCACATGAACTGCTCGTCGAGCGGCGTTTCGCGCGCGTCACCTCCGAGCGACTGGATCAGCTTCAGGTTGTTGGGATCTCCTGATTTTCCCGTGGCGACGGAGTACGAGTACCCGAACGAATACCACGTGTGGCGAAAGCGCCGCTTCTGCAGCTCGATCTCCAGGCCGCGCGATCTCGCGTAGTCGAGATTTCGGTACACGAAGAACGTCTGACGCCGCGTCGTCCTGATGCCGACCGTCGTTTCCTCCGCGGTCGGGTAGTCGTAGATGTCTTTGTAGAAGATTGTCGCCCTGAGCGAGAAGCGCTCGGTGAACTTGTGGCCCGCGCCGAACTCGTATTGCGCGGAAACCTCGGGATCGAGATTCGGGTTGCCGACCTGCGGGAACTCCTCGCTCGAGATGGAGCCTGTCTTCGCATACATGTAGAAATACGTGGGCCACTGGGTGAATCGGCCGTAGTTGAAGAAGATGTGACTCCGATCGCTGATCGGATGGCTCACGGCCAGGCGGGGGCTCCAGCGCATCTTGTAGCGACGCCCGAACATTCCGTGCGTTCGATCCATGAACTCCTGGCGGGTCACTTCGTCGAACCCCGGACGATCCGCATTGTCGTACAGCTTCTCGATGCCCTCGCCGGGGAAGAAGACGTCGCCGCGAAGCCCGATCTTGAGGTTGATCCCCGGGTATTCCATGCGGTCCTGAATGTAGAAGCTCCCGGTGGACGGATAGACATGGAAGAGGTCGTATTCGTCGCCGAGCGGCTTCTCCTCGCCGACCGAAGCCGCGTCGAGGCTGAAGTATTGAACGTCCTCGTATGTGCCCTCGATACCGACGGAGATGTTGTGATGTTCGGTCTCGCGAACAAGCTCCCAGTCCAGACCGTAGAGGTCCGCGTACCGGTCCCGGTAGTCGGAAGCATCGCCGGTGTCCACGAAGTACGGATGTCCCAGCCCGGATTCCTGCGCGCCGCCTTCATCCGGTTCTTCGTACTCGCTCCAGTGCTTTCCCGCGACGTCCCGGTGCACCGAGTTGAAGCGCGATTTGAAGAGGAGTCGGTGATACATCTCATCCGACAGTGTGTGTCGCCACTGGAGGGACAAGAGGTAGATGTCCTCGGCGACCGTGTAGTGATGGTCCAATCGGCGACTCCACGCCCATGGATACGATGTAATGTTGCGATTGATGTCGCCGATGTCGTGAGCCTGAAACAGACCGCTCAAGCCGATCGACTTGATGAACGTCCCGCTCACCTTGTGCTGGGGGTGAAACGTCCAGCTGGACTTGATCGTCACGCGCCAGTTGTTGTCACCTCTCGGCGCGAAGAACGATCCGTATTCGAAGCTGTCTCCGAAGAGAGAGCCGCGATAGCCTGAGCGAAGCCGCGCGCCGGTGCCGAGGTCTCGGATGCTGGGCAGATACGTGTCGCTCAGCTCGGTTGCCAGATCCAGATGGAACGTTGCCGCCTGGGCCTTGTCGAGACCGAAGATCTTCGCGATGGGCGTGAAGATCGGGTTCGGCCCTTCCAGCTGAAAGTTGAAGTAGTCGAGGTTTTCATTGCCGAGGTAGGCGTCGGTCATGTAGCTGACTCGGCCATGAAAGCGCCGCGTTCCTTCCTTGATGGTCGCCTCGATGATCCCGCTGATGGCCTGGCCGTATTTTGCGTCCCAGCCGCCCTTCAGAATGTTCATCTCGGCGACCGACGTCGCGCTGACCGCGTTCGAAAGCGCCTCGCCGCCGGCAACGTCCCTGAGCGCGACCCCATCCACCACGATGAGCGTTTCGTCCGCCCGGCCACCTCGGATGTGGATTTCGCCGTCCTGGACCGTCACGCCCGCCTGTTGCCCGATCACGGATTCGAGTGTCGGATCGATCGTCAGGTCCTCGATATCCTGGGAGGAAAGGCTCTTGATGGATGAGGTGTTGCGCACGTCGACGAGCGGGCGGTCTCCGTACACGGTGATCTCGCCGACGGTCGCCGCCACCGACGGCTGGAGCTCGATCGCGACCTCCGTGGTCCGATCCTCCGCGATCGCGACGTCGGGCGTCTGTATCGGGTCGTAGCCCATATAGGAGACCTGAACGGTGTACGTGCCGATGGGAACCAGATAGACCGTGAAGCTTCCGTCTTCCTCGGTAGCGGCACCTCGGTTTGTACCGAGCAGGGAGACGTTGGCGAACGGGAGCGGCTCGTTCGTGTCGGCGGCTCGGACCGTGCCACGCAGGATGCCCGTGCCCTCCGCATAGGCCGCGGACGCCACGAGAGCGGCGGCCACGAAGAGCAAGGGAGCGAGCGCGATGACAGGGAGAATACGCGGGCGGATCATCACCCCTCTGCCTCAAGTTGTTCTGGTAACGTCGGTTGGGGTCTGAGCGTTCTGTGACCGGAGTCTAGGCGGTTATGTGACGGCCTGCAATGGATTTCGGGGCGCTGCTCCGCCCAGGCGCTCGGCGCGCGCGATGGCCACGCTCGAGCTCGTCCCGAGGCGCCGGGCCCCGGCATCAACCATCCCGCGCGCGGTGTCTAGGTCTCGGATCCCGCCTGAGGCCTTGACCCGAGCGGCATCACCGACCGTCTCGGCAAGCAGGCGCACGTCGGCAATCGTCGCGCCGCCCGGCCCGAAACCGGTGGAGGTCTTCACGAAATCGGCGCCGCATTCGACGGCGATCGCGGCCGCCGAGCGCTTCTCGTCCTCCGTGAGGAGGGCCGTCTCCAGGATGACCTTTAGAGTGGCGTCCGGCCCGATTGCGCCACGGACGCCGGAGATATCCGCGCGGACGACGTCTATCTGTCCTGAC
>CAZAMP010000005.1:0-138237 GCA_964486455.1 uncultured bacterium | reverse complement strand
GACTGCCGCCAGACCACGAGCTGCAGCACGCCGATCGCGGCGAACGGGAGGCTGTAGCGAAAGAGACGCGATGCCCCCATGCGCGGCGTGTCGCTGTCGTGGGTCAGCGCGAGGCGGCCTCGTAGCGCAACGGCAAGCAGCAAGAAGCCGGTGACATTCGAGATCGCCGCCGCCCACAGGACGAGCCGGGTGCCGTCACCCCGCGCGAAGCCACCCGGCTCCGTCGGGTGCAGCAGAATCCAGAGTGCTCCAAGCAGCACGACGTGGGAAACGACCGAGATGACCGCATAGAGCCGCATCTGCATCAGCGCGTGATAGATCTGAGTGGTGATCTGAAAGAGCAGCTCCGCGATCAGAAGGTACAGCCCCAGGAGCACGACGAGATAGATCGCTTCGGTCAACAGACCCGTGAGAAACGGGCGCAGCAGGATCGTCAGACCGACACAGACGGCCCAACCTCCCAATTGCAGGCCCATGGCCCACCAGAGCAGTCGGCGCATGGCGCTCGGGTCGTTTCCGACCTTCACCTCCGGCAGAAAACGCAGGATGGCCTGGGCCATCCCCACGGACGCAACCCCACCGACAAGCGCGAGAACCATGCGGAGCCAGACGTAGATCCCGTACTCCGCCGGCTGCAGAATCCGCGCGATGAACACGGAAGAGAGAATGGCCAGGACGAACTTGACCGCCTTCAGCGCCACACCGTAACCCATCGCGCCGCCGGCCTGGCGGGCTGTGCGGGCGATGGCATCTCCCGAGTTGGCCGTCAACTCGCCACCTCCCCGCCGCCGCGCAGCCAAACGATCTCGCCGGCAAAGAGACGCTTCAGGTCGAGGATGGAGTTCGGCGCGGGATCGGGCGCGAAGGATGTGTAGAGCCAGGCCTTGCAGGTGCGGTCCTCGGGACCATAGCCGTGCATCGCCGCACAGGCGCGCGTCCCCATGAAGGAAGGTGCGATGACGTGGCCCGGCTCGAGGAGATAGATGGCTTCCCCGTATCGCCGGTCATCGAAGTCGACGCCGTACGCTACGAACTCCTCGTCTGTCAGCCAGCGGGCCCAGGCCGTCCCGGGAAGCGCGTCGCGAACCCGGCGCTCGACATCGGCCGACGAGAACCAGAAGCGCGCCATCGTGCTGTCCGTAAAGACAAGGTAGTCCTTGGGCATCTCCAGGCCCGTCGCATCCAGAGCCGCGTGCAGATCGTGCGCCTTTTCGACATCCGTCATGCCGTGATCGCTGAAGACCAGAAGGTGAAGCTCCCGCCCGGCGGCCGCGACCTCTATCCGATCGATCCACTCGCCGTATTCATCCAGCTTCGCTTTGGTCTCGGCGGCACCGACCCCGACGCTGTGCATCAGTGCGTCGAGCTTGGCCGTATAGAGCATCAGCAGACGATTCGCGCCCTCTCCGACGTCCGCGACCAGCTCTCTGAACGACGTCTCTTCGTCGTCGCGCCACGACCAGATCCGGTAGGAAAGGCCGGACTCTTGCAGGAGGTCGATGAATGATTCCGACGGCGCGAGTCCGCCCGGGCTGAAAATATCGCGGCGTTGGCAAAGATCGAACCGCGTCAGGACATCGAGCGGAATGTCGTAGAGCTCGAAGTAGCCGTCAATGCTGCGCTCCAACCGGGATTTGATCCAGCGCCTGAGGCGCCCCCGCCCTTTCGTTCGATGCGCCAGCCAGGCGAACGGCCGGAAGCCACGAAACACGCCGTCACCGAGGTCGCGACGATACATGGAGAAATGGCCGTGGTTGCGCGGAAGCGTTCCCGTGAGCAGACAGGGAATGGCAGAGCTCGAGTAGCCGAGGACCGTCTCGAGCGGACCGCGCCGGCCGGCACGATCAGAGAGAAACCCGTGGGTGTCGGCGACTTCGGTACCGAGGGCGTCGACGAAGATGGCGACGGTCGTGCGCTCCATGGCAGCGTCGCCCTAGATTCTAGGCAACCAGAAGTGCCACAGGCGGATCAGCCCCTCGCGCACTTCCTCGCCGCTCGACCAATCGCCATTGGGAAGCGGGTACCAGCGGCTCAGCGACTTTACGAGGTCTTCGTCCAGATAGCATGGCGGCGGGCCGTCCACGCTTCGCACGTAAAGGATGAAGCCGATCAGGTAGGTAATCTCCACCGGTGAGAGCCTGAATGCCACGCGGAATCCGCGTCGCCAGATCTCCCAGGCCGATTGATCGCCGTAGCGGGCGAGCCACCGCCACTCACGAATGCGCTGCCGAAAACTGCCCCAACCGCTGGTTCGTGACAGGCACTCCGGCGACGGGCGCCCCTTTTCGTCCATCAAACGATGCGGCAGCAACGCCTCGAGGCACGCTTCCATGAGGGATCGCGCCTCGCACCAGATACCATTGATCAGCGCGGGGGCGTGTTCTCCCAGCGGATCCTGTCCGTAGCGATCCTCCAGGAGCTCCATGTCAGGCGCCGTTCTGAACCGTGTCCAGAACTCCACGCTTTCGATGAGCCGTCCCCGGAGCCGTCTGAGCTTGGGGGAAAGGGGGCGCTCGTTCAGCATCGCCGGCAACCGCGCGGCGCGCTGCGTGTACCCCGCCACGTACCCCCCCTCGGGAATGAGCAACGCGGTTGCGAGATCACAGAACATCTTGCCCAGGCGATAGTAGTCGGCTGGACGAATGGGATCGGAGGGTGTGTACTTGAGCAGCTCCAGCACACGATTGCCGAGCAGTCGGACGGCTTCTTCCCACGTCAGATCGTCGACGGTCAGCGGCGGAAAGTGCTCGCGGATGGAGCGGTCGCCGACCACGACGGTCGCCCGATTGATCATCTCCAGCGTCCCGGGTTTGGGCGCTTGCGCCGACAGCTCTGAGACGGTGAAGAAACCGATGTTCATCGTGGGAGGATGGGCCCAGTCTCTCTCTTCCGAGCGCTTTCGGAGCGCCGCGACGACCTTCTCACGCACGCGATTCTCGGCATCGAGCGATCTCGGCTCCCAGACGACCCCGACGTCGACATCACTCAGGAAATGCCACCCATCCTCGAGCCTTAGCCCCGCCCACTCACCGGTGGCCGCGCTCCCCGTCACGAAGACTGAGCGCGCAGGCAGACCGCCAGCGACCTCCCTGAGAACGTCGAGCGCCGCCTCCAGCTCTTCGCGGAGCGGCGCCGACGACTCTCGGCCTCGAGGACCGGACTCTGTTGAATTCGCCATGCGATGCCTTTGCCTTAAGGACCCACGGGCCGTCGACCGAGCACACGTGACCGAGCGCGGCCCAGCGTCCCTTAATGGTCGGTTGATCCATGACCCAGAAGTGACGTCCTTCTGGCACGATTGATTACGCTGCCAAGTATGCGAACCTTGTGTTCATCCAGGATCTGCTTCGTCCGCATGGCACCGGCCTTGGGCGTTCGTTCGGAGGCCAGCACGACGACGGCCGCACTGCATAGCGCCGCCAGCTTCGCCGTCTCCGGGGCGATAACGACTGGGGCGGAATCGAGGACTAGATAATCGTAACCTGAACTCAGGTTCTTCATGAGAGGCGCGATTCTGTCGAACAGCTTCGGCCCGTGGTAGCTTCCCGTGCCGCGCGGCAGATAGCTCAGGCCGCTTCGTGTCGTCTGAACGATCGACTCCGCCAATCGAACCTCGCCGAGGAGAAGCTGGATGAATCCGCTCTGACGCGTCGGAAGAACAGGCTCGGTATCTTCTCTGGCGTGTGCGTCAACCAACAGCACGTCGACACCCGGGTCTCTCGTGAGCTGATGGGAGGTCGCGAGCGCCAACGTCGTCGTTCCGACGCCGGATTCGGCACCGACAAAGATCGTGCTGACCGCCTCCCCCGACGCCGCCCCCTCGATCGATGCGGTCACACGGTGCACTGAGTTCCAGAAGCCACGCGAGAACCCATCGAGAGCGGGAAGCTCGATAATGTTTCCGTCATCCTCCCGGTCGCGGGCGGTAGGCGGAGGCTCCTCATCCGGAGGCGGGGGCGCGACATCAGCCACGTCATCGCGGACGTTCGTGTCCTCGCCGTCGGGCGTCGGTCCCCGCCGGCGTTCTTCCTGGCTCTTTCGGAGCGCATCGTAGATCTTGCTCACGCTCGCCACCCCGCTTCCGCCAACGAGTCCGTATCCCCCACTGCTCGACTGCGTCCGAGCTTTCGGACGGCCTCGACGACGATCGATTCGTCGACGACATTTTGCTCAGCAACATAGCCGAGTAGAAGGGCCCTGTCACAAATGATGTTGATAACCCGAGGTATTCCACCGGAGTGCTTCTCGACGCACGCCAGCGCCTGATCCGTGAATCGCCCCCCCCGCTGCGGGCCACTCGCGACCCGAAGCCGGTGGTCGATATAGGCATCCACGTCCTGCGGTCCAAGGGGTCGGATCGTGCAGATCCCGGATCTCCTCCATGGCGGAGTGCGTCAGATTCTGCGCCTCATCGAGCACGACGACGACGTCGCGGTCCAGCGATGCCGCCTCCAGCAAACGCGTGTTCAGATCCATCAACAATTCGCCCTTGGTCTTGCCGCGAGCCCGGATCCCGAAATCATCCAAGCAGGATACAGAGATCATGTCCGCCTATCGCTTGCCCCCGACCTCCTGTTTACGAAGTCTGCTGCGCCGGGATGAGAACACGCGGTTTCGGTTCAGCGCCGTTTCCTTCGAGATCATCGATCGCCATTCGAAGTAGATCGCGACCGATGATCGGTCGGTCTTCCACATAGCCGAGCAGCAGTGCCCGGTCGCAGACGATATTGACCAGACGAGGGATACCTCCCGCGAAGCGATCCACCCATTCCATGGCTCCGTCACTAAAGGCCGCCCGGGTCTGGTCCGGTGTCACGACCTGCAGTCGATGCCGCACGTAGGCGCGCTGCTCTACTGTCGTCAAGCGACCTATCGTACAGATCCCGGGAATTCGTTGGCGCAGCTGACGCAGCTCGTGCGCGGCCAACATGATCTCAAGCTCTGGTTGTCCGACGAGTACGATCGTCAGGAGCTTCTCGTCATCCGTCTCGAGATTCGACAGCTGTCTCAGCTCTTCGAGCACGCCCGGCTCGAGGTTCTGAGCCTCGTCAACCACGACGATGACGTCGTGTCCAACCTCCCCGGCCTTGAGAAGGTACGCGTTGAGGTCCATCAGCAACTCGCCCTTGCTCTTGCCACGCGCCTCCAAGCCCAGGTCCTCGAGAATCATCATGAGTAGCTCGGTGAACGGAAGCGTCGAAGAAAGGAGAAGGGCGGTTTCCACTTGATCGGACATCTGACGGAGGAAGGAGCGAACGACGATCGTCTTGCCGACCCCGACTTCACCGCTCAGGACGAGGATTCCCTTGCGCTCCTGAACACCGTACTGGAGGTACGCGAGAGCATCCCGATGATCCTGGCTCTCATAGAAGAACTTCGGATCCGGCGTTACGTTGAACGGGTGCTCGGTGAACCCGTAGTACTCCTGATACATCGGCCGACTTGGCTCCCTCTACTTTTTCCCCACGTTCTGCACGGTCGCTAGGACCGGAGCGCCGAATATGGCCTCTGCTTCACTCGGCGTCTTGACTGATGGATCGAGCCCGTCGATCGCGAACGCCAGCCCCATGGCGATGAGCAACGCGAGCGCCGGAACCACGAGCGTTCGAATGATGTCACCGCTCTGAATGCGCCGTGGCTCCGATGCCGCCGCATAGAGACGAACCGTCCAGCTCGGAGCCGAGGCGTTCTGAATGCCAGCGGACGTCGACTCGTTGATGAGTCGACGATAGTCGTCCTGGAGCGTGGCGATCTCCAGGCCGACGCGCTCGAGATCGTACTCATACCCGGGGAACTCCCGAAGTTCCCACTCGAGCTTATCCACCTCGCGCCTGTAATGTCGCTCGCGCGCCCTCCAGGTTTCGAGCTTGGCATTCAGGATGCCCTCATAATGGTCCGCGGCTTGCGTGATCAGCTGTCGCTGACCCTCGATCTGCTCGCGGATCTCGATCAATACAGGATGCGTCTCGGTATAGCGGCTGGCGAGTTCGGTTTCCTTTGCCTGCAGCTCACTCAGCTTCACGACGAAGTTCCGCAGGCCACCGTCATCACGAAGCTCGTCACCGACGAAGATCGGAATGAAATCGATGTTGGCGAGATCGGACGAACGGAAGCTCCGCAGCGCTTCCAGGCGCGCCTGCGCATAGGTCAACTGCTCGCGAACCCGCACCAGCGAGACCTTGAGCTCGCTGAGGACCTTCATCGTCTCCAGACGCTGCTCTCCCAGGTTCGCGACCCCGGCCGACTCGAGAATGCGCCGCTTCTCTTCGCGCAGATCCTGCAGCGTCTGTGTGACACGACCGATCTCACGACTGAAGAACTCGCTGATCTCCGGAGTCCGCCGCGTGGCCCTCCGATACTCCATGTAGGCTTCCGTGATCGCGGTCACGCAATGCACCGACAGATCCGCGTCAGCCGTCCGGTACTCGATTTCGAGCACGTTCGATCCGCGGATGGGGGCCGCGGAGATCCAACCATGCTCCAGGGTGATCGGCTCACCATCGTCTGCGCGCAGCCCGGCCTTCTCGAGCTTGCGTTCCGCGATTTCACGGACCGGTTGGCTGTGGACGGTCTCCACCTCCGACGCCAACTCCTCTTCCCACTTCAGGAAGTGGACCCGTGGATTCAGGCTGCTCTCGCGCTCACCCCGGCTCACGAGAATGCGGGTCGCCGACGCATAGCGAACGGGGCTCATGAAGTACGTGACGAGGCTGATGACCAGCACGACGAGAAACACCGGGATCCAGATGAGTCGCCGGCGGGCCAGGACCGCCAGGAAATCTCCGGCGCCCGCTGTCCGCTGTTCTGTTTCTCGAGTGGTCATATGGCTACCTGATGAAACGCGAAGACCCGGCTATTCTCAGCTCCTCGACGTGAAACGCCTCCCACCCTTCCAGGTAGAAGTCGAGCACCGGCCGAGTCTTGTTAAAGAACTGCGATATGAAAATGTTGACATCCGCGATCAGCGTGCGAGGTACGTGGACGATGTCCTGATGCTGGATCACGGGATCCGCAAACTTCTCCGATCCTTTCAGCACTCGCTGAACGTTGACGCTGTAGACGGACGCCTGCGCCTCCCCGGTTCGGCGCAGAAGAAGCACCTCCTGGGTGTTGGCGGTCACCAAAAGGCCTCCGGCCGCCGCGATCGCGCCGAGAACCGTCTGTCCGGCCTCGATCGGATAGGCACCCGGAACGTTCACCTCTCCCGTCACATACACCCGAGACGGACCGAACGCACGAATGCTTACGGCAACCATGGGGTGCCGCAGCAGTATTCCGAGCGAGTCGGCGATCTCGGCCTTGAGATTATCGAGCGTACGTCCAGATCCCTTGATCGTCCCCACCCACGGTACGGAGACCTGGCCATCCATCTGGATCTCCACCACGGAATTCAGGGCCGGATCAGTGAGGACGTCGACCGCGAGTCGATCACCCGACTTGAGCTGGTATTCTCGGGCGCTTGCGGACGTTGTGGCTGCCTCAGACGGTTGGACCCGCAGGAGCGACCCGCCCGGATCTGGATTCGCGGGTTTGGGTCCACCGCAACCTGCTAGGAGCAACAGACATACGCAGAGGCCTATTCCGTACAGACGCATCGTACTGTCACCCAATCATGCATCCAATTGCCACCGGACAAGTGCCACCAAAGGGATGTCCAGGCCTCCGGCGGGCCAGAATGCTATCATCGGCGTTGGGGTGAGTCAAACGCCCCCCGCCGTGGCAGATCTCGGCCGATTCTCACCTAACTTCGGAAATGACAGGCACTTCTTGAGACAAAACCGATCAGACGGCCGTTAGGTTCCAAGCCTTTGGAGGACGGCCCTCGCTAGCAGTGGGATCAGGTGTTCGTGGTGGCCGGTCAGCGCGAAGGATTCGCCACCGCCGACCGTCGGGCGGGAGAGCACGTTTTCCCTGGGGCGATAGTGCTGGATGAAGTCCAGATTAGCCGTAGCGAACGCCCCCGCGGCATGACCCAGGTTGCGCGCGAGATTCAGAGCCTTGACGAAGACCTCCGGCATCATGACGGCGGAGCCCAGATTGAGCACGACTCCCCCCTCGATCGCGCCAAGGACGGCCGCGAGGATTCTGAAGTCTCGGAGTGTGGCCTCGCCCAGCGCGGCACCGTCGCATGACGGGTGCTGATGAACCACATCGGCTCCGATCGCGACATGTAGCGTGAACGGTATGTGCAGACGGCACGCCGCGGCAACGAGACTCCTGTCGACATGCGGCGGCCGGACCTCGAGTAGCTCCCTTCCCAGCGCTTCCCCGAACCCTTCCTGCCGATCGGCGGCCTCGGCGGCGGCCCCGTTGACGAATTCGGCCGTCTCGCGGGCCATCCCGAACCGACCTTTGGGGAGAGTGTCGGCAACCGGCTCGGACGTGCGCCCGATCAGGGCGATTTCCGTATCGTGAACGGCCACCGACCCATTACCGGCGAATGCCGTGATTACACCCGCTTCCGCGAGCCGGACGAGATAGGGGCTCACCCCCGTCTTGATGACGTGCCCACCCATCATGACCACGACGGGTCGCCGTGATCGGGCCGCCTTCGCAACGCGGTCCGCCAACAGACGCAACGTCTCCCCCGCTAGAATCGACGGAAAGTGCGCCAGCGGATCCTCGGCGTCGTCCCCGTCGGCGTCGACGAACGAGTCGACCGAGACGAGGCTCTCCCGTTCGCTCAACGCGATCGGCCGGACTTCGGACGGGTCCAACTCGGGATAGCGCCCCATCACGAGTCCTCCGCAAGCGACAGCTCCGACAGGCTCATCACGATCGACCCGAAGAACACCTTGATCTTGAACATGACGGGGAGTCTTCGTTCGTCATCCGTGAGATACATGAGCAACTTGCCCTTCTTATGATCGTAAAGACCCGTATCCAGAAGAAGAAACGGCTGCGCCTCGAGACAATCGAACTCTCCGGCAGACGTCTTCACCCGCTTCCGCTCCCCGATGTGGATTTCGATGTCGACGTTCTGCCGATCGGCATGCGTCTTCACGACGACCACGTCCCCGGGGTCCAGATCTAGGGTGCGCAGATGATAGATCGCCGAGATCATGTCCTGGGCCTCCGGCACCATCTCGAAGGTGCGCCCGTCCAGGTACGTCGCTACGCGATTGATCTGATCCATCTCCACGTGCTCGGACGCATGGAATTTCCCCTCGTTGAGCTCCTTCTCGAAGCGCCATGGAATGAGGTAGAGCGTGTCCAGATAGCTCTCGACGCGGTCGTTCACGCGAAAGATGGATGAGAAGAAATCACTCGACTTGGCCGTACCGACGATCTGATAGCACGGCCTCCCGGCAACCATAGCCTCCCGGCGTACTTCGAGCGCGGCTTCGCCCGCCTGGATGAACCCGTAGCGAACACTGTAGACCAGACGTTCACCGGGCGAAAACGCACTGTTCTCCCGCACCGTGAACTGGTCGAGTCGCGATTCCCGTCGCTCGGCCGAGTCGATGATGCTCAGGTCGTCATCGGCATCCAGGCCGAAATCGATCAGGTCGTCGCGCTGCGTATCCGGAGTGTCGGACTCGGCGTGGGCGGCCGGCAAGATCGCACACAGAAGCATAGCGGAAGCCACCAGGAGTGAAGCCACGATCCGTTGCGACATCGCGGGGAAAGACACGCAGGTCGGCACTTCTGATCCGCGCCCGGTCATCCGGGGTCGGTCAGCTACCTGTGTGCCCGAAACCACCGTCCCCCCGATTCGTCTCGGGGAGCTTGGTTTGCTCGACGAAAACGGGCCGTACGACCCTCTGGAAGACCATCTGGGCAATGCGATCCCCTCGTCGGATCCGATACCGCTCCCGTCCCAAGTTGACCATGATCACACACAGCTCGCCGCGGTAGTCGGAGTCAATCGTTCCCGGCGAGTTCAAGAGCCCGAGCCCGTGCTTTAGCGCCAAACCGCTTCGCGGCCTGAGCTGGCCCTCGAACCCATCCGGAATGGCCACGGCGAGTCCCGTTGGAACTCGCGCGACATCACCCGGCTCCAACGTCGCGTCGGCGGCGGCGGAGAGATCCACTCCCGCGGATCCCTGCGTCATTGCTTTGGGCGTGACGGCACCGTCACGAACGACGCGAATCGGAACCTCGATCTCATCGACCGTCATCTGTATCAACTCGATCCGGCAAGCGCCGGTTCCAGGGCCGGGCGATTGGCCGCGGCTACTTGGGCTGCTCGGCCTCCTCCAGCATGGCCTTTCGGCTCAACCGGATCTTGCCCTCGTTGTCGACGCCGATACATTTGACGACGACCTCGTCACCCTCGTTGACGACGTCTTCCACCTTCCCGACCCGGTACGGCGCGAGCTCGGAGATGTGGACGAGCCCGTCGCGACCCGGCAGGATTTCCACGAAGGCACCGAAGCTGGTCACGCGCTTGACGACACCCTTGTAGGCGCGCCCGATCTCCGGGTCAGCCGTGATGGCGCGGACGACCTCAGCCGCCTGCGCACTTGCCTCGGCATCGCGCGCGGCGATCTTCACCGTGCCCGTGTCATCGATGTCGATCTGCGCTCCGGTCTCTTCCGTGATCTTCCGGATCATCTTCCCGCCCGGACCGATGACGTCGCGGATCTTGTCCGGATCGATCTGGAGCAGCGTGATCCGCGGCGCGAACTCGGACATCTCCGGGCGCGGCGCCGCGAGCGCGTCACTCATCTTCTCGAGAATGTGGAGTCTCGCATCGCGCGCCTGCCCGAGGGCCTGGGCCAGCACTTCCTGCGAGAGCCCACCGATCTTGTTGTCCATCTGAAGGGCGGTTATTCCGGCGCTCGTGCCGGCGACTTTGAAGTCCATGTCACCTAGATGATCTTCCATGCCCAGGATGTCCGTGAGGACCGCCGTCCGCGACCCGTCACTGATCATCCCCATCGCGATGCCGGCGACCGGCGCCTCGATCGGCACGCCCGCATCCATCAGCGAGAGTGATCCCCCGCAGACCGACGCCATGGACGATGACCCGTTCGATTCCATGATGTCGGACACCACCCGGATCGTGTAGGGGAACTTGTCGTCGCCCGGTATCACGGGAGCGATGGACCGCTCCGCCAGCGCGCCGTGACCGATCTCCCGGCGGCCGGGCCCTCGCATCATGCGCACTTCGCCAACGGAAAACGGTGGAAAGTTATAGTGAAGCATGTAGGTCTTCCAGGACTGTCCCTCGAGCATCTCCACGCGTTGTTCGTCCATCGACGTACCGAGCGTCGTGACCGCCAATGCCTGAGTCTGGCCGCGGGTGAAGAGCGCGGATCCATGCGTCCGCGGGAAGACACCGACCTCGATCGAGATCGGGCGGACATCCGTGTAGCCGCGTCCATCGACACGACGCTTTTCACCGAGAACCATGCTCCGCACGAGCTCCTTCTCGAGATCCCCGAAGATGCTCCGGATCTCGCCCTCGGATTCGGGATGCGACTCCTCGAACGCGGCAAGCACTTCGGCCTTGAGCTCATCGATCGCGCTCTGCCGCTCCTCCTTGTCGGCGCATTCATTCGCGCGTCGCAATCCGTCCGTCGCACGGTCGTGAACGCTCTGGACCAGAGCCGAATCTTTCTCCTGCGGGGCCCATTCGAACTTCACCTTGCCGACGCGATCGCGCAGCTCACGCTGAATCTCGTTGATCACCCGGATCTGCTCCGCCGCGAACGTAAGGGCATCGACCACCTCGGACTCGTCGACCTGGTTCGCGCCGCCCTCGACCATCACGACCGAGTCTTCTGTTCCCGCGATGACGAAATCCATCGTGCTGAAGTCCAGCTCCGAAAAGGTCGGGTTGATGATGAACTCACCGTCACGTTTCCCTACTCGAACGCAGGAAATGATCTCGGAAAAGGGGACTTCCGAGATGGCGAGCGCCGCGCTCGCGCCGATGAGGGCCAGAACGTCGGAATCGTTCTCCTGATCCGCGGAGAGCACGTTGCAGAGAATCTGGATCTCCCGGCGAAAGCTCTTGTGGAAGAACGGCCGGATCGCACGGTCCACGAGGCGGGACGACAGCGTCTCCTTCTCCGTGGGACGGCCCTCGCGCTTGAAGAACCCACCGGGGATCTTGCCCGCCGCATAGGTCTTCTCTCGATAATCCACAAACAGAGGAAGAAAGTCCTGATCACGGTCCTTCTTCGACGCGCAGACCGTCACGAGCACGGCGGTGTCCCCGAGGCTCACCAGCACCGCGCCTCCGGCTTGTCTCGCGATACGGCCGGTTTCGATGCTCAGCTCTTTCCCGCCAAGCTCACATGAAACTCGTACTGGCTCCATTGTTCTCTTCACCATTTCCTTCCTGTAGTGCGCGCGCGTGTTTCGTCGATACCGGTCGAGCGATTCTCGACCGCGACGTCAGGGTAGTAGCCATACGGCACCTCGCGCTAGCGCCGCAGCCCTAGTTCTTTGATCAGGGTTCGGTATCGTTCGACTCGGGTCTCGCGAAGATAGTTCAGGAGCCGGCGCCGCTGCCCTACCATCCTGAGCAGGCCGCGGCGGCTGTGGTGGTCGGTCTTGTGCACCTTGAAGTGCTCGGTCAATTGGCGGATTTTCTCGGTCAGCAGTGCCACCTGGACCTCGGGTGATCCCGAGTCCTTGTCGTGTAGACGGTAGCGGCCGATGATCTCCAGCTTCTGATCCTTGTCTAGTGCCACCTTCTGCATCCTCCTCAGACGCTTGGTGAACGCCCCCGCGCTTCACGCGGGAACGGGCCGGCATCGCCGACCGACGGTCAGGCTCCAGATGACCCAAGCGCCTCCCTGACCCGAAGCGCAGGACCTATATATGTCGGCCGATCCCATCGCGATCCGCTCGCGACTAGGTTTGGCGAACAACCTCCTCCTCGAGAATCTCTCGGGCGTTGGCGACATCATCGACGATCGCAGAGCGGAGCGAGGCCTCACTCTTGAAGCGGCGCTCGGGTCTCAGCCGCTGCATGAACTCCACGTGCAGCATTTCGCCGAGAAGATCGCCATCGTAGTCGATAAGATGGACTTCCACACTCATGTCCTGGCCTCCGAACGTCGGGCGTGTGCCGACGTTGGCCACGGCCTTCGAGCGAAGCGTCCCCTTGGTCACCATCACGGCGTAGACTCCGCGCGCCGGCAGAACCCGCTCGGGAACGATCCGAAGGTTCGCCGTGGGGAAGCCCAGTTGCCGGCCGCGGCCCTTGCCCTTCACGACGACGCCACGGAGAAAGTAGGGTCGTCCGAGGAACTTCGCCGCTTCCACGACGCGGCCTTCCACCAGCGAGCGGCGGATGCGCGTGGATGATACGCGAGAACCTTCCACCTTCGAGTGAGGGACCTCGACCACGTCGAAGTCGCACTCCAGACCGATGCTGCGGAGAACGCTCAGGTCACCCTTGCGTTCCTTCCCCATCGCGAACCCTTTTCCCACGATGAGGCGTCGCACCTCGAAGCGTGGAAGAATGACCCGCGCCAGGAATTCCGCGGCATTCTGGCTGGCGACTTCAGGGTTAAATTGCAGCACGACAACGTAGTCCGCTCCCAGCTTCAGCAGTAGCTCTCGTTTCTCACTCGTCGTGGTGAGAAGCGGAACCGCTTTCTTCTTCCTCAACACGACATCGGGATGTGGATCGAATGTCAGGATGACGCTCGATCCGCTCACCTTCTCGGCGTACGAGACCGTCTTGCGCACAATGGCGGAATGTCCCAGGTGCACGCCATCGAAGACGCCGATTGAAAGGAAAACATTCAGTATTCGCTCAATCATCGTGTTCCACCCGTCATACCCTCAAAGACTATATCACCCGCACCAGCTCGATCCGGGTCGACGGAACCCGGCTGCCCTGCGGCACACTGGAGCGGCCAACCGCAACCAAACTCCCCTCGGGATCCAGTAACTGAACCAATTCACCTTGTTCCGGCACAGCATCGAAATCCAACAGATCGGCCGGCGTCGGGTACACGCCGCACCGGACCTTTCGGACTCCACTCGGGCTCAGGCGAACGGCCGCGACGCTTACGAGCGCGTCGGAGAGCGCCAGCCCGTACTCGCCCAACACCCTGCGGGGCTCGATTTCCTTCAGTGCCTCCATCGTCACGGCATTCTCGATCGCGAATGCACCGATTCGGGTGCGACGCAACGACATCAGATGGCCGCCCACCCCGAGCTGACGACCGAAGTCCAGCGCCAGCGACCGCACGTACATCCCCTTGGATGAGTGAACCCGAAAGGAGACCATCGGGTTCTCGAAACCCAACACTTCGAAACGGCTGATCCGTATCGTCCGCGGACGCCGCTCCACCTCGATCCCCCGTCGACTCAGCTTGTAGAGCGGCTGCCCGTGATGCTTGACCGCCGAGGTCATCGGCGGGACCTGCTCCTGAACCCCCTCGACCGCACGCGCCACCGCTTCAACTTCTTCGCGCGTCACCTCGTGCGTCGAACATGTTGAGGTTGTTTCGCCCTGGGGATCGCCCGTCGTCGTTTCCACCCCAAGAGCCAGAACACCCTCGTAAACCTTGTCCAGGCAGGAGAGCATCGGAAACAGCTTCGTCCCCCGTCCGACGAGGGCGAGAAGCAGTCCCGTGGCAAACGGATCCAGAGTTCCCGCGTGGCCGATCTTCCGGCATCCCAGATGCCGCCTGAGCGCGAGAACGACGTCGTGGGACGTGCAATCATCCGGCTTGTCGACGAGGAGCACCCGATCTCCGAGCGTCCCTAGATTGACCCGGTTCATGACCAATCGTGCTCTCTTCCGTCCGTCTCGTCCGTCTCGTCCGCCGGGCCCGAGGCCTCCCGTAGGATCTCTTCGATCCGTGCCTGGGCATCCAACCGATCGTCGTGGTGGAAGCGGATCTCCGGCGTGTGACGCAGCCGCATCACCTTGCCCACTTCCGACCGTAGGAACCCGGCGGCGTGTCGCACGCCCTTCAGCGTCTCCTCGACCTCGTGGTCCTCGCCAAGGATCGAGAGGAACGCGTTCGCATACTTCAGATCCGAACTCATCTCCACACGGCTCACCGACACCATGCCGATCCGGGGATCGCGCAGCCGCCGGGTGATGAGTTCCGAGAGCACTCTCCGAAGTTGGTCTTCCACTCGCTTGCGGTGTCGATCCACACCCTAGTCCCCACTCCCGCACGGCCACGGCACGACGTCCACCCTGAAGTCTACGATGCGGGCCGTTTCGACGCCCTCGGCGACGCGCCGGATCGCCCGGAGGGTCTCCTCCAGAATACCGGGGTCGCTGCCGACAACAGACACTCCCAAAGTCGCGCGTTGCCAGAGATCCTGGCCACCTACTTCGCTCACGGCTGCGTTGAAGCGGCTCTTGATCCGGCCCTTCATGGAGTTCAGGGCCGACCGCTTGGCCTTCAGCGAACCACTGTGCGGGATGATCACCGCTAGCTCTGCAACACCCACGAACATCAGATCGCTTGTTCCGTGATCTTTCTGAGAACCTGCTCGATCGTGTAGAACTCGATCCGATCATCTACCTTGACGTCGTCATGTCCTTCGATCCCGATCCCGCATTCGAGGCCCGATTGGACCTCCTTGACGTCGTCCTTGAACCGTTTGAGCGAGCTGACTCTGCCGTCGAAGACGATCTCTTCTTCGCGGACGAGCCGCACGCGGTCGGTACGACTCGCGGTTCCCGTTGATACAAAGGATCCCGCGATCACCCCTGTCCGCGGGATCCGGAAGATCTCACGAACCTCGGCCGTTCCCGTAACCTTGATGACCTCTTCGGGTTTCAACATGCCCTCGATGGCCAGCTTGAGGTCGTTGACGGCTTCGTAGATCACATCGTAGATATGCACCTCGACGTGCTCTTTCTCCGCCACGGTGCCTGCTTTCGGCGCCTGCTTGACGTGAAAGCCGAATACGAGCGTGTTGGACGCCGCCGCCAGCAAGACGTCGGATTCGTTGACGTTGCCGACGCCGCGGTGAACGATGTTGACCCTCACTTCCGCTCCCGAGAGCTTCTCGAACGAGTCACACAGCACCTCGACGGACCCCTGAGTGTCGGCCTTGACGATGACATTGAGGTCCTGCACCTCGCCCTTCTGGATCTGCGTGTGGAGATTGGCCAGGCTGACGGTCTGGCGGCGTCGCATCGTGTGCTCGCGCTGGATCTGCTGGCGCCTCAGCATGATCTCGCGCGCCTGATGCTGGTGTCTGAGAACCTGCAGCACGTCTCCCGCGTTGGGCATGCCCTCCCAACCCAAGAGCTCCACCGGCTTCGCCGGAGTGACTTCCATCAGTTTGCGACCCTGGTCATCGTAGAGCGCCTTGATCTTTCCGCCCTGCGCGCCGCACACGAAGGCTTGACCGACCTCGAGCTTTCCGTCCTGCACGAGAACCGTCGCGACGACACCGCGTCCGCGATCCAGACGCGATTCCACAACGACCCCTCGACCGAGCCGCTCAAGCGATGCCTTGAGCTCTTTCATCTCCGCGACGAGGAGAATCATCTCGAGGAGCTTGTCTATCCCGTCACCGGTCTTTGCGGACATGTCGACGAAGATCGTCTCTCCACCCCATTCCTCCGGGACGAGCCCCTGGGCGGAGATATCCTGCCGGACTCTTGCCGGGTCCGACTCGGGGAGGTCGATCTTGTTGACCGCGACGATGATCGGGACCTTGGCGGCACGGGCGTGGTTGATCGCCTCGACCGTCTGCGGCATTACCGAGTCGTTGGCGGCCACGACGAGAACGACGATGTCGGTCACCTCGGCTCCGCGTGCTCGCATCGTCGTGAAGGCCTCGTGTCCGGGGGTATCCAGAAATACGATACGCCCCTTCTCCACTTCGACCTCGTATGCGCCGATGTGCTGAGTAATCCCGCCGGCCTCTCCGGCCACGATCCGACTGCGACGAATTCGATCCAGGAGCGAGGTCTTGCCGTGGTCGACGTGCCCCATGATCGTCACGACCGGAGGTCGCCCCTGCTCCTCGGCGTCGACCTCTTCTTCCTGAATCGCATCAACAACTTCGGTGCCGTACTCCTCGGCAAACTCGATCTTTTGCCCGAACTCATTGCCGATCAGCTCGATCGCGTCGCGGTCGAGCCGCTTGTTGATGTTCACGAGCATGCCGAGCCCCATGCAGAACTTGATGATTTCGGTGGGTTCGACACTCAGCTGATTGGCGAGCTCGCCCAGCGTGGCGAACTCGGTGACTCGTTGAACATCAGGCTCGTCCCCATGTTCGTCGTGGGCCTCTTTCCGCCTCCTCCGGGACTTGCCGGTACCGGCGATCGTCGCCAGCGTTTGCTTCACGCTTCGCTGGACCGCGGCCTGATCGACCTGGCGGCGCCTGCGCCCCCGTCGGCGCTTGCGATCGCGCTTGCGACCGGGCGCCTCCGCCCCGGTCTTCGACTCCTCACGCTTCTTTGCGATCTCGGCTTGCACCTTCTGCTTGCGCTCGGTGTCCTTCTTGACGGCCTCACGCTGCTTGAGAAGACGATCCCGTACGCCAACCACAGTTGGCTCATCCACGGTGCTCATGTGGCTCTTGACGGGGATCTCCATCTCACGAAGCATCTTCACGAGCGCTTCACTCGAGAGACGAAGCTCCCGCGCCAGCTCGTAAACACGCACCTTCTTCACGTCCTCACCCCCGTCCTGTCAGAACGCGGTCGAGCTCGAATCTACGAGCCTTCCCGCTTGGTTTCTTCTGCTGCCCCAACGCTCTCAGAGACATCACCTTCATCCCGTTCATCGGCCCCGGCGACGCGTCCGGCCGCGGTCGCAACGGCTTCTTCTTCGTCGCCTGCGTCCGCGTCCGTTTCCGTTTCCGACGCTGGCTCGGAAACATCCGTGTCCGCCGAAGATTCCGTCTCCGGCGAATCGTCCTCCGCGACCTCATCTTCCGCGAGCGAAACTCCGTCGCCCTCGTCGGCTTCCTGAGGAGCGGCGTCCTGCCCATCGGCACCCGTCGCGTCGACGGTCTCGAGCTCCTCTTCCTCGTCATCTTCGAGATCTTCCGCCTTGGCGGCTTCCAGCGCTCGAGCGGCCTCACGCTCCTGGCGATAGGCCTCGACCTTCTCCTCGTAGCATTCGCGAACGTTTGCTAACGCCTTTTCGGCGCTCTTGGGCCCCACGCCCTCGATTGCCTGCAACGCTTCCGGTGTCGTGTGGAGAATATCCCGCGCGGTCTCCAGTCCCGCCTGGATGAGGCGCTCAGTCAACTTGGGACCCAGTCGGTCCGAAATCCCCTCGAGATCGAAATCCGCGATCTCCTCGAGCGCCCTCTTCTCCGCCGCCTGACCCTCGCTTACGAGGTCTATGCTCCAGCCGGAGAGCTTCATCGCCAGACGAACATTCTGTCCGCCCTTGCCGATCGCCAGTGAGAGCTGATCGTCGACCACGACGACGGTTACGCTTCCGTTCTCTTCATCTACATCAACGCGCTGAACTTTCGCCGGGCTCAGAGCGCGAGTCACGAAAAGCGCAGGATCAGACGACCATGGCACGATGTCGATCCGCTCTCCGCCCAGCTCGCGAACAATGTTCTGCACCCGTGATCCCTTCACACCGACGCAGGCACCCACCGCGTCGACACGATCATCGTGCGAAAAGACGGCAACCTTCGAGCGGCTGCCCGGCTCGCGCGCGATGGAGCGGACCTCGACGATCTTCTCATTGATCTCGGGTACCTCGCTCTCGAACAGCCGTCTCAGGAAATCGGGCCGACTTCGTGTCAGAATGACCTGAGGCCCCTTCGCTTGGCGATCGACCTCGAGCACCATCGCGGTGATGTGCTCGCCCTGACAGAAGCGATCGCGGTGAAGGGCCTCCCGTTCGGGAAGAATGGCCTCGGTGCGATCCACGCGGACCAGCACGTTTCGGCGATCGACCTGTTGGACGACTCCACGAACGAGCTCACCGACTCGATCCTGAAACTCCTCGTAAACCTTTTCGCGTTCAGCCTCACGGACCCGCTGAATGAGCACCTGCTTTGCCGCGGTCACGGCCCCCCGGCCGAACTCCTGGATGTCCAGCTCCGTGTGGAACTCGGACCCGATCTTCATCTTCGAGTCCGCTTCGCGCGCATCTTCCAGAGAAACCTCGAGCGATTCATCCTCGACCTGAGACACCACATGCCGGATGAGCTTCGCCTCTATGCGTCCACGGTCGCGATCGAAGTGGACGTCGATATTCGCCGAGAGCCCGTATCGCTTTCGAGCGGCGGACAAGAGCCCTGCGATCAGCGTCTCGACAAGGACCTCTCGATCGACGTTCTTTTCGCGAGCGATTTGGTTTAGAGCTTCGAGAAGCTCATAGTTCATGACGTCACTCTCTCCTCTTCCACGGGTCAATCTCGACCCGCGCCGAACGCACTGAATCGAAAGGCAGCCGGACCGTCTCCCCCCCATCCGGAAGGACACAGACCAACCCTTCTTCCAGGCCGAGCAGCTTCCCCGAGAAGCGGCGCCTCGGCCCGAAGGTGTCAACCATCTGAATGTGTATCCGCTCTCCGGTGAAACGTTCGAAGTGCTCAGGCTTGCGGAGCGGCCGGTTCAACCCGGGAGACGACACTTCCAAAACATAGCGGAACGGTATGAGGTCCTCGGTATCGAGGATCGCCTCGACTCGCCGGCTGATGTTCGCACAGTCATGTATCCCGACGCCCCCCGGCTGGTCCACCAGAAGACGCACGATACGCCGACGTCCTTCAGCGACGATCTGAACGTCAACAACGTCTACGAAGTCCTCAGCCAAGGCCGGCTCGAGAAGCTCGAGCAGCTGCTGCCTCAGATCCACAATACCGTCTCCGCACAGCAAAAAATAGAGTGGCCCAAGTCCACTCGGAGACACCCTACAACATGCGGACATTCCGTGCAAGGGCCTAATTCGTAAACAATTGGGAATTAAAGGGATGTGTGCGATTGCCCGTCAAGGGCCGTAGATGAAATCGACGAGAACTCTCCCGACCTTGTCAAGCGATTCCGCCGAGCACATTTCAGGTAAATCAGAACGCGTGTGCCATTTCGAATACTGGTAATCGATCACGCAGACAGCATCAACGCCGGCCTGGAGAAACGGAACGTGATCATCGATGATGTGCTCCCCTACGTAGTCGGCAAACTCATGAACACCGAGGCGCGCGGCCGCGTCCCAGACGGCGTCTACGAGGCCGGCGGCGTGCTCGTCGGAGTAGCCTTCACGCGGGATCTCCAGATCCCGGTCGCCGATCATATCGATGAGGATGAGTCCCGACGGCCGGTCATCGCCCATCTGGCTCGCATAGTATTGGGACCCTTGAATCCACAGCTCGGGGTGCTCGTCTGTTCCCTGGTCCTCTCCGTCGAAGAAGAGCAACTCGACCGGCCTTGGTGGCGGTGTCGCACTCAGCAATCTCGCCAGCTCGAGCATGACGGCAACGCCTGAAGCGCCGTCGTTCGCGCCCGGGACCGGCTCACCCCGTCTCGTCGAATCCGGCTCCAGGTTCGACACGTACCGGCAATCCCAGTGGCTTCCGATCGCCAACGCGGCACCCTCCGGGCCAAACCGCGCCCGAATGTTCGCCATCTCCACCGGTTCTCCCCGGTCCGGCCTTCTCCCGCTGAAGGACTGGGTCTGCACCCGGGCCCCGGGGAGGTCCACGGCCGCCAGAATGTACCGCAACCCGGCTTCGTGGGCCGGCGAGCCGGGAACGCGCGCCCCCAGCTCACACAACGCTTCGATGTGTCCGAACGCCCGCTCACCCTCGAACGAGGGCGTCGCCTGACCTGCGGTCACGACCGCAAAGAGCGCGATGACCATCACCCAAACACCTAACCTGTGCATCTCTCTCCAATCGGATCCGTTTGCGCCCGGGAAGGCCCCGGGCGGATATGATGATCCTTATGCCGATCCGCGCCCCGCGCCAAGGACCGAAGCGGGAAGCTAGAACTGAAACGTCGCCGCCAGGGTCAGTCCCAACGAGCGGGATGTGCGGGACAGAGTCTTGTTGTCCTTCCGCTCGATGTACTCGATCTCAGCCGTGCCGTGGATATTCCGCGTGAACTTGTAGCCCGCCTCCGTAGACAACGTCAACGTGCGATTGTCCGTCTGAACAACCTCATTGTACGAAGGGCTGCTGCTCGTGAAGGTTCTGGTGCTTCGGATGTCGAGCCCCACCGAGAGATCCACGCTCGTGGTAATGACCTTCTTGCCACGACCGAGCGGGTTGGGAATATGCTTCTTCCACTGCATGGTGTGATTGAGATTGATGGCGAAGTCGCCGGTCTGGGTCGTGGTGATCGATCGGACCGCCGCCTGGTTGCGTATGTTCTCACTCTTGCGCTTGTTGCTCCGGATCGTCAGCCGCATCCCGTTCTTGAAGGAGGTATCCAGCTGGAAAAAGGGGGTCCAGTTCGCGCCGACCCGAATCGATGTCTCGGGATTGAACTGATCGCCGCTGACGTCCTCGGAACGCGCGTAGCGGCTCCGAAGCGTGATGCTCCTGAATCGCTTCTCCAGAAACGGAACCCCCTTCTCGAGAGAACTCCCTGAAACCTGAATATCCGGCCATTCCACGAGCGTGGTGTGGTTCGTGACGCGGCTCGTCCAAACGAGGTCATCCGTCAACGCATCTTCGCGGAGGGAGATCTGAGACGCGTCACCCACCTGGCGCGTATACCGGGCGGTGAGGTCGAACGTGCTGCCCAGACGTTTCTTCCCGAAGCGAATACGCCTGAGCTTGAAGCCGCTCGATATCTCCAGTTGATCCTGATCGCTGAGCTGGGAGCTATTCCCGACCAACGCGACGGGCTCGGGGCCCGCGTCCCGAGTGAGGCCAAGCTGATACGGGATCGACGGCATGCGATCCAGGCTCGTGAAGCTACTCGTCAGGTTGCGCGAGAATTGAACGTTGATGTCCTGCAACGCCAGACTCCCCCCGAGCGGCATCCGTGGCGCTGACTCCTCCGCCTTGCCGGGCTCTCCCTCGGGCCCCAAATCCGGACGACGGCCCCCACCCGCCCGCGGCCCACCGCCGGGGCGCCGACCGTGCGCCGGCGGAGCCGCCTGACGGCCCCTCCGCGTCTCTTCCACCTCCGCCCGCTTCGTCTCGGTCCCTTCCTCCTTCGCCAGACCCTTGACCTTCGAGCTCACCCCCGAGATGAAATTCCTGAGCGGAAACGTGATGCGTGCAGTGGTTCGGGCCGAGTTATTGACCGATCGCGGGCGAATGGTCTCGGTCGTGCTGGTCAATACCGTGCGTCCGTTGAAGCGGCTCGACCAACCGAGGTTGGGCCTGAGCTTGATGATCACGTCGTTGACCACCGTCGCCAGCACGCGACCGATCGGGTGCGTGGCCAGCCCTCCGGTCACCTCCGAAAACGAGTAGCTCGCGGACAGGCTCTCGGTTCGATTCGTCTCGACTCCGAGCTTCATCCCTCCGATCACGGTTCCCTTGCTCATCAGATCGCGGTCCGAAGAGTAGTCATATTTGATGTTGGGGTTGTTCAGCATTCGGTACGAGGTCCGCCAGCCAAGAGCGGCCGACCGTCTATGATCCGAGTTCTGCCACTGCAAGGGAAGCGTGAGATCGGATGATGGGCGCTGGTACTTCACCGTGAAATCGTCACGCACGCTGCCACTCACGGAGAACGTGGAGGGGAGGTAGTCGAAGCGCATGCCGAGCGGTAGGCGAACCAGCTCATGACGTGGGGTGGAGAAGCTGTATCCCAGCCGGGCATCCCAGATCGAATTCGTATCATGATAGGTAGGACGCTGCGTGATGTTCCTTCTGACAGAGTAGTTGCCGCTGAATCCGTCAATCGTGTATCGAAGGAGAGGATTCTGGGACGGCGTGCGACTATAGCTCAGGCCGAAGCTCTTCGAGATGCTCTTGGCGATGTTCAGTTCTTGGTTCTCCCCCTCGAACGTGATGTCCGATCCCGTCTGGAACTTCGGCTCGTCCACGGACCGGCTGTACGAGGCGGTGAGCGGAAGACGCATCTGGAGGCGCGGGACGAATCGGTCGAAGTGCAGCGTGCTCTGGGTGTCGATGCTGCGCTGGCTCGTACCCCGTCCGCGGGTCTGCCCGACCTGGAGGAAGTCGGCGTCGTAGCCTTTCCAGTTGAAGTTGAGCGTCGCGAGATCCGAAAGGGTCGCCGCCATGTTGAACTGGCTGGCCGTCGCCGTCCGCCTGAGAACGTCGTCGAGACGAAGCTCGTTGACCCAGACGCTCGCGGTCACGTCATCTTGACCGCTCGAGTTCGTCACGCCCATCGTGATTCGACGGACACGTGTGAGTGACGGTCGCCCCACCATGGTGAGAACCGACCCGTCATCGCGCACTTGCTTCGTAACCTGCTGGTTCGACGGCAGGTCGTGCTTCAAATTGCTGAACTCCTTCAGCGGAAGCTCGACCAGCTGCCAATTGCCGGACCGGACTTTTCGACGGTACTCATAGAACGTGTTGCGATCGTTCGGCCCTAGACGAATGAAGAACTCCAACTCGACGTTGGTCGTCGTCGGCACGCCGAGCTGCGTGTAGAACTCGATCGTCTCGTAGAGGGTGTAGTCCTGATCCTGCGCGAATCTCCGGTAGCACGTGCCCGTGTGGTTCTTCTGAAAATTGAAGAGATCCATCGACAAGTAGCGCTCCAGCTCTTCCGCGGCCTGATTCCGGTCACGCTGCAGATCGAACGCGGGCTCATAGATATCGCCGTTTTCCTTGTTGCTCACCTCCGAGATGGCGAACTTCTCCCCGTAGGCCAATAGCTCGTCCTCGTCTACCGGATCGCTGTCCGCCCCGAGAACGGGTGCCTCCTCACCACCGGTCAGCCACTTGTTCCCGATGAGCTCGACCGAGGCGAGCTGAACCGGAGCCGCCTTCGGCACTCCGGTCATCCAGATTCGTACGTGCTTGATGCGCGTCCAGTCCGGATTGCCCTCTCTCGAGTATTCCGTTCCGTCCCCGAGCGGGAAACGGATACGCCGCCAGCCGTTCGTCGAGAGGATGCCGTCGAAATCCTGGTAGACGTTGGTCACGACCGTATCAGGGTCGCTGGTCGAGAGAGGGAAACGATACGTGAAGTAGTGGTTCCGCGTGTCCGGGATGCCGTCGCTGTCGAGATCCTCCGAGTCGAGCTTGCTGTTCCCTTCCGTTCCGTTGATCTGCGCGTAGCGGACTTTGTTTTCTTCGGGGACATCTTCATCGTCCGCGTGCTCTCCGAAGTCCCAATCGTCGTTAGAGTGATCTCCGGATTGCCCGCTGAAGATACCGTCCAACCCCGTGTCCTCGTTCTCCTCCACGCTCTCATCCAGACGCCCGTCGCCGTTTGCATCCTCCGTGTCGAGGCGCTCGAAACCCATGTCGGGGCCGAGACTGTCGCCCAACGACCACCAGACGGCGTCCTCGCTCACCTCACCGATATCGATGTACAAGACGGCGTTTGCGCGAACGTCCTGATCCCGGAAATCGTTCACCCACACCTCGAGGAACTGCGTCGTCGAAAGATCCTCCCCCACCGTCGACATGGCCTGCGTCAAGCCGTACCAATGGTCTTCCGGCGGCGCCGTTGTAGTCGGCGTCATCCACCATTCGAGCACCTGCGTGCCGTCATCACCTTCGTCTTCGCTGAGCTTGGGATTGAGATCGCGGCGGAGCGCCCCACGGCGCGGCGTGTACCAGATCTGCTCGCCGCGGCGCGTGGCCAACGTGTCACGCGGCAAACCCGTCTCCTGCACGAGCTTCTGCGGAATGCTGGAGTACTTCCACGGGATGTAGCTCATGCTGAGCTCCCTGGAGACTCTCGCCCCGTCGAAATCGTCGACGTACGCGCGATCCTTCGTGTTGGGATTCGGAATGCTGACGCCGAGCGCTCCCCCCATCGTCACCTGCGAGCGCGTGGCCGGGGTGTAGAACGGTAGACGGCCCACGAGGTCCGTCAAGAACGTGGACTCCGCTTTGTAGTTGCCGGCGAACTCGCCGATCAACGTCCGCGTCGGCTCCTCCCCCAGCTTCACGCGGCGTTCCGGATTGCCTTTGCTTTCGAAGAGCCATGTGGAAGAGAATCCGTAGTTTCCTCCCTCCGGACGAAGAGAGGTGGAGAAGCCGAACAAGGTCCGCGACGCGCTCCCGAAGAGTGGCGCGTAAGAGAACGAGACATTGATGTCCTCATCGGCCCCGACGTTGGCTCCCTCCTTGATCGTGACGGATCCGAATTCGTAGTCGATGTCATAGTCGCGCCCTCGAACGAGCTCACGGCTCCCGGCGGTGACCGTCTCCGACCCTTCGATGATGTTGAACGCGTTCAGCATGATGGTGCTGCTGGGCGTCCTGAACTCCCCATCGAAGAAGTAGCGCTCGCTGTGCGTATTGCCACCGGTTCGGAAAACGGTCTTCAGGCTGTCGTAGATCGCGGGGTCCCACTGAACGCCCGACGTGTCGGATTGAGCGCCGAATTGGTAGATGGGCCAACCCTCTTCGACTCGCCGGAACGTGGAGTCGAAGTGGTCGGGTGCGAACGGCCTGAGCTGCGGGAAGTGTAGGATACCCTCGCCGAGATCCAGGTAGGCCCGGTCCACCCGCGCGTCGTGCCCGGGATCGGAGATCAGCCCCACCTCCTGCTTCAAGTCGAGCCCGACGATCTCGATGTACGGAACGTTTCTGTAGACCGTCGGGCGCGTGAGACCGGGCTTGTCCCAGAAGATCTGCAGCTGGAGGCTGCCCTCCGTGATGTTCCGGCCTCCCAGCCGATAGAGATTCCGCAGCTCCAGCTCGTGCGTCGACGTCCAATCCCCGGCGGTGAGATTGGACTCCAGTAGGTCGATCGGCGGCGCGACCATCTTGAATGTCGGACAGCTGGTCGTGTCACCCTCCAGGAACCAGGTCCCGAACGTGTCCAGGTTCGAGTCGCCGTCGACGTCCACGAGATAGGACGCTCCGAGTAGCTCGTTGTCGCCGAGCGATCGCGTAAGCTCGACGACCGTGCCTCTGAAAGAAAAGCGCGGCGTTCCGTCGGGCAAGAGCGCGCCGTCTTCGTGCACGATGTAGTCGGTTCCCTGGACAAGCTCCAGCAGGTTGGTGCGTTCGAATACCGGATCGCAATCCACGCCCTCCACCCCGTCGATGCATTCATCGCACGGTGGCAATCCCGAAGGCGTCACGTAGGACGGGAACTCCTGCTCCGTGTTCGTACCTTGGAAGCGATCGTCCCGGTAGAGCCGTATGTTCGCCGCCTCGATCGGAAACGGTGCCAGCCGCTCATCGCCCCCTTGGTCAACGACCCGGTTGGGGGTATCGAGGAAGAAATACTTCCGATGGATGTAGTCACTCGCTCGGAGGTCCTGGATCGGAGTGGTTTCCGAGTTTTGGCCGGGCACCGACCGGCTGGTCGCTTCGCTCTCCTGCTTCGACGCAATGGTCGTGATCTGCACCGGTCCGAGCTGGCCTTCGGCGCTGATACCGAACAGCCCCTCGTGACGACCGCCGTACGACACGTAGCGCGTGCCCGGTAGCGAGAGACTCGTGTTTCCGAGGCTGACCCGTCGTACGACATCGTCCTCGCTGCCCTCATACCGTATTCGCACCAGGTTCTCGAGGTTGATCTGAGCGTTCGAGTTCTGGTCGATCTCGACATGCACCTTGTCACCGATCGTCCCCTGGAGCTTGAGGAAGAGATCCTGCTTCATGTCGAGATCGGGGAACATCGACTGGCCGCCCAGTGCGGCGGTCTTGTCGTAGGGGAACCAGCGAGAGGTTCCGTTCACGGAAATGCGTTCGCTCCCGCTGACCGAAAGCGACGATTCTCCCCTACCGAAGATCGAGCCCGCGATGCCGGGAAGCGGTGGCAGGCTGAGCCTGAGGAGTGCATCTTGCTCACGACCCTCCGCACGTCGGGCGATGGCGAGCCGACCCGCCGCGATCCACTCCGACCGGTAGGTCGAGGCCGTCACCACGCTCACGAACTCGTCGGGCGAGTAGGTGGTCCGCTCACCCAGGATCCGGCCACTCAGGATGTCCTCGCGAAACACCTGACCCGTCTCGAGATCGATGCCCTGTTCGGTTCGGATCTGCTCGCCGCCGGCCCCGAGCCACCAGCGCTCCGGCACGAAGGACGAGTAGCGCGCGGTGTCGGAGAGCGAGAAATGCACGCTGTCGGCCGCCGTGAGGAGCTCGAGCTCCAGCTCTCTCAGTCGGACCAGGCTCTCGTGCGCCTTCGCATGCTTGTAGAGGAGGGCACTCGCGGGGTCGCGCGGATCATCGGACCAGCTCCAGAGGCCGCGAAACGGGCCCGCCGCTCGGCTGGAGACGCTGTCTTCCGGCGCCGCCGACGTTGCGTCCTCCACCGGGGGCGTTTCGATATCCTCGCCGTCGCGGGCATGAAGCCCCCCCGCCAGGCATAGAAGCACCGCTACCGCGAGAAAACATGATCCTGCGGTGGATTTAATCGTACGGATCGTCATGAAGGCCTGCTGCTGAGTCCGTGGCCTGCCCCATCCAGGTCACACCTAGACATACACCGCACGGCGCCCGGATTCTGCAAATAACTGCATGGCGCCGCGGCACCGCCGACTCCTTTTGTTGGACGGCGATGTCTTGCTCGCGACGCAGTCGGCTCCCTATACTGCCATCGCGTCCGACATGGGGAGAAGAACCGGTGATCATTCAAAAATACACACTCCGTGAGATGATTTCTCCCTTTTTTATGGGCTTCTCCGTGGTCACGTTTCTCCTCGTCATGGACTTCCTGCTCGACTATCTCGAGCTGATTCTGGAAAAGGGTGTGGCCGTCCTTACGGTGCTCAAGCTCTTCGTTCTGGGCCTCGGATGGATGGTCGCGCTGTCGATACCCTGCGGTGTTCTCGTCGGGACACTCATGACGTTCGGCCGAATGTCCCAGGACAATGAGATCCTCGCGCTCCGCGCTTCGGGGATCTCGCTCATCGCGTTGCTGCGCCCCGCATTCGCCTGGGGAGCATTCTGGACTTTGGCACTCCTGCTCTTCCACAACTTCGTGCTCCCTTGGTCGAACCAACAATTCGCGCAACTCATGCTCGACGTGACGAGAAAGAAGCCGGCCGCTCAGCTGGAAGAAGGCGTCTTCATCGACGCGTTCAGCGGTCACCGGATTCTGTTCGACGAGCTCGACGCGCGGACGGGCGAGATCCGGGGAATCAAGATACTCGACTTCGAGAGGAGCAAGCGACTCCAGACGACGACGGCCGATCGCGGGCGTCTCACGTATCAGCCGGCGAACGACCTTCTGCTCATGGATCTCGAGGACGGTGAGATCAACGAGGTACCTGATGACGCGGCAGACGCCGGAACCCTACGGCGAACGACGTTCCGGTCGCACCGGATCGCCATAGGCGGGGCGTCGGAAGACCTCGCCCGTCGCACGCGCAAGCCCGGTTCCAGGGAGATGACCGCCGGTCAGCTCAGGTCGCAGATACAGACCCTGGAAGAGAAGCGCGATACGGCATACGAGAAACAAGATGATCAGCTCAAGGCGCTCGGTTACTCCGGGGTCGAGGAGTTCGCCGCATTCGTTGAGCCACCGACGCCGTGGCACAAGACGCTCAAGGATATCCTGCGATCGACACCGGTCCGGGCAAAGCCTCCCCCGGATCACTGCTTCGTCGGCCCACCGGCACTCAGAACGCTCGAGAACTTCAAGACGGCCAAGATGCAGATCAACGCGGCCGACAAGCGAGCCGGCCAGTTCCGTGTCGAATATCACAAGAAGTTCTCCATTTCATTCGCGTGCTTGGTCTTCGTCCTTCTGGGGGCACCGCTCGGCATCCTGACTCGGCGGGGGGGCGTTCGCGCCGGCTTCATGAGCGTGGCGTTCTTCCTTTTCTACTACCTATGCCTCGTCGGGGGTGAGCAATTGGCGGACCGACAGCTGCTTTGGCCCTGGTTGGGGATGTGGATCGCAAACATCGTCTTGGGTGTGCTGGGCTTGGTCCTCACGGTGCGCGTCTTCGATCTCGTGCTCCCGTGGCGGAGGCACGCATGATTCGGATTCTCGATCGCTACGTGCTTCGCGAGTTCTTGCACTACCTGCTGATGGGATTGCTCCTGTTCGTCGGCTTGTTTGTGGTTGTCGACCTCTTCGAGAAGCTCGACACGTTCGTGGACAACGGCGCGAAGTTCCTCCACGTCGCAACCTACTATCTCTACGGGATCCCCTACATCCTCGTGTTGACAACCCCTATCGCCATGCTGCTCGCAAGCCTCCTCGCTTTGGGACAGTTCTCGCGCACGGGCGAGATGGCCGCGATGAGCTCCGCGGGCGTGAGCAACCTTCGCGTTCTCCAGCCGGTCCTCGTCTTCGCTCTGTTCGTCGCTGGGGTATCATTCTCTCTCGCGGAATGGATCATGCCGGAAGCATCCGTTCGCCGTGATCAGGTTCTCGAGGAGCAAATCAAGGACGATTCCGGCACCGGGCTTTCGCGGAAACGCCACGTCACCTACATCGGGCGCGGGGATCGTCTCTACTACATCAAGACGATCGACCCGAGACGCCGACTGCTGAGAGACATCGTCGTTCAGCAGTTCAACCGGACCGACGGGCGTCGGACCTTGGGCACGCGGCTCGATGCCCGTGAAGCCCACCGAAGCGATGGGATTTGGGTATTTCGATCGGGCTTCGCTCGAAACGGCATGCCGGAGGGAGAGGCCGCGGTACACTTCAAGAACTTCTGGACGACGCGCATAGCCGAGCGAATAGAGGATTTCGTTCGCGTGGAGCCCGACCCGATGCTCATGGGACGGGGCGGGCTCGCGAAGTACATTCAGCGCCTGAGGGAAAGCAGCGCGCGCACGCGAAAGTACGAGGTCGAGTATCACCTCAAGCTCGCGTTTCCGCTGATCAACGTGATCATCGTGCTGGTTGGAA
Organism: uncultured bacterium; assembly: GCA_964486455.1. Taxonomy (GTDB): domain Bacteria; phylum Eisenbacteria; class RBG-16-71-46; order CAZAMP01; family CAZAMP01; genus CAZAMP01. The sequence goes on along the minus strand of CAZAMP010000005.1, from coordinate 108,428 downwards.
CGTCGATTTCCATAAGGCTGCGTCGGACGGGCATGGCGCTTGGTTTTGGTCTCTCGGTCTTCATCGGATTCACCTACTACGCCTTCATCCGGGCCGGGCAGGCCATCGGATACAACGGCGGCCTACCCCCTCTCATCTCCGCATGGCTGGGCAACATCGTGTTCTTTGCCATGGCGATGGGATTCCAGGTTCGCGCGAACCGGTGAGCTCCCCGGGCCATTCGACGAGATGGAGCGGGACCTTGGCTGGTGGGCGGTGAGTCTTTCAGACGGGCGCATATAGAAAAACGGGGCCGGCCGGAGCCGGTCCCCGTACTCAGCGTCTTCCCTTTGGATCCGCCTTGCTTACAGATCCTGCGGGCGGAGGGTCTTGCGCTTGTTCGCAATGGCCCGCGTCTCGGCCTGCTTGAGCATGCTGCGGACGGTCTTGTCCAGGGCGCCATAGAAGTCGCCGGACACGTTGCACTTCTTGACCGCGGCCTTCGTGCGCGCCTTGGAGATGATCAGATCAGCCGTTTTGGCCTTTTTCTTTTTCTTCGCCATGCCGTTCTCTCCTTTCACACGCCCGGGGGCGTCGTCCTACCTCTACAGGGCCGGAATATCAGGATCGCGGGAACGCCTGTCAATGGGAATCTGCGCTGAATCCGCGATTGAGGCACATTTCGGGCCGAAAGGGGCGGCAGGCGGACCTCCAGGACGGCTTTCTAGCCCGCTGGCGCGGGCGCGAGGTTCTCGATGAACGACGTATCGAAGTGTCCAGAGCGGAAACGTTCATCGTCCAGGACGCGACGATGGAAGGTGAGAGTGGTCGGCACACCCTCGATGACGAACTCGTGAAGGCTTCGGCGGAGCCGGGCCAGCGCTGCTTCGCGGTCGGCCGCGTGCACGATGAGCTTCGCGACGAGTGAGTCATAGTACGGCGGAATGTCGTAGCCCCCGTAGAGCTGACTGTCCACCCGCACTCCTGGTCCGCCCGGCGGCAGGAAGGTCGTAACGCGTCCGGGAGCGGGTCGGAACGCCTGGTCCGGGTCTTCCGCGTTGATCCTGCACTCCACCGCGTGACCGCGAATCGAGAGATCCTCTTGGCGGAGCCACAGTCGCTCTCCAGCCGCAACGCGGATTTGAGCCTTTACCAGGTCAACGCCGGCGATCATCTCGGTAACCGGATGCTCGACCTGTAGGCGGGTGTTCATTTCCATGAAGAAGAACCCCTGATCAGGCGTGAGGAGAAACTCCATCGTTCCCGCGCCCCGATACAGGATCCGCTTCGCCCCATCGATAGCCGCCGCCCCCATGGCGGCGCGGAGCTTCTCGTCGACGGCCGGTGACGGGGCTTCTTCCAGAAGCTTCTGATGCCGACGCTGGATCGAGCAGTCGCGCTCGAACAGGTGGACCACGTTGCCCTGACCGTCACCCAGAATCTGAATCTCGACGTGGCGGGGATTGACCAGGTACTTCTCCAGGTAGAGCGCTCCTGACCCGAATGCGGCCTCCGCCTCTGCCTTGGCCATCTGATATCCGTTAACGACCGACGCGCGATCGGTCGCGACGCGCATCCCCTTTCCGCCCCCACCGTCTTTCGCTTTTAGGATGACGGGATAGCCGATCCGATCGGCCAGCGCCGACGCCTCGTCCACACTCCCGAGAACGCCTTCGCTGCCTGGAACCACGGGAACGCCGGCCGTCTTCATCGTCTCCCTGGCCAGCGCCTTGTCCCCCATTCGACGAATCTGCTCCGGTGTCGGTCCGATGAAGGTGATGCCGCTGTCCTCGCAGATCTCGGCAAACCGCGCGTTCTCGGAGAGGAAGCCGTAACCGGGGTGGATGGCGTCCGCGCCGAGCTGCTCCGCGGCGCTCATGATCATCGGCACGTTCAGATACGACTCGTGCGTGGGTGCGGGGCCAATGCAGACCGACTCGTCGGCGAGCCGGACATGCAGTGAATCTCGATCGGCGGTTGAGTGGACGGCGACGGACGGGATCTCGAGTTCCCGACAAGCCCGGATGATGCGGACCGCGATCTCACCTCGATTGGCAATCAGGATCTTCTTGAACACCACAACTCCCATCGGCGGACGGTTCAGGCAGCCTCTGAACTGAGATGGCCATCACGTTGATTCAAAGGCAGTTAAAGTGTAAACCGAAGTCGTGTACGGCGTCCAGACACATCATCCCTCCTGAACGAGGAACAGCGTCTGATCGTACTGAACGGGTTGGGCGTTCTCGGCGAGGACCTTCACGACCTTGCCCCCGACCTCGGCCTCGATCTCGTTCATGAGCTTCATCGCTTCGATGATGCAGACGACCTGGCCGGGCCGTACGTCTCCGCCAACGCCGACATAGGGATCAGCATCAGGCGCAGGCGCCCGATAGAACGTACCTACCATGGGGGAACGGATCGGGATGAGGTCGGCGTCAGCATCCCCGCCCCCGTCTCCGGACGCGGTGGCCTCGGCCGGAGACGGCGCGGCCGGCGATGGGACCGGTGCGGCGGCGGTCATCGGGATCATCTGCTGTTGGACCGTCGCGGAAGCCTCGGCGCGCTTTCGAATCTTGACTTTGCTCCAGAAACGCGAGACCTCCAACTCACCGATGTCGTTGGACTCGACGAGCTCCACCAGCTTCTTGATCTCGTGAAAATCGAACATGTCTCACTTCCCCTGCGAGTTCATACGAGCGAACACGTGGAGTGCCGCCACATAGCTCTCCGAACCCAGTCCGCTGATTTGCCCTCGGCACGCGCCGGCGATGACGCTCCGCCGACGAAACGGCTCCCGACCATGGATGTTTGAGAGATGAACCTCGATCACCGGGACCGGGCTCGTTTCCACGGCATCCCGGATGGCAACGCTCGAGTGTGTATAGCCGCCGGGATTGAGAATGATACCATCGAATCCGGCACTTGCCTGGATGCGATCGATCAACTCCCCTTCGTGATTCGACTGGTACGCGGTCAGCTCGCCCCCGAGGCGCGCGGCCTCGTCGGCGAGCCGTTGCTCCAGCTCCGGCAGCGTCTCATCACCGTAGTGCGCTTGCGGACGCCGGCCCAGGAGATTGAGATTCGGCCCGTTGATGACCAGGATCTTCATGCGGCCGAACCTCCACAAAACCTCGCAAGTGTTCTTTTTACAACAGGTTGCGCGATTAGGTGGCCGAAACTAGCAGAGCCGATTCGGGGTGTCAACACAAATCGCGGCTGCCCCCCGGACGCCTTCTTGTCCATGAAGAGCCAGGGAAGAAGACGCTCGGCATCTGTTTCCGGATCCTCGGTCGGGAGTCCCAAAGCGCCCAGACAGGCGATCAGGCGGTCAAGATCGCTCTCGGGTAGCCCGAGCTGATCGACGGACAGCGCCGCCGCGCACACCATGCCGATCGCCACAGCCTCCCCGTGACGCCACCTCGCGAACCCGGTGACCGACTCGAGCGCATGGGCGATCGTATGGCCAAAGTTGAGAATTGCCCGCTGTCCGGATTCCCGCTCATCCGCCTCCACGACACGGGCCTTTATGGCCGCGGTCCTGCTCATCAGCTCGATGAATTCCTCGGACGATCCGTCCAGAAGGGGGTCCGTCGCCGACTCGATTTGTCCGAAGAGATCGGCATCGCGGATCACGGCCGCCTTCACGGCCTCCGCCAGCCCGGCACGATGCTCGCGCGCGGGCAACGTGGGAATGAAGGCAACGTCCGACAACACCGCCTCCGGTTGATGAAAGGCCCCAAGGTTGTTCTTCGCCCCGTCGAAGTTGACTCCCGTCTTTCCCCCGATCGACGCATCGACCATGGCCAGGACCGTCGTCGGACAGGCCACCCACCGGATACCCCTCATAACGGTGGCCGCGACGAACCCCGAAAGATCGCCCACCACCCCTCCGCCGATTGCGTAGATCACACTCTCACGGTCAAGCCCACCGCGCAGGCCGAGGCGGCAGAGCGAGAGATAGGTGTCGACCGATTTTGCGGCCTCACCCACCGGCACACGCTCCAGCGTGAGCGGAATTCCCGCGTCGTCGAACGCACGTGAGATGCGCTCGCCGTGAAACTCCACCACCGTCTCATCCACGAAACCGAACGCGCGGGCCGACCGCACTCCTTCCGGTAGGCTGCGTAGCAACGCGGCGAAATCGTGGCCGAATCGGACCGGGTAGGCGCGCGGGCCGAGATCGACCTTGGTTTCGCGGAAGCTCATGACCCCTCGGGCTCGAGGTGGAACGTGTGCGCGATGGCCTCGAGCTGGCGGAGATAGGGCCACTTGTTCATGGTAGGAAGATAGACGACGGTATCGATCACGTAGAGGCGCCGGCCATCGTGGAGCGCGATCATTCGAAACGGTCCGCCGTATGGGTGCCCTTCGTATCGCTCGTTCTGCCAGTGTCCGGAGATCCGATACGCAGGGTAGCCGTCGAAGCGCGTCTTCTCGACCAGCGACGTCCCGTCCAGGATGAAATCGCCCTGATAAAAATGATGCGCCAACGACGTCCGGCGCGCGAGGCAGTTCTCCGCGGTGAACTCGTCGGGACTCATCGGCTCCCAGTGAACGAACAGCCAGCGCTCAGGCGTCTCCATGTGGAGGAAGACCATCGAGCTGTCCCGATCCTCCTCCACCGTGTAGTCCTTCGGCGCCCTGATGGTCCATCCGTAGTTGCGTCGCACGTAGCCGCTGAACTCGGACTGCTCACCCCGAACGTAGAGCGACTTGAGAAGCCCCATGCGGACGCGCATCTCCAGGCTGTCATAGAGGGCATCGGCATAGGTCGTGGTCAGGTCGTCGAGCGCGGCCCGGCCCGAAGCGGCGATCACCATGACGGTCTGACCGGCCGCCCAGACGTCCGAATAGATCGCGAACGGTCGCGTTCCGCTCTTCAGCTCTCCGTAGACCCGGTCGCCCGTGAGCTTTCGGATCCGCTTCGTGAGGTCCGTCTCCTGATCGAGTGTGGCCAGGAATACCAGATTCTTGAACTGGCGATATCCTTTGAACTGATACTCACGGGCCAGCTCGATCTCGAACGCCCTCTCCGGCCGGGTGGTCAAGACCTCCCGCTCAAACGACGCCTGGATGAGCTCGACGGGGGTATCTGAGCGATCCAGGTCCGTGAAGATCGTTACATGAGCGTTCGGACCGACCGCGGGATTGATGGCATCACTGCAGGCGAGCGCCGTCAGGAGTAGGACAAGCGCTCCAATATGGACCGGAACCCGCTGAAACATCACGTGTTGCTCCAGTTCATGAATACCAATTCCAACGTAGCATCCGCGCGATTCGCGGTCAAGGCAGCGGGATTGCCGCCGTCGCGGCGTTGCGTGTGAGGGGACCGGCGGTTGAGAGGTTCGTTTGGCCTACCGGGACCCGGAAGGTGGCGGTGGTGAACGAACGGCGGAGCGCTACGGAGCGCCCCTTTGACTCAGGCTGCGCGGCGCCAGGAGACGAACACGTTGCAGCTCTTCCTCGACGGCGTTCAGCCGCTCGAGGAGCTTCTGTCGCGCGGCCTGTAGGTGTCCTGCCCGACCGGACAAGATTCGATGCCGGACAACGGTCATGCGGTAGTCGGACGTGTAGTCACCAAGGGTGACGCTCGTGCTCCTCTTGATTCCGTCCTCCGATATCAGCTCGAGCTGCATTTCCGAACCGGGGTCGTAGGTGCGGATCAGTGAGGCCAGTGCCTGTGAACTGCTGACCAGTGAATTGTTGATGCGGACGATGAGATCTCCACGGCGAATCCCCGCGTTCGCCGCCGGGCTTCCGAGAACGACATCCTCGATCTGCACCCCGTAGCCGAGCGCGCGCTGCCGCTCGGAATTCATCTCCACACGCACACCGAGAAATCCCTGTCGCTCCACGCCGCCGGATCTCGCCACTCCCGCCATCGCGGCGAGATCGCCGGCGGGCAAGGCGAAGCTGATACCCAGCGGAGGCTCGGCGGTCAGAATGCGTCGCGTGAGCGGACGCTCATCTCCGAATGAGGTCATGACAACGGGATCCAGGAAACCGTCCCGCCCAAGTCCGCCCAGGACCATGCCGATGAGGTGTCCTTGCGCGTTGAGCACGGCCGCGCCTGAGTTTCCGGGATAGACGTTGGCTTCGATCTGGAGAATCTCGATCGTGTCCGGTGGAGATTCTCCGGGGCTGAGGATCGTGCGGCTGGAGAAGCGCCCCGTGCTGAGTCCGACCTGGGGCGAGCAGAATGAGAAACCCACCACGAACACCCACGAACCGGCGTGGAGTGAGTCCGGCGTTCCCAAGATCAGCTCGTGACCGCCCGGGCGCTCAGGCTCCAGGAAAACCACCTCGCGAAGCGCATCGACGTGGACAACGCGTGCGGCGCTCGTCGATCCGTCGGTATAGCTGATACGGATATCGTCGTCCGGGCCGGCGACGCTGAGTGTCGTCGCGATGAGCCCGCCCTCGAGAAGAACACCCGAGCCCTCGCAGCTCGCCCGCATGCTCGGGTCTCCCGGCATGGTGCGGACCGAACGAATGGCAACGACTCCGGGCGTACCCCGGCCAACGATGCCACTGAGTTCGCGTTCGAGAAGCGTGGCGGGCGTCGGGATGGGCTCTGCGTGGGGCGACGAAGCGACCGCGCCACAAAGCCCGGCAATCAAAGCGACGGCGAGGGCAGGCCATTTCATGGCGGTTCTCCGGATCATCAGAAGACGATGCTTGGCGATTCATCCCCGCTACGGACACGCAGACCTTGCTGCCCGCCCGGTATCTCGTAGTCATCCAGGATCGATCGCTGAACGGCTGGCAGGCTGTCCAGCTCGACGGGCTCGCCCGCGGCGTCGGCCAGGCCACCGTGCTCGGTCTCGGCCTGTGGGGCACTCGCCATCGATTGAGGCGACGCGCCGTTGCCCATGGCGAACATGCCGTACCCGGAAAGGAACCCAACCACGAGCATCGCGGCCAGCGCGGCGACGACACGCAGGCGCGGCGCCGAGAACGGCCAGATCCGGCGGGGCTCGTATCTCCGGACACGGTTCATGATCATCGCCGTCATTTCAGGCGGCGCGACTTCCTTCGGCAGTCGGCGAACGCAGCTGACCGTCGCCTCGAAGTCGCGATAGTCCCGAGCACACCGGGCGCATGTCTCCAGATGGGTTCGAAGTTCTTTCTCCTCGGCCACACTCAGCTCTTCCTCGAAGCAAGCGGAGAAGAGCTTCTGCGACTCCTTACAGTTCATATCCGCTCCTCTTGATGTGCGGGGCCAGCTTTTCCTTGAGCGCCAGGCGCGCCCGGTTGATGCGGCTGCGGACCGTACCGCCGGGCAGGCCCAGGACCTCGCCGATTTCGATGTACGATAGATCCTGAATGTCGCGCAGGATCAAGACCTCTCTGTATTTCGCGGGCAATCTCAGGATCGCCGCCTGCACCATCCGCGACATGTCGCGGCTGATGACCTGCTCATCCGCCACCGGTCCCCCGTCCGGGATCTGGAGAGGCGCACCGGTCTCTTTCTCCGCACTGGCTTCGAGCGACACCACCCGGCGAAGCCGGACCTTTTTCCGTATCTCATTCTTCGCCAAATTCACCGCGATCGTATAGATCCACGTTGAGAACTTCCCGCTGCGCCGGTATCGGTGCCGGTGCAGGAACACGCGCATGAAGGTCTCTTGTGTCAGATCTTCCGCGCGGTGCCGGTCACCGATGTAGCGCGTGATGATGTTCAGGATGCGGTTCTTGAACCGGTTCGTCAGCTCCTGGAAGGCGATCTCAGAGTCGTCGACGCAGGCCTCCATCAGGTCTTCGTCGCTCGAGAGCTTCAAGTGGCTGACCGTCCGGTCGTTCCGCACGCGGTCCGGGGTCATGGTGTTTCCTCTCCCCCCGGTTGAACCCCCTGCCCTTCGGCGGGTTCCCCCATTGTGTCATTCTCCCCACCGAGACGCCGGATCCGCTCCCTGAGCGGATCCTCATCGGCTCCCATCTCCAGCGCCCTGCGATACTCCTGCAGGGCCTCGACCGGTCGGCCCAGAGCCTCCAGACACTCGCCCATGTGCTCGAAGACCAACGGATCCTCGATCGAGGCCGCGGCCTGGGTGAGGTACGCGAGGGCCTCCTCGTAACGATCCATCTTGAAGAGCACCCATCCCATGCTGTCCAGATAAGCCCCATTCTCCGGATCGACGGCCAGCGCGCGCCTGATGAGTTCGAACGCCTCTTCGATACGAACCCCCTGATCCGCGAAGAGGTAGCCGAGGCTATTGAGGGCAGGGGCGTTGGTGGGGTCCAGGGCGATCACCTGGCGGAACGCGTCCGCCGCGTCCTCGAGACGCCCCAGCTTCTCGTAGGCCGCGCCCCGGGCAAACAACACGCCGGGGCCGGCGGCGGCCTCCTCGCCGGACTCCTTCAGAACATCGAGCGCGTCCTCGGGCGCCTCGCGCTCGGTCAACACGGCGGCGAGGAGAATGCGAAGATCGATCCAGCGTGGGCGTTCCTCGATCAGCTCGCGCAGAACCCGCTCTGCGGTCTCGAGATCTCCGCTGAAGAAAGCCGCCCTCGCCAGGGTATGACGCGCGCGGGGAAGCTCAGGCTCGAGATCGATCACGCGTCTCGCGTCCGCGACGGCCGCCTCATAGTCGCCCTGCCGCAGGTGGATCTCAGAACGCAGGGTGAGCAAATCGGCGCTCACGACGCCCAAGGTCTCCAAGCGATCGAGCTGCTCGAGTGACTCAGAAAGATCGCCGGCGGCAAAGGCGATGGTCGCCAGGCGCCGAATGACGTCAGGGTCGTCCGGCTCGAGATACGAAAGCGTTCGCACCTCCTTCAGCGCCTCGTCGATGCGACCGGAGGAAAGCAGCGCCTCGACGAGGCTCTTGCGAACGTCAATTCTACCGGGCGCCGAAGCTAGCGCGGCGCGATAGCTCTCGACAGCCTCATCGGTGCGCCCCGCCCGATCCAGCGAGACGCCCAGCATTTCCGCCAAGCCTGGGTATGTGGGATGCAGGGTCCGCGCCGCCTCGAAGCTCTCGATCGCCGAATCCGGATCGCCCAGCCGCAGGTACAGCGTTCCCAGCCTGAACAGAACTTGAAACGCCGGCGACTGGTTTCGCTTGAGACGCTCCAGAACACGTAGTGCTTCTTCGGGCTCCCCCAGGCTTTCGTACACGGACGCAAGCACGGAAGCGTAACGCGTCCGGGTGGAATCCGAATCGACGGCCGTCCGAAGCCACTCGACCGCCTCGTCTCGCTGTCCGGCTCGGAATAGAGCGCTCCCGCCCAGGAAGAACGCCTCGGATTGTGTCGAATCGAGCTCAACCGCCTTGCTTGCGTAACGGGCCGCGTCGCGATACTTGTCTTCATGGAACGCGCATCGCGTCATACCGAGGTAAAGAGTTGGGGAGTCTTCCACGAAGCGCGAAGCGGCCTCGTAAGCCTCGAGCGCCTCCCCCATTCTCCCGGACTCTTCGAGCAGCTGACCTCGCGTGAAGAGATCGGCGCCGGCGGCCATTCTTTCCAGATCGCTCTGGGCGCCCACGTTGACCGGTGCCAGGGAGAGGATCGCCGCCATAGTCAGGAACCCGGCTCTCACGGCCGTGTTGAACATGATGGAACTCGCTTGGGTATAATGGGTTGGAATGTCATCAGGTTGACACGATAGTCAAGGACTTACTATACTTTGCACCGCCTGCTTCCGCCAACGCTTTCGAGGAGGTGACATGACTCGATGGAAAGCGATACAGGCGGCCATAGCTCTCGGTTCCCTCCTTCTGATCAGCGGTGGGCTTTTCGGCTGCTATACGATGCTCCATCATCCGGGCAGCGAACCCGTACACACCGCCTCGGACGCTTGCTACGATTGCCATAGCGCCGACCCGCACTTCACGTCTCCCTATGTCTACGGCTGGTACTCTCGCAGCTACGGTCCATGGTACGACTACTACCGGTATCCATGGCGGCACTATGGCTACGACTACCCATCCTACGGCGGCGGCTACGGCGGCACCACCGACCCGGGGACCCGCGGAGAGAGGGGTCACGGGCTCGGTCGAGGCGGTCGGGATATCCCGGTCGATCAGGTCGCGCCGCCTCCGGGCGAGCCATCGTCCCAATCAGACCAGCCTCAGTCGGAAAGCCGACAGAAGCCGAAGAAGAAGGAAGAAGAGAAGAAGGGGCACACGGGCGGCCGTGGAGGCAGACGATGAAGACACTCTTCTGGTTGGTGTTTCTCGCGCTCACCGCGATGCCCGTCTCCGCCGATTTCGTTCCGGAGATTCCGGGAACCGACCCGCTGCCTTCCGATGCAAGGTCAGCCGGAATGGGTGGCGTCGGAATAGCGAGCTCCGAGGAGCTCGCCGCACTCGCGACAAACCCAGCGGCCATCGCGCTGGTGAAACGCGGGGAGCTCAGCGCGTCGGTTCTCTATCAGCGTCGTGATGTCGAAAGCGGCTACTTCAGCGCGCATGTCTCGGCCCCGTTGAGCTCGGGAGAACTGTCCTCGGTCGGGCTCATCTATCCCGTCCAGGTCTACCGGGGTGCCCTGGCGTTCGGTGTTGGCTTCACCCGAAGCGCCCTCTTCGATCGCGACCTCGTGCGGCGTGGATCGCAGCCCGGGGCGGGCGGAGAAGAGAATGAGATCCTCGAAGAGCGCGGAAGCCTGGATACATGGACCTTCGGCACGGCCGTCCAGATCTCACCCAGCACGTTTCTGGGCGCGAACCTCAGTTTGATCACCGGCGACATCTTCCGCCACAGCGTGTTCGACTACCAGGCAACCGGTGTGAACTATTCGTTCGTTGGCGATGAGGACCTGGATCTCGCCGGTTTCCGCGGCTCGCTGGGAGCGTTGTTCTTTCCTTCGACGACGGTCCGCGTCGGTTTCCGCATCGACCTGCCCTACACGGTTTCGTTCGACGGAAACAGCCCCCTCTCGGCGTCGTTCGACGACGGTCTCGAAGCCTACTCCGACACGGTGACCTACACGATCGAGGACAAGGTCAAGTACCCGCCGACGGCGGGTTTCGGCGTGGCCGCCCGCCTCTCGCGCGTGCTCGTGGCGGCGGATGCGGAGTTCGCCCCGTACTCGCTTCTCGAATTCAACAACGAGCGCCTCCGGACGCAGGCGCGAACCGAAGGCTACCGGGACATTGTGAGGGTGGGTGTCGGCGCGGAAATCACCCTCGCCATTCCGCTTCGTCTGCGGGCGGGTTATCGCTTTTCCCCGGATCCGTTCCGGTTGATGGTGGCCGAGGTTCATAACAACGAGCCGCGCGTCGGGGTGATGGAGGTCGCGTCGGTCGAAACGGAGCGCCACGTGCTCTCCGCCGGCCTGGGCTGGCTCGTCGACATGGCGCTCAACGTGGATGTGGCCGTCGAGTACGGGATATCGGAGAGGTCCTTGACCTTCGTCACACAACGCGATGAGTGGACGCGCTTCACGATGACGACGTCGTATCGCTTCTGATCGGAATTCCATCCCGCACTTGTGAAATGGGACCCTCGCGGCAAAACCTGGTGAGAAGCCCGCGCTAGCTGGCCGCGCGGAGGTCCGGCGCGGTCGGCTTCCCGCCGCCCTTTTTCTCCCACCGTGCCAGCGTGACCTTCAGCACCGGCGGCGTGATGAGCGTCGTCACCATGACCATGACGATGACGGCGGAGAAGAGCGAATCGGACACGACCCCCAGCGACCTACCGATGCTCGCGAAGATCAATCCCACCTCGCCGCGCGGCAACATCCCGACACCGACCGATAGCCGGTCGGTGCTCTTGCCGCACGCGAGCCCGCAGACCTGCTTTCCAATGATCGCCGCGATCGTGAGTCCGAGCGCCGTGAAGAGGACCTGCGTGTCGAGGAACGTCTCGAGCTTGACCTGGATACCCATCATGACGAAGAAGATGGGAACGAGAAACTGTGCGAGCGGCTCGAGCAAGTCCTCCAGGCCGCGTGAATCTCGTCTGAAGTCCTTGAACTGTACCTCAGTGAGAATCAGACCGGCGGCGAAGGCGCCGACGATCGTCGCGAGCCCGATGGCATTGGCGAGCCAGGAAAGCACGAAGCAGATACAGAGCGCGTAGACGAGCTTCGCCCCCTCGACCCGCATCCTCGCCACCATTCTGGTGAGATGCGGGGTGAGCCAGATGCCGCCCATGATGGCGACCGCCAGGAAGATAACCGCTTTGCCGGTGATCCATGCGATCCCACCGATGGCCATCTCGCCGGACGCGATGATGCCGCTCACCACGGCCAGAATGATGAGCCCCATGACGTCGTCGATCACGGCGGCACCAAGTATGATCTTCGCCTCCCGGGTCTGCAGCTTCCCGAGATCCTTGAGTACGCGGGCGGTGATCCCCACGCTCGTGGCGCAGAGCGTCGCCCCGATGAAGAGATGCACGTTGTTGCTGGCCCCGGGCAACAGCAAGGTGCTGACGCCGTACCCGAGGAAGAACGGTGCGACCACACCGACCGTGGCAACCAGGAGAGCCGTTCCGCCGACTTTGATCATGTCTTCCAGCGTCGATTCGAGACCGACGAGAAAGAGCAGGAGGACGACCCCGATGCGTGACGCCACGTCCAGGGCCTGAATGGTGTTCACCAGAAGGGGATGCCGCGCGAGAATGGCAACGATCGTCCATCCGGGGGATTCGGGATTGGCAAAGGCGCTTTCGGGCAAGACATGGCGGGCGGCGTCATCCCAGGAGGCGCCCTCCAAGACGCGCCCGACAAGGTCCGTGATGATGGGGCCCTCGCGGAGCACGGTGAAGAACTCGTTGCCCACCCAGAAGCCGACGTTCCCGATGAGAAGCCCTATGACGAGCTCGCCGAGAACCGCGGGCTGGCCCATACGCTCGAAGAGGTCCCCACCGATCTTCGCTCCGGCAAGGATCAGCACGAGCGCGATCAGCACCGGAGCCACGGGATCGACATGCCCACCGCCATGATCCGATGACTTCGATCCGGCACCGTGCTCGGGCTCCGCGACATGGGTCTCGGCGGGCGCGGCGCCGCCGGACGAATGATCTTCGGACGATTCCGCCGTGGCCGCCGGCGAGGTCATCGCGGGGAGGGCTACCGCAACGGCCAGCACGATCATGCAGACGAGCCAGAATCCGGTCCTCAAACGCGTGCGTCCTGTACGGATCATGTCTCTCTCTCTCCGTCCTCATCCAACCGCGCGACGCCCCCGTGACCCTCCATGCGAGCGAGTGCATCGCGAGCCGCGTTCTGCTCAGCTTCCTTCTTGCTGCGTCCTTCTCCGCTCCCGAGCACCTCTCCCCCGAAACAGACCTCAACCACAAATGTCTTCTCATGATCCGGCCCGGTCTCCGACATGACCCGGTATCGCGGATGATGCCGCGACGAGCTCTGGATGTGCTCTTGAAGGATGCTCTTGAAGTTTCGATTCTCTGAGTCGGAGAGGATTCTGTCCGCATCGCGCAGAAGCGTATCCATGACGAAGCGGCGCGCGACGTCCATTCCCTGATCCAGGTAGATCGCCCCCACCACCGCCTCGTACGCGTCGGCCAGGATCGACTCACGAGTCCGGCCGCCGGAATCGTCTTCGGCGCTGCTCAGGTAGAGGAAATCACCCAGTCGCATCGCCTTCGCCTTGTCGGCGAGGATGCTCCGCGAAACCAGCAGAGAGCGCTTCTTCGTCAGGTCTCCCTCACGGTTGTCCGGGTAACGCCCGTACAGGAAGTCGTTCACGACGAGCTCCAACACCGAATCACCGAGGAATTCCATGCGTTCGTTGGAGAGAGAAGCCGAGCGGCCGTTTTCGCCGAGGTAGGAGCGATGGGTCAAGGCCTGTGTAAGGCGACCCAGATCACTGAACTGAATCATCGTTGAATCTTGAAAGCGCTCGAGACGGGAATCAGGAGCTGCACCACTTCCCTCGAGGAGTCGGCGTATTCTGCTAAGGAGCTGGCGCATCAGTTGAGGCTCCTGCCCGATGGGAGTTCGCGGCCACGACGCCTGCTACGGGTATCAAGGCGCCGCCGGGATCACTCCCCGAATCTCTGAATGGCCAAGGTAGCGTTGTGTCCTCCAAACCCGAGCGAGTTGCTGATGATGCACTCAACCTGGCACTCGCGCGCATCGTGCGGCACGTAGTCCAGGTCGCACTCGGGATCGGGATCGGTCAGGTTGATTGTCGGCGGAATCACGCCTTTCAGAAGCGCCATGGTGGAAACGACGAATTCCAGCGCCCCCGCTGCGCCAAGAAGATGCCCTGTCATCGATTTAGTCGAGCTGATGGCCAGTCGTCGGGCGTCGTCGCCGAAAACGGATTTGACCGCCATTGTCTCGTACTTGTCGTTGAGCGGAGTCGACGTTCCGTGGGCGTTGATATAGTCGATGTCGGACGTTCCCAGGCCCGCATCCTCCATGGCCAGAGCCATGGCCCTCGCCGCCCCCTCACCTCCCGGAGCGGGTGCGGTGATGTGATGCGCGTCCGCCGTGGCCCCGTAGCCCACGAACTCGCACAGAATGTTGGCGCCGCGGGCGGTGGCGTGCTCGAGGCTCTCCAGGATGACCGCGCCCGCACCCTCCCCCATGACGAATCCGTCCCGCCCGGTATCGAACGGCCGGCTCGCAAGGGTGGGCTCGTCATTGCGCGTCGAGAGCGCCTTCATCGAGCAGAAGCCCGCCATCGAAAGTTCCGTCACCGCCGACTCCGATCCACCGGCCACCATGATGTCGGCATGACCGTGTCGTATCGCCCGCATCGACTCTCCGAGGGAATGGGCACCTGATGCGCACGCGGAGGTGATACAGAAATTGGGCCCCTTCGCTTTGAGCCGCATCGAGATGGCACCGGCCGCCATGTCGGTGATCATCATGGGCACGAAAAGCGGGCTGACGCGTGAAGGCCCCCGCTCCATCAGCGTTCTGTGCTGGGCCTCCCACGTCGAGACACCGCCGATCCCGGATCCGAATATGACGCCGAACCGACTGGGGTCGAGAGACCCCACGTCGAGGTCCGCCTGATCGACCGCCTGCAGCACCGCGGCCAGCGCGTACCACACGAAGGGATCGTTGCGCTTGATCTCCTTCCGGTCGAGACAGTCCGCCGGATCGAAATTCTTCACCTCGCCGGCGATCCGGGTGGTGAAGTCGGTCGCATCGAAACGCGTAATGGGCCCGATGCCCGAGCGCCCATTGAGCAAGGCGTCCCAAGTTGCGGCCACATCATTGCCCAGCGGGGAAACCGTCCCGAGGCCGGTCACAACGACTCGTCTTCTCATTGTCCAGACCCCCCATGCGCCTGCAATGGCGCTCTATGCGCGGGTCCGATCGCTGAACGAATCCGGCGATCGCCTCAGGCCGGCAGGTGTTCCTTCAGGTAGTTGATTGCGTCACCGACGGTCCGAAGCTGCTCTGCATCCTCGTCCGAGATCTCGATCCGGAACTCTTCCTCGAGCGCCATGATGAGCTCGACCGTATCCAGCGAGTCCGCGCCGAGATCCTCGATGAAGCGCATCTCAGGCTTGACTTTTTCGGGGTCCACGCCGAGTTGCTCGACGATGATCTCGTTGACTCTCTTTTCGTTCACTTCTGCCATTGACCGATACTCCTCTTTGGATCCCGTTCACGCCTGTCACGGGATCGTTTTCCCATCGTCAGATGATCAATCCTCCGTCCACACCAATGACTTGACCGGTCACGTATGACGCGTCCGGTGATGCCAAGAACGCTACCACAGCGGCCACGTCCTCGGGGGTCCCCAGCCGACCGCTCGGAAGTCGCTCCGTCAGTCCGTTCTGCTGGGCTTCGGTCAGTTCCCCGGTCATAGCCGTTTCGATATACCCGGGCGCGACCGCGTTGGCGGTAATCCCCCTGGGGCCGAGCTCTTTCGCGATCGACTTGGTGAACCCGATGATCCCGGCCTTCGAGGCCGAATAATTCGCCTGTCCGGCGTTACCCTTCACGCCGACGACGGATGCGATGTTGATGATCCGTCCCCATCGGGACTTCATCATCATCGGGGCCAGGGCGCGGGTGAGCAGATAGACTGATTTGAGATTCACGTTCAGGACGGCGTCCCAATCCGTCTCCTTCATCCTCATGATGAGCGCGTCCCGAGTAATCCCCGCGTTGTTCACGAGCACGTGGACGCCCCCGAACTCGTCCTTCGCCAAGCCGGAGACATTGGCAATGTCATCGGTGGATGTGACGTCGCATTTGACGTACCGCACCCTCCCGTCACCGGGGAAGGCATCCGAGATCTCCGCAGCGTCAGGCTCGATGATGTCAAGCAACAGACAATCCGCGCCGGCGCTATGTAGGCGCTTCGCGATCGCGAGTCCGATTCCGCGCGCGGCACCCGTTACGATTGCCGTCCGGCCTGCTAGTGCGTCTGACATCTCTCTTCGACTCCCATCGGAAGCAAGGCGGTGAGTTATCTCCCGAACTCCAGACTACTGTTCTTCGGCCAGGTTCAGAAATGCGGAAAGCGTTTCCGGGCTCTCGACGCCAGCCGCCACGGCGCCCGCGTCGGCCTTCCGGAGTAGCCCCTGAAGGACTTTGCCCGGGCCCACTTCCACGAATCGGGTGTGACCGGCATCGAGCAAGGTCCGCATCGACGCCTCCCACAGCACGGGGGCCATGAGCTGGCGAACCAGCGAATCACGAATGGCATCCGCGCTTGTCACCGGTTCCGCAGACACGTTCGAGACGACCGGAATCCTCGCGTCCTTGAAGGTGACCGCTTCCAGCGCTTCCCGAAGCCCTTCCGACGCGGGCTCCATCAACGGTGAGTGGAACGCGCCCGAAACTGGAAGCCGCATCGCACGGCGCGCGCCCGCGGCCTTCAGCGGCTCGATCGACGCCTCGACCGCGTCGACGTCGCCCGAGATGACGATCTGCGTCGTGGCGTTGATGTTTGCGGCAACGACGGTTCCCTCGATCGATTCCAGCACCGGCTTCACCTGCTGCTCCGTCAGGCCCATTACCGCGGCCATCGCACCCGGCCGATCCGTCCCGGCGCCGAACATCAGTTCCCCGCGCAGGCGCGTCAGGCGTAGGCCGTCTTCGAACGACAGTGCGCCTGCGACGACACAGGCCGCGTACTCACCCAGACTGTGCCCCGCCGTCGCGGCGAACGTGACACCGGGCGACGTGATCAGCTCGGCGCATGCCACGTCCAAGGCATAGAGAGCGGGCTGAGTGTTCAGGGTCTTGGTCAGCTCCTCCTTGGGACCTTCAAACATGATCGAGCGTAGATCGATCCCGAGAATATCGTTCGTTTGCTCGAGGCGATGCCGGACCGACCCGTGGGCGTCGTGCAGGGCACTCCCCATGCCCACGACCTGCGACCCCTGCCCGGCGCAGAGACACACCCAGTCGCTACTCATGCACCCTCACAGTTTGATCACGGCCGCACCATAGGTGAAACCGCCGCCGAAGGCCGCGACCCCTACGATGGACCCCGGTCCGATCCGTCCGCTTCGCCGTGCCTCATCGAATGCCATTGGGATAGAAGCAGCGGAAGTATTACCATACCGGTCTATGTTGACATAGACTTTTTCGGGCGGCAAACCCAGCCGAATGGCCGATTGGTCGATGATTCGGCGGTTGGCTTGGTGTGCGATAAACAGGTCGAGATCGTCGACCGTCACACCCGCTTCCTCCGCCGCCTGGCTCGAGGCCTTGACCATCTTCCGTACCGCGTGCTTGAAGACCTCGTTGCCCTTCATGTGAATGGTGTGCATGTGCCCGTCGACCGTCTCATGTGAGGCAGGACGTCGCGATCCGCCGGCCGGCTGATGAAGAAGGTCGCCGTGACGACCGTCCGAGGCCAGGCAGCACGAGAGGATCCCCTTCGAATTCGTCGTCGGACCCAGCAGCGTCGCGCCCGCACCGTCCCCGAAGAGAACGCAGGTCGAGCGATCCGTCCAGTTCGTGATCTTCGTCAGGCATTCCCCGCCGATCACCATCACGTGTTTGGCCGTACCCGATCGGATGAACGACGTCGCGACACCGATCGCGTAGATCCACCCGGAGCACGCAGCCGTGACATCAAAGGCGAACGCGTTTACGGCTCCGACCCTCTTCTGGACAACGCAACCAAGAGACGGGAACGGCGTATCGGGCGTCGCCGTCGCACAGATGATCGTGTCCAACCTCTCCGGAGACAGGTCGGCCTCTTCGAGCGCCTGCATCGCCGCCGGCACCGCAAAGTCCGAAGTCGCCTGCTCGTCGGACGAGATGTGGCGCTCCTTTATCCCGGTTCTCTCCGTGATCCACTCGTCCGAGGTGTCGACGATCCGCTCCAAGTCGGCGTTGGTCAGGATGCGGTCTGGAACCTTATGGCCCGTTCCGAGAACACACGCACGGAGAGGGCGATCACCCATGAGTCTTTCCTTCTTGAAGTCGTTGAATGATCCGTCCGTTGAGATCCTTCTCGACGAACTGCGTGGCCACGCACACGGCGTTCATCACGGCGCGCGGCGTCGAACTCCCGTGGCAGATAATGCACGCTCCTTTGACGCCGAGGAGCGGCGCACCACCGTACTCTACGTAATCCAGCGTCCGAAAGACACGACGAAACGCCGGTCGGGCAAGCGCGGCGCCGATCTTCCCGATCGGATCGCGCTTGAGCTCCTTGCGGATCGCCCCGACGAGCATTTCCACCATGCTCTCGCCGAACTTCAGCACGATGTTTCCGACAAAGCCATCGCTGACGACCACATCGACCGTTCCCCGCATGACGTCCCGGCCTTCGACGTTCCCCACGAAGCGAAGGCCGCTCTTCGACAGCGCCTCGTGGGTGGCCCGGCTCAGCTCGTTGCCCTTGCCGGGCTCCTCCCCAATGTTGAGCAGCCCGATCTTGGGGGCGGTCATGTGGAGCGCGATCTCCGCGTACACGGAGCCCATCACGGCAAACTGCACCAGATAGTCGGGTCGGCAGTCTGCGGTCGCGCCCGCGTCCAGCATGACGCAGTGCCCTGTGGAGGTCGGCAGTACGGTGGCGATCGCGGGGCGGAGGATCCCAGGCGCGCGCCCCATGCCCAGAAGCGCGTTCGAGACGACGGCGGCGGTGTTCCCGGCGCTCACGAGGGCGTCCGCTTCTCCACGCCGCATCGCCGATGCGGCCAGAGCCAACGAAGAGCCGCGCTTCCGCCGCACGGCCGACGCGCCGTGTTCGCCCATCGTCACGGCTTCGGCGGCGTGGAGGATGTCCAGCCGGTCCGTGGGACGACCCAAGCGTTGGAGCTCGCCGGTGATCGCGTCACGGTCACCAACAAGCCGAATATCGGCTCTACCGCCCAGTTCCTCGGCGGCGTCAGCCGCTCCCTCGACGATACGTTGGGGCGCGAAATCGCCGCCCATCGCGTCGACCAGAACTCGAGCTTTTCCCGACGGAGCATCCATCCGCGTCAGCCTCGATATGCCGGTTGCGCACTCCAACCCTGATGCGGGAACGGGGATCACGATGCTGAGCAAAAACCGAGCACGAACGCGATCACGTGCTTTCGGTCTCGATGACCTTCTCGCCCCCGTAGTAGCCGCAATTCGGACAGACGCGGTGAGGCGCCTTCGGCTGATGACACTGAGGGCAGGACGTGACGGCCGGCGCGGACAGCTTCCAGTGCGTCCGGCGTTTGTCTCGCCGTGTCTTTGAATGTCGTCTCTTGGGCAGAGCCATGCCCACTCCTTCCATCCGGTTACTTGCCGCCGGACCTGGTTTCGTTCAAGTGATCACGGATGACCTGCCAGCGCGGATCAAGTTCGCAACGCTTGCAATCGCAGCGCGTCTGGTTCTGATTGGCGCCGCAGATCGGGCAGAGCCCCTTGCACTCCGCGTGGCAGACCGGCGCCATGGGCGCCGAGATGAGCACCAGTTCTCGGACGCGACCGCACAGGTCGATCGACCGCCCGTCATGAAATATGAGATCGTCGTCCTCCGACGTATCGGCGTCGTCGCCGTCCTGCGCCGGAGTCGCAAAGAACAGAAACGACTCGTCGAATGCTCTCTCGAACGACTCCGCGCAGCGAGAACACGACTCGTGCGCCACTCCACGGATTCGTCCCCGGAGTTCGAGACTCCCTCCCGTCCTGGCGACGTCGATCGTCAGGAGGATCGGTTCGGCCGCCGTCATCTCGTCGAGCGACAGCCCGACCACCTCGCTCGACAAGCTGCGGTCGACACGCGTCGATCCTTCGGGCAGTTCTCTCAGATCCAGAACGGCCATATCTTGACGTGTATCACTCACGATCGTCCGCAATCCTCTTACGCCGCCTAGCCCGAACGCGTCATCCCGAGACTGAAGAACTCGATCTCGCTGCTCGCGGACTCCGGCGAGTCGGATCCGTGAACCGAGTTCTCCTGAATGCTGAGAGCGAAGCTGGCGCGGATCGTACCCGCATCGGCCGTCGACGGATCGGTCGCTCCCATGATTGCGCGGAGGTTCAGAACCGCCTCCTCGCCCTCGAGCACACACGCGACGATCGGCGAACGGGACATGAACGCCACGAGCTCGTCGATGAAAGGCTTGTCGGCATGTACGTGATAGAATGACCGTGCCTCCTCCGGAGTGAGATGAATCATCTTCAACCGGGAGATGCGAAGATCACCCTCCTCCACTCGCGCGAGTATCTGACCGATGAGCCCACGCTCGACCGCGTCCGGCTTGATCATCATTAGGGTCTGCTGCGTCACTTGGCGACTCCCAGCGTCTTGGCCATGAGCGGTCCGATCTCGGACGGTATCGCCGCCACCTTGACGCCCACTTCCTTGAGCGCGGCGATCTTGTCTTCCGCGCGTCCCGACGACCCGGAGATGATCGCGCCCGCGTGCCCCATGCGCTTTCCGGGCGGTGCTGTCTGTCCGGCGATGAAGGAAACGACCGGCATTGAAATCTCTTTGCGAATGTAAGCGGCCGCATCTTCCTCGTCGCTCCCGCCGATCTCTCCGATCAAGACGATCGCCTCGGTCTGCGGATCCTTCTCGAATGCGGCGAGTGCGTCGATGTATTTCGTTCCGATGATCGGATCACCGCCGATTCCCATGCATGTCGATTGACCGACGCCGCTTCGCGTGAGCGAATGCACAACCTCATAGGTCAGCGTCCCGCTGCGCGAGATCAGACCGACCGGACCCGGGATGTGAATCGCGCCAGGCATGATGCCGACTTTGGACTTCCCGGGGCTGATCAGGCCCGGGGAGTTGGGTCCGATGAGCCGGATGCCCTTTTCGATGAAGACGTCTTTCACACGAACCATGTCCAGAACGGGAACACCCTCGGTGATGCAAACGACCAGTTGAACGCCGGCATCGGCCGCCTCCAACATGGCGTCGCTGGCCGCGAACGCGGGCACGTATATGACCGATGTGTTGGCTTCGGTCTTCTGTACAGCCTCGCGAACCGTATCGAACACCGGAATGCCGTCGACGTCCTTCCCACCTTTGCCCGGGGTCACGCCGGCAACGACCTTGGTGCCGTATTCCTTCATCCCGCGAGCGTGGAACGAGCCGTCACGGCCCGTGATCCCTTGAACGACCACGCGCGTGTTCTCATCGATGAATATGCTCATCTCATCCCCCTCACGCCGTCGGCGCCTGTGCCAACGCGACAGCCGCCTGCACCGCCTCATCCATCGTGGCCGCGGTCGTCACATCGGGCAACTCGGACGCGATGATTTGCCGTCCCGCGTCCTCGTTCGTACCCGTCAATCGGATAACGAGCGGAAGCGCTGTCGGCCTCTTCTTGAGTGCTTCGACCAGCCCCTTGGCCACGTCGTCGCAGCGCGTGATCCCGCCGAAGATATTGATGAGAATCACGCGGACGTTCTCATCCCGGCAGAGGATGTCCATCGCCGCCATGACCTTCTCCGGTCGCGACGAACCACCGATGTCGAGAAAGTTCGCGGGCGTGCCCTTGAAGTGACTGATGACATCCATCGTGGCCATGGCGAGACCGGCGCCGTTGACCAGGCATCCGATCGAGCCGTCGAGCCGGATGTATGAGAGATCGTTCTCGCGCGCCTCGTTCTCGTCGCGACCCTCCTCTTCGACGTCGCGGAAGCCCGCGACCTTAGTCTGACGGAAGAGTGCGTTGTCGTCCGCGACAAACTTGGCGTCAAGAGCGATCACGCCGTCATCCGTCGTGATGATCAGCGGATTGATCTCGGCGAGCGACGCTTCGCGCTCCCGATACACGTTGACCAGCTTGACCAGAATATCCGCCATTCTCAGCGGAACCTTGGAGCCCTTCACCATGCCGAACGCGATCTCCCGCGCCTGGTGCGCCTTGAGCCGCACGTCCGGAAGCGGAACCGTCGCGATCTTGTCCGGACTGGTCCGAGCGACTTCCTCGATGTCGACGCCGCCCTCGGAACTCACCATGAGGACCGGACACCCGCGCCGCCGATCCATGACGACGCCGACGTAGAACTCATGCGCGATGTCGGCGGCCGGAACGATGAGCAGTTTGCGGACCGTGTGGCTCTTGATGTCCATTCCGAGGATCGCCGTAGCGTACTCCTTCAGCTCGTCCTCGTCCTTGGCCAGCTTGACGCCTCCGGCCTTCCCGCGCCCTCCCGTGTGAACCTGCGCCTTGACGACTAGCGGAAAGCCCAGTGCCTTCGCCGCCGTCAGCGCGCCGTCGACCGTCGACGCCACCCGCTGCTCCTGCACCGGGATGTCGGCGTCCGCGAAGAGCTGCTTCGCCTCGAATTCGTGAATGTTCATTCTGCCCCTCCCCTCTCACCCAGAGTCATGCCTCTTCCAAGGGGGCTGCATACACATTGCCTGCACACGGTCTACGACCGCGCTTCGAAGAACCTATTCAAGACCTCTGTGAGGTTTGGACTTCCGATCTCGAACAGCGAGTAGCTCACGCGCACGGACGGCTTGTCGACCTTGATCAGCTTGCCGAGATCGATCGGTGTCGCGATCACGACGACGTCGCAGTCGGCGGCACGGACCGTCGCCTCGAGGTCCCTGATCTGCTGCTCGCCGTAGCCCATCGCCGGCAGCACGGTTCCGATCTCCGGGTAGGTGCGGAACGTATCCTGAAGCTCGCCGACGAGGAACGGTCTCGGATCCACGAGCGACCCCACGCCACAGCGTTCCGCGGCGACAACGCCGGCGCCGAACTTCATCTCGCCGTGCGTGAGCGTCGGGCCGTCCTCAATGACGAGCGCGCGGCGTCCCCGCACCGCGTCCGGGTCATCGATCGTGACCGGGCTGGCGGCATCCACGACGATCGCCTTCGGGTTGTGGCGCGCGATGTTCTTCCGCACGATCTTGATATTGTCCGGACACGCCGTGACGATCTTGTTGATGACGATGACGTCGGCATTCCGGAAGTTGATCTCGCTGGGATAGTAGGCGAGCTCGTGGCCGGGTCGGTGCGGATCCACGATCGTGATGGAGAGATCGGCCTTGTAGAAGGAGGCATCGTTGTTTCCGCCGTCCCACAGGACAACGTCCGCTTCCTTCTCGGCCTCTCGGAGGATCTGCTCGTAGTCGACCCCGGCGTAGACGATGTTGCCGGAAATGATATGCGGCTCGTACTCCTCGCGCTCTTCAATCGTGCATTCGTGACGGTCGAGGTCGGCGACCGTCTCGAATCGCTGGACACCCTGCTTGCGGAGGTCGCCGTACGGCATGGGGTGACGGATCGCCACCGTGCGCTTGCCCATGGCCTTGAGAATCTCGGAAACCCGCCGAGTCGTCTGGCTCTTCCCGCAACCCGTTCGGATGGCGGTGATCGAGATGACCGGTTTCGAGCTCACCACGCTGGTCTTGGTCGTTCCCAGGAGCTTGAAATCGACTCCCCAACCGTTGACCTTCGCCGCCATGCTCATCACGTGAGCGTATCGGACATCGCTGTACGAAAAGACCGCCTCATCGACGCCCTTCTCCAGAATGAGCGACTCCAGATCTGACTCCGGAACGATCGGAATCCCCTCGGGATAGAGGCGACCGGCAAGCTCCGGCGGGTATCTCCGGTCCTCGATGCCGGGGATCTGCGCGGCTGTGAATGCGAGCACCTCGTATGCGTCGTCATCCCTGAAAACAGTGTTGAAATTGTGGAAATCTCGGCCGCCTGCGCCCAGGATGATCACCTTCTTCGCCATGTCTCACCCATATTCCGGTCTGGTCGTCTTGCTGCCCCGGGACCGGTGTCCGAGAAACAGCTGCAGGATGTCCAAAAAACCCCCCGCCCACATCCACCACCCGGTGGGAGCAGAGGGCCCCGCACTCGGTGGACCGGCCCGACGGCCCGCCCACGGAAATCCTAGCCAAATCGCAGCGTTACAGGCTACCAGCGACCCTTCGGAGTGTCAAGGATCTCGGTCGTCCGGGCGGTCAATCCGCAGGAGTTCGACGAGCCGGGTTGAGGAGCGTCCGCACGCCAGAGGGAACCTCACCACCCGTCCCCCCCGGCCACTTACGAGGTCGGCGCCGACGATGTCTTCGATCGCGTAATCGGCCCCCTTGACGAGGACATCGGGCCGAATCCGTCCGATCGCCTCGAACGGCGTATCTTCGGAGAATGGGAAAACCACGTCGACGGCCGCCAGCGCCGCCAGAAGCTCCATCCTGTCGGCAAGCGGAACGATGGGGCGATCCCGCCCCTTGAGTCTCCGGGCCGACTCGTCGTCGTTGACCGCCACGAAGAGCGCATTCCCTTCGCGACGCGCCCCCTCCAGCAGCCTGACGTGTCCGACATGCAGGATATCGAAGCATCCGTTGGTGAATACGACCGCCCGGCCCGCCTCCCTCCGCTCCCGGGCCGCTGTCTCGGCGTCCGGAAGCGTCATAATCTCGCCCATGTCACACCTCCCGCCGCTGGCGGGCCGTGATGACCTCTCGGAGCGCCGCATTCCCTGCCACCGTGGTCCCGACCTCGCCGACAACCAGACTCGCCGCCAGGTTGGAGAGCGCTGCCGCTTCCCGTCGCGTCGCGCCCGCGGCGAAGGCCATGCTGAACGTACCCACGACCGTATCCCCCGCTCCGGTGACGTCGTACACCTCCTGCGCGGCTGCCGGGAAGTGCGCGCTCCCGTCGCTCTCGTAGAGCGTCATGCCGTGAGGGCCTCGGGTGATCAGGACCGATTCGGCATCGAGGCGATCCCGAAGCTCGGCGCCGCCGGCCGCGACCTCCTCGTCGGTCACGAGCTTGCGCCCGAGCGCGGCCGATGCTTCCAGCAAGTTGGGGGTGATGACGTTGACCCGGCGGTACAGATCGAAGTGGCTCTCTTTCGGATCGACGGAGACCGCGACCCCGGCCTTCTCGGCCTCGCCGAGCGCGAATCCCAGGACGCCCGCCGTCACGACGCCCTTGCCGTAGTCCGAGACGATGAAGCCGTCCGCGTCATTCAGTGCGTCGTTCAGACGGTCCTTGAGCTCACCTTCCGCCTTCGAATCGAGTGGCCTCGTCTGTTCGAAGTCCACCCTGACGACCTGCTGATTGCGGGCGATGATTCGTGTCTTGACCGTCGTGGGGCGTTCGGCCAGGGAGACGGTCGATCCCGACGCCAGACCGGCATTCTCCAGCTCCCGTCTCAGGCAGTCGCCCTCGGCGTCATCGCCGACGACGCCGATCAGGACCGGCTGCCCCCCGAGGGCCCTGATGTTCGCCGCGACGTTCGCCGCACCGCCGAGACGGTGGTTCTGTTCGAACGCCTCGACGACCGGAACAGGCGCCTCGGGCGATATCCGATGGACTTCGCCCCAGATATATCGATCCAGCATGCAATCGCCCAGTATGGCGATCCGACGCCCGTGCATGGCCTCGAGGATGCGATGGAGATGCTCTTCAGAACTCATTTTCTGTAACCGATTTCTTCGAAACCACTTCAAGCGACATGCGCAACATGGCCCCCGAGAGCAAGATCTAGCGGCCGAAATGTCGTGTTTTCGCTTGACTCCCCATTTTGCGGAGCTCTAGACTCTCAGTTAGTGGAGAGTGGAAGGCCCTGTCCCGCGCGTGAGTTTCCAGTTTTGACCTTGAATAGAACGAAGTGCCTGGAAGCCTCCGGGGTTGGAAACTGGACAAACGTCAGGATGGGGTCCTTCCTTTGCCATTCGGTTTGCCCTACCACGACCCCTTCCCACCGGATATCACCTTTCGCCACGTAACCTTTCGCCACGTATCACTTCCCACTATGTAGCACTTCCCGCTAGGTATCATCTACCGCTGGACATTGCTTCCCAACATACATCACATACATCGCTGATCGAAGACCCGTCGTATGAAGATATCATCAAATGAACATCCGGCTGTATGATAGCTTCGTCCGGTCGAATCCCGTCAAGCTGCACCGTGCCAACGATCCATTCGATGACCACCCCGCGTGATCCGCGCCTCGCGCGCGTGATACCGGCGGCCACCCCGCTGAATGGATCATGCCGGGGCAGTCATGTCCACAAAATCCGTTCCCGCCGCATACTCAGGTAGCTGTCCCTCGCCACGATGACATGATCGAGAACCTGGATTCCAAGAAGCTCGCCTCCGCGGATGAGCCGGCGAGTAATCTCGATGTCGTCCCGGCTCGGCATCGGGTCTCCCGACGGGTGATTGTGCACGAGCACCATCGCCGCCGCCGTCATCTCGATCGCCGGTCGAAACACCTCCCGTGGGTGCACGATCGACGCGTTGAGTGAGCCGACGGAGACGATCGAGCGATCCACGATCCTGTTCCGCGAGTTCAGGAGGAGTACCGCGAAATGTTCCCGGCTCTCCCTCGCGAGATCGCGATTGAACAGGTAGACGGCCTCCGGGGACTCAAAGCTGGGGCCCGCCTCCCCCACACCGTATACACGGCGTCCAAGCTCCACCGACGCCAAGATCCGCTCGGCGTCCGTCTTCTCGATCCCGGACGCTTCGGCGAGATCGTCGACCCGGGCGTCCCGAAGAACGCCGAGACCATGTCGGTTGACGAGCCGCTCAGCTGTCGCCCGCGCCGTCTGTCCGCCCGTGCTGAGGACGGCGGCAAGCACGTCCGTATCGCTCAGGCGGTCCGGAACTTCGCCGATCCGCCCGAACCCGCTCCGCGGATGGCAGCCATCCTGATTCGAATAGGAGCCGCGCCTCGATCGCATGCGTCACACCTCACACGTTCGCGGCGCCCCGGTTGCGCATGAAACCACGCAAAAAAGGGACGCCACTAAGCGCCCCGCGCGATGTTTCGAATGATCTCAGGTGCCCCCAACCGAGCGCGCAGGCTAGCATGCTGTCGGACCGAAGGTCAAGCCACCGCGTTGACGATGGCCGGCAGGCTGGCTAGAATGCGCGCCCATCACCCTGGAAACGCTCAGCTCGCGTGAGCAGTGGGAGATTCGAATGCCTAGCAAATCAAAGCGTCGGCGCGCCAAGACGTCGCCGAAGGGAGACGCGAACGGGGATCACCTGGTGCTTCCCGTCATGCCGCTCCGTAACTCGGTTCTGTTTCCTCAGCAGGTCATTCCGCTTTCCGTCGGACGGGAGCACTCACTGAACCTCGTGAAGGATTGCGAGGGCAGCGACCAGCAGATCGCCATCATCGCGCAACGGGAGGCGGGAACCGATCTCCCCTCTCCGGACGATCTGTACACAACGGGCTGCGCGGCCAATATCCTCAAGGTCTTCGACATGCCCGACGGCAACAAGAGCGTCGTCATCCAAGGGCTCTTCCGGCTTCGCGTGCGGGAGTTCACGCAGGAAACGCCGTACATGAAGGCCGTTCTCGACGTTCTCGAGCCGGCCGACATCCAGGACATTCGCTCCGAGGCACTCGTGTCGAACCTGCGCACGCTGATCCAGCGGGTCTCAGAGCTGGCCAACTACCTCACGGCCGAGCACGTCTCCGTGCTTCTGAACATCGAAGATCCTACGCAGCTCGCGGACTTTGCCGTGTCGGCTCTGAACGTGACCGTGGAGGAGAAGCAGAAGATCCTGGAGATCCTCGATGTCGCCGAGCGCCTCGAGAAGGTGACGGTTCTCTACAATCGCGAGATCGAGATTCTCGAGCTGGGATCGAAGATCCAATCGAAGGTCCACGGCGAGATCTCGAAGACGCAGCGCGAGTACTACCTCCGCGAACACCTGAAGGCGATCCGTACCGAGCTGGGGGAGATCGCCGAAGAGGCCGAGGAGATCGCCGAGCTGCGTGATCGCATCGATAGCGCCAAGATGCCGGAGGACGTCGAGAATGTGGCGCTCAAAGAGCTCGACCGGCTATCGCACATCCCGCAGGCATCCGCCGAATACACGGTGGCCCGCACCTACCTGGACTGGTTGGTCGAGCTTCCTTGGTCGGTCACGACACAAGACGAGCTTGATCTCAAGCGCGCGAAGAAGATCCTCGACTCGGACCACTACGGGCTGGAGAAGGTGAAGAAGCGCATCCTGGAGTATCTGGCCGTTCGAAAGCTCGCCGGGAACCAGAAAGCGCCGATCCTCTGCTTCGCGGGGCCACCGGGCGTGGGCAAGACCTCTCTCGGCCAATCGATCGCGAGGGCCCTTGGGCGGAAGTTCATCCGCGTGTCGTTGGGCGGCGTGCGGGACGAAGCCGAGATCCGTGGACACCGTCGGACGTACATCGGCGCGCTACCCGGGCGGATCATTCAGGGAATTCGGAAGACCGGTTCCGGGAATCCCCTCTTCATGCTGGATGAGATCGACAAGCTGGGGACCGACTTCCGCGGTGATCCATCATCGGCGCTTTTGGAAGTGCTCGATCCAGAGCAAAACCACGCGTTCAGCGACCACTATCTCGAGGTTCCGTTCGATCTCTCGCGCGTCATGTTCATCGCCACAGCGAACTTCATCGAGTACGCGCCGCCCGCGCTCCGCGACCGCATGGAGATCCTCGAGCTACCCGGATACATCGAAGAGGAGAAGTTGGGCATCGCCAAGCACTTCCTCGTGCCAAAGCAGCTCGATGCGCATGGTCTCAGCCGAAAGAACCTGCGGATCAACACGCCCGCGCTCCGTTCGATCGTCCGTGGATACACGCGCGAAGCGGGTGTTCGTACGCTCGAGCGTCAGATCGCGGCCATCTGCCGGGGAGTGGCGACCGAGGTCGTATCCGGAAAGCATAAGCGCCGCCCCCTCGCGGTTGCGCCGAAGGGGCTCTCCCGGTACCTCGGGCCTGAGCGATTCTATCTCGAGGCGGCCGAGCGCATCCGCCGTCCAGGTATCGCCACGGGCGTGGCCTGGACGCCGAGCGGCGGGGACCTGCTCTTCATCGAAGCCACGCACATGCCCGGCAAGGGCATGCTCAAGCTCACGGGCCAGCTGGGTGACGTCATGAAGGAATCCGCGCAGGCCGCGCTGAGCTATCTGCGCGCGAACGCCGAATCGCTTTCCATCGATTCCGAGTTCTTCGCGAAGAACGACATCCACATCCACATGCCGGCGGGCGCGGTTCCCAAGGACGGCCCCTCCGCCGGGGTGACGATCTTCGTAGCGCTCTTGTCGCTACTCACCGGGAGAAAGGTCAAGAACGACGTCGCGATGACCGGAGAGATCACGCTGCGCGGAATGGTCCTGCCCGTCGGTGGAATCAAGGAGAAGGTGCTGGCGGCCCAGCGCGCGGGGCTCAAGCACTTCGTGCTTCCGTCTAAGAACCGGCCGGACCTCTCGGAGATCCCACCGCACGTCCGCAAGCGACTCACGTTTCACTTCGTGACCGAAACGGCCCAGATGGCCGATCTCGTGCTGACGGCGCCGCGCGGTCGACGGACGCGGTCGAGAGGAAAGAGTGCCCGAAGGCGTCGCGCCTGATCAGTCCTTGAGAAGCGCGTCGGCGAACTCCGCGGGATCGAATTCGATCAGATCGTCGACGCCTTCCCCGACTCCGAGGAAGCGAACCGGTACGCCCAGTTCTCCCGCAATCGCGACGACGACCCCGCCTCTCGCCGTCCCGTCGATCTTCGTCAGGACGATGCCGGTCAGATCGAAGACCTTGCCGAACTCCTTCGCCTGCTGAACGGCGTTCTGCCCGGTCGTGGCGTCAAGGACGAGAAGGACTTCGTGCGGAGCGCCCTCCATGCCCTTGCCGATGACTCGGTGGATCTTCTTCACCTCGTCCATCAGACCGACCTTTGTCTGCAGGCGCCCCGCAGTATCAACGAGGACGACGTCCGTCCCCCGCGCCTTCGCGGCGGAGATGCCGTCGTAGGCCACCGCCGCCGGATCGGAGCCCGGCCGGCTGTGGAGGATCTCCGCCCCGGCGCGCTCCGCCCAGAGAATGAGCTGCTCGTTCGCCGCGGCGCGAAACGTATCGGCTGCAACGACGAGCACGTCTCGATCGGACCGCCTGTACCGGCGCGCGAGCTTGCCGACCGTGGTGGTTTTACCGGTCCCGTTCACGCCGACGATCATGACCACGTGCGGCTTGGCGGTGATGGTCGGCGCTTCAGCGGCGGAACGGTTGAGCGTGGCGGCCACCTCCGCCATGAGGACGCGCGTCGGCCAATCCTCGGCACCGGTGTCAGCCCGCTTCGATGCTTCCCGTAGAGCTTCGAGAAGACGCTCGGACGTCTCGATGCCGACGTCCGCGCGTAGGAGAGCTTCCTCCAGCTCATCGGCGGCGTCATCGGTGAGACGCGGTTGTCTCGCGACACGCTGAAGCCCATCCTTGAGCCCGTCACGTGTCTTCCCGAGACCCTGACGAAGACGAGAGATGAAACCTTTCATAAGCTCGACGGCCTCTCCTTGCCGCGGCGATCGTCCGGGCGCCATTGCCCGAATCCGATCGTCCGGATGTCATCCGATGCTGGTGAACGGCGGCCCTCCCGCGAACGAAAGGCCGTCACAGCGGGCGACCAGGCTAGCACGCGATCGCGCGAACGGTCAATCCGCGCGCGGGGCGGCGGCATTTGCGTGGACGTGATTTTCGTCGTGGGTTTTCCCGCAAATGCGGTTAGCCTTGCTTGAGGCGCCATGACGCACCACAGGAGACGCCATGATCGATCGCATACATACTTTTCTGACCGAAAACGGTTCCACCCGCCCGGCGGAGATCGCTCGCGAGTTCCTCAAGATCGACGCGCCGGAGGGACCGCTCGTCGATCGACTGGTGCGTGGGATCCTGGAGAACGAAGCCGGCTTCCGCTTCTCGGACGGTGCGTGGTCGGCGACCCCTCGATCCCTCTCCCCCCTCGCCGCCGTTCCGTTCGTCTGCCTCTGTCTCGTGAGCCGGAAGGACGGATCCGTGACCGGGGCCGGGGCCGTTCGCATCATCGGGGGCCGCGAGGAGAGCTCGTGGGACAGGACCCCCGGGCGCCTGCTCGAGAAACGCGACGCCGTCGAGATCCTCAGGTTCGTCGGTGACGCGGCGATCGTGGGTGAACATGGCCCCACGCTATGGAAGTTCCTCGTCACGCACGTCACGGCCGCCGACATCGAGAATCCGGGGCTCTCCCTCGGTGGGCTCGGAAGGTCGATCTTCCCGGAGGCCGGAATTCGCTCGCTCGATGATCTGGCGCAATGCCTCGGCATTACGCAGACGGAAAGCGAAGATCCACTCGTACGCGCACGCTTCACGGCCGAGATTCTGGGCGCGGTGATCGAGCGATGCGTCGAAGCCGGTGTGACCGATCTCGATTCGCTTTTGGCATTCCAATACGCGCAGGCGCGGGGCGCGGTCGATTTCTCGCGTTATGCGTTCAACCGGGATTTCCTTCGGTCGCTCCCCTCCGGACCCGGCGTCTACATCATGGAGGACGCGGAGGGCCACTGCCTCTACGTCGGAAAGGCGCGGAGCCTCAAGAACCGCTTGCGGTCGTACTTCTTTCCCGCCGCGGGCCGGGAGCCGCGCGTGGAGCGTTTGCTGGAGGCGTTGCGGGACATCGAGATACGTGAGACCGGCTCGGAGCTGGACGCGCTTCTGACAGAGTACCGCCTCATCCGAGACCTCAAACCCACAGCGAACACACAGCTCGAGGTCCGCGGCGCACCGCCACCGATGCACCCATTCCTTCTGATCCAGCCGGCGCTCGGCGAGGCGACGGTCCAGGTCTACCTCTACAACGACAACCGACTCGTCGTGGGCGATATCTCGACGACGGCGCCGGACGCCTCCGCACTCCGATCGCTTCTCGATGAGACGCTCGCTCCAGAGGATAAGTCGGCGGCCCACACGGCGCCGGAAGCGGCCATCGCTGCGCGCTACTTCATCCGGCACCGAGAGAACCTGAGCTACCTCGATCTCAGGCAGGTCGGCGATCCCAACGAAGCGGTCGAGCGGGCGACGACGATCGTCCGATCGTTCAACCCCGCGGCTCTTCCCGTGTTCTCCGTCTGAGCCCAACTCAAGCGGCCAAATCACCGTCCTGGCTCGCACGTCTCACCACGTCTCGTCACGAGGGTGCAAGAGCGCGTGCAGATTCAAGATGCACCGAGTGGAGGGCAACGCAGGCATACCTGACGGCATGTCGAGGAGGCCGGAGCGAGTACGTCTTGAAGATGCACGCGCTTTGGTGACCGCAGTAGAGATCTTGTGAGAAATGCGGGCTGGAACACAGAAGGACCGGCCACTCGCATCGAGTGACCGGTCATATGAATTGGTGCCGGGAGCGGGACTCGAACCCGCACAGGTTTCCCCACACGCCCCTCAAACGTGCGTGTCTACCAGTTCCACCATCCCGGCAGCGAAACGGATCTCAGGCGGATCTACCGCCCTTCCGACGCTTCCTCGCTCTCCGTGACGGCATCGTCGACGGGAGGAGCGATCAGTCCTTCTTCCAGCGGCGGGGCTTCGCTCCCGACGGGGGGCAACAAGCCCTCCTCGGATGGCTGATACCCGATTCCGGGTCCGCCGAACGGCTCTTCTTGGAAGCTCTCGATAAGCTGGAGGCTCTCCTCGGAAAGCCCGCCCTGGCGACCGGCCGTGCCGCCCATCATGACGAGCACGAGCGCGCTTACCATGAACGCTCCGCCCAGGATCTGAGTGGCCTTGGTAAGGAACGTGCCGGCCCCGCGCCCGCCGAAGAGGGTTTGGCTGGCGCCACCGGTACCGCCGAAGGCACCGGCGAGTCCCCCGCCTTTCCCCGATTGCAGGAGAACGACCACCATCAGGCACAGCGAGATCACGATGTGCAACGCAATGAGAAACCAGTATAGAAACATCCAACCACCTCAATCAGCGATATTGTCAGAACGAAAGCACAGCAAAATAGCACGATGCGGCCATACCGTCAACTCTCTCCTGAAGAGCCTAGCCGGCCGCCGCTTCCGCGATCGCGACGAAGCCCTCGGCATCGAGGCTCGCTCCGCCGACGAGGACCCCGCCAACGCCCGGTGTCGCCAGCGTTTCGGCCGCGTTGCCCGGCTTGACGCTTCCGCCGTAGAGTACGCGTAGATGGGCCGATCCACCGGAGAGCAGCGCCTCGCAGAGGCGTCCGATGAGCGCGTGCGCTTCCTCGATCAGTTCGGGGGTCGCGTTTCGACCGGTACCGATGGCCCATACCGGCTCGTACGCCACCTCGATCGTTGCCGCGGACGCACCGATACCCTCCAAGGCGCCTCGTAGCTGCGCCTCGAGGACCCCAGCGGTCAGCCCATCCTCGCGTTCGGTCTCTGTCTCGCCGACACAGAGGATCGGCTTCAAGCCGGCCGCGATCGCCGCCTCCATCTTCTTGCGGATCATTCCATCCGACTCGCCGAATAGCTGCCGGCGCTCTGAGTGCCCAAGGATCACGAACCGGCAACCCAGATTGCCAATCATGTCGGGCGATGTTTCACCGGTGAATGCCCCGGAGGATTCCCAATGCATGTTCTGCGCCCCGACCGAGATCCCGCTGTCGCGAAGCGCCCCCGCGACGGCCCCAATGTACGGAAAGGCCGGGAACACAGCCAACTCACACCCCTGCGGATCCTTTTCCCTCGCGTACGTACGCACACCGTTCGCCAAGGCGAGCGACGACTCGAGGTTCCCGTTCATCTTCCAGTTGCCGGCAATCAGTTTTGGCTTCACGACCGAATCTCCGATAACGCGGCCACCCCGGGGAGCTCCTTTCCCTCGAGGAATTCGAGCGAAGCTCCGCCGCCGGTGGACACATGGCTGACCTTGTTCGACACGTCCGCTTTTCTGGCCGCCGCCGCGGAATCGCCCCCGCCGATGACGGTGACGGCGCCACCGTCCGTGAGTCGGGCCAACGCCTCGGCAATCGCCAACGTTCCCTTCGCGAACGCGTCCTGTTCAAATACCCCCATCGGACCGTTCCAGACGATCGTTCCGGCCCCGTCGAGCGCCCGGGTGAACGACTCCACGCTGGCGGGACCGATGTCCACGCCCATGAGATCGTCCGGGATCTCGGAGACGGCAACGGCGCGGCCGGGGTCGGTCCCATCCACCGAGGACGATACGATGCAATCGCTGGGCAGCATGATCTCGATCCCCTTTGACGCCGCGCTGGCAAGCGCCTCCTTCGCCATCACGATCCGATCCTCCTCCACGAGCGACTGCCCGGTCGATAGCCCTTGCGCTCTCAGGAACGTGAACATCATGGCACCGCCGATCAGCAGCCTATCGACGCGGCCCAGAAGCGATTCGATGACGTCGATCTTGCCGCTCACCTTGGCACCGCCGAGAATCGCCGCAAACGGACGCGCGGGCTTCTCCATCACCTGAGTGAGGTAGCGAAGCTCCTTCTCCATGAGGAACCCGCCCAGCGAACGGTCCACATAGCTCGTCACGCCCACGGTCGACGCGTGCGCGCGATGGGCCGTCCCGAACGCGTCATTCACATACGTACGATCGGCGAGAGCGGCGAGGTTCTTGGCGAACCCCACATCGTTCTTCGTTTCTTCCTCGTGAAACCTGAGGTTTTCCAACAGAAGAACCTGCCCGGACTGAAGCGCCTTGGCCCGGCTCTCGACGACCTCCCCCACGCAGTTGGGGACGAAGCCCACGGGTCGATCGAGCAGCTCCTGAAGCCGGGCCGCGACGGGGCTCAGGCTGAGCTCGGGCTTCACCTGTCCCTTGGGCCTCCCCAGGTGGCTCATCAGAACGACCGCGTTCTCGTCCTTAAGCAGCTTCTCGATCGTCGGCAGCGCCGCGCGGATGCGCGTGTCATCGGCAACGGCGTCACCCGCCAGCGGCACGTTGAAGTCGACACGCACCAGCACCCGTTCACGGCGCACGGATACGTTGCCCAGGGACTGCTTTGCCATTCGAATTCCTCCCGACTGGCCGTCGTCGCCCGGTGGGGCTACTTACATGATCCCGCCGATGGTGGTGTAACCCAGCCTGTACATCCCAACCCCGTACTCGTCCACGAAGATGAAGACCATCCCACGCGGCGATTCGGCGAAGATCGGCAACATGGGGTCACCACTGCCGTTGAAATACCAGATCTCGAAGTCCGTATCATCACGAAATTGCCGATCGATGAACTTCGTGAAGCGAGGCTCCGACCAATCCACGATGAGGCTCCCGCTGAGCTCGTCCAGGAGAACCTCGCGAAAGCGGTGAGACGAGGCGATGCGCACACGCGTGATCTCGTCGGGTTCCCCGTATCGGATCAGAATGCGCCCGCGGTGGCCCAGCTTTCCCTGTCCGACACCCCCACCGAAGTCTCGCTCGGCGCGGGCAACGCGGCGCTTGAATTCATCCCGCCGGGAATTGCCCGGCGTGGCCGGATCGGGGTCCAGACGCTGCCAGAACCCTTCGAGGTACGCTTCCCGCTCACCCATCTGCATGGCCTCGAATTCCTCGAACTCGTGGGGCGGAAGCAGGACGCGAGCGTCATCGAGAATCGTCTGCTCGTCCCTGAGGACCGTCGCTTGTGATCGAATGACGTGGAAGTCTCCATAGGTGGCGGACAAAAGCTGATCGGCATCGTCCATCAGCTCGATCGCCAACACATAGGTCCCCGAAAGGTACCCCGCGACGCTGAAGCGCTGGATCCGTCCCCATCGGTGCGTCTTGACGTCGATCGTGTCCACGGCGCTGACCAGATCATCCCCTTGCGTGGTGGTCACCCGATACTTCAGTCGCATCGGAGCCGCGGTCGCGGTGGAATCGTCCGGTGATCCGCCTCGATAAACCTCGAAATAGACCGGGAAGATCTCCTGGCGCATTCCGAAGAAGCGGCTCGGGTTGGGCTTCAGTACGAGCGTGCCGTGGCGGGAAACGGATCCGGGCGATTCCGATTCGTGTTCAGCGCCCGGGAGCGCATCGGAGGCGAATAGAACGGTGCTCAGGTATGGCCCATCTGCCGGCCGCGTCCAGCTCGGTAGCAGCGCGTGGCAACGGCCGCTCTTCTTCTGCCCTTTGATCATGCCGACGAGCGTGCGCTTCTGGGTGCGAAGATCCTCGACCGTGACCTCGAGACTCTGCGGCACGAAATCGACGGACCCGACGATGACCTGCGCGGCCCGGGCATCGAGCCGACGCGTCGAATCGAACGAGTCCGCGAAGACCGCCCGCTGCTCTTCGATAACCCGAGAGCGACGGCCTCCTCGGCCGTGAATTGTCATGTGGATCGAGACATCACCGCGATACGTCTGCCCCGCGCGGATCCACTTCAAATCGTTGTGCGGGATCCAAAGACAGGCTTCGACCGTCACCCTGCCTTCATCGTCGAGGAAGAGGGAAGCGTCCAGGCCGAAGCTGATATCGCCTGTCGCTTCCGCCGGAAGGAGTGGAAGGTCCATGTCGAGCGCACGACGCCGGTCACGTGATCGAAGGGAATCCGCACATACGGCGCTCGTCGCGGATGCCGGCGCCCCGGCCGCCTCCCCCCAGGAGTAGGGTACGAGGGAGGGCGACAGGGCAAGCGCAAACAGGGTGAGGATGGACGACCGGAAGGGGAACGCCCCGATCCTCCGAGACCACCGCGTCAAAAGGTGGCTGCACGGCAACGTGCCGCCCGCGGAATATGCCATGCCTCTCCCGACTCGGCGCTCGTGCTAGAAGCTCAGCTCCAGCGAGAAGCGGTGAGCTTGCCCGAGATCGGCCATGTCGGTATACGCGTAGTCCACCCGGGCGTTCGACGAAATGCTCGCGGGGAAGTGGATGCCGACACCGGCCGCAAGGCCCTCGGTATCGTATCGATAGTTGTATCCACCGCGCACATAGAAGAAGTCCCGATACGAGTATTCGGCGCCGAAGTTCCCTCGCTCGGCGTTGTCAGGCGGATGACTGAACTCCGCGGTCGCGAGAAGCTCACTCGTATCGTCCTTGTAGACGTTCATCGAGATCCCGACACGGAAGATCGTGGGGATCTTGACGTTCCGCTCCAGGAACTTCATGTCCGAACCAATGTTGGCGATGGCCATTCCGACCTTGAGCGATCGAAAACCCGTATTGTAGAGCGTGCCGAAGTCGAACGTGTATGCGGTCGCCGAGTAGTTCGCCAATCCCTCGCGGACGTAGAAACCGCTCACACCGACCGAGAACTTGTCCGTTAGGGAACGTGCATACGTTACACCGAAGGCGACATCTCCCGCGTCGAACGTCTCACCCGACTCACCTTGGTCATCGATCACCGTACGCACCGGCTGCGCATCCATGTAAAGGGAGCGCGCGCTCACCGCCCACGTCCCCGGTAGCCAGCCGAAATGCCCCACGTAGGCGGCTTGCGTCATCGCGATTTCCGCGGGCCAGACCACGTGATTGAACGAGAGCACGTTATCCGTGAGTCGTGCAACGCCAGCGGGGTTCCAGAAGACGGCGCTCGCATCCTCGGCCACGGCCGTGTACGCGCCACCCATGCCGGCTGCCCGCGCGCCGTAACCGATCTTCAGAAACTGCGCACCGACCGTCCCGACCTTTTGGAACTCTTCGACCCCGTATGCCAGCCCCGGCAGAATCAAACCCAAAAGGGCCGCACTCCAGAGCGTCTTCACGGTTCCTCCTCCTTACTCCTCAACACTCGTGCCGCCGGTCGACGATCCGCAATGCTAGCGGATCACGACAAACCGACCCACTTTCGTGCCTTGTTTCTCGGTTCTGACGGTGAACATGTATACGCCCGCGACAATATCCTGCCCGTTACGGCTCACGAGGTTCCAGAACACCGTACCGCGTTCTTCCGTCGCCTGGTGATCCAGCGTTTGAACTAGGTCGCCGGCGAGTGTGTAAATCTTCACAACGTTTCGACCGCGCGGAAGGTTGGTAAACGCTATCCGCGTGCCTGTCGGATCCGCGTCCGACGGAATTAGATCCCATCCCCACGGGAGAACAGATCGATCTTCCTGGATATATGGGTTGGGAACCACGTAGATCTCGTCCTTCGCGTCCGCCGCCGACCATGTCGGAACCACCTGCTGACATTCCTTGGCCGCCGGACGCCCCGAGAGCTCGTAGTGCTGAACGATTGTCTCGTCGCTGCCCTCCACCTCGATCAGCTCGTCCCACGCGCTGAACGCGGTGATGTCATAGAAGTAGATCATCCCGTTCTTGATGCCCGCGCTGTCGATGTACGTGTAGTACCCGACGGGGTACTGGTCCGCGAACGCGAACGGCTGGTCGATTACCTCGCCCGTAAGCGAATCCCGAACGGCCGTCGTGTCGCCGGTCACGATCCCGGAAACGAGCGGGACCAAAGTCGTGTCCTGCATGAAGGCCCGCTGTGGCCAGCAAAACTCCGGGCAAACCTCACACGGCTCACCCAGATTGTCGGGCCACTCTTCCGGTACCCAGTTGCCGAGCATATCCATATAGAGCGAGAACTCGAGAGTGTCCCCGACGACATCGGGGTTCTCGACTCGGCAGATTCCGGGAGCCGATGACGGATCCTTCACGATCTGCGTCAGGAGCTGCCACTCTTCGGGGGCCGGTCCGGTCGAGCCAACCGGGCGCCGCCACCCTTCGACCCGCCAGATGCGATAGCCCTGAAAGAGAATTCGCTTCTGAAGGGGGTCCGCCTTCAGCTCGGAGAGATTGTCCCACCTGAGGACGACGCGGCGGTCGCCACCGGCGCGCTCATCCACATCAACGCCTTCGCACTCGTTGTTCGTGACCGGCGGTGCCGGGGCTACGGTGCCGACCCAGTTCACGAGCGTCTCCGCGCCTGTAACGGACGGCGTGCACGAGTTGCAGTCATTGTCGACGTAGTTCGACACCGCGCAATAGCCCTCCCAGTCGATTCGGATCGACGTCGAGGTCGTATCGCATGGATCATCCCACGTGACGTGACCGGCGGTGCCGGGGGGACGAACGCACGTCTCTCTTCCGCCCGCTCCCGTCGTCTCGTTTCCATCGGTATCACGCCACACACCGTCGTAGATCAGCTGGGCCCCGATCGCGTTCTCGATCATCCCCTGCCGACCCTCGCCGATTACAAAGGCCGTTTGAAACGTAAGGAATGTGTCAGGCGGTAGGCTGCGGAACGGGCCCGCCGAGATCACGTAGCGATAGTCGGCAGGCTTGACCGTCTCACGGACGGGAACGCCTTCACCCGAGATCAGGTCGTAGCGTTCGAAGTCGTTTCGCGGATCTCCGGCCGGATAGGGCTCTGAGCTCGAGAAGAACTTCGCCCTGCGAATCCCGACCTGCGCGGGAGCGTCGATGCCGACCGGATCGACGCTGTGCCCAAGGAACATCCCGCCGAAGAACCCGGTGACGTCACCGCCCTTTGTCCCACCCTCTTCTTCATTGATCTCGATGTCGGGTGTATCGAATACGTAGGCCAGGTCGACGCTCACCGCACGATTTCGACAGGGCCCTTCCGGAAGGGCCTCGTCAACGACAAGCGTATCGATGGAGACGAAACCGCCCTTGTCATCGACCCAGAAGCTCGGCCGGCTCTTCGGTCCCGCGTCACCGTCCACGAAGAACGCGATGAACACGTCATTGAGCGTCTCATTGCCGATGTTCCAGATCTTGTAGTCGAGCCCGATGAACTCGTTCGCACCGGCGGTCGCCCAAGCGAAGCTCCGCTGCTGAACCAAGAGGTCCAGCGGCTCATGTTCCGTATTGATCTCCTGCGTGATCGGCGAGATGTCCCAGTATTGGCAGGAGAACATCTGTTGACCGATCGCTTCGAAATCCTCGTCAACCGCGAAGTCTCCGTCGTCATCCAGGCCGTTCAGGAAGTCCTCGTCGATCTGGGAGTCCGCGCCGCCGTTCCAGTCGTCGTTCGCCCCGGAAGTACGCACATCCAGAACGTCCGGACCGATCTCCAAGACGGCGTCGGTCGAGAATCCGATCCGATTGCCGCCCTGCATTCCCTCGAAGCCCTCGTAGACGGTCCACTCGGGATCGATCGGCGGCAGGAACTCGGTCGCGTACGCCGCTGTCGACACCCGCGCGACCTGGTCGGACTTCTTCGCTCCGACCCACAGACCGGCCGCGTACAAGTACTCGCCACCGCGCCAGCCAGCGGAGTTTGCCTCGATCCACCAGTTGCCCACGATCCCAAGGTTCGTGATCTGGACCTGAAGGAAACCGACGTTGTGAGTGAAAATGTACGGTGGCCGGATCGCATAGAGGGGCCTCGGCCCGCCATGGGTGTCAACATATCTGTCGAGCTGACCCAATAGGTCCGGTACGTCTTCCCAGGCCGATAGCGAGCCCGGTGTGAGCAAAAGCAGGGCAAACCCGGCGGCCACAACTCTCTTGGTCGTTGATCCCGCCGCCAACCTCAGCTTTCTCATCTTTCTATAACCTCCCATCGCCCATCGAGCGGTGACCCGGAACCGGGTGATGGTTGTTCACCTAGAAGGCTAGACTTAGACCCATTCGAATAGATCGCCCCTCCTCGAACACGCGTGGATCGTGAAGAGGCACGAAATCGTCTCTGCCATCGCCGTCGATGTCTTCTCCCTTGTAGGCACCGCCGGCATGTCCCGTCTCGGTGAAGTAGATCGTGTAGTCAAAGCTGTCGAGCCCCGGCGCGAGCGGCCAGTTGAACGGCGACAGCGTGCTGATATTCCGGCTGTCCAGGACATTGTCCGCCCGGACGAAGACGCGGAACGGCTGACCCCAGACCCGATAGTTCTTCTCCGCCTGAAGCCCGAGTGACGTCGTCGCCGGGAGTCGCCTCGAGTACTGAATTTCCGGCTCGATGTCACGGGCGTCGCGCTCCCGCGGCGTGTACGGGAAGCCCGAGCCGATCTGCCAGACGGCACCGAGCGTCCAATTGCCGCCCGGATCCATGGCGGTGAACGCCGCGCTGAATGCGTGCCGCTGGTCCCAGGCAAGTGGCTGTTCCGAAATGGGCAGGTACCTGAAGTTCTGCTCGTTCGCGGCCTGGGGATCCGAAGCGACGCCGGTGGCGATGCCGAACGTGTAGCTCAGCTCTCCCGTGAACCCGCCGGCGAAAGACCGGTCAACCGTCATCTCGAACCCGCGCGACGAAGCGTAGTCCCTGTTGACGTACTGGTAAACGAGACTGGCGGAGTCCGTCGTGCGGATCTGCTCTTCAGAGAGCAATCCGAAGATGTCCTTATAGTAAACGGAGAACTGCCCCTTCACCGTCTCGCTGAAGAGGTGCTGGATCGCCGCCTGGTAGGAAACCGTCGTCTCGTTGGAGAGATTGGGATTGCCACGGGTCCGCTGATCGAATACCGACCGATTGTCGTAGAGATAGCGACGGTCCGGGAACTGATAGTAGCGACCGTAATGGAAGCTGAAAACGTCCCGGTCCGAGATCGGATAGGCGATTCCGATGCGCGGACTGAACTGCTGCTTCACCTTCTCGTCGACCTCTGCGGGATCGATCTGACTGCCGACCGAGAAGGCATCGAAGCGGATCCCGAGGTTGAGCACCATGCCCTCGTGTTCCCACCTGTCCTGGAAATACGCGGACGCTTCGGGTTGGAAGTAGTGGTAGCGATCGAAGCGCCCGATCTGGAAGCCCTGATCCCGACCGATGTACATCTCTTCCACATGATGATAGAAGAGGTCGTTGTACTTGAACTCGGCGCCGGCTTCGAACGTGTGATTTCGCCACCGATGGGTCACTTCGGCCAACCCTGAGTACACCTTGGTGTCTCGCACCGTCCAGCTCGGGAAATCACCGCCTCGGACGAAGAAGAGCGACTGCAGATCGTTCTCGTAATCGTAGTAGAGGTCCCGCCGCTCCTCGGCGTCATATTCCCAGGGGTTCTTGCCCTGAACGTTCTGGCCGTCCGCGAAGTGGTTTCTGGCGATCTTCACGGAATAGAATGTGTTTCCTTCGCCGAGCGTCTGCGTGAACATGAGCTTGGCTTGCCTGAATTGCGAATCCGAATCCGGTGTGTGTTCGGAGGCATTGTAGTACTCATAGGTGTCGTCGGCCTTGAACGGTGACCACGGCCCCCGACGCAGGAGAACCTCGCCCGTCTGCAGGGTATCCAGGAACGTCTTGACGTAACCTTCCCAGGTCCAGTTGTGATAGTAGCGATCGGACGTCGTCCTATTGGATAGATACTCGAAACTCATCTTGTAGGGCACGCCCGGCTTCCAGGTGATCTTTCCCTGCAACCGCACGTCGTTGTACTTCCGCTCCCCTATCGAGATGAAGTCGAGGACTCGCCTGTGCGAGCGCCTCTCCTTGGTCGCCGGATAGCGGTCGGTCCATGTTCCCTGCGCCGAGACGTAGTAGTTCATGTTGCGAATCGGCAAAGGACCGCCCACGCCAAACAGCAGCCGGTCCAGATTGTTGTACGTCTTGTCGGGCGCGCCGAAGTCATCGGTCTCGAACCGGATCTCACCGGCGAGATGGTCGCCGCCTTCCTTGGTCTTGTAGTTGATCACACCCGACTGGGCGTTGCCGTACTTGGCATCCAGGCCGCCTAGAATAACCTCGGCGTCTTCGACCGCGAACGTCGCCAGCGATACGCTGCCTCCCGAAAGCGGATTGCGGACCTGCACACCGTCGACCATGACGGCCACCTCTCCGGCCCGACCACCGCGGAAGTACAGCTCGCCGCCCTTTGCAACGACGCCGGCCTTGAGCCCGATCGCCTCGGTGATCTCGTCAACCGGAAGCGAGGCGATATCCTCCGAGCTCACACCGGTCTTGACGGAAGTGGATTTCAGATCGATGAGTTCCTCGCGCTCGCCGTGGACCAGAACCTCCCCGACCGACCCCACCACGGTGGGGACCAGCGAGAAGTTCACGGTGGTCGGGTCGCCCGGAGCGACCTCAACACCCTCGATCCGATTCTCCTCATACCCCATGTACATCGTCTTGAGCACGTACACGCCAACGGGGATGTTCTGAATGCGGAACGACCCGTCGTCCGCGCTCATGGCACCCCACTCGGTGTCGAGCAGCACGATGTTCGCGTAGGCCAGCGGCTGTTCAGATTCCGAATCGACCACCCGGCCCGTGATCTCACCGACGCTTTCCTGGGCCATTGTGGCGGCTGGGAAGAGGGCGATTAGCAGATAAAATGAGAGGAAGATCAGCAGGAAACCCCTTGGAATGACAAGCGGGCTGGACTGCATAACTGCTCTCCTTCTTGTCCCAACCCGCGGAGCTTCTCTTACCGACAGCTTTACGGTAACTATCTCGGCAAAGACTGTCAACTACCTTTGCGAAACCCGTGGCACGCCGAATCGCGACGCCACAACCGATGCGTAGACAGTTGCCCGCAGGTCATGGACCGGCCTACCTGAGAAGGGTACGTCCGGTCACCGTAATCATGTATGAATCCGAATCATCGACCAGATCAAGTGGCGTATCCGCCGACCTCTGGCCAAATCCGATGGCGACATCCAAGATGAAGAACCCGCCACGCGGAGACCATCCGATGCCGCCCGTGTAGTCCGTCGACGTGTATTCCGTCTTCGTCAACTCACCCACAAAGTCGAACTCGTCCGCATAGGTCGACCAAGCGAAGCCGCCCCGCAGGACGAGCGATGGCCTGGCGAAGTACTCCAGGCCGCCGCCTATCTTCGTGGTCCTCTCTATCCGCTCACTCGCGTTTTCCAACACGACGGCATCGGTCTCGAGACGCTGCACGTCGACCTGTCCCAGTATCGAAAGGTCGGAAATGGGAGTCAGCCCGAGGCCCATTGAGAGCTTCATCTCCGTGAAGCTTCTCTCCATCGT
This sequence comes from uncultured bacterium, assembly GCA_964486455.1. GTDB lineage: Bacteria > Eisenbacteria > RBG-16-71-46 > CAZAMP01 > CAZAMP01 > CAZAMP01. The sequence goes on along the minus strand of CAZAMP010000005.1, from coordinate 64,563 downwards.
TCTGTTGAGGCTGGGAAACGTCGGATTGACGACCACAGAGTAGTCCCCCGACGTGTACTGAGCGGCGGCTCCGACGTCGATGCCGTTGATCAGTCGATAGAACCACCGGGTGCCGGCGCTTGATGCGCTGAGATCTTCCGAAAGCGTTGGCACGTTTATCGAGAGATCGACTCCGGATGGGTTCAGGAAGAACTCGCGCGCCCAAGAGACACGAAGCACTTCACCGCCGTCGAGCTTCGTCCAGTTGACGTATGCCCCACCCTGAAGATCGCTCTCGGCGCCATAGATGATCTGCGCGCCGTATTCCGTGATGGGACGATCCCAGTCGTACTCGTCTCTGTGAAGACCGTCCTGGGACACGCCCTTGATGCGATTGTTCGACAGCTGGAGACTCGCACCGAGATCGATCTTGCTGGACAGAAAGTAGACCGCCCCGAACTGCCAATCGGTCCGACTCGTTGTGTGCTCAGCCGCGAGTGGGTTCCCGGACACGATCTTTTCCTTCTCGTCGATCTGGGAGATGGCAAGCCCGAGAAACAATGACTCGGAGAGAGCCAGGTTGCCGACGACACCGATCCGCGGTCCGGAGAACGTGTGCTTGGCGCTCTCTTCTCCGGAGTAATCCTCTCCCTGTGTCAAAGTTCCCTCGACACCGATCGCGCGATCGTAGGAGCGAAAGGCCGCCTGGAACCCCCCCTCCGACACGGAGCCCGACGAGGGTTCACCCGAGGCACGACGATCGATGTCTTCGACTTTGGCCCAGAAATCACCTGTCCACGCGTCTCGGTCGAGAAGAAATCCCGCGACGTTTCGACCGTAGTCCCACATGTTGATCTCGCGACTCTCATCCTCCAGCGAAACCCAAGCGCCGGCCAGCGCATCGAGCCTCGCTGAGTTCCGACTGAACTCGTGCCCGAGATTCCAATTGTCGAGAAACACCGACGAGAACTGCGCCGCTGCGGAGGTGACTCCAACCGCGCATGACAGCAAGACCACCCCCCCGACTATCCGCGTCGTGAGCTGCCCGAGAGGACTCACAGCTCCCCCTTTCCTACCCCGGATCATGGGACTTCTCGTGGTGGTGGCGGATCAAAGTGAAGACGGATCGGCGGCGACCCCCAATGGGCACCGCTCTCCTCGTTCCACAGCGCCACGGCGAAATGGAAGTCGCGCGGGACATCTCGGAGCCGATCGAAGTCGATATCCTCGACGAAAAGCCCGCCTTGCGTGTTGCCCCACGCGCTGCCCGCTTCGCGCGCCATCTCGAGCACCCAGTGTCTCGACACCCCCGAATACCGGCCATGCGCTCTCACCTGGATCGAGCTGGCTTCATGTGTTTCGTAGGGGTTGCCTTCGCAGTTGGGTGGGTCTTCCGACCGGAAGCAGCCCGGAAGACAGAACGAGAAGCTGCTGGGAAGACTAGAACCCTGGTAATCATGACCCAACAAATACCCGGAGACGAAGTCATCACGCTGCCAGCGCCGGGCCTGCCGTCTCTCCTTCGAGTCCCAATTGAAGACGACCTGATTGACCAGCGAGGACGCGTCCGACGTGAGGGGACATCCGTAGGTGGATCCACGCTGAAGCCACGGGAAATCCATTCCCATGTTCAACGATTCACAGGCGCGCGTCCCCTGGGCCGACTGATTCACATCGCACGCGCGCATCCAGACTCGTAACGGATAGCGTTCCTCGGGGGCCGCGTCCGGGTCGAAGTTCGGGATCCAGAGCACGGGCCCGCTATCCTGCGTCAACACGTCGCTGTCGTTGACGAAGTAGTCATCGGCGTAGCCGCAGAACCCTTCGATCGGCGACGCGTCTCCCCCGATATCGCCGGGATTGAACGCCTCATGCAATGGGTTCGTCTTGCTCGCGCTCCACAGCCAAACGTCCAGGAAGCCATCTTCGACCGGCCCGTAGGCGTCATCGGAGTGGCACGCCACCTGGCAACCGAAGTTCTTGAACTCCTGTCGGCCGGCTGACGCGAGACCGTCACCGATCGCGATGGCCAACCGATCATCGCCGCCGATCTGGCTCCAGTTCTCGGGGCGCGGACGCTGGCCGGGCACGTCATAGAGCAACACGCTGAGAGAATCATCGGCGATGTCTTCGCAGTCATTCTGGGACATGCTCGTGTCTTGCATGCAACGCGCGACAATCTGCGCGTGAAGCACCTCAAAATCGGCGCCTTCCCAGATGAACGAATTTGCGTAGGCGGAGAGGGAAAGATCGGCCCACTGAAACAGGAAGTACACGTTGCGAATGATGTACTGATTGGTGATCGGGTTCCATTCGCCGGTGTACGCGCTCTTGATCGCAATGAACTTGGAGGCGCCAGGGTCTCCGAAGCCGTTCTCCGCAGTCAGCTGAACGTACGAATAGGGTCGCGCGGGGTCATCGGGACTTCCCCACTCGAGGTTGTTCGCCGTGCCGTCGAGAATCGGTACCACCCCGATGTCCACATTGTCGGTCGACCACTCGATGAAGTGGCTTTGGACAACGAGATCTTCCTGAATCTTGGGTTGAAACTCCGATTCGCACCCTACTATGACGCTCAGCAGTCCGAGGATCGCCACGGCCACCACGAACCGCGTCATCTTGATTCCTCCTCTAAGGCTCCCACCCACTCCCAACCCCCGGGAAGCCCTCACCGGATACCTAAGAGGCAGTGCGCCATTACCTTAGTTAACTAGTTTGAGCCTATCGAAGGGCTACGGATGTGTCAAGCGTCGCCCGACTCCAAGTGCACTTCCGGAAACGACTTCAGCGCGTTTTCAAAAGTACTCCGGATCTCCGCCAGGCGCTCGGACGTCTTGGCTTCGAAGCGCATGACCAAAACGGGCTGCGTATTCGACGCCCGCAGAAGCCCCCAGCCGTCCCCAAATTGGACACGGGCCCCATCAACCCGGCTGACATCGTAGTCTTGCTCGAACTGCCGGACCATCTGGGCAACGACGTCAAACTTGACGTCATCCGGACACTCCACGCGGATCTCCGGCGTGCTCTCGTACTGGGGCAATCCGTCGACGAGCTCATCCAGGCCCCGCCCCCATCGTGCCAGGGCCTGCAGAAGCCGGCCCGCGGCGAACAGCGCGTCATCGAAACCGCGATACTGCTCCGCCAGGAACATGTGACCGGACATCTCGCCCGCGAGCGGAATTCCTTCCGCCTTCATCTTCGCCTTGATCAGCGAGTGCCCCGTCGCCCCCATCACGGGTTTGCCGCCGTGCGCGGTGATGTCCTCCGCGAGTGCCTGTGAGCACTTCACATCGAAGAGAACGCTCGCGCCCGGTTGCCGCTCTAGGAGGTCACGAGCGAGAAGGGCCAGAATCTGGTCGCCCCAGACGATTCGGCCCCGTCGATCGACCACGCCGATCCGGTCGGCATCTCCATCGAATCCGATTCCCAGTTCCGCATCGGTCGCCTCGACGCGCGCGATGAGGTCGGTCATGTACTTGGGGACGGTCGGGTCGGGAAGGTGATTCGGAAAGCGCCCGTCCGGCTCGCAGTAGAGCGGCTCGACCTCGTGACCCAGCGCTCGAAACAGCTCGACCGCAATCAGCGCGGCGGCACCGTTGCCGGAGTCGATGACGATCCGGAGTCCGCGTTTCGGAGCCAGGATCGGCTCGACCTCCGCCCGATACGGTCCGTACGCCTCGACCTCGGTGACGGTCCCGCTCCCATCGCTGAAGCTGCCGACCTGCGCCACCCGGCCGATCTCCTTGATCTCGTCACCGTAGACCGGGGCACCGGCACGAACGAGCTTGAGGCCATTGTACTCGATGGGGTTGTGACTGCCCGTGACCATGATCCCGCCGTCGAGCGATCCCACGGCCGTGGCATGATACAAGAGCGGCGTCGGAAGCATGCCGCAGTCCACGACGTCGACCCCACATTCCGTCAGGCCTTTCACGAGGGCGGTCTGGATCCGCGGCGACGTCAGGCGAACGTCTCGGCCCACCGCGACGCTGACCGCACCGTGCGCGCGGTAGTGCGTCGCCATCGCCCGGCCGAGCGTCGCTACGGCCTCGTCGTTCAGGTCGGTTTCCGCGATTCCCCGAATGTCGTATTCCCTGAAGATATGCGGGTTCATTTGGCTCCATCCTCCTGGCGCCGTCCCTTGAGATAAGCGTCGATGAAGATGTCGATTTCACCGTCGGCCACCTTTTCGACGTCCGACGTCTCGCATCCCGTCCGATGATCCTTCACGAGCGTGTACGGATGGAACACATACGACCGAATCTGACTGCTCCACTCGATCGGCTTCTTCTCGCCGGCGAGTTGCGCGCGTTTCTGCTCCTGTTCCTTGTGCTTGTGCATAAGGAGGCGTGATCTGAGGATCCGCATCGCGCTCTCGCGATTGCGGTGCTGGCTGCGCTCGGACTGACAACTCACCGTTATCCCCGTGGGGATGTGCGTCAGCCTGACAGCGGATTCCGTCTTGTTGACGTGCTGCCCGCCCGCCCCGGAGGATCGAAAGGTATCGATCTTCAGATCGTCCGGGGAGATCTCCAGGTCCCCCTCACCCTCGATGAGCGGCAGCACCATCACGCTCGAAAATGACGTGTGCCGTCGCCGCTGCGCGTCGAACGGCGAGATGCGCACCAAACGATGCACACCGATCTCGGACCGGAGATACCCGTAGGCGAAGTCGCCGCGGATCTCGACTGACGCGCTCTTGATACCGGCCTCCTGCCCCTCCTGGAAGTCGACCGTCATGGCCGCGTAGCCGCTGCGCTCGGCCCAGCGAAGGTACATGCGGTGCAACATCGCCGCCCAGTCCTGGCAGTCCGTCCCCCCCGCGCCGGGATTGATCTCGAGAATCGCCCCCATCGCATCGTATTCACCGGAAAGGAGGCTCTTGAGCTCGAACGACTCGATTCGTTTTTCGAGGCCAGCGGCGACTTTTTCGGCCTCCCGCGCCGCGTCGTCATCATTCTCTTCCGCCGCCAACGTCAACAACACATCGGCGTCCGAAACGTCACGGTCCAGCGAGGTCCACTCCGCGACGATCGCCTTGACACCCTTCAGCTGCGTGATGGCGTGCTGGGCCGTTTCCCGGTCCTGCCAGAATCCGGGTGAAGCCATCTTCTCTTCGAGCTTCCCGATGATGGCGCGCTTGTCGTCAATATCAAAGAAACCCCCTGAGCCCGTCGAGCTTCTCTCGATAGCGATCGAGCCGCTGTCTGGTTTCCAGGGTCATGATCGTGCTCCCCACTCGTCTATTCCTGCCGTTCCATTACGCCGCCTCGCTCGAATCGTCGGCGGAGATAATGCCACACATCGCGCCCGCGCGCCCGTAGCGTCTGCAGATCCCCGTCGTTCCATATGACGATATCCGAGGTCATGAGCTTCTGTGCCGGGCGGGCTTGAGCACGGATCCGCCCATCGGCGTCCTCAGCCGTGCTGCCACGCGTGTTCACCTGGCGGGATCGCTTGATGACGTCCGGCGCCTCAACCACAAGCAACAGATCGTACGCGTCCGCGCGCCCGGACTCAACCAGAAGAGCGGCCTCCACGACGACGACGCCCCGGTGTCCACTCGTACGGTTGCGTTCGATCTCGGCCGCGATATCGGCGCGGATCTCGGGATGCAGGATCGACTCCAGCTTTCGCCGGGCGTCCGGATCCGCGAACACGCGCTCGGCGATGGAAGAGCGGTCGAGCTTCCCGTCGGCGGAAAAGACAGCGTCACCAAATTCTCGTCGAATGCGATCGAGAACCTTCCCGGGGCGTTCCGTCAATCGGCGCGCGACCTCATCCGCGTCGATGTGAATCGCTCCCTGCTCGGACAGGACTCGGGCCACCTCGCTCTTGCCGGAAGCGACACCTCCCGTGAGTCCGAGCGTCAGCATGATCCTCCTCGGTACCCGTACAGACGGTGGCGGGCGATGTAGATCCTGACCGGCTCGGGAACCCAAAAGCGGATCGGCTCTCCCCGTCCGACTCGATCGCGTACCCATGTCGAGGACACATCGATCCAGGGGCCCTCGAGACGCCGGTGTGGGAATTCGATCTCGGCCGAATCACTCCCGCGACGCATGTAGACGACGAGTTCGGCGAGGCGTCGAATCTCGTCGGGGTTCTTCCAGTTCTCGAGGTCGACGAGACTGTCTTCCCCAAGGATGAGGAACAGCCTGGCGTCAGGACCGTAGAGGTCGCTGGCCATCTTCAGCGTATCCACGGTATAGGCGATCTGCTCACCCGACTCGTGCTCCGTGGTATCCCATGATTCGATTCCGCGGATGGCGACTCTGACCATGGCGAGTCGATCCTGGATGGGGGTGAGTGAGCCGAGCGGCTTGTGAGGCGGATTCGCCGTCGGAACGACGATCATGCGGTCGAGGGTAAGTTGCGTGAAGGCCTCGTTCGCGATGACGAGGTGTCCCATGTGGATCGGGTCGAACGATCCACCAAAGATTCCGATTCTCACCGCTCATCCCCCCGTGCTGTCGCGGGCGGCTGCGGTCTCACACTCCCAGCTCTCGCTCTCGCTCCTCACCTGCAACAGCCAGTCGGATCGACCGCGCACCTGGGGCAGCGATTCAATTGTCGTGACCGTCTCGAGCGCCTTGCACGCCTTTCCCATGCGGACGTGAGTCTTCGCCAGCTCGAACAGCGCATCGGGAACGACCTTCGTCTCCGGGAACTCGAGGAACACGCCTTCGAGATAGATAACGGCCGCCGAGAGGTGGCGATGCCGAAGGTACTGCCGCCCGTTCAGGTAGCGCTTCTCCGCCAGGAACTCGCGCAGTTGCTGGATCTTCCCACCGGCTTCCTCGATGCGGTCACTCTCGGGGTACTCGTCGACGAAGCGGCGAAACGTCGCCAGCGCCGTCTCCGCCATCGTGGGGTCGAGCTGCGGAGAGCCACGCTGACGGAAGTAGCATTCTCCGGTCAAGAAGAACGCGTCGTCTGCGTGCTCGCTGAATGGATAGTCCCGACCGAGCCGCTTGAACTGCCCTTCCGCCTCGACGTACTCCTTCATCTCGAGCCGTGCTTTCCCGAGAAGGAACACCACGTCGTCGATGAAAGCGACACCCGGATGATCGATCGCTATGCGCTCGAGATCTTCGATCGCCCGCAGGTAGTCACCCTTCTTCACCGACCGCTCGGCGCGCGCGAGCATATCGGCGGGATCCACCTCGCGCAGCCCGGCGCCTCCACCGCAGCCCGCGCTGACGAACGCCAGCATCACGAGCAGTATGTGTCTCCCCACCCCATTCATCGTCTGTTCAAGTCTCCACACACACACCGGTCGATCCACCGGCGGGCACCATCGGCACCGACGCTATCGATCAGTCCTGATTCGTATAGAACAAATAGACCAAACCCGTCACGATCCCCCCGACAAGAACGGGCTCCACATAGCGGAGCGCTCCCGGCTCTTCGAGGGACGGTGGCGTGAAGTCGGATGATTCGTACAGTGGGAGTTTCGATTTCGCGACCCTGTCGACCGCGATGCCCTCCCCGGCCCCGGTCCATCGGACCTCGCGCGTTTCGCCGTCGATCAATCGACTGCTCAGATCCACCAGAGCGGCGCGCTCCACTCGCTTCGGTCCGAGGAAGTACGCCCGATGGACGCCGACGTACTTGACGGCGCACTCGATCACGCGAAACTCCAGCACGGGCCCGCTGAGCTGACGGGCGGGCGCCACCGCCTCACTCGACTTCGGCGTCGCGACCGGCTCGGAAGCGGCCGTCGTGGCTTCCATCTCCATGAGCGCGCCGAGAATGTCGTCCGATTGGTCCTCCTGCTCCCCCTCGTCCTCCCAATCACCACCGAACTCGTCCTCGGCCGCCGTACTGTCCTCAGCACCCTCTTCCAGATCGTCCTCGAAGAAACTGTCGTCCTGCCATTCTCCCCCCTCGGGCCGTCGCTCTTCGCCCGAGTCCTCCTGCTGAGCTTCAGGGGGAGGCGGCGTCGATGGCGCGGGCTCCTCGATCACCCCCTTCTCGATGCGAACGCGATATCCGCTCCGGGAGAGAATGCTCGCGAGCTCGTCCGCCACGAGCCAGTTCGCACCGTGCTGGTGCGACGCGATCACGGTCAGTGCCTCGCCCGTCGGAAGCGTCATGCCATCCAGCATTTCTTCCGTCGCCGAGCGCACGACCTGGCGGAGCATTCCCAGGTGCGTGAGTGCCCCCGAAGACGCCTCATCACCTGCCAACCCGCTTTGGGCCTGCGCCGCCGCGGATCCAGCACCGAAGACAACGAGCAGGCCGACGACGAGACCCAATCCACGATACGATATGTGCTTCATCCTTCTTCCCCGCAAGATCATGCTCTCACTTCTCATTGTGCGTTGCCCGAATGTTGTCCGAGGCTCCGTTTACTTAATCCAGTCGGACCAGTTCCACACCCTCTGGAATCACGAACTCGAACAGTTGTGGATCCAGCCGAACGTTGGTCTCGAATTCCCGAAACGTGTAGTGGGCCGTGTTGCCCTCACGGTCCGTCCACGCGAAAGTCTGCCCGAGTCCGCTCTCGGCGTCCACCCCGACAACAAGTCTTCGAAGCGACGTCTCCTCCTCCGGTTCGAGCGTGATCTCGACGATCGGATCGCGCCACGCGACGTCGACCACGCGGCGGTCCTGCAGAAAATCGACGAAGAGTTTCGCCGCCGATCCCTGGTCGCTGGTCACCGGCGACTGGATGACCTGCCCGCTCTCCGGGATGTAGGTCCACACCCAGTCTCCATCCGACACCAGAAGATGCCCGTCCGGTTCCGTGTACTCGATGCGGATGCGGCCGTCCCGAGACAGGTGGATCCTACCCTCGTACGCCGCGTCGGGAGAAACAATCTCCCAGTTGTTGACCTGCACGAAGCTGGCACGAAGCGTATGCACCTTCGCGTACGCCTCACGCACACGGCCGACAACCTCTTGGTCCCGTTTCTCGTCGGCCTGAGCCGGGACACTCACTACCCAGAATGCAGTCAACAGCGACAGCCATCGCGCGATGACGCGCCTGCCACAACCGCTCACCGCCCACGGGTCAGACGATGCCATGTTCCTCCAGGTAACTGATATCGACCAGTACTTCTCGAGCCTTGCTTCCTTCAAAACCCCCGACGATGCCCGCCTGTTCCAATTGGTCGACAATCCGTCCCGCCCGGGCATACCCGACCTTCAAGCGACGTTGCAAGAAAGAAGTTGAGGCCTGCCCCTGCAACACGACGAGACGCGCGGCTTCCTGGAACAGGGGGTCTTCGCTGGAGGGAACGCCGCCATTTCTTTTCTCCTCGCCCTCGATGTCGATGGGATCGAGGGCCGACACGAATCCTTTCAGGTAGTCGACGAGCTTCTCGTTGTCTTCATCCGTCAAGAACGCGCCGTGCAAACGGATGGGCGCCGGTCGTCCGGCGGGCAGATAGAGCATGTCGCCGCGTCCGATCAGGGTCTCGGCGCCGTTCTGGTCGAGGATCGTGCGCGAGTCCACCTTCGAGGCGACCTGGAACGCGATTCGCGCGGGGAAATTCGCCTTGATCACACCGGTGATCACGTCCACCGACGGTCTCTGCGTGGCGAGAATGATATGGATGCCCACGGCCCGCGCCATCTGGGCCAGCCGGGCGACGGGGGTTTCGATCTCCGAAGCGTACGTCATCATGAGATCGGCGAGCTCGTCGACCACGAGAACGATGTACGGCATGTGCTCCATCGGCTCCTCGTCGGGGTCGACGGGACCGTCGCTCTTGGCCCGGTAGCTCTGAATGTTGCGGACCCCGCGGGCAGCGAAGACCCGGTAGCGGCGTTCCATCTCCGCCACGAGCCACTGAAGCGCCTTCGCGGCGTCACGCGCCTCGGTCACGACAGGTAGCGCAAGGTGAGGAATCCCGTTGTAGGAGGTGAGCTCGAGCATCTTCGGATCGACCATGATCAGACGAAGGTCCTCAGGACGATGGCGAAAGAGCAGGCTGGCGATGATAGTGTTGATACACACGGATTTTCCGGAGTTCGTGGCGCCGGCGATGAGCAGATGGGGCATCGTCTCCAAACGATCGCAGAACGGCTTCCCCTCGGTATCCGTTCCGAAGATCAGCGGAAGAAAGCCGCGGGTTTCCTGCCACGACTTCGAGGTCGCGATCTCCTTGAAGTAGATGACCTCGGGCTCTCGGTTCGGAATCTCGATCCCCACGGCCGCCTTACCCGGAATGCGGGAGAGGATGCGGATCCGATCCGTGCGCAGGGCCAGCGCGATGTCGTCTTCCCGGCTCGTGATCTGATTGACCTTGATGCCGGGCGCGGGTTCGAAGTCGTATCGCGTGATGACCGGTCCACGATGAACCTCGCCCACCCGTCCCCGGATGCCAAACTCCTCCAGCGTGCGGCGGATTACTTCGCTGAGATCGAGGATCTCCTCGCGACTCCCGGACGCAACCTTAGGCGGGGGCTCGTCCAAGAGGTCGGTCGAGGGAAGCTCGAACGCGTCGGCGGGCTGCTTCCGATATCCCTTCTCGCGCCGGACCTTCTTCACGGGCGCGCGCCGCGTGGAACGGGCCGCGGACTCGATGGCCTCGGGCTCTATGATCCCGGGCTCGGCATCGGAGTAGTCGGTGTACGGTTCCGGTGAGACGGCTTCCTCGGGCTTCTGGGCGACGACCCCGCGGATCGCCGTGACGACCTTGGGCTCGGTCGCTTCCCGGGTCGCGGCCTCGTCGGACGGCGAGCCGCCCAGCCGAGAGGCGCGGCTACCGATCGCGGTTCTCACGCGCTCCACCAGCGCGATCGCCAGCGCCGAGGCGCCCCTCGTGAACCGCGCGATCGCCCGGCCGCTTTGGCCTAGGGCGGCCGGCAACGACGTCGGGAGTCGCCAATCCGTCAGGAGAAGCAGACCGACTCCGGCAACGGCCAGCACGATGATCCACGCGCCAATCCGCCCCACGGCCTGCATGAGGAAACCTGCCGTGGAAGTACCCACCCGGCCGGCGAACGACTCGGAGGCACCTGCAAGGAGCAGCAGCGCGGGAACGAAGAGTGCCCATGCGCCGATCAGGAAGAAAGGACGCCACCCTCCGGCTCGAGGGGGCCTGAGGAGTCGGACGGCCAGCGCCAAAGCGAGCAGCGGGAGCGCCGGCGCCGCGACATGCCCGAGGAGCAGGATGGATGAATCCGCCAGCGCGGTTCCCGCGACACCGCAGAGATTCTCCGGCAGGACACCGCTCAGCAGGCCCCTTCCGGTTCCCCCCGCCTGCGATCGATAGGTGACCAATGCCACCAGCCAGAAGAGACTGAGGGCGGCAAACAGCAGCCCGACCGCGCGCGCCTCGCGCGATCGCCATCCGCTACGTCCGCGCGACAACTCGGCCTCCTGTCTGGCTCAGGTTCCGATCTCCCACGATGCGAGGTTCTCGCTCTGTTCGGCCGTCAGCGTGTCGATCGACACGCCAACGACGCCGGTTCAGGGGGCCGGCGAGTGCTCCATGGCATGGCAGCTCTCGATCGGGCCCGCCATCCCTCCTGGCCTCTTACCGTCCTGCCACAGGGCTCAGGCTTTCGGCAGCCTTTGCCAACTCGTCAGCTTTGTCCGTCCGCTCCCACGTGAAGTCTTCGTCGTCGCGACCGAAGTGACCGTATGCGGCGGTCTTCCTGTAGATCGGACGCCAGAGATTCAGCGAGGAGATGATCCCCGCCGGCGTGAGAGTGAAATGCTCCCGGACAAGGGTGGCGAGATCCGAGTCCCGAACGACCCCGGTCCCGAAGCTGTTGACCATGATCGAGACCGGCTCCGCGACACCGATCGCATAGGCGATCTGGACCTCGGCCTGCCGGCAGAGCTTTGCAGCGACGAGATTCTTCGCCACGTAGCGGGCCGCGTACGAACCGGAGCGATCGACCTTTGTGGGATCCTTGCCGCTGTACGCGCCGCCGCCGTGGCTGCCCACACCCCCATAGGTATCAACGATGATCTTGCGGCCGGTGAGACCCGTGTCCGCCTTGGGTCCACCTTCGACGAACCGCCCGGTGGGGTTGATGTGGTAGACAATCCCGTCATGAAAGAGGTGATCGGGGATGCACGGGCGGATGATCTTCTCTTTGACCTCTGCCCGAAGCTCATCCAGCTCGATGTCGCTCGCATGCTGTGTCGAGACCACGACCGTGTGAACCCGAAGCGGCCGACCATTCTCGTCGTACTCGATGGTCACCTGGGATTTCCCGTCCGGTCGCAGCCACGGAATCTCATTCTCCTTGCGCGCGGTCGCAAGCCGCCTGCAGATCTTGTGCGCAAGAACGATCGGCGTCGGCATCATCTCCGACGTCTCGTCGCTCGCGTAGCCGAACATGAGACCCTGATCTCCCGCACCGATCTCTTGCTCGCGGTCGACGCCGATGGCGATGTCCGAGGCCTGTGGGTCGATCGACGTGATAACCGCACATGTGTGACAGTCGAAGCCAAAGCTCGAATCCGTGTACCCGATCTCGCAGATCACGCGCCTGACGATCTCGGGGATCTCCGCGTATCCTTTCGTGCGAATCTCCGCCGAGACGAGCGCGAGGCCGGTCGTCACGAGCGTCTCGCACGCCACACGCGCGTTCTCGTCCTGCGCGATGATCGTGTCCAGAATGGCGTCCGAGATCTGGTCGGCCACCTTGTCCGGATGTCCTTCCGTGACGGACTCGGACGTAAACAAGTATCCGTTCATATCAGTCTCCCTGTCCCGGCCCGACTGAGATAGCCCTCATACACTATCCCAATTCGATCTCGGACGAGTCGCCGACGCTCAGCCGTTGGAATCCTCCGCGGACAACCGCGTCTTCACCAACGACCGATCCGTCGAGAAGCATGTCCTCTACCCGTGCGCGCTCGTTTACGATCGAGTCTCTTATGATCGCGTTGCGGATCGTCACGCCTTCGGCAATAGAAACGTACGGTCCTACGACCGAACCTTCGATCACCGCGCTCGGATCGATCGCAACAGGCGCGACAATGTGAGCCCCGTCCAGGTTGGCGACGCCCATACCTCTGTCCAGCAGATGCCGATTGGTGGCCAGCAAAGTCTCACGTTTGCCGCAGTCAAACCAGCCCTCAACCGGCAACGGGCACATTTCTTCACCGGCCTCTAGCATCTGCTGAAGCGCGTCGGTCAGCTGGTACTCGCCCCGCGTCCGAATGTCGTTCGTGATGATGGTGTCTAGGGCCTGGAACAGCCGTGCGCTTTCCGACAGATAGTAGATCCCGACGATCGCCAGATTAGTGGGCGGGTCGTCCGGCTTCTCGACGAGCCGTGTGATCCGGTTCCCATCCAATTCGACGATGCCGAATCGCGAGGGATCATCTACCGCCTTGACGCCGATGTAGTTCGTCCGCTCGCTCAGAATCCGCTTGAAGTCCGCGTCGAAAATGGTATCGCCGAGGACGATTAGCGTCGGCCCCTCGCGAATCATGTCGCGGGCCAAAAAAACTGCATGCCCCAACCCCAGTCGCTCGGGCTGCTCGACGTAATGTACGGAAATGTCGTAGTGGCTGTCAACATACTGCCTGATGCGGTCTCCCATGTAACCGACGATCAGCACGAGTTCGTCAACACCCAGCTCCAGAATCTCATCGAGGATGTGGGCCAATATCGGCCTGCCCGCCACGTTCAGGAGAACCTTGGGTGCGGTGTGGGTATGCGGCCTGAGCCGGGTTCCGACTCCGGCCGCCGGGACGATCGCCTTCATCGATTTCTCCCTAGCCTTTCAGCGCGCGGCGACCATTCGATCGCGCGGTAAACGACGGTAGCGCCCTCACCACCCCTTCACCTCGAAGAGGTCGGCGAAGCGCTCGCGCATGAATTCCTTGATGAGGTCGACGACCTCATCTGACGTCGACAGACGCACGGCCCGCGTCGCGATGTCGTGCGCTTCGTCGAGGGTGATGGATCTGATGATCTGCTTCACCTCCGGGATCATCGCCGGGCTCATGCTCAGATCATCGATGCCGAGACCGACGAGAAGCGCGGTGGCCAGCGGATCGGCCGCCATCTCACCGCAGAGACTGACCCAGCGTCCTTCGCGATGGGCCGCCTGTACGGTCTCCCGGATGGCGCGCAGCACGCTCGGGTGGAGCGGGTTGAACAGATATCCGAGTTTGGCATTTGTGCGGTCGACCGCCAACGCATACTGCGTGAGGTCATTCGATCCGATCGAGAAGAAGTCGCATTCCTTGGCGAGCACGTCGCTCATGAACACCGCGGCCGGTGTCTCGATCATTGCCCCGAGTGGAATGTGCGGATCGAACCGAACGCCCTCGGCCTGCAGCCGCTCCCGTTCGGACTGAAGCAATCCCTTCGCCTGCCAGAGCTCTTCGACGGTCGAGAGCATCGGAAACAGGATGCGCACCGCGCCTTCCGAGCTCGCGCGAAGGATCGCGCGGAGCTGCGATCGGAAGATCTCTTCGTGACCCAGGAGAAATCGAATGCCCCTGAGCCCCAAGAACGGATTTTTCTCCCGATCCGCGCCGATGTACGAGGCGAACTTGTCGCCCCCGAGATCCATCGTTCGAATGGTCACCGGCTTCGGCGCCATCTCCCGGACCACGTTTCGATACGCCTCGAACTGCTCCTCCTCGGTGGGGAGCTTTGATCGCTGCACGAAAAAGAACTCGGTCCGGAAGAGCCCTACCCCGCTCGCACCGTTCTTCTTGCAGCTTTCCACCTCCAGCGGAAGCTCGATGTTCGCGTGCAGATGGACCTCGCGACCGTCCTCGGTAATCGAAGGAAGCTCGCGCAGCTGACCGAGCTGTTGCCGAAGCGCCGCGTAGTGCGACCTGACGAGCTCGTAGCGCTCCACCTCCTCGGGGCTGGGATCCAGAATGAGGCACCCGCGCCACCCGTCGAGAATGGCGCGCGTGCCGGGCTTGATATGGCCTTTGAGCTTGCGGATTCCCATCACGGCTGGGATCTGTCGCGCCCGCGCCATGATCGCCACGTGAGACGTGGTCCCCCCGCGCTCGGTTACCAGCCCAAGGAATGCCCCGCCGCCGAGGGCGACGGTGTTGCTCGGCGTCAGCTCGCGGGCCGCGAGTATGCTGTCGTGGACGGGTGTCAGGCTCTCCCGGCCCGCCCCTGCACCCACGAGACGCCGAAGCACGCGCTGCGTGACGTCGCGAATGTCGGCGGCGCGCTCTTTGAAGAGACCATCCTGCATCGAGTCGAACGTCTCGAGCACCCGAAGCACGTTCTGGCGGAACGTGAATTCGGCATTCCTCCCAACCTTTCGAATGTCGTTCTCTGTCGTCTCGATGACGAGAGGGTCCTGGAGGATCATGAGCTGAGCGTCGAAGATCGCCGCACCCTCATCACCCAACTCATCCGCCATGGCATCGCGGATGTCCCGGATCTCCTCGGTGACCTCACCGATCGCCCGGCGAAAGCGCTCGACCTCCGCGTCACGCTCGTCTTCGGGAATGACGCGGGCGATAACATGGAGATCGGCCGCCTCGACCGTCGTGATTCGTCCGATCGCGACCCCCGCGGAGACGGGGATCCCCTTCAGAACACGGCCACACCGTCTCACGCCGCGGGCACCGGCATCGGATTTGTGCTGTCCTTCATCGGGCGTCATGCAGCGGGTCCTTCATGCGCGCGCGACTTCTCTTCCTGGAGAACCGCATCCTCGAAACCGGAGTTGACGAGTCTGGCGATCGCGCGGACCGCATCGGACTCGTCCTCGCCCTCCGCCATGATGGTGAGCCGCGTCCCGGTGATGGCCGCAAGCATCAAGATACCCATGATGCTCTTGGCGTCGACGACTTGATCATCGCCGTCGCGAATGGTGATGCGACTCCTGAACCGAGCCGCGAGACTGGCCAGCATGCTCGCCGGACGCGTGTGCAGTCCGGGATCGTTTTGGACGGTGACCTCGGCTTCAACCATCGAGTGATCCTCTATCGTGCTTCCGGACCGCGTCCGCTCTCCAACGTCACCTCAAGCTCGGCCTGGAAGCTATTCCCAGTGGCATTCAGGGGCCAAATCAGGAACAGACGTCCCCCCTGCACGATTCGTTCGACGCCGGTTTCACACAAGGAAACCGTTTCGACGGGGAACTGCACCAGGCGACTCGAAGGCGCGGCGCGGAAACCTACCTTGAATTCCCGCCCGGCATCACAGAGGGCGAACGCCGAAACATCTTCGCTGTCGTGTTCCTCGTTCAGATGGTGTGGGCCCGACCCGTTGAGCTCCAGGCTTCGCGGAGTCGGCCCCGAGGAGTGCGGGGCCAGGGTCCACTCGGTACCGTACAACCACTCCCCGTCCGGGAGCCCTTTCGGGAATCGGAGCTTCCACCGGATGCGGACTTTCGGCTCATCGGGCACCAAGGTCACATGTCGCTCCAGCTCGAAGGGTCGTCCGTCGCGCCGAAACGCTCCCCGCACTACGATGGAGCTGTTGTCGACGCGCTCCCACGACATCGCCGTGCACGCGGGCGGCTCGGTCAATGTGCGCAGCTCCTGAAGCGAACGCACGGTCAGATCGGATGGCAGGATGTGGTCGCGAAGGCTGTAGAGCGGATACGGATCGTAACGCAGCAACGACGCCACGTTGCGGTCGTTGATTCGAATGCCCGCGTGAATATTGCCGCTGCGGGCGGTGGCGCGATCTCCCTTGCGCTCTCGAATCGTGCGATGATAAGCCTCTTCCCGCCGCGCAAGGGTGTCGAGCAGGTTGATCCACTGCGCCTTCAGATCGAGCGATACCAGTGCCCCGCCGTCGCGCGGTGTGAAGATCATTGCGATGTGGCGGTTTTCGAGGCAGACCTCTTCCTCCCCGTCCATGTTGATATCGCGGTGGCTCAGGCGTACGAACGGACCGTCGCCATGCTCGAGGCCATCCATCACCTGCCACGCGGCTAATTGATGCTCGTGGACGGCCGCTCGGAGGTGCGGATGATAGAGCCCTCCAAAGACACCGTGCCAGTACGCGCAGTTGCACTGGGCCTTCCACAGATGCTTGCGCGCTTGGGCGACCCGCTCCGGGTCACCGCCGGTTTCCTCGATACGGCGTAGGCGCGTCTCCAAATCCAAACCGCGCTTGTGCATCCAGTTCGATTCGGGATAGCGGACGAGGAAGTTCCGCCAGAATCCGGCGCCCAGCATTCGTTCGCCACCATCGCCTTCCTGCTCCAGCCTCACCTTGAGCTCGTGGAACCTGCGCTGCGATCCGGGCGGAAGCGACCATTCCAATAGCTCCGGATACGCGGCGGCCGGTAGATAGACATACCCGGAGGCCGCGCGGCTGTCGGCGAACTCAGCGAACGTGCATGTCCGAATGCGGTGCTGCTCCTGCTCGATCAGATGGAAGAAGCGAGACAACCAGCGCCCTTCTTGAACCGTTTCGTAGGTCCCCGGCCAGAAGCCGAGCTTCTCGCCGTCGTCCGCGAACGTGGCGATCTTCGCTCCCCCCGCTCGCCTCCGCAGAAGATGGGCCACGGCCTCCTCGGGCTTCGCGAACGGGATCATGTAGCGCAGGCGCATCGTCGCCGGAAAGACCCGAAGCGGCATCCCTTCGTCGTCGGTCAGGTACGTGTCGAAGAGGCGGTTTTCGTTGATGCCGACCCGGTGAAAGTGTGCATCGTCCAAGGGCAAGTATTCGACACCGGCCTGAACCAGCGAGCGCGGCAGGGATGGTTCCCAAACACGCTCCGGCAGCCACATCCCTCTCGGTCGCACGCCGTAGCTTCGCTCGATGAGATCGTGTGAAGCCCGTATCTGCGCCACGCGATCCCGCTCGGAAATGGCGGGAAGAATTGGCTCGTAGATCGCCGACGAGAGCAGCTCGAGCTGCCCGCGTTCCAGCAAGCGCCGTATGATTTCCCCGTACTCCTCCTTTTCCAGGAGGAGGTTTTCCAGGAGACACCCGGAGTTGCAGAGCACGACCTTTACGCTGGGATGCTCCGCGATCGTCTTCAGTGTCGGTAGGTAGGCCTTCTGATACGCCTCTTCCAAGGCCTCCGGCGGAGTGCCCTCGGGCTGATGGTTGTGAAGGCAAATAACGAATCTCATTCCGGGGATTCCCCCTGAGCCAGTATTCCCGACTCCTGCAAGCTGTGTGACGGCTCGCCCGGCAGATCCTGCACGGCGAGCGTTACCCCCCGACTCTCCAGCTCCCGGAGCGCCGCTATGTCCTCGTCACCCACGTACATGTTGGGCTGCCGCTGCGACCGGCCCGGGCCCTTGTGCAACTTTCCAACGTTGGCCCGCTCCACGCGGCAACCTGCATCGAGCAGCGCCAGCAGGTCCTTTGGAGTCCGTACCAGCAAGAGCGTTCTCGGCCGGGCGTACGCGTTGCGCCGCGCGCTCTCTGCACACTCGGCGATCGCAACCACGTTGACCTCTGCGCCTTCAGGACCTGATGCGATGTAGGCCTCCCGCTGCCACTCGTCCGCCGCCGCCTCGTCGTCGGCCACAACCACCAGCTCCGGCGCGATCGTCGGGCACCAGCCATGCGTGACCTTGCCGTGCAGCAGACGATCGTCGATACGGACGAGCGTCAGAGGCACGGGTCGCCCTCCGCGCGACCGCTAACACGAATCCCCTCCCGCCCCTTCCGCATCACACGTTCGAGAAGGGCCGAGTAGGCCAGTCGGTCGCGATAATGGCAGAACTCGAGCAACATCGGCAAATTCAGCCCCGTGATCGAGCAGCATCGCTCACAGCTGGCCGTCACCGCGCGGCACATCGACCAGCAACTCCCTCCTTCTAGATCGGAGAAGAGAACGAGCCGATCCTCCACGCCCAGCCCCTCGACGACGCCTTCCAATTGTCCCCGGATCTCCGCCGCCGAAAGACCGTCATTCGATACGCAGTGAATCCCAGTCTGCTCCCCCAGCAGCGACGCAACGATGTCCGTTAGGACTTCCCCCAGCCGACCGTGTGTGACCAGAAGCGCCTGGACCATCTTGCCGTCCTATTCTCTCCGCCTACTCTCTCCGCCTATTCCATGTCCCCGCGGGCCAGCATTTGAAAACGACTCTTCTTCTCTTCCATGCGCTGCAGGAGGCGCTGCGAGAAACGCTGGGCCGGATCGTAGCCGTACGTCTTCACCAGGTAGTTCAGGGCGATAACCTCGCCGATTACGGTGATGTTCTTGCCGGGAAAGATCGGCACCTCGACGAGCGGTATCTCCACACCCAAGATTCGCGACTGCTTGCCTTCGAGACCGAGTCTTTCGTAGTCCTCGGCGGAGTCCCAGTCCCTGAGCGCCGCCTCCACCTCGATCCGCTTCTGTCCACGGACCGCTCGAATGCCGAAGATCGCCTGGACATCGATGATGCCCAGCCCGCGGATCTCGATGTGATGCGTGAGCAGCTCATTCCCCATGCCGATCAGGACGTTTTCGTGGACCCGCTTGATCGTCACGACGTCATCGGCCACCAAGCGGTGTCCCCGCTCGACGAGATCGAGCGCGGTCTCGCTCTTGCCGATGCAAGATCGACCGGTGAACAGCAGACCGGTTCCATAGACGTCCACGAGCGTGCCGTGGACACTGACCTGCGGCGCGAAGACCTGCTCCAGAATCGCCGCGAGGTTTTGCAGCAGGGCCGTCGTGCTCAGCTCCGTGACGAAGACCGGGATCCCCGCTCGATCGGCCTCATTGATCATCATCGGATCCACGGACATCGCGTGCGTAATGATCACGCACGGCATCGGAAAGCCGAAGAACCGCCCGCTCGCGGTCGTTCGCTGGGCGGTCGTGAGAGACGAGAGATAGGCCAGCTCGGGTTCCCCAAGAACCTGCACCCGTTCGTTCAGAAACGACTCGGCGTATCCGGCCAGGAGCAAGCCGGGGCGATTGGTGTCGGACTGCGTGATCGGGAGCGGTCCGTCGAGCACCTGCGTGAGCTTTGCAAGAGACAGCTCTTCACCGTGTTTTTGGAAGAACTCCGCCACACTCAATTTGTTCATGCGGCCTCTCCTTCTCACCCGGCGCGTGCGTCGCCTCTCTGAAGGCAACCGCACACCGCCAACGAAAGAGGGGCGTAGACTACGCCCCATGTGGTCGTGTGCGCCGATGCGGATTCGCGGATCCGCAAACGCGGTGCTCGAGCGGCTTGAACCACCGCTCGATCGCCACCTCTACTGCTCCGTGTCAGCCTCGGTGTCTTCGGCCGACATCTCTTCTTCTTCCGCCGCGAGCACGGAGCCGACCTTTTCGCCGGTTCCCCGCCGATCTTTGAGGCGGCCCTTGTGTCGTTTCACTTGTCCTTCTAGCCGATCCACCGCACCGTCGATAGATCCGAATACGTCCGGCGTTTCCTCCCGACCCACCAGGTCCGCACCCCCACCGACATGAAGCGTAATTTCCGCCGAGTAGCGGAATTTCTCCTTCGTGAGGATGACGTGCGCCTCGTGAATCCGATCGAAATAACGCGCCAGCCGACTGAGCTTCTTCTCGGTGTGTTCCTTGATCTCTGCTGTCAGATCGAAATGACGGGCCGTGGTGGTGATGTCCATTCTTCAGACCTCCAATCGCTTCACGACCTATGACCAGCGGTTAACACTAGTAGCGTCTACGGTAGCGTGCCGTCGGCAGCCCGAGCTGCTCCCTGTACTTCGCCACCGTGCGACGCGCGATCTTGACCCCCCGATCGCCAAGAATATCGGCGATCTTCTGATCGCTGAGCGGTCCGGCCTTGTCTTCTTCCTGTATGAGCTGCGTGATGATGTCTTTGACGGTCTTCGCGCTCATGTCCTCGCCATCTCTGCGCTCGATCGCGCTCGAGAAGAAGTATTTCAGCTCGAACACCCCGCGCGTCGTTTGAACGTACTTGCCACGCGTGACACGGCTGACCGTCGACTCGTGCATTCCGATTCGCTCGGCAATTTGGCTGAGCGTGAGCGGCTTGAGATGGCTGATCCCCTTGTCGAAGAAGTCGCTCTGAACGTCGACGATGCACTTCATGACCTTGACCATGGTCTTGCGGCGCTGCTCGATCGTCTGAATGAGCCATCGCGCGCTGTTGAGCTTTCCTTCGATGTACTCGCGCGTCTTGTCCGCTTCCTTCTTCTTTCCCCTCAGGACACTTTCGTATGCCGGGCTGATTCGAAGCCGGGGAACGTTTCGATCATTGAGGTAGATCTCGTACTTCGCCCCGACCTTCTCCACGATCAGATCCGGATAGACATACTTGGGATCTTCACCGGAGATCTCGCCGCCCGGGTTGAGGTTCAGCATCGCGAGGTGGTCCTTGGCGAGCTGGACTTCCGCGTCGGACACACCCAGCTTCCTGGCAATGTCATGGTGTCGATTGCGCAGCATGTCCTCGTAGTGATCGTTCACGATCTGATAGGCGAGCGTGTCCTCCTCTTCCCGCGAGCGAAGCTGGATCAGCAGACACTCCCGATGATCCCGCGCGCCGACACCGGCAGGCTCGAACGTCTGTATCAGCCCGAGAACCCGCTCGAGATCTTCAGCCGCCTTGCCCGTCGTCTCCGCGATTTCGTCGATGCTCCCGCTCAGAAAACCCCGCTCGTCGAGGGATCCGGTCAAGTACTCGCCAAGCTCCAGATCCTCCTCGCTGAGCGCGGCCAGCCGGAGCTGCCCGAGGAGATAGTCCTGAAACGACATCTGAGTCGTCGGGACCTTCTCGAAGTACTCCGTCTCCTCGCGTGCACGGGGCGTGCTCGGCATCTCCGCGACGTCATCTCCGAGGAAGTCAGCCCAGTCGGGATCCTTGTCCTGTTTTTCCTCTTCGTCCGGGCTGAGCTGCTCTTCGGTGACCTCTTTGATTTCCTCGTTCTCGAGGACTTCATCAACCTCCTCGAGAAGCGGATTGAGCAACAGCTCCTGCTTGAGCATCTGCTGAAGCTCGAGCATCGGCATTTGCAGGATCTTCAGCGCCTGTTGCAGCCTTGGTGTCATGATGAGCTGCTGGCGCTGGGACATCTCCAGCCTGTGCCTCATCTCCATACTCTCAACCTGTCCCTTTCGACGAAGATCTGCGGGCTCTCGGTCGGCCGCTCGGTGTCCGCACCACGGGGTGCAATCTACCGACTGTCCCGTTAGAGCCTGAACGACGCGCCCAGATAGATCTTCCGGGCCGTCGGATCGTCGGCCAATTGTTCAGCCGTTCCCGATATCAGAATGCGCCCGTCGCACATGAGATAGGCGCGATCGGTCGTGTTGAGCGTTTCGCGAACGTTGTGATCCGTGATGAGCAGCCCCAAGCCCTTTTCGCGGAGCCGGACCACGATATCCTGGATGTCAGCTACTGCTATGGGATCGATACCCACAAACGGCTCATCAAGCAACATGAAAGACGGATCCCGGACGAGCGCCCGTGCGATCTCGACCCGGCGACGCTCTCCCCCTGAGAGCTGAAAACCCTTGCGATCCGCGAGGCGCGCGATGTCCAGTTCCTCGAGGATCCCGCCGAGTCGTTCTTCGCGCTCGGCCACACTGTCGACGAACGTCTCGAGGATCGCCATGACGTTGTCCCGCACCGTGAGCTTGCGAAAGATCGACGGTTCCTGAGCCAGATACCCGATACCGAGCCTGGCCCGTTGGTGCATGGGAAGATCACTGATATCGCGACCGTCCATGAGGATCTTCCCGGAATTCGGACGCTCGCTCCCAACGACCATCCGAAAGGTCGTCGTCTTCCCCGCCCCATTTGGCCCCAGCAAGCCCACGACCTCGCCACGCCGTACGGTTACGTCCACGGACCGCACAACCGTCGTTCTGCCATAGCGTTTAACGAGCCCACTGGCTTCAAGGCCGGTCGCCGTTTGCTCCATTCGCCGCTCCGCCGTCCTCCTCTTCGACGATCGTCCCCTTGAAGTCCCGCAGGATCTCGAATTGCTCGAGCCCCGGGTCACTCACGAGTCCAACCCCGGTATAGATATTCGCTCCTTGAGTAATTCGCACAGGCTCATCACTCAGGATCTTCCTCCGCTCATTATCCCACTCGAGAACCTCGGTTTCCAGAAGGTATCCCTCCGTCGACCGAACCGTTACGTTTCGTTTTGCAACAAGATGCCGGCGCTTCCGATCCGCTTCCCCGATCTCCGCGTTCAGCACAGACGCTTCCCGACCCTCCTCATCAAAAAAGGTCACGGTCAGGCCTTCGAGATCGGTCACGTCGCGCTCCTCATGATGGACGGCGCGCTCGGCCGTGAGGATCCACTTTTGATCACCGAGCGTCGTCTCAACAACCTTCAGCGCGACCGTCTCTTGACGCGACGCGGTGGAATCGGCGGTTCCGGACGAGAGCGGCTCCTCCGCCGTCGTGCACGCGAGTCCCGCCGCGGCGCACGCGCCCACGATGCGGCTAGCCCTCACCAGGCACCCTCTTCCACCTCTCATGAAACCACGCCCATTGGCTCGGATCCTCCAGAATCCATCTCTCCAGCACCGACGTGAAGCGCACCGTCAAGCTTTCGATCGCAGCCTCACGATCCAACCGTTCGGGTGCGGTGATCGGCGGCGCGGCCAGAACGCGGTGCCGGCCGTCGGCTTCAAGCCGAATCCCCATGGGTACGAGCGGTACCGACGCGGCCAACGCCAGGCTGGCGGGGCCCGCCGATAACCACGACCCCCGACCCAAAAACGACCCCGCGACGCGGCGCCCGGGACGCGCCTGGTCCGCGGCCACCAGCAACACACGACCCTCCCGCGGCACCCGAACACACGCGCTCACCGGGTCGTCGGTGGTGACGATTTCAACCCCGAACCCTGACCGCAGCCCGGCCAACAGCCGATCGAGTCGCTCCTCCCGGAGCCGGCTCACCAGGACGGCGACACGCCGCCCGGTGGCCGCGAGGATCGAAGGAAGGAGCTCCCAGGCACCATAGTGCCCGCCTACGACGATCGCCCCGCGCCCGGGCTCCAAGACGCCGTCGAGATCAGACGGCAACCGCACCATATCGAGGAGCCCCGCCTCCGTCAGCCTGGGCAGGCGCACGACATCGACGATGTTTCTCCCGAGCTGGCTGAAAACGCTCCGCCCCAGTCGACGTCTCCATTCGATTGTTCGATCCGGAAAGATGTGCGCAAGCTGCCCGCCGACGAGGCGGCGCTGAATCGGCATGGAGGCAAAGGCCAGACGCCCCAGTCCGCCGAAAAGTCCCATTGCCCACGACCTGGGTACGGTGGGCAAGACTCGAAGCGCCGTCCACGCCGCCGCGTACCGGGCGTGTCGTCGCAGTCTCTTCATGGTGTGTCGGAGGCCCGGGGTGGGATAGTGCGCCACGAGCGCGTCGTCCCTCTCCTGTTCCCCCAGCACGCTCACGGTCTCAAACAATCATGAATGTGAATCACACCTTCGGGTCGGTTCTCATCGTCGACGACCACGAGCGACGTGATGCCGCCGCCGGGGTTGTTCTCCATTCGTTCGACCGCCGCGATCACGGGGGCCGCACGGTCGATCGTCTTCGGATCGTGCGTCATGACGTCCCGAGCCGGCATCTCCATGATGCTCCGGCCCGGACTATCCAGAAGAATCCTCTTGAGATCGCCGTCGGTGATGATCCCCTGGAGCACACCGTCGTCGTCCACGACCGTGGTCACGCCCAACCGTCCTTTAACGATGGCGAGGAGCGCCTCCTTCAGCGTCCCGTCCTGATGGGTGACGGGGAGCTGGTCTCCGGTGTGCATCAGATCCGCGACGGATTTCTTGATCTTCTTCCCGATCACGCCACCCGGATGAAGAAACGCGAAGTCGTTCTCACGAAATCCACGCTCCTCCAACAGCACGACCGCGAGCGCGTCGCCGACGGCCTGCGTGACCGTCGAGCTCGTCGTCGGCACCAGACTGACCGAACAGGCCTCCGGGGAGCGGCCGATGTCTACCACAAGGTCGACGCTACGCCCGAGCGTGCTCATCGGCGCGGCCGTGATGAGCACGATGGGCACGCGGAAGCGACGAAAGATCGGGACCATTCGTACGAGCTCTTCGCTCTCGCCGCTGTTGGATAGAATGAGAACGACGTCGCTGTCGCTCAAGATCCCGAGATCGCCGTGCACGGCATCGACCGGATGGATGAAGACCGATGGTGTCCCCGTGCTGGTCAGGGTGGCCGCCAGCTTTCGCCCCACGAGACCGGACTTGCCGACTCCCGTCACACAGACACGCCCCTTGCACGCAAGCAGGAGATGCACGGTCTGAGCGAAACCGGCGTCGAGCTTCTCGATCGAGGCCTCGAGCCCCTTCGCTTCCGTCTCCAACACGTCACGCGCCCTCGAAAGATATCGCTCGTGCTGCTCCGCGGACGGCGTGGCCGAGACCACCGCGCGGCGGACGTCGTGCGGGGTCATGAGGCGCTCCCGGAGGCGTCCGGGACGTTGTTCACGAATGGTGAGACGAACGTCGCCAGATCTCGGATCTCGCCGAGAAATGCCTCCGCTTCGTCGAGCGGAAGCTGTGTGGCGGAATCGCTCTTTGCGGAGCTCGGGTCGGGATGGGTTTCGAAGAAGAGACCGGAAACCCCGGCGGCGACGGCCGCCCGGGCCACCGTTCGCATGAAGTGGCGATCGCCCCCGGTGGTTGATCCGCCCGGCCTCTGCAGGGAGTGCGTCGCGTCGAAGACAGCGGGGATTCCGTCGTCTCTGAGCAGTTGAAACACCCTCGGATCGACGACGAGATCGCCGTACCCGAAGCTCGTGCCGCGCTCGGTCACGGCCACGTGCGTCGCCCCCGCGCCGCGTGCCTTCTCCACGATGAAACGCACGTTCTCTGGTGGAAGGAACTGCCCCTTCTTGATGTTCAACGGGCGTCCCGTCGCCGCCGCCGCCTCGATCAGGCTCGACTGGCGACAGAGAAACGCCGGGATCTGGAGCACGTCGATCACAGGGGCGGCCTCCCGCGCCTCCGACTCGCTGTGCACGTCGGTCAATACCGGGAGGTCGAAGCGGCGGCGGACCTCGGCGAGCATCGCGATCCCACCGGTCACGCCGGGGCCGCGAAATGAATCGCGTGACGTTCGATTGTCCTTCAGATATGACGCCTTGAAGATCAGTGGGACATCGAGTCGGTCCGAAATGCCCTTCAACCTCTCAGCGGTCGCCAGCAGCATCTCTTCTGATTCAATGACACATGGGCCGGCGATGGCGAAGAACGGTCCGCCCAAGCTGAAAAGCGCGTCAACTCCCGGCACCGACCACCTCCCCTTTGCGTCTGCGTTGCGCCGCACGGACGAACTCCCGGAACAACGGGTGGGGCTTGCCCGGGCGGCTCTTCAGCTCCGGGTGGAACTGCACGCCGACGAACCATGGATGATCCGGGATCTCCGCGATCTCCACGAGCTTCTTCGGCGTATGAATACCGCTGAAGATCATACCGTGCTCTTCGAAACGCTTCCGATAGGCGTTGTTGAACTCGTACCGATGTCGGTGGCGTTCCGAGATCTGCCTGGTTCCATAAGCCTCTTCCGCGCGCGTGTCCGGCGTGATCGTGCATTCGTACGCTCCGAGGCGCATCGTTCCGCCCATTTCCTCGACGTTTTGTTGGTCCGCCATGAGATCGATGATCGGATGCGGGGTCGACGCGTTGAACTCGGACGAGTTGGCGCCATCCAGACCCAAGACGTTTCGCGCGAACTCGATGACCATGCACTGAACGCCCAGGCAGATCCCGAAGAAGGGAATCCCGCTCTCCCGGGCGTGACGCACCGCGCGAACCATGCCGTCCGTTCCGCGTTCGCCGAACCCGCCCGGAACCAGGATCCCGTCCACTCCCTCGAACAAGCGCTCCGGGTCTCCCACTTCAACTTCTTCCGAATCCACCCAGCGCAGCTCCACGCCGGCGCGCGCCGCCACTCCGCCGTGGCCGATGGCCTCGATGATCGATTTGTACGCATCGCGCAGATGCACGTACTTTCCGCATATCGCGATCGTCAGCGTTTCCGGCGGACGCACGATGAGATCCACCATCGAGCGCCACTCTGTCAGATCCGCGTCGCCGGCATCGAGATTCATCTGCCGGATCAAGAGATCATCGAGGCCGTCTCGGTGGAATACCAACGGCACCTCGTAGATCGACGCAACGTCCTTAGCTTCGATTACGCAGTCGACGGCGACGTTGCAGAAGAGCGCGATCTTTTCACGCAGCTCTCGGAGAAGCGGCTGCTCGGTCCGGCAAATGAGAATGTCCGGCTGGATCCCGATCCCACGTAGCTCCTTGACGCTGTGCTGCGTGGGCTTCGTCTTCATCTCACGGGATGCCTTGATGTACGGCACGAGAGTCAGATGAACGAAAACACTGTTGTTGTAGCCGACATCCAATCGAAGCTGACGGATGGCCTCGAGAAACGGGAGTGACTCGATGTCACCGACGGTACCGCCGATCTCGACGATTGCCACATCCACGTCATCCGGCTCAGCCAGTATTCGCATGCTGCGCTTGAGCTCGTCCGTCACGTGTGGGATCACCTGGACCGTCTTGCCCAGATAGTCCCCACGGCGTTCGCGGGCAAGAATCGTGTCGTAGATCTTCCCGGCCGTGACGTTGTTGTCCTGAGAAAGAGAGACGTCAGCGAATCGTTCGTAGTGACCCAGATCCAGATCGGTCTCCGCGCCGTCGTCCGTCACGTAGACTTCACCGTGCTGGAAGGGGCTCATGGTTCCCGGATCAACGTTCAGATACGGATCGAGCTTCTGGAGCGTGACGGAAATCCCCCGACGCTTCAGAAGGTATCCGATCGACGCCGCCGCGATGCCTTTCCCCAGACTGGAAACGACGCCACCGGTCACGAAGATGAACCGCGTCATCTCATCCCCTTTCGGAACACAAGTGTCCACCCCACCCTGTCAAACGTTGCGACCTCACTTCATCGCGCGCGCAGAAGCGCACGCGCTCTCTCCAAATCTTCACGCGTGTCGATCCCGACGACGGGGTAGTCCCCGACCCCGACACCGATCGAAAGCCCACCCTCTAGAGCACGAAGCTGCTCGAGCCTCTCGACCTTCTCCAAGCGACCCCACGGAAGCCCGAGGAACGCCTCCAGCGCGCCCGGCCGAAACGCGTAGATGCCGATATGCCGGAGCGCGTCCTGGGAATCTGTCTCCGACCATGGAATCGCGCTGCGCGAAAAATACAATGCTCGTCCGTCCGCGGCCGTGACGACCTTCACAACGTTGGGATCGCGTACGTCGTCCGGACCGCAGCGCGTCGCCAGCGTCGTGATGTCCCACGTCGATCGCCCGGACGCCATCTCCACGCAGGCATCGATGGCGGAAGAATCGAGAAAGGGCTCATCCCCCTGCACGTTTACGATCACGCGGTCGCCGACACCGAGATCCCGCGCGGCTTCACCCACGCGGTCCGTTCCGGTTTCGTGGGACCCGCGACTCATGACGACATCCGCTCCAGCGACACGTGCCGCATCGGCGATTCGCTCGTCGTCGGTCGCCACCACTGTGGTATCCACACGCTTCGCCGCCCTCAAGTGATCGATCACGTGTCCAATGACCGGTCGGCCACCGAGATCCTCGAGAAGCTTCCCTGGTAAACGTGTGGAGCCATATCGCGCGGGAATGATCCCGACCGCACCGTGTGTCATGCCATCTCGCTTGATCAAGTTCACCTTGCGAGCAGCGTGCGGCCTGAAGAAATACACTGAAGCGTCAGGCCCAATTGAGGTTAGAGACCGTTGTGGGCGCAGTCAATCGAATTCGCGGAGAACGCGACAATCGCGCCTCAGACCACGCTGCGACCTCCGTCGATCGTAAGGACGGACCCGGTCGCGTAGTCGGTTGTTGCCACGAGAAAGAGGACGGCCTTCGCCACGTCCGACGCACTCCCCTCCCGCCCGAGCAGCGTGCGCGCCAACGCGCGGTCGCGATCCCGGTCACTCATGTCGTCCGGAAGAAGGACCGGCCCGGGGGCGACGGCGTTCACGCGGACCCGCGGGGCGAGCGCCCGAGAGAGGGCGCGCGTCAGCATGATGAGACCCGCCTTGCTCGTCGAGTAGGCGATGTGGCTTCCGAGCGGGCGCATGCCCCAGACGTCGGCGATGTTCACGATATCACCGCCGGTCTCCGGCATTCTCGGGGCGATGAGCATGGAAAGCTGGTAGGGAGCGGTCAGATTGACGGCAAGGGTTCTCTGCCACCCGTCGAGGTCGGGTTCGTCGGTTGGCGTCGGTTCGAAGAGCGCGGCCGAGTTAACGAGGATGTCGGGGCGATAGTCGGCGGCGTCAAGCGCATCGACGAGGGTCGATATCTCGTCCGACCGGGATAGATCAGCACGAAAGGCCTTCGCGTCACCGCCGGACGATCGGATCTCCTCGACACGGGCGCGCGCCGCGTCAGAGGATGTGTCGAAATGGATGGCCACACGGGCACCAGCGGCGGCGAGCGATCGCGCGATCTCGGCGCCGACCCGTATGGCGGCACCGGTCACAAGCGCCGTGCGCCCGAACAGGGGCTCTTTCGGCCCGTCAGTCGCGTCCACCGTGCCGTTCCCCCGCTTCACCCGCCCTATAACACGACGGGCGGCCCTCAGTGGCCGCCCTGCGAATCGCTCGATCCAATCAGTTTTCGGTCGGGAACCGTGCCCGGACCTTCATCCGGACATCCCATCCGGACACAAGGGCCCATCAGCGCGATCAGGACTCCGACGGGTAGACTGAGATCCGCTTCCGTCGCTTCCCGAACCGCTCGAACGCAACGACACCATCCACGATGGCGAAAATGCTGTCGTCCTTGGCGCGCTTCACGCCGGCCCCCGGGTGAAACTTCGTGCCGCGCTGACGGACGATGATCGAACCCGCGGTGACGCGTTCGCCACCATAAGCCTTGACGCCGAGTCGTTGTGAGTTCGAGTCGCGGCCGTTTCGAGTGCTGCCGCCAGCCTTCTTATGAGCCATCTGGTCCCTCCGGCAAAGGCCCCCCGTGATGTCGACGCGGGGCTAGGCCGTGATCTTGGTAATCCGAATGTCCGTGTAGCCCTGCCGGTGGCCCTTTTTGCGCTTGTAGTCGCGGCGGCGCTTGAACTTGCCCACGAGGATCTTCTTTCCCCGTCCGTGTGCAACAACTTCCGCGTCGACCTGAGCACCATCAACTGTGGGCGTGCCGATCTTGGCATCCGGGCCGCCAACCAGTAGAACGCGATCCAGGACCAACTTAGCCCCGACCTCGTGGTCGAGGGTCGGAACCCGGACCACCTCGTCCTCGGCGACCTTGAACTGGAATCCTTTGAAATCGACGATGGCGTACATCGTCCCCCTCACCTGTGCGCATCCATGAACGCCTCGGGGCAGACAAGTCCCCGAGTCGAATCGAAAGAGACCGATTTATACCTGAAAGAGAGAGACGAGTCAACCGGTCTTTCTTCAGCCGGCAAACTCGTGCGTCACGTCTCTCCCATCGCGCTGGAGCATGATGCGAACTTCTTCGCGCCTGACCCGAGGATCGTCCCGGATGTCCAGCGTCAGATCGAGCTGTTTCTCCATCTCCGCCAAGCGCTTGCCCGTATGCTCGAAGAGATAGACCGCCACATCCGGATGGACCCGGATCTGGATCTCCCGATCCCGACTCTGAGCGGCAATCCGTCTCAAATAGCGTTCGACCCGCATCGAAACCGTCTTGAGAGAATAGACGTTCCCCGTGCCGCCACACGTCGGGCAGTCCTCGCTGTAGTAGTGCAGGAGGCTCTTACGCTCACGCTGCCGGGTCATCTCAACGAGGCCCAGTTCGGATACCTGAAACGTCTTCGTCCGGGAACGGTCGTTTCTGAGCGATTGCCTGAGCGCGTCGAGGACCGCGCGCTTGTTGGCATCTATCTCCATGTCGATGAAGTCGATCACGATGATGCCACCCATGTCGCGCAGGCGGAGCTGACGGCCGATCTCTCGCGCGGCTTCGAGATTCGTTCTGAGGATCGTCTCTTCCTGGTTCCGCTTGCCGGTATAGCGACCGGTGTTCACGTCGATGGCCACCAACGCCTCGGACTGGTCGATGACGATGTAACCGCCCCGCTTGAGCCAGACCTTCCGCTCGAAGCTCTTCTCGATCTCGCCCTCGATTCCGTACTCGTCGAAGATCGGAACGCGTCCTTTGTAGATGTGGACGCGGTTCGACAGCTCGGGCGCGACCCATTTCAGATACTGGGCGATCTCCTTGTGGACGGCCGCATCATCGACGACCACGCGATCCACGCTCTCGGTAAAGACGTCTCGGATCAGCCCCTCGGCGAGCGCCATCTCGCGGTGAACCAGAGCCGGCGCGGAGACCTGGGAGGAACGTTTGTCGATGTCCTGCCAGGTTCGGCGGAGATAGGTAACATCGTTCTCGAGCGACTTACGGTCGCGTCCCGCCGCCGCCGTGCGCGCGATGAGGCCCACGCCGGACGGCCGGAGCTCCCCGAGGATCTTCCTCAGTCGACCTCGCTCCTCGCGCTCCTGAATCTTCCGAGAGATCCCGATCGAGTTCACACCGGGAACGAATACGAGATATCGGCCCGGCAGCGACATTCGGGCGTTGACCTTTGCGCCCTTCGTGCTGATGGGCTCCTTGGTGATCTGAACGAGAACCTCTTGCCCCTTCTGGACGAAGTCCTCGATCCTGAAGTCGCGGCTACGGCCGCGGCGCCCCCGCCCGCGATCACTACTCCCTTCGTCGGACTCGTCTGCATCGAAATCGCGCATGAAGCTCGTCAGGTCGGAGGCATGAAGGAACGCGGTCTTTGGAAGTCCGATGTCCAGGAAAGCCGCTTGGATACCCGGCAGAACGGCGTTCACTTTGCCTTTGTAGATATCGCCGACGATCCGGCGCTCGGCCGGACGCTCGACGAGAAGCTCCGTGAGCGCGCCGTCTTCCAGAAGGGCGACCCGGGTCTCAAATGACTCGGCGTTTATCACTATTTCGCGAAACATGCGTCGCGTTAAAACTCCATTTTTCCGCAGTCTATCATGGCACTCTGCCCCCCTCAACTCGCGTAGGTGACGGGGTCCAAAACGCGGCGGCACACGCCGCGACCCGGTGGCCGGCCGCGACGAGCACCTCGCGACACGCCAGAGCGGTCGCGCCCGTCGTCCATACGTCGTCGATGATGACCAGGGGGCGTAACGGCGTGGACGTCCTCGCGGCAAACGCGCGGCGGGAATTGAGCATGCGCTCCCTCTCCGACAGCCGGGTCTGGCTGCGAGCCGGGCGAACACGACACAGAAGCTCCATCATCGGAAGATGGAGCGTTTCCGCCAATGCCTCTGCCAGCAGTCTCGCTTGGTTGTAGCCCCGTTCCCGTAACCGCCCATTCGAGAGCGGAACCGGTACGAGCACGATACGCCGCCCGGGCAGCTTCGACCAGTCCCATCTCGCGGCAATTGCAGAAGCCAGAAAGCGGGCCAGCCGCGTGGCACCTTGATACTTGAACCGGTGGATCAGCGCCCGGGCAACGGTGCCGTCATAGCGGTACGCGATGATGCGAGGCATGTTCGCTTTCCGAAAATGCCGCGACGAGGATGGACCATACGGTGTGAGCGCCCCGCGACAGCTCGGGCAGACGGCCCCTCCATCGGGTACGCCCTCACCGCACACGTCGCAAAGCGGCGGCGCTACGAGCCGTCCGAGCGGCTCCAGCGCTTCAGTCGTGATTCGCCGCGCGCAGGTCGAAATCCACCGCATTCGCCATCACCTCCACGGGAGCCGGTGTCCGGGTCCAGAACTCAAACGTGAGCACGCCCTGATAGACGAGCATTCCCAACCCGTTTCGCGTTTGACATCGGTGCGTGGCGGCTTGCTCCAGAAACGGGGTTCGCCGGGGCGCGTAGAGCAGATCCACGACCCGGGTCTCCGGTCGAACCGCTCCCCAATCCACACCCGGTGCGGATCGACCGTCGCGCCCGAGGGAAGTGGCCTGGATGATCAGGTCGGAAGCCGCCAGGTCGTTCCGCTTCGCATCCGACAGCGTGCTCCAGCCGATCGCCCGGAACCGTTCGTCCGGCAGCCAATCCACGGCCTCAGGCGTGCGCGCGTAGACGGAGATGTGCGCCGCGCCGGCCCGGCCGAGCGTCATCGCCACCGCCCTCGCCGCGCCGCCCGCTCCCAACAAGGCAATCCGGCGGTCGGCGACCGGCCAGCCGGCATGCGTCAGGTCTCTGAGCAGACCCTCCCCATCGGTGTTCGTCCCGACCGTCTTCCCCCCGTCGACGCGGATCGCATTCACGCTACCGACATCGGCGGCCTCGGCCGTCAGCGTCCCCACCGTCGCGGCGGCCTCCTCTTTGAACGGGTTCGTCACGTTCAGCCCCGCCGCCCCATCTCGGATGAGCCGTTCCAAGCCGTCCCGGAAGCCGTTGCGCGGCAGCGGAAACGGAAGGTAGGCCGCGGCACGATCTGTGGCGCGAAACGCCGCGTTGTGCATTCTGGGAGAGAGAGTGTGCGCGAGCGGGTGACCGACAATCCCGAAGAGTGCCGTGTGGCGACCGGCCGCGAGATCGCTCACGCCTTATCCGTTGCGGAGCGTCGCCCTGCAATCCGCAGTCCGAGGAAGCCCGTGATCATCACCGCGATGCTCAGTAGCTGGCTATCGCTGAACGGCACGCCTCCGAAGACCGTCGACTGGCTCTCCTCGTAGTAACGGAAGAAGTCGACCACGAGACGGCTAGCGCCGTGGAGGAGTACGAAGAGCCAGAACACTTGACCGTCAAAAGAGCGGCGGCGCCAGACCCAGGAAAGCAAGAAGAACGCGCCGAAGCCCAGTATGGCCTGATAGAGCTGGCTGGGATGAACATGATGCTCGGCGCCCAACACTTGGGTCGCGTGCGCGTCGGCCGGGAAACGCACCGCCCACGGAAGCTCGCAGATCTTTCCAAAGCAACACCCATTCAGAAAACACCCCACCCTCGAGATGCCCTCCCCGAGGGAGATGAAGGGCGCCATTGCATCCACGTACTGCCACGGCCGCCGGGTGCGGCGGTGCATGTAGATCAGCCCGCCGACGACCGCGAGGATCAGCCCACCGTAGAGCGTGAGCCCTCCCCGCCAGACGCGGATTGCTTCCAGTGGATCGGCAGCGAAATCCCCGGGATGCTGAATGACGTACATCGCGCGCGAGCCCATGATCCCGAGCAGAATCAAGAGCCACGTCAGCCCG
Organism: uncultured bacterium; assembly: GCA_964486455.1. Classification (GTDB taxonomy): domain Bacteria; phylum Eisenbacteria; class RBG-16-71-46; order CAZAMP01; family CAZAMP01; genus CAZAMP01. Next base: position 30,549 of record CAZAMP010000005.1, on the reverse strand, counting down.
ATGACGCGGTCGGGGTTCAGGCCGTCTTGGGCCGCGCGGCGGGCCGCGTAAGTAATTCCGACCAAGAACGAGATGGCCAGCATCAGGCCGTATGATCGAATGGTTATTGGGCCCAGTTCCAGAAGCGTCGGAAACACACAGACCTCCTGACGGCTAGTATGAGTGCCGCCTGAGCGCGACGCCCTGGAGAATACCAACCAGACACATCGTCACAACGAGAAAGGAGCCACCGTAGCTGATGAAGGGCATGGGGAGTCCGGTCACCGGCGCCAGCCCCATGGTCATGAACAAGTTGACGAACACGTGGTAGGTCAAGAGCCCGACCGCGCCCGCCGCCAGTAGGCTCGCGTATCGGTCGCGCGCCTGTCGCGCGATCCTGACCCCTCTCAGGAGCAGAAGAAGAAACAGCCCGACCACACCGGCACTACACCAAAACCCCTTTTCCTCCCCCAGAACCGAGAACGCGAAGTCGGTGTGTTGTTGCGGAAGGTAGGCTAACGCCTTTTGCGTGCCCCGCAGATAGCCCTTCCCCGTCATTCCCCCCGACCCGATCGCGATTTGCGATTGGATGACCTGATAACCCGCGCCGGTCGGGTCGCCACCCGGGTTCAGAAAGGTCAGCACCCGGTTCTGCTGGTAGGGCTCCAGCCGGTTCCACACGGTTGGTGACGTGACCCCGATCGCGAGGTGAAGCGCGAGCGTCACGAAGAGGAGCCGGCTCGAGGCCCGTTTCCGGATGAGCACGACGGCAACGACGAAGAGGAGAACCGCCCACAAGACCGCCAGCACGATGAAGCCCATCATGCTCGGCATGCCACCGTCGATCGCGGCCGACTCCCCGGCCCCCGCGACGAGCGGAAATCGAAACGTCAGAAGCCCACTGACGCAGAGGGCCGCGACGTAGAGCAACCACGAGAACGGTGTCCCGGCCCAGAACAACGCGGCGATCCCAAGCGCGAAGAATGCGAGTGCCGTTCCCAGATCCGGCTGACGAAGAATCAACGCGGCGGGCAGCATCACGAGCCCGATCGCCTTTGCCACCGTCCCGGCGCGCGTAGGATCCTCCCGCTTCGACGCCAGCAGGCGGGCCACAGCCAGCAACGTGACGATCTTCGCCGCTTCCGACGGCTGGATCCGAACGGGTCCAAGAAGAATCCAGCGCTGCGCGCCCAACTCCGAGGAGCCACCGATCAGCACATAGATCAGCGCCACGATACCGACGGCGTAAAGAACGTAGGCAACCGTCTCCCAAAGCCGATACGGAATCAGCATCGAAATCATGAACACGACCAGGCCCACGCAGAGCGAAACGACGTGCCGCATGAAGAGCGACTCGCGCGGAGTGTCCGCCGTCGTGCTATAAATCACGAACAGTCCCACGATCGCGAGCAGGCCGAACGCGATGAGAAGTCCGGGGTCGAGATGGCGAAACGGACGTCTCATCCGGCGACCTCGACTTTCTCTCGCTCCGCCAACCAGTCTCGGTAGGCGCGCCAGAAGCTCCCGGCGACGGGCGCCGCCCGCGCTCCCCCGTGACCGCGTCGTTCGAGAAGAATCACGAGCGCGAGATGCGGATCGTCCGCCGGGGCATATGATGCGAAAATCGCATGGTCCTCACCGTGCGGGTTCTGCGCGGTGCCGGTCTTGCCCGCGACCTCCAACCCCTCCACCGCCGCGAGCCTGCCGGTTCCGTGCTCGCCGCCCACGACCCGGCGCATCGCATCGCGAACGAGCGCGAGTTCTGCGCGCAACTCGGTCACGACCCGACTGCGGTCCGGAACGGGCAGCTCGTGACGACGGCCCTCCGCGTCGATACGCGCCCGTACCAGGTTCGGCACGACACGTTCCCCACCGTTCGCGATCGTGGCGACGAAGACCGCCATCTCCAGCGGGGTCGTGAGGAGCTCCCCCTGACCGATGGCGATGTTGAGTGCCGCTCCTCGGCTCCATCCGCGTCGCCCGTAGCGGCGGGTGAGGTAGTCCGAGTCCGGGATCAGTCCACCGCGCTCGCCCGGAATGTCGACACCGGTGACGTCCGCCATTCGGAATCGGTTTGCGTAGCGGGCCAGGGCATCGACACGGAGCATCGCCCCAACCTGGTAGAAGTAGACGTCGCACGACTGAACGATGGCATCGACCAGGTTGAGAGACCCGTGCCCCCCCTCCTTCCAACACCCGAACGGCCGGTCACCGAACTGGTAGAAGCCGGGACACGGCTGGAATCGTGTCCCCCGGCGCACCAACCCCGAGTCAAGCGCCGCGACCGTGGTGAGAAGTTTCTGAACGGATCCCGGAGGATACGCGGCCTGCGTGACGCGGTTAAGAAGCGGACGCTCTCTGGCATTTAAAAGTGAATCCCACGTGGCGGGCTTGATGCCGGCCGCGAACGCGTTCGGATCGAACGTCGGACGCGATACCATTGCGTAGATCTCGCCTGTCCAGACATCGATCGCAACGGCTGCGCCCGCCGTCGTACCGCTCGACGGTCCCATCGCCTCTTCGAGCGCCGTTTGCAGCTCCAGATCGAGTGTCAGAACGTAGTCGACACCCTTGACCGCGTATTCCGGGTCGCGTCCACCGGTGAAGGTCCTCGCCCGGCCGTAGGCGTCGACTTCGACGTACCGGATCCCGTTCTGACCGTGCAGCGCTACGTCGTACTGCCGCTCGATGCCCGTCTGGCCGATCACATCATCGGCTTCATAGCCGAGCTCGCGTCGGTCCCGGTAGTCCTCGGCGGTGATCTCCCCCACGTAGCCCAAAACGTGCCCGGCCGTATCTCCGAGTGGATATCGGCGAACCGGCTCCACGCGAATGCGTGTCCCGGGTAACTCCGCCGACGCTTCCTCGATTCGCGCCACCTCCGGCTGCGTCAGGTTGCGCTTCAATCGAACCGGAAGAAACGTGCGGCGGCGGGAATCGGTGACCGAATCGTAGATGCGCTTCGGTTCGCGACCGATGATCTGAGACAAACGGCCAACGACCCGGACCAGCACTCCTCGTTCGCGAAACTCCGGCGAGTATGGGTTGAGCGTCAAGACGAAGCTGGCGAAGTTGTCCACCAGCACCTGGTCATTCCGATCCAGGATCAGTCCGCGTCTCGCTCGCAGCACTTCCTTTCTGAATCGATTCTGCTCGCCGTGCTGGCGGTGAGTCCCACCGTGAATCACCTGGAGGTCGAACAATCGCCCGACGCCGACCAAAAACAGAAGGATGATGAGCACGCTCAGGATTCGTCCGCGCTTCCGGACGCCCTTGTCGGCCTCGCCGTTGCGAAACATGTCAGTATCTCCTGACGCCGCGGGCCGCCAGGAAGCGGCGCCCGAACGCGACGACCAAGACAAGCGTCAGGACGGCAGTGTAGGCGAGGTTCGGCGCGTGAACCGTCACGATCCGGGCGAGGGCGCTCCAGGGGCTGGAGAGGTTTCCGGCCAGCTCGAAAACGACGGCATCCGCGACTCCCATGAGTATGAGCAGGATCGTCACCACCACGTGGCTCCCGATGTCCACGTGCTCGGAAACGCGCCCCAAGAAAAACGCCGAGACGGCGAGCGAAAGCGCCCGGGCGCCAAGCCCTTCCGGTGTCGCAACGCCGATGAAGAGTCCGCTGGCGAAGCCGACCCACGCGCCCACCGCGGCCCCGTCGCGCATCGTGATGAGAAAGAGACCGGCGAGGGCAAAGTCCGGTCGTACCCCCGCGATGCTCATGTGGGCGGAAACCTTGTCGTCGAGGATGAGGAAGAATCCCATCAGCAGAGCGACACGCCACCAGACGCTTCTCATGGTCCGCCTCGCAGACCGGGCCGGATGAACACTTCTTCCAGGCGAGAGAAGTCGACGAATGGCTCCACCCAGACGTTCTGGATGAGCTCATCCGGGCGTGACTCCACGCGCGTCACGAGCCCCACGGGGATGCCCATCGGATACACGACGCCCTGCCCGCTCGTGATCAGCGTGTCACCGACGGCGACATCACCCTGCGCGGGAACATGATCCATGCGCAATAGGCTTCCCGCTCCCCCTTCGGACCGGACGACACCCGCCACGCGTGTTCGCCGATCGACCACATGGACCGCGCTGCGTGCGGATGCCAGCGACAACACCATGGCGAATCCCATCCGCCGCTCGACGACGAGCCCGACCAGACCCTCCGGAACCACGGCCACGAGCGAGAGGTCCGGATCGGATTCCCCGAGCGATGCCCGGACGGTGAAATAGCTCCAATCCTGAGCCCCGTCCCTACCGCGTCCGACCACCTTGCCGAGAACCAGGCTGTCGGAAACGTCCGGATGCCGGGCGAGCAGATCGGCGACCCGCGATTGCTCGCGCACGCGTTCATCTAGACGCTCCGCCCGAGCGCTGGTTTGGGCGAGGGCCAGACGGAGGCGCTCGTTTTCCGCACGCAGGTCCCAAAGCTCTTTGAATCGATTGTCGACGAGGCTGGCCGGATAGAGAACGGAGTTCCGCAGACCCCACACGACGGGGAGCTGTACGGCGTCGCCCGCAACGAGCAGCGCGATAGAAATGAGGGAGGTTGCGACCAGCGGGCCCCAGCTTCTCCACCAGTCGACCGGCGGGAGCCACCAGAGCATATTCTGTGACCCCTAGCTAACGCTCTTCATCAGGATCTTTTCATACTCCTCGAGCCGCTCGTGCATTCTCCCTGCGCCGAGAACGACGCAGAGAAGCGGATCCTCGGCAACGATGATGTTGAGGTTCGTCGCTTCCTTCAGCAGGCAGTCCAGCCCACGCAGCAAGGCGCCTCCTCCGGTCATCAGGATGCCGCGATCAACGATGTCGGCCGCCAATTCGGGCGGCGTGCGCTCGAGGGTCTGCTTGAGAGCGTCCACCATCTGTTCGAGGGGTTCCTTCAACGCCTCCCGTATCTCGACGCTCGAGATCTTGATGCTCTTCGGAATGCCTCCGATGAGGTCCCGGCCCTTGATCTCCATCTCTTCTTCAGGGTCGAGAGGAAACGCGGAACCGATCTTCATCTTGATCTTCTCCGCGCTCTGCTCACCGATGAGAACGTTGTAGGCCCGCTTGACGTACTGGACGATTGCCTCGTCCATCTTGTCACCCGCGACCCGTACGCTGGTGGCGTTGACGATTCCGTTCAGCGTCATGACCGCGATCTCGGTGGTCCCGCCACCGATATCCATGATCATGTTGCCGCACGGCTTGGACACGGGAAGACCGACACCGATCGCCGCGGCGATCGGCTCGGGCACGAGATAGACGTCGCGCGCACCGGCCTGCTCGGCCGAATCGCGCACGGCCCGCTTCTCGACCTCGGTGATACCGGACGGCACCGAGATGATCACGCGCGGCCGAACGAGAAAGCGCGAGGTGATGACCCGCTCGATGAAGCGGCGAAGGAGCTGCTCGGTCTTGTCGAAGTCGGCGATCACGCCGTCCTTGAGTGGACGAACGGCTTCGATGGTTCCGGGGGTTCGCCCGACCATCGCTTTGGCTTCCTTGCCAACCGCGAGGACGCGATTTGTCGCCGTTTCTACGGCGACTACTGAAGGTTCGTTGAGAACAAGTCCTTGGCCCTTGACGTAAACGAGTGTGTTCGCAGTCCCAAGATCGATCGAGATGCTGTTGGTAAACATAGACTTGAAGCGCTTGAAGACGTTCTGCTTTCCCTTAAGTGTTGTGGCCATGGTTCCGTCCAGCCCCCGTCGGTGAATGTACTTCAACCAGTTACGCAATCTAGCAATAAGCCCGAATCCCGGCAATAGGATTTATCGGATTCATCGGGCAATGGCGCTTCTTTCCTGAACATTGCGATTCTTGACCGGTTTTCGGGCCGGTGCTACGTTGGCCGGGAACGAATGGCTCTCGATCGGTGTTATCCAAGCAAGGAGGATTCGCGAAGTGAGGAGTGTTCTGGTCAGTGCCGCGATTCTCGTGCTTTTCGCGGGCCCGGCCGCTTCACAGGGCGGCCTGACGGGCTATACGGGCGAAGTCACGATGCAGGGCAAGATCGTGGGTGCCAACAAGGCCCAGATCTTCGCGTACAAGAACGGATTCCCGGTCTCCTCTGCGGAATCGGCGATTACCGGGGCCTACAGCATTAAGTTCGAGGTTTCCGGTCAGGAAGATGAGACGGTCGTTGTTTGGTTCATTCCGGACAACACGATGGTGCCCGAGCTCGTCATCCTCAAGGAAAGCTCCAACGCCCGCCGCTACGGCGTTTGGAGTCCATGCCTTCCACGACATGAGCCTGAGGAAATCCTGCTGTACGACGTTCAGTTCAAGACCGAGAGGGAGCTTCTGAAGCAGTTGGAAGGCGACGATTGCTTCGAGCAGCAGGTGGAATAGGCCGGTTTCGGGATCAATCACCGTCCTGTCGCGCAAGGCGGCCGTGAAGATCGGCGTGCCGCCATGCGCCTCTGAAGATCCGCTCCAGGTCGGCGTCCCGCCCCGACGTCATCCTCCCGATGCGAACCCAGTCCCGCGCGTGGACGAATTGCTCCGCGTCCAGTGCCAGCGCCACGTGCGTCGCCGCATCGCCCTTTCCCCAAAAGAGAACATCCCCAAGCGCGATCGCGTCGCGCGAAATCTTGACCGCGCCGCGCCGCAAGACCGCTTCCTGGTCCGACGCATCACGTGGGATGGAGAGATCCAACTCCCGGAAAACGAACTGCGCGAGGCCGGAACAGTCGAACCCCTGCACGCTTCGACCGCCCCAACGATACGGAATGCCGAGAAGCGCGGTCAGGACGGCGCGGAATCGCTCTCGCGGAGATGTGGCTTCGCCGTAGAACGGCGGCTCGATATCGACGGGAAGGCGTCCCGTCGTCCCATCTGACAGCTGGGCAACGATCGCGTCGGCATCGCCACGGACACGACGCAGCCTGGAGCCGAATACCAGCCGCCTCTGGACGACACCGCTCCCCGGATCGACCAGTGCCGCGTCCCGCGTGCCGATCCGCACCGGCTCCTCGCCCGGCCATCCATCATCGATTCGGCTGGCGCGGCGGCGCTGGATCCAGCCGGAGTATCCGTCCTCACACCGCACGTGAAGCCACGCGTCCCCGGTGTTTTCGATCTCGTCCACAACGCGCAGCCGTTCTCCGCATAGGACGTCGCTGGTCTGCTCGGCGCGGTTGGACGGCTCCGCGCGAAGGGGCACAACGGCAATGTGTGGGGCCACGTACACCACTACCCCACCCCAACCGTCAGGCGATAGTCACCGAGACCGTCGCGATCCACGAAGACGAAGCGCCTTGAAGGCGTGTAATAGTGCCATATCTCGCGGGCGGGCTGTTCGGCGGACATCTCGAAGCGGTCTACCCGGTCCGGTTCACCGTGGCGCAAGTAAATCCGTCCCCGATCGCTCTTCCAGCCCGGGGAAAGCGGAGTACCGAAGTGCTGATTGGCAAAGCGGAATCGCCTGAAGTACTCCTCACGGTACTCGTTTCGCGGAGTGGACGGGTCGGGATCTCTGCTCTTCCAGAACACGTCCCACGCCGCCTCTCGTTCACCGGGTAGGGCCGACTCCAGCGCCGAGATCTCTTCACGCGTCGCGATGGGACGCACCAGGTCGACCGTGCGATGAAAGTGCTCGCGCATCGGAAGTCGCGTCTCATCCACCGCGAACCAGATCTCCCGGTCGATCGTCCCTCGAAGCGACGGGGCCGATGCCGTGAACTCCAGACGGTAGTCGCCAAATACCAGCCCTTCGAGCTCAACCGGAATACGAAACGACGTTCGGAACCCATTACACACGAGCGACTTGGAGTAGTCCTGAATAGGTCGCTCATCCTCATCCACTACGCGCAGCCGGACATCGAAGAGTTCGGGGCAGCCGCGCGGCGCGTAGAGCTCTCCGGCGAGGAGCAGTCGGGAGACGTCCATGCCGATGACGCGCTTCACCAAGGGAAGCCCCGCCGGTCGTCCCCGTCCCTCTTCTTGCGGAGAGGACGATTCGCCCGTCAAGTAGAGGGAGCTCACCACCATCGGCTCGTCGTCGATCTCCCGCACGCGCACCGAGCGTTCCACGCTCGCCCGCTGATCGGTGAGCGCCTGATCCACCGCGACCTCGCACCGGTACTTCCCGGGCTCGAGCTCGACGGGGATGACCTGTAGGAACGCATGGTCGTCACGGACCTCCGGTTCCACGGTCACTTCTCGTTCGATGACGTCACCGAGAAGCTGGTGCCCGCCTTGGCTGATCTTCCAGGCGACCCGAACCCGTGCGCGGACCTCGGACGGCTCGAAGTAGAGTGAACGAAGCGGCACACGCACGGCGATCCACAAGAGCGCGTCGCGCCGTCCCTCGTCGTGGAACAGAAGAAGCTCTGCGGAAAAGCGGGGCGAGTCAAAGCTTTCGAGCGGAGGTGGATCCGCTGACACCGACGCGGCCAGGCCGAGTGTAAGTGCGATGAGCCATCGACGCACGCGGCGTCCTCCCTACGGGTAGGCGCGGCGGATGATCTCCTTGATGAGGGTCTCGAATGACGCGGCAACTCGCCCGGCCATCTCGGTCACCTCATCATGGCTCAATCGGCCCGCGCTGAGTCCGGTTCCCAGGTTGCTGATACAGGAGATCGCCAGCACCTCCAGCCCGGCGAGACCGGCGGCGACGGCTTCCGGCACGGTCGACATGCAGGCGGCATGTCCGCCGATCGCCCGATACATTCGCACTTCCGCCGCCGTCTCGTAACTCGGACCGCGCCCGAAGACGAGACATCCTTCTCGGAGCCGAATACCCAACTCCCGCGCAGTCGACTCCGCGATCTCGCAGAGTCGTCGTGAATAAATCTCGTGCCCGACCGACCTCGCGCGCCCATCTGCGACTGAACGGTCGGCGCCATCCGGGCCGGCCTCGGCACACGAATCCTCCGGAAGGGCCAACGATCGAAACGACATGTTCAGGTGGCTCCTGACGAGCATGAAGTCACCGGGTCGGATGTCGGTGTGCGTCGAACCGGCCGCATTGGTGAGAATGACGGCGTCGGCACCCAGCGCGCGGATCACGCGCACACCGTGCGTGACCTCCTCGAGCCCGTATCCTTCGTAGCCGTGAACGCGGCCCTGTTGAACGACGACGGGTACTCCCTCATGATAGCCTGCGACGAGTCTCCCGGCATGTCCGCTGACGCCGCTAACCGGGAAGTACGGGATATCCTCCGTCGAGATTCCGCGGGCGTCGTCCAGCGTATCCGCGAACGCCCCCAATCCCGAACCGAGGACCACGCCGACCTTCGGCTCGATGTTCAGCCGCTGTTTGATGACGGCGACACCCTTCTCCACGCGTTCGCGCACGCTATTCGGCTTCTGTTCGGCCATTCGGTCTCCTGATCCCCAGCTTCTTCATCCGATAGCGGAGCTTTCTCTCACTGAGCCCGAGCGCCTCCGCCGCGCGCGTCTGGACCCACCCGTGCTTTTGCAGCGTCTCCAGGAGCGCCGCCCGCTCGACATCTTCCAGTGACGCCTCACCGATCTGAAGCTTCCGGACATCCGGCCCCCCTGAATCACGGATCTTCTCGGGAAGGAACGGCACACCGATTTCGTCACCGTCACACATGACGAGCCCGCGCGAGATCGCGTTCTCGAGTTCGCGGACGTTTCCCGGCCACGAGTATCGACACAGGCAATCCACCGCGTCCGGCGCAAGGCGCCGACCGGGCATGTTGAGCTCTTTGCCCAGTCTCTCGATGAAATGGGTGACGAGGAGGGGTATGTCCTCCGTGCGCTGCCTGAGGGCGGGCAGATGGACCGTGACAACGTTCAGGCGGTAGTAGAGGTCTTCCCGAAACCGCTTGTCCTCGATCGCCTCTTCGAGATCGGCGTTGGTAGCCGCGATAATCCGAACATCCACGTGGATCGGTTTTCGTCCCCCGACACGCTCGATCTCCCGTTCCTGGAGCACGCGGAGCAGCTTGGCCTGCGTCACCAGACTCATGTCTCCGATCTCATCGAGAAAGAGCGTGCCGCCGTCGGCGACCTGGAATTTGCCCGGCCGCGCCTCGACGCCCGTCGCCGTGCCCTTCTCGATTCCGAAAAGCTCGCTCTCAATGAGCGTCTCCGGAATGGCCGCGCAATTCACCGTGACGAACGGCCCTTCGGCGCGCGGGCTGTTGTAGTGGACGACACGCGCGACCTTTTCCTTGCCCGTACCGTTTTCGCCTCTAATCAGAACGCTGACGGGTGTGGGCGCCACTCGCTCCACCAACTCATAGACCGCCTGCATGCGCGGAGACCGACCGATGATACCTTGGTAGGAATGCCGTTGGGCGAGCTCGGTGCGTAGCTGTTTGTTCTCCGCCGCCAACCGCGCTTCGGCGTCCCTGGCCTCTTGGTGGGCGCGAGCATTCTCGAGCGCGACCGCTGACTGCTCGCAGAAAAGATGAATGAACGCGAGATCGTCGTCGTTGAAGAGATCTTGAACGCTCCGGCTTTCCAGGTAGACGATCCCTTGGACCTTGCCGTTGATCACGATCGGCGCGCAGAGGACAGAGAGGATGCCGAGAGACACGACCGATTCCTGCAGGCCCAGGGTCTGATCGGCCAACGCGTTCGGAACGAGCAACGGACTTCCCGCTTCGAGAACACGATCGATGATCGACTGCGAGATCTCGCGCTCCGCTTCGCGGATCGTCTCATGGTCGATGTTGCGCGCCGCTCGAATGCGCAGTGACTCACCCGGCTCGGAAAGCACAAGGAACCCGCGCTCCGCCTTGGAGTGTTGAATGACGAGATCCATGATGAGCTCGAAGAGCGCATCGACCTCGCGCACGTGCGACAGCGCCCGGGTGATCTCCAGAATGGTCTGAACGCGCCCTTCACCGGTGGCAGCCGGCGCGGTCGGCGCGGGCGCTGCGGACCGATCGTCGATAGAAGCGGACCCCTCCGCCAGCAGCTGGTCGACCTTGGATATCGCCAACCGGACCGGCTCGATCCCTTCGCCCGAGACCTCACCGCCCACCAGCTCGTCCAGATACTCCCGCGCGCGCTCCAAGAGCGTCCGCGCTCGGTCGTGGAGGGCACGGAGGTCCATGGCCCCGTCGTCACCTTGCATATCGCAGTCCCCCGCTACCTCCCCCGGGTCGGATGGTCCACCGGCCACCGACCGTCAGCCGCGAAAACGGCGCTTCACGCAAAAAGCGCCAAGCTAGAGAGCCGCCTACTGGCTGTCAACCTTACACCACGGACTGGGGCCTGGCGACCGGATCCGGCGGGGGCATGGTCGAAGACGCGTGGATGACCTACGGAGCAGGCGGTCCCGGGCGAAGCGCGGTACGGACGCGGCTCACGAGCCTTCCCGGAATCGAGCGCACCCGGCTGACGGCGCGGCGTCCGATCCCGACGCGATGGAAGCCGGGCTCACTTGCCGCGCAGTCCAAGAGGCTGATGATCGAGGTCGCCCACGAACCTTCGTGGCCGCTGATCTGGAACCGGCTCGGGGGACGGGCGACGCGCGTGGGTGCCGTGACGAGAGACGCGATGAGCTCCGGGCATCCTGGAGCCTCGGCCAGGAGACCGGAAAGCACCCACCCCATCGTCACGGGCGGAGAGCCCATCACCTTCACGCTGTCATCCAAATACCGCTTCGCGGCGTTCACGGCGTCGGTGAGAAAGTCCCGGGCCGCGAGGGCCAGACGATCCCCGTTACCGTTCTCCAGCGAGAGCGTCGGCAGAAGACGCCGGGCCTCCTGAGGCGTCATGGGAACGACCAACGCGAGCGCGTCGGCGAGCGATCGCAGACCGTTCGGGGTCGATCGATGGAGATAGAGGCGCGAGCGGCAGTATACCGAGACACGACACTCGTCCCAGGCGAACTCCAGAAGGACCACTCCCTCCTCTCTCTCCTCCGACGTTAGCGCGTAGCGCCCGGACGCAAGAGACGAGACGACGAGATCGGATCCGGCGAGGCCCAGCTCGTCGAGCGCATCCTGGAAATCCTGATAGGGGGCCCGGTCGGCGTAGACACCCAGCGCCTCGACGGTCATCTCATCGGCGCGAAGGCCGACCGGCCAGGCGGCCTCTCGATAGCCATCCAACACGAAGCGCCACGGAACGACCTGCAACAACACGCGCCCCTCGCCGGCCCGGATCGCCGTCTCGTAGAGAGAGCGGTCGATCTCGGTTTCGGTCAGTGGAACGCCACGAGGAATCTTGAAGCTCCGAGTGAAGAAGCGGATCTGGATGAACGGACCGTGGACGCCGCAGATGATTCGATCGAGCCCGCCGCCCTGAGCCACACGCTCGAGACTCGATGCCAGCCGGTCCAACGCGCCGCAAAACAGCTCGGCGTCACTGATCATGCCACCGCGGAATCCACCGGAGGGTGTCTCCTCGATGAAATCCAGCTTCTCGAGCTGCTGGTTGCGCGCCCGGCCGACGGCCAGAGATAGACGATCTTCCTCCAGGCTGACGGCGGCAACGCGCCGCGTGCGCGAGTGTCTAACGTTTCGCTGGTGCATCCGCCCCTTCCGTGCCGTGGTCAACGAGCGACTCTAGCAGAGACGTGTCGCTGTTTTCCAGATGCTCTTCCCATCGTTCGCGAGACCAGATCTCGATTCGATCCAGGCAGCCGATGCAGCTCACTTGTCCTCGATCGAGAATACCTGCGAAGCGTCGATAGTTTTCGGTGAGGAGAAGCCGCCCCTGTCCATCCAGGGCCGCGGCTTCCCCGCCGGAGCCGACGAGCCGGGTCAGCTGCCGGCTCCGGCGTGTGCCTGGAAAGCCACCTGGAAGATTCTGGAGCAGATTGGCCCGACCCGCGTCCCAGACGGGAGCCGGATAGATGGCGAGACAGCGCTCGGGAAGACGCTGGAGCACAATCTCCCCTCCGAAATGCTCAATGAGGGGGCGATGGAGCGGCGCGGGAAGCTTCAGGCGATTGGCCGCATCCAGCGTGACGGAGTACTCCCCCAGGAAGGAGGGTGTGGTTTCGGTGCGCGTGGTCATCCCCGGCAGGTCCCGTGAGAGTCGCGATTCCAGCTCGGTCCATTTTGGGCCAACCTAGTCCAATTGCCCCCATCACGCAAGGGCTTTGTGGACACGCCAGTTTTGCCGGGCGACGGCCGGAACTCCCTGCTATGCTGGCGGTTCAGAATGAGGGTCGTTTCTCTGGCCCGGTAACGTTCGTATCGAGAGAGGGTGAGCGACATGACGAAATCCCGGGTTGTCGTAATCAAGACCCGGCCGGAAACGGTACGCGACGACTACGTACGCGCGATGGAAATGGCGGGGGTTCGCGAGGCCATCGATGCGTCGGCTCCGACAATCCTCAAGGACAACATCTCCTGGCATTTCCCATTTCCCGGGGCCAACAGCACGCCATGGCAGCTCGAGGCGTCTATCGTGGGGCTCCGACGCTTCGGCGCGAAAGAGCTCGTTTGCGTGGCGAACAACACGGTCGTCACGAATCCGTTCAAGGGCGAGAAGCTGAATCGCTACCAGCCGGTCTTCAAGCGATACGACATCCCCGTTCGCTACAACTTCCGCCCCAACGAAATCGAGTGGGTCATCTACAAGCCCAAGGCACGAATGCGCGTGCTGCCGAAGATCTATCCGGACGGGATCCGGATCCCGTCGTTTTTCCATGGAAAGAACATCGTCCACTTGCCCACGCTGAAGACGCACATCTACACGACCACGACCGGCTCCATGAAGAACGCGTTCGGCGGGCTGTTGAACACACGGCGACATTACACGCACAGCGTGATCCACGAGACGCTCGTCGATCTCCTCGCCATTCAGCGGGAGATCCATCCTTCGATTGTGACGCTGATGGACGGGACGACGTCCGGCAGCGGGCCCGGTCCGCGGACGATGACGCCGCACGAGAAGGATCTGATTCTCGTCTCGACGGATCCCGTCGCCATCGATGCCGTCGCGACGAAGATCATGGGCTTCGATCCGCTATCGGTTCGCTACATCTCGCTGGCCCATGAAGATCGCCTCGGCTGCGGTGACGTCCGCGAGATCGAGGTACTGGGTGAAGACATCTCGAAGATGAACTTCAACTACGCGGTCGGCGATAATGCCGCGAGCAAGGTCGGTGACCTTCTCTGGTTCGGCCCGCTCAAGGCGTTCCAGAAGCTCTTCTTCCACACGCCGCTCGTCTATCTCTTCGTGTTCGGCTCGTTCATCTTCCACGACTACGTTTGGTGGCCGACGAAGGGAACCAAGATCTTCGAAACGTGGCGACGCACGAAGTGGGGGCAGCTCTTCGATCAGTACCAGGGAACGACGCCGGAATGGCCACAGGACGACGGCGAGTAGCGAGCCGTCGCGTGGACGTCCGACGTCCGAGCTGAGGCGGCCGACCGCTATCCCTCCTCCTTCTCGTACGGCACGCCGTCGGCGGCCGGTGGAACGGCCCGCCCGATAAAACCCGCCAGCACGAGAAGTGTCAGGACGTAGGGAATCATCTGCACAATCTGCGTTGGAATCGCGATGCCGGTCGACTGCAGTCTGATCTGTAGCGCTTCGGCGAAGCCGAAGAGGCAGGCGGCGGTCGCCGCGCCCCACGGCCGCCACTTCCCCACGATCATGGCGGCCAGCGCGATGAACCCACGCCCGGCGCTCATTCCCGCCGTGAACGAGTGCTGCTCCGATGCCAGGTAGGCCCCTCCGAGGCCCGCCAGCAACCCCGAAAGCAAAACGCCTGACACACGTAGGCGCGTGACCGAAACACCCACGTTCTCGGCCGCCTCCGGATGCTCACCGACCGCCCGCAGTCGCAAACCGAAACGCGAACGATAGAGCGCGACGTGACCGAGCACGATGGCGACGAGCGTGATGAGGAAAAGCGGATGGCCGAGGAGCGACCCGAGCATTGGGATCTCTCCGATGATCGGTACGAGAACATCGTCGAACGCGACAACGCGCGGAGAATTCGAGGCGGAGTCGAAGATCAGCTCCAGCGTGTACTCCGTCGCGCCAAGCGCGAGGAGGTTGAGCGCGACGCCGCTCACGATCTGGTCCGCGCGCAGGACGACCGTCATGAGCGCGTGGAGCCCGCCCATGGCGAGCCCGGCGGCGGCCGCGGATAGGAGCCCGACCCACGGGGATATCGCGAAGTGGGCACCGACCACGTAGGCGAAGGCGCCGCTCAACAGAATGCCCTCCAGCGCGATGTTGACGACACCACCGCGCTCCGAGAACGTTCCTCCGAGTGCCGCGAGGACATACGGCACGGAGATCCGGAGCCCCTGCGCAATGAAGTCGGCGCCGAAGAGCCCGCTCATAACGCGCTCCCTATCGCGCGCTTTCGTCGCGCGATCCGCACACGCCTCGATACAGTGCGGCCGGCCAGGATCATCAGAATCACGACGCCCTGCAGGATCCCGATGATCTCCTTGGGCACGAGATCGCTCACGACGAGTCCACCATGGCTGAGCGCACCGAAGAGCACGGCCGCCAGCACCACCCCTACCGGATGGTTGCGCCCGAGAAGTGCCACCGCGATCCCCATGAAGCCGAGGCCGTCGGAGAAATTCGCCTCAAAGTAGTGACGGTACCCCAGCACTTCGTTCACGCCAACGAGCCCGGCCAGGCCACCCCCCAAAGTGAGCGCGAGAAGGTGGGTCCTACCGGGACGGATCCCGCCCGCTTCCGCGGCCCGCGCGCCCAACCCGACGGCGCGGATCTCGTAGCCCAGTGCCGAGCGCCACAGGCCCCACAGCACCACCCCCGCGACGGCCACGGCCAGAAACAGGGCGATGTTCGCGGACGACCCGCGAAGCGAGGGCCAGATGTCCGAGAGCCTCGGCAGCCACGCCCCTTCCGAAATTGTCGCCGTGTGAATCGTCTCGGGAACCGCCAGGTAGTGCACCACGAGATAGCCCGTAAGTGCGATGGCAACGAAGTTCAACATGATGGTGGTGATCACTTCATGGGCGCCGAAGCGGCTCTTCATCACGCCCGCTACCCCTCCCCAGAGCGCGCCGCCGGCGAACGCCGCGAGCACGGCACCCGCCACGATCACGAAACCCGGAAGCGGGTGCAGCAGCCCGGCCACCCAGGCGGCTGAGAACGCCCCCAGGTAGAGTTGTCCTTCGGCTCCGATGTTGAAGAGGCCTGCGCGAAACGGGATCGCGACCGCGAGACCCGCGAAAATGAGCGGAGTGGCCTTGAAGAGCGTCTGGCCGAGTCCGTAGGGGGCGAAGAGCGTCTCGCTGATGAGCCTGGCGTACACTCGGATGGGATCCGCGCCGGCAATCACGATGCACACCGAACCGATCGCGAGGGTGGAGAGGATTCCTCCGGCAACGATGGCTCCACCGATGATGAGCTCCCCGCGCCGCGACGACTCAAGCATCGGCGCCCCCTCCCCCGAGCATCCATTCGCCCAAGAGCTCCGCCGATGCCTCGCCCCGTTTGAACTCGGTGACGATGCGCCCACGATAGAGCACGACGATTCGGTCGGAGAGCGCAAGCAACTCTGGCAGCTCCGCGCTGATGAGCAAGACGGCGGACCCGCGGTCGCGGGCATCTAGAAGGCGCTCGTGGATGAACTCGATCGCCCCGACGTCGACGCCTCGGGTCGGGTGGGCGGCGATGAGGAGCCTGGGAGAATCGCCGAGCTCACGAGCAACGATGGCCTTCTGCTGGTTACCGCCGGAGAACGATCGCGCCGGAGCGAACGGCGCGGGGGGACGGATGTCGTGTGACGCGATGAGACGTCTTGCGGCGTCCGCGATCGCCTTGGGATCGAGAGCCGCCCCCCGACGAAACGGCGGACGGCGGTGCCGCCCGAGTGCAAGGTTGTCGGCCAAAGTGAAATCGCCGACGAGACCGCGATCCAACCGGTCCTCCGGAATAAACGACACGCCGCGGTCAATGAAGTCGCGCCGCCGTGCACCTCCCATGTCGCGTCCGGCGACTCGGACCGTTCCCGATGTGATCGACCTCAGACCCGCGGCGATCTCCGCCAACTCGCGCTGACCGTTCCCTTCGACACCGGCGACCCCCACAATCTGACCGGCACGCAGCTGAAGCGACACGTGATCCAGCGCCGGCAATCCACGATCATTCAACGAGCAGACCTCGTCCAGCCGCAGGACCTCGTTCCCGGCGGGGCTCTCGTCCCGCGGGGCGATGGTGGCCACTTCTCTGCCGACCATCTCCCGCGCCAGCTCGCGAGCGGTGATATCGCCAACCGCATGGGTCGCGATCACACGCCCGCCGCGCATCACGGTCACGCGATCGGCAACCTCGCGTACCTCTTCCAGTCGGTGGGTGATGAGGATCACGGTAGCGCCCCGGTCGCGAAGCCCCCGGAGAATGCGGAAGAGGCCGCTACACTCCTGCGGGGCAAGAACCGCGGTGGGCTCGTCAAGAATCACGACCCGCGCGCCGCGGAAGAGGACTTTCAATATCTCGACGCGTTGCTGCTCGCCGACCCCCAGATCGGCGATGCGCGCCGTCGGATCGACATCCAAGTAATGACCGGTCGAGAGTGTCCGGATTTCTTCCAGCGCCGCGGCGGGGGTCAGAAGCCCGAATCGTGTCGGTTCCTCTCCCAAGAGGATGTTCTCCGCCACGGTCATCGGGCCGATCAACATGAAATGCTGGTGGACCATGCCGACGCCGGCGGCGATCGCGGCGGATGGGTTGCGGAAACGACCGCGATGCCCGAGCACGCGGATCTCGCCCGCGTCAGGAGCCATGCTCCCATACAGAATGCGCATGAGGGTGGACTTGCCGGCGCCGTTCTCGCCGACGAGCGCGTGGACCTCACCGGCACCTGCGGTGAAGTCGACGCGGTCGTTGGCGAGGGCGCGGGCGAAACGCTTCGTGACACCGCGCATCTCAACAGACGGAGCGCTCATCGATTCTCGTCCGCCGAGGCGCACAACGGGGGGATGGACGGGATCGCGGTCACGGCGTCACTCACCGAGCGCGATCCCGGGGGACGGTGATCTCGCCGTCGATGATGGCCGCCCGGAGCACTTCGATGCTCTCGCGAACCGCTTCGGTAATCAAGCCCGCGTTTCGACTGTCGTAGACGTAATCGACACCGCGTTCCGCCAGCCCCATCTCGAGAACGCCGCCGGTGAAGTGACCGCCGAGCTCCGCACTGATCGTCTCGAAGACCGCGACATCGACGCGTTTGACCATGCTCGTGAGCACACGGCCCGGGGCCTCGTCGTGCTGATCGGAGTCCACTCCGATCGCGAAGCGACGCTGTTTGCGGGCGGCCTCGAAAACTCCGAGTCCGGTCGAGCCCGACGCATGAAAGATGACGTCCACGCCCGCCCCGTATTGCGCCAGGGCGATCTCCTTGCCCTTCGCGGGGTTCTTGAACGCGTTACCGGTCACGCCCGCGTATCCTACGAGCAGCTCGACGTCCGGTCTTACGCGCCGGGCACCGGCTTCATATCCGGCCTGAAAGCGGTGGATCAGCGGGATGTCCATGCCTCCGACGAAGCCGATCTTGCCGGTTGCCGACCTGAGGGCCGCGATCGCTCCGACGAGGTACGAACCCTGTTCCTCGCGAAAGCGAATGACGCGAAGATTGGGCGGAAGGACTTCCCCCTCCGCAAGCGAGTAGTCGACACAAACGAAGTGCTTGTCCGGGAACTCACCGGCGATCGTGCGAATGTCATCCGTGAACAGGAAACCGATCCCGAAGATCAAACTCGCGTCCGTCCCCGCGAGAAGCCGTAGGGCCGGCTCGCGGTCAGCTCCTTCGCCGGGCTCGATGATATCGAACTCGATCCCGAGCGAGTCGCGCGCCTGTAAGAGTCCTCGATAGGCGGCGTCGTTGAATGACTTGTCGCCCCGCCCACCGACGTCGAAGACGAGCGCGACGGCGGGCCCCGACGCTTCACCTTCTTCCCCGCCCGTGCATCCGGCGACCGCGACGAGTCCCAGGATGCAGATGGCCGCACCGTGCACGAATCGCATCACACGTCCCCCTCTTCCGGCGGTTCGAAGCAATGACGACAACGGGCCTCGTACAGCTCCGCCGCGCCCACGACGATCCGTCCCCCTTCCGGCCTCTTGCGTTGGGAGCGGTTGCCCGGGCCACCGCAGACGACGCAGATGGCCAATGTCTTGGTGATGTACTCCGCCAGCGCGAGCAGGTCCGGCATGGGTTCGAACGGTCGGCCCGTGTAGTCGGTATCCAGGCCGGCGACGATCACACGTTTGCCTTGCGCGGCGAGCGCCTCGCAAACGGGGACGACGCCGGGGCCGAGGAATTGGACTTCGTCGAGCCCGAGAACATGGGCCGTTTCGGCCTTTTCGAGGATCTCCTCCGGATTCGCGACGACCTGAGACGGAATTCTGATCTGGCTGTGCGAGACGATCTGGGATTCGTCATACCGATCGTCGAGCCGGGGCTTGAAGATCGCGACGTTCTGCCGCGCGATTTGCGCTCGTCGGAGGCGCCGGATGAGCTCTTCGGTCTTGCCGCTGAACATGCTGCCGCAGATGACTTCGATCCAACCGGGACGGCCTCCGGGGTGCGGCGGGGGATTCATCATACGTTCACCTCAGTGCGGGGTCACGGTCGTGAAGAGCGACCGGATCTTCGTGATGAGAAGGTCGACTGCAACCTGGTTGTGCGCGCCTTCAGGAACGACTACATCGGCGTATCTCTTCGTTGGCTCGACGAACTGCAGGTGCATCGGTCTCACCGTCGTCTGGTACTGAGAGATGACGGAATCGACCGTGCGCCCCCGCTCGTTGATGTCACGCTTGAGCCGGCGAATGAACCGTATGTCCGGATCCGTATCGATGTAGACTTTGATCCGCATCAGATCACGAAGCACGGGATCGAAGAGAACCAAGATGCCTTCGAGAATGACGATCTTCGATCCACCCACCGTCTCCACGTCCGATGTCCGGCAGTGCCGAACGTAGTCGTAGACCGGAAGGTTCACCGTCCCGCCCTTGAGCAGCTCCCCGATGTGCCGTAGGAGATACGGCATGTCGAAGGAGTCCGGATGATCGAAATTGAACGCGGATCGCTCATCCTCCGGTAGATGACTCAAGTCGCGATAGTAGGAATCCTGGCGGATGATGATCACCCGCTCAGGGCCGAGGGCGTCATAGATGCAGCGCGCAACGGACGTCTTGCCGCTTCCAGTACCGCCGGCGATTCCGATCAGCATGCTCTCTGGCATCAGGCCTCCCCACCATCGACATGATCGATCACGCCCACGACCATCGTCCGGACGGGGCCACGGGGGTTCTGCATGATCTGGCTCGCCCCCGCTCCCTCGTCGTGGATGAGAACGTGATCACCGACACCGGCATCCACCGCGTCCAGCGCGATGGTCTCCTCACCGGTGGGCTCGCCCTGCGGTGTCAGAAACGCCACGAGCAGGAGCTTCCACCCTTTGAGGTCGGGATGCTTGACCGTGGAAACTACTTCGCCGATGACGCGGGCGGTCTTCACGCCGATTCTCCCGGCCCGGTCACGTCGATCCCAAGACGTCGTGCGCGATCGCGTATCGTCTTCTCCAGCTCCCTGAGACCGTCTTCGAGAAAGTCGTCGGTCTCGGTGTCGACCTCGAGAATCTCGTGGCGGTCACGGGCTTCCGACATCCAACGCCCGTAGGCGGCGTCCAGGCGCTCCAAATACTCCGCCGAGATCGACTTCTCGCACTCACGACCTCGGGTCTCGATCCGGCCGAGCAACGTTGGAACGGAGGACCGGAGATAGATGATCAGGTCCGGAACGCGAAGCATCTCGACCATTGCCCAGAACAGGCTTCGATAGGTGTCATAGTCGACGCGGGAGAAGTCACCTTGTTGGAGAAGCGTCTGGGCGAACACCTCGGCATCTTCATATATCGTTCGGTCCTGAATGAATGAACGCGCATCGCGCTCCAACCGCTTCTGCGCTTTGAAGCGCTCCGAGAGAAAGTAGAGCTGCAGGTGAAAGCTCCAGCGCGACATGTCGGCGTAGAAGTCTTCCAAATAGGGATTGTCGATCACCGGCTCGTAGTAGACGGGCCAGCCAAGCCGCTGTCCCAGCGTGCGGCTGACGTGCGTTTTCCCCACGCCGATGTTTCCGGCGACGGCGAGAAAGAAACCTCTACCCGAGTGGGTCACGCGTGTTCCTCCTCGGTCAGAACCGCGACGTATGGCAGGTCCCGGTAGCGTTCCGCGTAGTCCAAACCGTATCCGACGACGAAGCGATTCGGGATCTCGAAGCCCACGTAGTCGACGCTGACCTCGCGTTCCCGCCTCTCGCGCTTGTCGAGAAGAGCGCAGATCCTCAGCGACGCGGGGTTCCTTGTTTCGAGGTTTTCTCTAATGTAGGCAAGCGACGATCCGGTGTCCACGATGTCCTCGACGAGCAGGACGTGCCGACCGTGGATGTCCGTCTCGAGATCCTTGAGAAGGCGGACGACACCGGATGATTCGGTGCTGTTCCCGTAGGATGAAACCGCGATGAAGTCGACCTCGTGGGGCACCGACACCTGTCGGATCAAGTCCGACAGAAAGATGAAGCACCCTTTCAACACACCAACGATGACGATTCTCTCCGAGCGGTAGTCACGCGAGATCTGCTCACCGATCTCACGGACACGCTGGCCGATCTTCTCTTCGCTGATCAGTACTTCCAAGCGGTAAGCGTCCTTTCCGAGCTTTGAGTTGCCTCGACAGATTGATTCTGCAAAAGTAACTCCTAACCGCGGGCGACGATACTCATAAATGCGCCCCCGCCCGGAGGACGGCGGCAGGTCGCCGACCCAACAGAACGTCGTCCGCCTATCCCAGTCCCGCGTAAGGAGTGAAGTTGGCAATGCGCAACGAGATCACAGAGGAGCTAGTCCGCAGCCTCCCGAAAACCGACCTTCACGTACATCTGGACGGGTCGCTCCGTCCCAGCACCCTTCTCGATCTGGTAAGAAAGGAACAGCTTGCTCTTCCGGCCTCCACGCCCGAGGAGCTGCTCGAAATGGTCACGGTCGGCGATCGAACACTGACGCTGCCGGAGTACCTGGAAATCTTCAACGTCACACTCAAGGTGCTGCAAAGTCCGGAGGCCATCGAACGCGTCGCCTACGAGCTCGCTGAGGATTCGGCCCGGGAGAACGTCAGGCACCTGGAGGTTCGCTTCTCCCCGATCCTGCATCAAGAGAAGAACCTCGCTCTCGAAGTCGTGATGGATGCGGTCATCTCGGGTCTCAAGCGCGCCGAGGAAGATTTCAACATGCAGACCGGGGTGATCGTCTGTGGGATACGTCACATCAGCCCGGAGAAATCGCTGGAGCTGGCGGAGCTCTCGGTCGCCTACAAGGGCCGCGGGGTCGTCGCGTTCGACCTGGCGGGTGCCGAGAAGGACTTCCCGGCCAAGGAACACCTGGAGGCGTTCTATCGCATTCTGAACGCCAACATGAGCTGCACGGTTCATGCGGGCGAGGCGTTCGGCCCGAAATCGATCCACCAGGCGCTTCACTATTGTGGCGCGCACCGTATCGGTCACGGCACACGGCTGATGGATGACGAAGATCTCATGGCCTACGTGAACGATCATCGCATCCCGGTCGAGGTCTGCTTGACCTCAAACGTCCACACGGGCGCAATTTCGACGATCGAGCACCATCCCTTCAAGTATTATTACGATCGCGGACTCCGAATAACGATCAACACCGATAACCGTCTCATCTCGAATACGACGATTACCCGGGAGCTGTACCTCGCGTGCAAGATCTTCGATCTCTCCCCTTACGATCTGCGGAATCTGATAATCAACGGCTTCAAGAGCGCGTTCATCCCATTCAGCATCAAGGTCGACCTGCTGAAATCGGTCGTAGTGGACATGGACTCGATTCTGAGCCGTGAGTTCCCCGACACATTCAACGTGGGCAGGGCGCTGCTCTAGCTGACGGCAACCCCACAATGGGCCCGGTCCGAGGTAGCGGGGCAGCGGTCGAAACTGATAGAATGAGGGTGCGGAGCGGTCCCGGGCCCAGACCCGGAGCCCATGAAGTTCCGCCTCCGCACGGGCGATACCGAGCTGCCGACGGAGACCCCAAAATGCCCCAGGTTGCGGCACCCAGAAGCAAGCTCACTCGACGGTCGTTTCAGGTCGTTTGGTGGGCATATGCCGCAGGACTGGGCGTTTACGCCGCCGTCCTGCTCGCGGGTGCGTCACGCCATGCCCACGGACGGATCGGCATCTCGGCCGGACAAGAAGCTCTGCTGGTCGTGGCGGCGGTCGTGCTCATCACGGCGACGGCTTCCATGAGGCTCATGGGGCGTCTGCCTTCGGCGGATCACCGAATCTTCGACACGGCCGGAGAGCCGTTCGAGCGAGCGACCGGGCAGCTATTCACGCTCTTCGTGATATCCGGCGCGGCCGCGGAGCTTGCCGGTGCCGCCGGCCTGGTCTTCTTCTTCCTGCGCGGGCCCGTCGCGCTCGCCTTCGTGCCCATTGCGCTCGGCGCGTTCTTGCTGGTCCGTCTTCGTGGTCGGATCTCACCACTGCTCCACTATCTCGCCTGAGATCTTGATCTCCGGGCGGTCTTGTCGTTATCCTTGCGCGCTCTGTATCCGCGCCCGAATTTCAGGGCGCCGGACCGCACGATTAGGGTTTCCCTCATTACTAGGAGGATCAAGGCATGGCCAAGACTATCTCGGCGGTGGTCCTCGCGGCCGGTGAAACCACGGGGATGGACAAGCCCAAGCTGACGTTGCCCCTGGAGGACAAGGCTATTGTTCGTCACGTCGTCGACAACCTGCAGCGGGCGAAGGTGAACGAGATCGTCGTCGTCGTCGGGGCCGACCACGAGGAGGTCCGAAACGCGTTGTCGGGCACTTCGGCCACGATCGAACACAACGCCGACTACGAGTCCGGTATTGGATCCTCGATCCGCGCCGGAATGACGGTCGCGTCCGCGGAGGCGGAGGCTTACCTCATCATGCCGGGCGATCTTCCGCTTGTGCAAACGGAGCAGGTCGACCATCTGATCGACCGCTTCGAGGAAGCCCACGAAGGCATCGTGGTACCCGCGTATCAGCGCGTGCCGGGCTTTCCCGTCATCCTGGACCGGCGCTATCGTGACCGGCTCATGTCGCTCGAGGCCGAGGACGACGTCCGCACAGTCCTCGTCGATCACCCGCGGGATGTTCTCGACATCCATTTCACGACGAATGTTTTCGTCTTCGACATCGACAGTGAGGACGACTACGAGGAGCTTCTCAAGCGTCTGGGACTCGAGCCCCGCGCGCCGGAGGTTGCCGCAACCACCGAGGAACCTGCATAGAGCACGGTCCTCTCGTGGTAATCCTGCACGACAAAGACCCCCTCGCCGTGGCGAGGGGGTCTTTTCATGACCAGGCCGTCGTGACGGCCACCGGAGTCTAGCGGTAGTGCTGCTTGATCTGTCCCCAGGTCGACTCGAACGTCGCCGTCGGACAGTCGACTCCGTCCTCGATCTCGACACGATAGCGCGGCTTGATCTGGTAGCCGCTGTCGTGCGGGGCCTCGCTGTCATACTGCGTCGTGATACCGGTCACCGTGAACGGCTCGACGACCGCATCCGACCCGTCGATGTCGGTGTCTTTGTCGAGACGCATCACCGACGGACCGCTTCCGTCATCGATTTCGATATTGGCGTTGTCACCCTCGACCGGCCAATCGTCGCCACCAACGATGTAGACGCCACAAATGCTGATGAGGCAGCTCTCGTACTCCTCGCCGCCAGCCGCGAGCACGGCGGTCGTGAGTTCGGTCGCGGCCGGCACCGGTGCCGTACCCAGAACCGTGACATCGAGACTCACGAGCTCCGTCATGCCATTGTAGAAAGCAACCGTGCCCACGACCTCGAGCAGGTCCCCTTCGTACAGCGGGTACGTGAGGGCGTCGTATCCGAAGTCGAACAGCTGAATGCACCCGGTGCCGTCGGTCGCGTGGGCGTCCATGTAGTCATCCGAGAACAGCGGAACATCCGTCAGCAAGATGAGATCGGTGACGCGCACGAGCTCATTGAGGTGAACCGGAATGCCGTCAGCATCGTTCTCGCGCAGCTCGGCGCACGTGTAGTCGGTCGGCTCCACGCCACCGCAATCAGCGTCGTTCTCTTCGCCTGCTGTCGGCGTGTCGTCGGCCGCGAAATCCGCCTCGTTGTCGTCAGTGTCCTGCCCGTCCGGACAGCGCGCGATCGACGTGCCGCCGGGGACGTCGGGGGCGTACGTGCCGCCCTCGCAAACGAGATCGCCGCTGGATCCGTAACAGACGCTGTCCATCGTCTCGTCGAGATACCGGAGTTCGACCTCATCCGCCCCGTTCTGGAGATCGACGCCGTGAATCATGTCCCAGTTGATGGTTGTGGAATCCTGTCCGGCGACAAAGTAGCCGTCGGCAGGAATGCTGTAGCCGTCGAGTACGATCGTGGCGTAGTCCGCGCCGCCGTTCCCGTTCACGCCGACGATCGTCCAGCCCGTCAGGTCCGTGCCCGGCTCACCCTTGAGCTCGACGAACGTACCGGCGTCGGCACCCGGCCCGTCATAGAGGACCTCGTTGATCACGATCGCCTGACCGGCGGCGGGAATCATCAAGGCCAGTGCCACCCATAGCGCTCTCTTCATCTGATGCTCTCCTTTTCGATGGACCCCGTTGACGTGCCTCTTGGATGAGATATGGACTCTCCGCGTGCGGTCCCGCGGGTCGCGTTCCACACCACATCCGGGTTGCAGATACACGTATACTCCTGTGACCAAGATTCCGGATTAGTTTAACACCTTCAGATCACCAAAACCACTAGATTTGCGTTAGTAGGACCGGAGAGCGGTCCTGCGATCTGCATCCCTACGCTCATCCTTTCGGCGCCGGCTGATACCGGAAGCGCTGTAGCTGTGATAAACTAGTTACGTTTACCGGGGTGCAAAACCCGGCGAAGTCCCTTCCACCCCTCAAGGAGGTCTCGCATGCTCCATCGGCTATTTGCAGCTGCCCTTCTGGGCATCCTGTGCGTTTCTCCTGTTGCCGCGGGCACCCTTCACGATGCGGTTCTCGACCAGCTCTCGCTCCTCGAGGATGGCGAGAAGGCGTCTGTCATCGTGTACATGGCTGACCGCGCGGACATCCAGGTACTCAGTGCATCGCTGACCGAGCGAAAGGCCAGCCGCGCCGAGCGTCATCAAGAAGTCATCGAGGCACTCCAGGCGGCGAGCGTCGTCCAGACGCCTCTTCTCGATCGATTGGAGGCGCTGAAGAGCGCCGGTGAAGTTGACGGCTACACGGCGTACTGGATCTCGAACGCCGTGATCTTCTACGGAACCGAATCTGCAATTCGAGAGATCGGCGATCGGACGGATGTCGGCCTGATCGCTCCGAACTTCGGAGCCTCGCTCGTCGAGCCGGTCGAGATGTCGAACTCCGGCGCGCAACGAGGCATCGGTGTTACGCCGGGGCTTCGCGCCATCCTCGCCGATCGCGTTTGGTACGAGCTTGGTATCACGGGAGCCGGGCGTCTGCTCGCCAACCTCGATACCGGTGTTGACGGCAATCACCCCGCTCTCTCGGCGCGCTGGCGCGGTGTCGAACACCCGTGGCAGGAATGCTGGCTCGACCTCTTGGGAACGGGCACGACATTCCCTACAGACACTAACGGTCACGGAACCCATGTCATGGGCACGGAGTGCGGTCTGGCACCGGACGACTCGATCGGTGTTTCCCCGAGCGCGCAGTGGATCGCATGCAACGCGATCAACCAGGGCGTGAGCGGTGAGTTCGACAACGACATCATCGAAGCGTTTCAGTGGTTCGCGGATCCCGACGGCGATCCGGGAAGCGTCGATGACGTCGCCGACGCCGTTCAGAACTCATGGCGAATCAACGAAGGCTTTGGCTACCCCGACTGCTTCGATGGTTGGTGGGACGTGATTGACAACTGCGAGGCTTCGGGTTGCGCGGTGGTCTTCTCCGCCGGCAACGAGGGTCCGGGATCGGAGACCATCGGCTCTCCGCCGGATCGGATCACCACGCCGTACAACTGCTACGCCATCGGCGCGTGCGACGCGACGAACTACGGGTTCCCTTACCCGATCGCGAGCTTCTCGAGCCGCGGACCGTCCGGGTGCGATCACGCGACGATCAAGCCCGAGGTCTGCGCGCCGGGCGTGAGTGTCTACTCGTCCATCCCCGGCGGCGGTTACTCGTCGAGCTACAGCGGCACATCGATGTCCGGTCCTCATGTGACGGGTATCTTCGGTCTCCTTCGTGAGGCCAATCCCGACATCGAAATCGACGTCATGAAAGACATCATCATGACCACGTCGTGGGACTTCGGCACCACGGGCGAGGACAACATCTACGGCATGGGCTTCGTGAATGCCTACGAGGCCGTGCTGGCGTCGCTGACCGGATTCGGAACCCTCACCGGCACGATCACACACTCGGACACCGGCAACCCGGTCCCGGGAGCAGACGTCGAGGTGATCGAGGCATCCCGCAACACGGACAGCGACAACGACGGTGTCTACTCCGCCATGATCCCGGCGGGCACGTACACCGTTCGCGTGACGCACCCCGCCTTCGAGACCGCGACGGAATACAACGTCGAGGTGGTCGACTCCGAAGTCACCACGCTCGACTTCGCGCTCGATCCGTCGGCGTTCGACGCCACGCCGCCGGTGATCGCCGAGGTGTCGCAGCCGTGCGCAACCGAGGACACGTACGGGCCGTACGAGATCGAAGCCACGATCACGGACAACCTCCAGTACGTGGAAGCGAACCTTGTGTACCGGCTGAACGAAGGCGCCTTCTCGGAAGTGGAGATGGCGCTCGTCGGAAGCGACCGCTACCACGCCGAGATCCTCGGGCAGCCGCTCGGCACGCTGATCGAGTTCTATGTCGAGGCGCGTGACGCGATCGGAAACACGGCAACCGATCCGGCGGGTGCTCCGTCATCGCTACGTCAGATCATCGTCGATCTTCCGTCATTGGTGTTGTTCGAGGATGACGTCGAGGCCGACGAAGGATGGACGCTGGGCGTCGCCGGCGACAACGCGACGGCCGGCCTCTGGGAGCGTGCGGACCCGGTCGGAACGGTCTACGACGGTCAGCCGTGCCAACCCGAGGACGATCACACGGACGCGCCGGGCGTCATGTGCTTCGTCACGGGCGCCGCGGGTGGTGAGCCGGGAACCGACGACGTCGACGGCGGCCGTACGACGCTCGTCTCCCCCATCTTCGACCTCTCGAGTGTCATCGAAGGGAAGATCACGTACTGGCGCTGGTACCACGACCGTGGCAACAGCCCGGACAACGATATCCTCGAGGTCGACATCTCGAGCGACGGTGGCGCCAGCTGGTCGGCGCTCGAACGACTCGACCACACGGTGAACGCGTGGACCGAGGTGTCGCTGCTCGTCTGTCCCGCCACGGATGTGACGAGTCAGATGCAACTTCGAGTCATCGCCCAGGATGACCCGAACAACTCGATCTGCGAGGCGGCCATTGACGACGTCATTATCGAAGGCTATCCGGGCGAGGTCACGGCGGTCCACGGACCGACGCAGATCACCGGTATGACACGCCTGGAAACCGTCTCACCCAATCCGTTCAATCCGACCACGCAGATCATCTATGAGCTCGCGACACAGACCGACGTGAAACTCGATATCTTCGACGTGAACGGACGCCTGGTGGAGACACTGGTGTCGGGGAGGCAGTCACCGGGACGTTACAAGATGCTCTGGGACGGCACCGACCGCAGCGGCCACAAGCTTGCGAGCGGTCTCTACTTCCTCCGCCTGCGTGCGGATGGACACACCTACCGGCAGCGTCTGACGTTGCTGAAGTAGTCTCATCGAGATTGCTGGAGGCCCCGGCGTTCGATCGCCGGGGCCTTCTTCGTGCCCTCACAACATGAAATGGTCTGCGCGTGCGGTCGTGGGATCTCCCTGCCGTCTGAGTCGAATGAGTACACACGTCGCGGCGAAGAGACTGCCGGCGGCGATGCCAACATGAGGTTGGTGGGACAGGTTGGTCGAAGCGTCGCCAACTACGTGCTAGCGAGCGAGGCTCGGCGCGCGGCGAGCCGAGCGACCGGTTGCGGAGCGCCGGGCGAAGTCCCCGCGTGGGGAGCCGAGCGACATCAACGCAGCCATCGACGCTGGCGAGCCACCGAGCCGCCTGCTAGACTGCGGCCGCCATGGCAAAACCGTCTCACACTTCAGAATCCGACGACGCTCTCGCCACCAAGCTGGCCGAGATCGCCAGACGGCATCTGGGAGCCACAGAGAGCCCCTGCCCGACTGCGGCGGCGATCGCCGCGAGCGATGGGCGCGTCTTCACGGCCAAGACGATCATCAGCAAGACACCCGGGCTCTCCGTCTGCGCGCTGCGACTCGCGCTGGCGAGAGCAACGGCGGAAGCCGCCGGCGAGCTGAACATGATTGTCGGCGCGCATCCCCGCGGGGCTCGGCGGCCGTGCGGGCTTTGCAGGCAGAGCCTGTCCGAACTCGCCGCTGGTACCAAGATCTACATCGTCGGAGCGAATGGCGGCCCCGAGCGGTTGGATGCCGCCGCGCTTCTCCCCGAGCCCTTCCTGGATTACCGCCCCGATCACGAGGATACAGGCACATGAGTCGCTCCCGGGATGAACTCGAGAAGCTCGTAGAAAGCGTTGCGCGAGAGATGATCTCACAACAACCCGAACGCACCGCCGCCCCGGCCGCCGATGCCGCCCGGAAGCGGATCGCGATCGGGGCCGACCACAGCGCATTCCGCTACAAGCAGCTGATCGTCGAATACGTCGGCGAAGACCTCGGATACGAAGTGCTCGACTGCGGCACGCATTCGGAGGAGTCGGTTGACTATCCGGATATCGCGCGCGCCGTCGCACTCAAAATCAATCGGGGCGAGTGCGAACGCGGCATTCTCATCGACGCGGCCGGGATCGGATCCACGATGGCGGCGAACAAGATCGACGGCATTCGATGTGCGCTCTGTCACGACCAGATGACCGTCGAGAACAGCCGCCGCCACAACGATGCCAACGTTCTCGCGCTCGGGTCCCGCGTCGTGAACGCCGGTTTCGCGCGGACGCTCATTCGACTCTGGTTGAGAACTCCGTTCGACGGCGGACGACACGCCCGGCGCGTGGAGAAGATCATGCGACTCGAGAGCGACACATGAGTAGTCGGCACGACGCCCTCGTAAGGGACATCACACGAGAAGTCATGAAGCGGCTGGGCCGGGTCTCCTCATCTCCCCAGCCCCGAGAGCCGCTACAGGCAACCGCCGGTCCGGCAAGGCTCTCCTCCCCGCGCGTTACGCCGCTGATCGACCATACCGTGCTACGCCCGGACGCCACCGAAACCATGCTAAGCACTCTGTGCGACGAAGCGGTCGAGTTCGGGTTCGCGGCCGTGTGCGTCAACCCGGTGTGGGTCCCGTTCTGCGCGCGCCGGCTGATCGCAAGATCTGTGCAGGTTTGCACCGTCGTGGGTTTTCCACTCGGAGCCATGCGTCCCGTCATGAAGGCCTTCGAGGCCGAGCGGGTCCACGACCGAGGCGCGCAGGAGATCGACATGGTGCTCAACGTCGGCGCTCTCAAGTCAGGACAGATAGACGTCGTCCGCGCGGATATCTCCGGCGTCCGTGGCGCAATC
>CAZAMP010000004.1:0-159846 GCA_964486455.1 uncultured bacterium | reverse complement strand
GGCAACACCGTCGTCGTGATCGAGCACAACCTCGATGTGATCAAGTGCGCCGACTGGATCATCGACCTTGGGCCCGAGGGCGGGGACGCGGGCGGATGCGTCGTGGCGGTCGGGACCCCCGAGGAGGTGAGCGCCGAAAAGGCGTCATACACCGGTCAGGCGCTCAGGCCGCTGATTCGCGGAAAACGGAGAGCGAGGGTGCGCTCTCGGACGGCGAAGGACGGGATTTCCGGGGATGGGAAGTCCGCAAAGGCGGCGGCCCGGACAGCGGGGGAGCGCAAAGCCCGATCTCGGCAGGCCGCATCCGGCAAGTCCGGTTCCCGATCGCGGGATACCCGAAAAGCGAGCTCCCGAGCCACGCGATCTGTCAAGAAGAAGCCCGCGGCCCGCTAGACCGGGTTCCAGACCCCCACGAAACAGGACTTGATCTACGCCCGGTTGATGTGGCATCAAGTACGGGTTCCGGGATGTGATGATGTGGTGCCGCCGAGCGATGCCTCGCTGAGCCGGGTTTCTCCGCTGGACGGACAAGACCGCGGCCGGGGTCCATAGCAGCAGCACGATCGATTCATCACCGCGCTGGTCGACACGATAAAGGATGCACCGGGTCAGAGGTGCGCGCCTCACCTCCGGCTCGCAAGCCAACATGGGCATTGAACTCTTCGCCATCGCCGTCGGCATACTGATTGCGTTAGCCCTCCTCGCCATCATGGTAGGCGTGAGCAATGATGCCGTAAACTTCCTGAATTCCGCAATCGGCTCACGCGTTGCCCCCCGTCACATCATCATGATTGTCGCCAGTCTCGGGATCATGGCCGGTGTCGTCTTCTCCAGCGGGATGATGGAAGTGGCGCGAAAGGGGATCTTCCATCCCCAGCTCTTCACGATGCCGGAGCTGATGACCATTTTCCTGGCGGTCATGCTGACAAACGTCATTCTGCTGGACCTCTTCAATACATTCGGGTTTCCAACGTCGACAACGGTGTCGATCGTCTTCGCGCTGCTGGGCGCGGCCGTGGCCGTTTCCATCCTGAAGGTTTTTCAGGCAGACGGCGATCTGAGTCGCGTCAGCGAGTACATCAACTCGGCGCGGGCGATGGTCATCATCGCTGGAATCCTCGGATCGGTTGTGGTCGCCTTCATCTGCGGCGCAGTCGTACAGTTCGTCAGTCGCCTGATCTTCACCTTCGATTACAAGCCCCGCCTGAAGCGCTATGGCGCGGTGTGGGGTGGTGTCGCGATGGCGTCGATCACCTATTTTATCCTGGTCAAAGGGTCCAAGGGCGCCACGTTCACCACCCCCGAAGTGCTCGAGTGGATCCACTCTCACACCTGGACCATTCTGCTCGGGATGTCCGTGGCCTCCGCCGCCCTCTTGCAGGTGCTCCTCCTCCTTCGTGTCAATATTCTGAAGCCCATCGTGATCGTGGGGACGTTCGCGCTGGCTCTCGCGTTCGCCGCGAACGACCTGGTGAACTTCATCGGTGTTCCGCTGGCCGGGCTGCACTCCTACCTGGCTGCCATTGCCACGAGCGACCCGCTGACCGTGACCATGGGGGCCCTTGCTGGGAAGGTGCGGTCGGAAACCTACATGCTTCTCATCGCGGGTGCGGTCATGGTTCTCACGCTCTGGTTCTCACGAAAGTCCCGGACCGTGACCGAGACGGAGCTGAGCCTCGTACGGCAGGAAGAGGGGGAAGAGCGCTTCGAGGCGAACTTTCTCTCTCGCGGCATCGTTCGGATGATGCTGAGCCTGGCGGTTGGCCTTGCCCGGGTGATCCCTGCCGCCACGAGGCGTCTCTTTGATCGGCGTATGGATCCTGTTCGTTACCAGGTCGACGCCGATCCGGAGAAGCCTCAACACTTCGACCTGCTGCGCGCCTCGGTCAATATGATGGTGGCCAGCGCGGTGGTGTCATATGCCACGTCACAGAAGCTTCCGCTGTCGACGACCTACGTGACATTCATGGTCTCCATGGGGGCCTCGTTCGCCGATCGGGCATGGGGGCGGGAGAGTGCCGTGTACCGGGTCACGGGCGTGTTGACGGTGATCGGGGGCTGGTTCATGACGGCGCTCATGGCGTTCACCGCTTCCGGACTATGTGCGCTTCTCATCTTCAAGTCTCAGGCGTTTGGAATCGGGGCAATGCTCCTCGTGGTCGGTGTGGTCTTGTGGAAGACGCACCGCGCGCACAGTGCTCGGGAAAAAGAGAAGGAACAGAAGGCCGTCTTCAACCTGAAGAAGATCCGGGACCCGGCGAAATCAATTTCCACCACGTTCGGCCAAATGAGTACTTTGTTGAAGGAGCTCCGGGAATCGCTGAACCGAGCACTTGAAGGCCTGTACACGCAGAATGAGTATTCGCTGCGGGTGGAGAAGGCGAAGATCAAAACGCTCCAGGTCTGGGCCAACATCATCATTGCGAACGTTTTCAAGACGATGCGCCTACTGCAGAAGAGTGATGCGCACGTCTCGCACAGGTATGCGCAGACGATTCGTCGGATTCAGAAGCTCGTCGACGGGCATCGCGACATTGTCATGCGTTCCCACGAGCATGTGAGTAACTACCACAAGGGCCTGCTCGATCAGCAGGTGAAGGAGTTGCGGGAGGTGGGGCGCCTGCTGAACGATACGCTCTTGGACGTCGAGCGGACCCTCAGCCAGCGGCGAACCGCTGATCATCAAGCGGTCGTCGACCGGGACCACATCCTTCGCGAGCTCGCCGAGTGCCTGAACAAGCAGCAGACCTTGCGCATCCAGGACGACACGTCCAAGACCCGCCTCACGATCCTCTTCTACGCGATCGTCGGCAACGCGATGATGCTTTCGAAGCAGAACCTCAAGCTTCTCGAGATCTTCGAGGAATCGTTCGGGGGTGTCCGAAACGACGCCGAGTTCGACCTGGACTGACCCGCTGACCGCATCCGCACATTTCGGGCGAGATGCCCTGAACCCCAAGTGTCAGAATCGTCGACCGGCACCGCTTGCGTCATAGCGCTCCTCCCGAGCATGCGCTCCCATGCCTCTCACTTCACCGAGCCTTCGGGCGTTCGTCGTGTCTTGTTGGGCTGCCGGCCCGGGCGTGTGCATAACTTGTGTGGTTCCAATGAGGTCTAGGGAATCTTGTGAGGCGGGCCGCACTGCGTGAGGTCTTCGATGCCGCTCGTCCGAGCGGCTTAGACCTGAATTGTGTGGCGATCTCCGACACGTGCTCCGGGACGCTGGAACCATCCAATGTGCAGCTCATCGCCGCCCCCCCAGCGGAACATCTGAATCCAGTGGCGACAGGAGCCGCACAGAGAAGCCGGAGACAAGTCACTAAGTGCCAGTAAGTTGCGCCACTCCGGATTCGCGACTGCTCGTCTGCGTGATCTGTGGGCTGTTGATGCGGGAGAGAGCGAGGTTCTTGATGAAATCCCTTGTCCTCGCACTCGTGTGAGTATATAGTGGCGAAATCATGCAATCATCTAATCGTGATTCAGACGCGCGCAAGGTTGCGCCGAAAGCCCAGAACCACCATCGGGAGAGCGAACCCGATGACGGTTGGATCTTCAGGCAGCACGCGGCTTTCTGCTCGATCTTCTCGGACGAGAAACGACTTCGGATCATGTGGTTCCTGCGCGATGGCGAGAAACGAGTCTCAGAGATCGCCGAGCATCTCGGGGTCACGGCACAGAACACTTCCCAGCACCTCCGGCTCATGCGCTCCAAGGGAGCCCTGAGCTGTCGGCGCGAGGGGCAGGCCGCGTACTACCGAATCGCGAACGAAAAGTTCGTCCGCGGAGCGCAGCTCGTTCGTGAAGGTGTACTCGAGGAGCTGAGGCGAAAGGGCCGTAAAGCGGATGCCAAACCATGACGATTCCTTCTCCTTCGCCTCTCGGCAGCGAGATGGGTGCACGCCGTAGGCCGAGCCGTATGACGGCTGGTTCTGGACGTGCCCCACGAGAAAGAGGACGTGCGACGGCGCTCGGCTGCCGATGGGCCCTGCTTGCCGTCCTGCTCGTTTTCTGGGCCGGGCTCCATGGCTGCTCTTCCGATGAGCGCGTCGTTGACCCGCCCGCCAGCAATGGACCCAACACCCGCAACGCGGCGTGCCTCGCGTGCCACGCCGACGAATCCGTTCTCAGGGATCTCATTCCCGAGGATCCGGAAGATCCCGACGAACCCGAAGGCGACGGGTGAGGCGGAGTCGTAGCCGAGCTGGAAGCTTGGCAGAAGGTCTACATCGGCGGGGCCAACGCGAACGCATTTCTCGGTTCGATTCACGGGCAGATCGCTTGCACGGCCTGCCACACCGGTGGCGCTCCCGACTCCGAATCGGTGGAAGACATTCACCTGGGTATGGAGCGGGATCCAAGCGTGACGGGGGCGTGCGACGACTGTCACGGCGAGATCGCCGAGGCGAACGCGAACAGTCTCCACACGAACCTCTGGGGCGAGAAGCACATGATCGAGCGCCGGGGTCAGTGCGATTTCGCGCCCTACGAAGATTCGTACAACGTCAACTGCGGATCGTGTCACACGACGTGCGGGCAGTGTCACGTCAGCCGGCCGAACTCGGTCGGCGGTGGCCTCATTCGTAACGGCGGCCACAAGTTCCGCAAGAGCCCCCATATGAGCGAGCAGTGCACGGCCTGCCACGGCAGCCGCATAGCATTCGACTACAACGGGGAAGGCGAGGGGAACGCGCCGGATGTTCATCGCACCACGGGGCATCTGTGTGAGGACTGTCACACCGGGGACGAGATGCACGGCGATGGGCAGAGCCACAACCTCTCCGGGCACTACGAGCACCGCTACGAAGTCGTGAGCATGCCGAGGTGCGAAGACTGCCACGCGGAGAGCGATCCCCCCAATGAGTTCCACGAGGCGCATTCGGTCGGCGACGTCGACGTGCGTCTGCAATGCCAGGTCTGCCATTCCCAGCCGTACAAGAACTGCACGGGGTGCCACGTCGAGGACACGGGGTTCAGCATCGAGCCAAGCTCGCTGTCGCTCAAGATCGGTCACAACACCCTGCCTGATCGAAGCGAATACGACTACGTGGTCGTGCGCCACATCCCAATCGACCAGGACACGTACGCGAACTGGGGTCTCGCCCTACCCGGGTACGACGACTACCCAACCTGGGCGTACAGCTCGCCCCACAACATCCAGCTATGGACAGCCCAGACCACGACGGAGAACGAATGCGAGAGCGCGTGCCACGATGAGCCGGGCGCCGATCCCAAGGGTTTCTATCTTCGAGAAGTGGATTTGCTGGACGAGCTAGGCAACCCATTGCCGGACCGGGAGGCGAATCTTCGTGTGGTCATCACCGACGATGATCTGAGTACCGAGGCCCATCGGCCTCATCAATGAGAGAGATGGGTGTCGCCGATGCGGGACCCATCCTGGGGCCGGAGATGTTGGGCCTCACGGCTCAAAGAGAGGAGAAATCGGAGATGTTGAAGACACGCTGGCACCTCATCCTGGTGTTCGTCCTGACCGCCGCGCTGTTCGCGGGGTGCTCCGACGACAGCACGACCACCGCTCCCGAGGATGCCACGCTGACGCCGGCGGAACAGTTCACCGCCATGGCCGACGCGGCGATCGCCTACATCAACGGCAGCGCACCTTCCACCGTGACGGCCACGACCCTACACGACAATATCGAGGATTACACGGTCCTCGATATCCGAAGCCAGACTGACTACGACGCGGGCCACATCGAAGGTGCCATCTGGACCTCACTCGGCGCGTTGATGGGGGACATCGCTTCCAAGTCGTTCCCCACGGACAAGCCGATCGTCGTGGCATGCTATACGGGGCAGACCGCCGGGCACGCCGTGGTCGCACTGAGAACGCTGGGGCACGAAGCGCACATCCTGAAGTTCGGCATGGCCGCCTGGAGTACCACTCTCGCCGCGAAGTGGACCACCAACTGCGGCGACGGTCTTCCGGCCGGCAACATCGAGACCACAGACAATCCGCTGACGACGGAATACGACTGGCCGAGCTGGGACACCGATGCGACAACCGGGGGCGAGGTCCTGGACGCACGCGTTTCCAGCATGCTCGCGGGCGGTTTCAAGGGGATCACCGTCGCGGAGATGCTCTCCGAGGGACTCGACAGCTACTTCATCATCAACTACTTCGGTGAGGACGACTACCTGGGCAACGGCACCGCCGGGGTTCCCGGGCACATCGAGGGAGCATACCAGTTCACGCCGAGCGCCAGCCTGGGAATGGATCAGCAGCTCAAGTATCTGCCCACCGACATGCCGATCGTTGTTTACTGCTGGACGGGGCAGACAGGGAGTCAGGTCGCGGCCTACCTGAACTTGTTGGGTTACGAAGCCTACGACCTGAAGTTCAGCTCCAACGCGCTGTGGTATTCGAGTCTGACGGGCCACAAGTGGTCCGAGGCAACTCAGTCCAACGACTACGCGCTCGTCACGGACTAGAAGGAGTTCCTGCTATCCGACGAGCTTGGCTTGGCCGTTGGTGTCACCAAGGAGGAAGAGAGGCTTGCCCCTCTTCCTCCGGGCTCTCCCGAGCTGGTTGAGACCCATGAGATTAGACATTCTGTTAGCCTGCATTCTGGGGCTCGGCTTGGCGGCCCCGTCGGTGTCTTCGGAGGAAGCGATCACCGATACGCTGAGCACGCTGGAGGATTGCCTCCAGTGCCACGCTCCCGGCTCCGACCTGACCAAGCACAACATACCGTCCGACAAGCTCTACGATCCCGAGAAGAAGCTGGACTACCGGATCGATCCGATCCGTTTCGCCGGATCGAACCACGGCAAGCTCGCGTGCCGCATCTGTCACATCGTGGGCAAAGAGGTGTACCCCCACCTCGAAGGTGCCAAGGAACAGTACTTCGACTGCGGGTACTGTCATGAGCGGCAAACGGATGAGCAGAAGTACGACGTTGAGAGGATCATAGCCGACTTCGAGAAGAGTGTGCACTACGCCAAGCACGCCGATCGTTTCAGCTGCTACTCCTGCCACGATCCGCACGTCTTCGATCTGACCGGGTCGGAGAAAGCCATTGCGCAGGTTGTCCGGGATGACAACGACGTGTGTCTGGAATGCCACGCGGACCCGATCGATTTCGAGGAGTTGACCGACCGGGAATTCCCTGTGATCCGGAAGAGTCACTCTTGGCTTCCACAGACTGAACTGCACTGGGGCGCGGTGCGTTGCATCGAGTGCCACACACCGCACACAGAGATCTTCACCCACGAGATCCTATCCGGGGACCGTGCAGAGAAAAACTGTGTCGCGTGCCACTCGACCGACTCGATCCTGCTGACGACGCTGTACAAGTACCGTGCGAGGGAGGAACGCAGCCGCGTGGGGTTTGTCAACGCGGCGATCTTCGGGGAGGCGTACGTGATCGGGGTCACGCGAAACGCGGTGTTGGATCGGTGGAGCGTGATCATCCTGATTGTCCTCGTGGCGGCTCTCTCCGCACACGGTCTGCTACGAGCGATCTTCGCCCGATGGAGGGCACGCCGGTGACGCGCCGCCTCAACCTCTATCCGCGCTGGCTCCGCGCTTGGCACTGGCTCAACGCCGTGCTGTTCTTCCTGCTCATCCTGACGGGTCTCAGCATGCACTTCTCGAAGATCGACCGCCCGGTCGTCCCCTTCGACGTGGCCACGTCTATCCACAACACTGCGGGAATCGCGCTGATCGCTCTGTACGTCATCTTTCTGCTGAGCAACGTCGCATCCGGGAACCGGCGGCACTACGTCCCGGCCCGGAGAGGCCTGATCGGCGACGTGCTCAAGCAAACGCGTTTCTACCTGCTCGGCATCATGCGGGGAGAGCCGCATCCCTTCCCTGCTACCGAAGAGCGCAAGTTCAATCCGTTGCAGCAGCTCGTCTACATCACGGTGATGGTGTTCCTGATGCCCGTGCTCCTCGCCACAGGTGTTCTCCTGCAGGTTCCCGACCTTGCCCCGGACAAGTTCCTGGGCGCGGGGGGCATCTGGCCCATGGCAGTCGCTCACTCCATCGCCGGGTTCCTCCTGACCGCATTCACGGTCGTTCACATCTATCTGGGCACGACGGGAGAAACCGCGACGGCCCTCTACCGGACCATGATCACGGGCAGGCACGAGGAGCATGACGACGAGGGGCTCCGACCGTCGCCGGATCCGCTGGCTGACAGCAAGGAGGGGTCATGACGCGGACGCTGCAGATTCTCGCGCTGGTTCTCCTATCCACACGGGCAGTTCCCGCCCAGGCATCGGAGGAACTCGACCGTATCCTGACGCTGCCGGGCATCCACACGAAACTCATCGGTCAGGAGTTCTGCATACAGTGCCATGACGAAACGCAGCGGACCAGCGACACCAAGTGTCTCGATTGTCACGAGGAGGTGCGTAGGGGAATGGACCGGGGTTCCGGGTATCACTACAACGTCGTGATCCGGGACGAACAGACCTGCGAAAGTTGCCACAAAGAGCACCGCGGCGAGGGCGAGAAGCTCGCGCTCTGGTTCGACGAAGACGGCATGAGGGCCTTCGATCACGAACCCACGGGCTACCGTTTGGAAGAAGCCCACGCCGAGGTTGAATGTCGCAAGTGCCATCGGGTCTCGAATGTCGGGGAGCCCATCACCCAGCGTACTCGAAGAGAAGAGAGCCTTCTCGGCCTGCGGGCCGAATGCAGGAGTTGCCATCAGGATCTTCACGAAGGAAAACTCGGCGCCGATTGCGAGCAATGTCACGGTGTCGGCAAGTGGACCGAGCTCGTTGACGGGGCCCCGTTCGATCATGACAGAACCGACTATGCCCTCGCGGGTGGCCACGTGACGGTCGACTGCCGGAAATGCCATGGATCGGGGCGCAGCATGGACGCTGTGCCTTTCGGCGCGTGCACGGACTGCCACGAAGACTCACATCAGGGGCAGCTCGCGGATCGCCCCGACGAAGGACGATGTGACGCGTGTCACGATCTGCACGGCTTCACTCCGTCGCTCTACGAGCTGGCTGACCACAACGACTCGCGCTACAAAGTCACGGGTGCCCATCGTGCGGTGGCCTGCACGGCGTGCCATTTAAAAGAGAGGATCGGTGGGAGAGAAACCGTACGTCTCGACATCGCGGCCCTCGATTGCGAGAGCTGCCACGCCGACGACGTCCCCCCGGGACACGTGGCGGAGATCCGAGACCGTTTGCAGTGTGAGGACTGCCACACGGATAGCGACTGGCGCAACATGGTCTATGACCACAGCCGTACCGAGTACGCATTGACCGGGAGCCACCGTGAGACGTCGTGTCTACCCTGCCACCAAGCGGAGTACCACGAGACCTCGGAGGAGCGCATATGCTATGTCCATGTGTCGACGGACTGCATCGCTTGCCACGATGACGTGCACGTGCGTCAGTTTCCCGAGAACAGCTGCGAGTCCTGTCACACGACCGAGAACTGGAAGCCGGAGACATTCGATCATCAAGTGAATTCGACGTATGCGCTCGAGGGGAAACACCGCGACGTCAGCTGCGAGGGTTGCCACCGTATAGAGCTGACGTCCAACGACCAGCCGTTCCGCCGCTTCAAACCGTTGAGCTCCGAATGCGAGACCTGCCATGGCGCCGACGGATCCGTCCTTTCCCTCTCCAGCGCGGATGCCGGAGCCACGGGAGCGTCGAGACCATGAGACCCGCGTTGATGATCGCTGCGGCCTTGTTGATGCTCGCGCGTGTCGTCGCTCCGCACACACCCGCAAGCGCGTCGGATGAGCCTTGCCCAGATCGAGGCGCAGGGGCGTTCCCGGACTCGTCGATTCACGGGGAGGACTTCACCCTCGAGTGTGCACGCTGCCACACACCGCAGAACTGGAGAGAGCTCCGGGCCGAGCTCGACTTTGATCACGCCGAGACCGGATTCGCGATTCGAGGCGCGCACGCTCGGGTTCGGTGCCGAGAGTGCCACCAAAACCCCGTGTTCAGCTACATCGGTGTCTTGTGCGCCGACTGCCATGGCGACCCTGCGCACCGGGGTGAGCTCGGATTCCGGTGTTCCCGCTGTCACGACGAAACGGCCTGGCGTTCATCGTCGAGTGTGCTTCTCGAGCATGAGCAAACCGGTTTTCCGCTGCTGGGCCGTCACGCGACTCTCGATTGCCTCGCGTGCCACAGCACGATCATGGATAACGAGCACCTCGGGCTGTCGAACGACTGCTCAAGTTGCCACCTGGAGGACTACCTGGCCACGGCCGGCCCGAATCATGAGCGCTTCGGTCTTTCGACCGACTGCCGCGAGTGTCACTCCGGCGAGGATGCTAGGTGGGGGGACGCTGTCTATCCGCACGCGGGGAGCTTTCCGCTCGTGCTCGGGCACGATGTGGGCAACTGCACGCTCTGTCACGACGGTGCCGCCGAATCGCCTCCTGCGGACGACTGCTACGCCTGCCACGTACGGGACTACGCGGCCGCCCACGATCCGGTGCACGTGGGCAACGGGTTTCCGATCGAATGTCGATCCTGCCACGGCATCGGCGGGTTCAGAGATGTTCGCCTATACGATCACACCGCCTCCGGTTTTCTCATGTACGGGGATCACGCCACCTTGACCTGCGACGATTGCCACGACGGCGGTGTGTGGGCGGGGCTGGCGGCGGACTGCGACGCCTGCCACGATGATCCGACCGATTCGGCGAGGGGGACGCGATGACCCTCCGAAGACGCATGAGCGCGTTGCGGGGCACCGGACTCCAGGCGGCGGCTTTGCTCATCGTGTGGACCGCGGCGATCGGAACTGCCCGGGCCATGGAGTCCGGGGACCTGATGATCGCCGAGATCCTCCACTTTTCCAGAAGCTCGGTCTACATCGACAAGGGCGAGGTCGACGGGTTGACGCCTGACTCTGAGCTGGCCGTCTATCGCGAGGGACGGAAGATCGGCGACATGCGGGTGAGCTACCTCGCGCGGCATTCCGCTTCCTGCCGCGTCGTCACCGCCGAGGGGTCTTTCGAGCACGGGGACGAAGTTCGCTACATGGCCGTCGAATTGACGCCCGTGGCCAAAGAGCCGACCGGCCCGACGCTCCGCGTGGAGGACGTCTCCGCGAAACCCCTCGTGCTTCCTCTCCGGGATGTTGGGCCTCATCTCGACGGCCGCTGCGCCCTCGAGTGGGGCGCATTCGATGACGCCGGCGATACCGGGGGAGACTACCAGCGTCCTTCGGTCTATCTGCGGCTCAATAGCCGGAGGTTGTTCCATCGTCCGCTGGAGCTCCGGGTGCGCCTGCGCATCGAGGAACTCCGGCGCAGTCGGGAGGTCGGTTCGGAGCTTCCTTTGACGGAACGGCTCTACCGTTTCTATCGACTGAGCCTCACATACGATGACTCGCGGAAGCCGTTCCGCGTGGCGGCCGGTCGTCTCTTCTCCTACGATCTGCGCGCCGCCGGCAGCTGGGACGGCGTACTCCTCGAGTACCGGGCGTGCAAACGCTGGCGCATCGGCGTACTCGGTGGGGGGGAACCCGAGATCACGAGCGGCAAGCCCGAGTTCGAACGGCGGCAGTGGGGCGGTTACGCCACGTACACGGCCGGCACGCGGGGCCGGACGCGGTATCAGGGCACAGTGGGGGTCGTGGGACGGTACGATGGCGGTGGTGTGAGCCGCGAGTTCGCCGTGGTGACGAACGAGTTCTCCGCGGGGCGCCGCCTGCGCGTCCGGCAGGACCTCGAGCTCGACGTCAATCGGGAATGGCGGAAGGAGGCCGCGGGCTCGGATCAGACCCTGAGCCGTTTCAACGTCCTTCTCGAACGTCAGTTCACGGAGCGCTTCCACGGTCACGTGGGATATGACTACTTCAGGAACGTGCGGCGCTCCGACACCCGCGACATCCCCGACAGCCTCTTCTTCGATCCTCTGCTTCAAGGTATGCGTCTGGGTGCCGGCTACACGCTCTCGCCGTCCTGGACGGTTCATGCGCGGGTCGGTGTTCGGGATCAGAGCAACGAGGAGAAGCGTCCGGTCTACGGAAATGCGCGCGTCGGTTGGCGCGACGCTCTCGGGAGCGGCGCGAATCTTCAGCTACGCTATGCCTACGCCGACGGCCGTATTGCCCAGAGCCACGCGCCGAGTCTGGACGTGCGGCGCCAGTTCGGCTCCGCTCTCCGGCTGGGACTCGGCGTCGGCGCCCGAACCTACGAGGGCCAGGACCGCAGATCGTTCACGGCCGAGGGGCAGCGGGTGCGATTCTACGGAACCTACCTCCTGACGCGCCGGATCGACTTCCAGTGGCTCTACAGCCTCGCCTCCGGGGACATCGCGCCCGGCAGCCGGATCGTCTTGCGACTCGGTTCCCGCCTGTAGCCGAAAGTGGAGCCCCACCGGGATAGGGTGGCGCGCGTCCGTACCGCCCGGTTGCGCCGATGAAGGCCAAGGCGGTGGGCGCGGACCAAGGCCGCGCCCGGAACTCCGGTTACCTGATGACGTTCAGCTTCTTTCCGACGCGCGTGAACGCATCGACGGCTTTGTCGATGTGCTCCAGCTCGTGACCGGCGGAGAGCTGGACACGGATCCGCGCCTGCCCCTTCGGGACGACGGGATACGAGAAGCCGATCACGTAGATCCCTTCCACGAGCATCTCGCGCGCGAAATCCTGCGCGAGCTTGGCGTCGTTCTCGAACTTGCCGAACATGATCGGGACGATCGCGTGATCACCCGGGACGATGTCGAACCCGGCCTCGGTCATCCGAGCCCGGAACGTCTTCTGGTTGTTTTCGAGCTTGTCGCGCAGCTCGGTCGTCGACGACAGAAGATCGAATACCGCGATG
Source organism: uncultured bacterium (assembly GCA_964486455.1). Classification (GTDB taxonomy): domain Bacteria; phylum Eisenbacteria; class RBG-16-71-46; order CAZAMP01; family CAZAMP01; genus CAZAMP01. Next base: position 147,061 of record CAZAMP010000004.1, on the reverse strand, counting down.
GTCGCGCCCGCGACGGAGGGGGCCAGTGTGTTCGAGAAGAGGTACGGACGCGACTTCTGGCGCAGCCACTCGATCATCTCCGCGCGGCCGGATGTGCAGCCGCCGGACGCCCCGCCGAGCGCCTTGCCGAACGTAGTCGTGATGATGTCCACGCGATCCATCACGCCGTTGTACTCGTGGGTGCCGCGTCCGGTTTTTCCGACGAACCCGGTAGAGTGCGAATCGTCCACCATGACCAGGGCATCGTACTTGTCGGCCAGGTCGCAGATCTGGTCCAGCTTGGCGATGTCCCCGTCCATGGAGAAGACGCCGTCCGTGCAGACCATCCGGTACTTGCAGCCCTTGACCTCGTCCGATTCCAAGACTTCCTGGAGCTTGCCCATGTCGGCGTGCGGGTAGATGTACCGCTTCGCCTTGCAGAGCCGCACGCCGTCGATGATCGACGCGTGGTTGAGCTGGTCACAGATGATGGCCGACTCTGCGTCGAGAAACGGCTCGAAGACACCACCGTTGGCGTCGAAGCAAGCCGCGTAGAGGATCGTGTCCTCCATGCCGAGGAATTCGGACGCTTTCTTTTCCAACTCCTTGTGAATGCCCTGTGTTCCGCAAATGAAACGGACCGAGGACATTCCGTAGCCCCACTCGTCGAGTGTCTTGTGGGCGGCCTCGATCAGCTTCGGGTGCGAAGAGAGTCCCAGGTAGTTGTTGGCGCAGAAGTTCAGCACTTCTTCACCGGTGCTGACCTTGATCGACGCCCCCTGCGGCGTCATGATGACGCGCTCGGCCTTGTATAGACCCGCTTCCCGCGTGGCCTCCAGCTCTTTCCTCAGATCTTCCTTGATGCGCCCGTACATTGGTTTTCCTCCTTCGTCCCCTCTATGCCCTTCCCTGTACATACGGCCCAAAACAGTCCGAAGAGTATAGGCAGGCGCGATTCCTCAGTCAATTCATGCTCGTCCGATGTCGCCATTTGGAGGGCGATTTGAGGGCACTCTGCACGACTCCGCCCGGCCATATCGCCTTGACAGAAAGGCGGGACTTGCTAGACTCTTCTGGCTTCCCAAACTGACCTTGTTTCGGCGAATAAAGGTCCGGCAGGGCCTTTTCCGCTTGTGGGCACGGACTGGTTTTTCATGAAACCGAACCGGACACCGTTCTATGAATGCTACGCGCGCCACGGCGGGCGCGTGGTCGAGTTCGCCGGGTATGAGCTGCCGCTGCAGTTCACTGGCGGAGTGATCGCCGAGCACCGCGCGGTCCGTACGGGGGCCGGGCTGTTCGACGTGAGCCACATGGCGCGGATCGAGGTCTCGGGAGGGGACGCGGAGCCTTTTTTCGATCGCCTTCTGACCAACAACATCCGTAAGCTGGCGCCGGGGGCGCTCTTCTACACGGCGCTCTGCCAGGAGGATGGGGGGACGATCGACGATCTGGTGGTGCTTCGCTTTCCGGATCGGTTCCTCGTCATCGCCAACGCAGCCAACCACAAGAGCGTGTGGGACTGGTTCACGGATCATGCGGATGAAGGCGTGTCGCTTCGAGACCGTACCTCGGAGACCGCGCACCTGGCGATCCAGGGGCCTGACAGCCAGGAGCTGCTCGCTCGGATCGTCGATGCGGATCTCGACGCGGTCGGTTACTACCGCTACGTCGAGACGGTGTGGGCCGGGCGCCAGATGCTGGTTTCGCGAAACGGCTACACCGGCGAGGATGGATTCGAAATCTACGTGGACGCTGAGGACGGTGAGGTGCTCTGGGAAGCGCTCTTCGAGGCGGCCGACGGTCGTCTCGTCCCGGCCGGTCTGGGTGCTCGCGACACGCTCCGCCTGGAGGTGGCGTTCCCCCTCTACGGACATGAGCTCAGCCGATCGGTCACGCCCATCGAAGCCGGGCTTGGCTGGGTGGTGAAGTTGAAGGGGCGTTCGTTCATCGGTCGTGAACGCCTCCTCCGGCAGAAGAAAGAGGGCATCGATCGCACGTTGGTCGGCCTGGTGTTCGAGGACAGACGAATCGGCCGGCAGGGAGCCCCGGTGCTCCACGACGGTGTGCAGATCGGGGAGGTGACGAGCGGCACCTATGGACCGACGGTGGAACAGGGCATTGCCCTCGCGTTCGTCCCACAGTCGATGTCGGAGGTCGATACCCGACTCCAGGTCGGTGTCCGCGGTCGTGAGATTCTGTCACGGGTGGTATCCCGTCCGTTCTACACGGGCGGGTCGCATCGCTAGGGGCGCGCCTCGGTGGGTGTAAGCCTCTACCGCCGGTCGCGACGCGCAACGGTGCGAGCGCGGCGGCATGTGGTTCTACGGACGGGAACAGATGGGAGGATGAGCGGTGAGTGAGATCCCGGAAGAACTGAAGTTTTCCAACGAACACGAGTGGGTTCGGATGGAGGGGGACGAAGTCGTCGTCGGGATCACCGACTTTGCCCAGGGAGAGCTGGGGGACGTCGTCTTCGTCGAGTTTCCCGAGATCGGTGGCATGGTCACGTACGGAGAGCCGTTCGGCACCATCGAGGCGGTCAAGGCCGCGAGCGATCTTTTCAGCCCGGTCACCGGTGAGGTGGTCGACGTCAACGCGGCGGTCGTCGAGGATCCGGGGGTCATCAACAAGTCCGCCTATATCGAGGGCTGGATGATCCGGGTGAAGATCACGGATACGGCCGCTCTCGACGAGCTTTTCGATGCGCAGAAATACAAGGACATGATCGGAGAGTAGGCTCGATGGCATACATCGGTCGAGGTGACGAGGAGCGGGCCCTCATGCTGTCGGCGTGCGGGGTTTCCGGCTTCGAGGAACTCGTCGCGGAAATACCGTCGGAGATTCGATTGAAGCGAGACCTGGATCTTCCGCCCGGTATGTCCGAGTGGGAGGTTCTCGCCGAGCTCCGCCGCTTGGCCGCGAAGAACGGCGGTTCGGGGCGACTCGCGTCGTTTCTCGGCGCCGGGATCTACGATCACTTCATTCCGGCGGCGGTCAATCAGATCCTTCTCCGGTCCGAGTTCTACACGGCCTACACTCCATACCAGCCCGAGGTGAGTCAAGGCACGCTGGCCGCGATCTTCGAGTACCAATCGATGATCAGCGAGCTCACAGGGCTTCCCGTGGCGAACGCCTCCCAGTATGAGGCCGGAAGCGCCACAGCGGAGGCGGCGCTCCTCGCTCTCCGCGTCAAGAAGCGCTCGCGGGTGGCGGTGTCACGAGGAATGCACCCGGGCTACCGGGCGGTCCTCGAGACGTTGCTCGCGCCGCAGGAGATCAGGCTGGAGGAGATTCCGCTCGCGGATGATCTCACCACGGATCTCGAGGCGCTCGAAGCCGATGATGACCTTGCTTGTGTGCTCCTGCAGAATCCGAACTTCTTCGGTGTGTTGGAGGACGTGGCGGCGGCCGCCGATCGGACGCACGCGTACGGCGGCCTCATCGCCGTGGCCGTCGATCCCATATCGCTCGCGCTGCTCACGCCGCCTGGAGAGTCCGGCGCCGACATCGCCGTCGGCGAGGGGCAGGCGCTGGGAAACACGCAGAGCTTCGGGGGCGCGGTGGTCGGCTTCTTCGCCACGCGGAAGGAGTTCGTGCGCCAGACACCGGGCCGTCTCATCGGTCTCACGACCGACAGCGGCGGGCATCGCGGCTTCGTGATGACGCTTCAAACACGCGAGCAGCACATCCGCCGACAGAAGGCGACGAGCAACATCTGCACGAACTCGGGTGTGCTCGCGTTGGCGTCAACGGTCTACCTCTCGCTTCTCGGGCGAAGCGGTTTCCGGGAGGTGGCGGCGACCTGCTTGGACAGGGCGCATCGCCTCGCCGAGATCATCGCAGGGGTCGATGGGTTCTCCCTCGCCTCCGACGCGCCGTTCTTCAGGGAGTTCACGGTCCGAACGCCGATCCCCGCGGCACGAATCATCGAGGAGTTGCTTGCGGAAGGCATTCTGGCCGGTCTCGATCTGTCGCGGCTCTTCCCGGGCCGCGAGAACGAGCTGCTCGTCGCGGTGACCGAGAAGCGAACGGACGAGGAACTGGCTCGCTACGGGGATGCCCTCAAACGGCTGGCTGTGGAGGTGCGGCCATGACGGTTCAGCGCCGCGACATTCCGGTCATCTTCGAGAAGAGCGTCTCGGGACACGGCAGCCACCGCGTCTCAGGAATGGACGTCGATGCCGTCGTCGCGCGACACATCCCCGAGCGTCTTCGCCGCAGGACACCCGCACGTCTGCCCGAAGTGAGCGAGCCCGAAGTGGTCCGCCATTACACTGACATCTCCACGCTCAATCATCACATCGACAAGGCGCCCTATCCGCTGGGCTCCTGCACGATGAAATTCAATCCGAAGCTCAACGAAGAGATCGGCCGTCTCGAAGGGTTCGCGGACCTACATCCGTACGCGCCGCAAACGCTGACGCAAGGGGCGCTCGAGGTCATGGACCGGCTGGCCGGGGCGCTGGCCGAGGTCAGCGGGATGGATGACGTCTCGCTGCAGCCGGCGGCCGGAGCGCAGGGCGAGCTGCTCGGGATGCTGATCGCCCGCGCGTATCATCTCAGTCGGGGCGAGCGACGGCGCGGGGTGTTGATACCCGATTCCGCCCACGGCACCAATCCGGCCACGGTCACGTTGGCCGGCTACGAAGTGCGCGAGGTGAAGTCCGGGCCGAACGGGCGCATCGACCTGGGGCACTTCCGTGAGGTCATCGGGCCGGATGTCGCCGCGATCATGGTCACGAATCCCAGCACGTTGGGGCTCTTCGAGAACGACATCCGAGTGATCTGCGACGAGACGCACGCGGCCGGTGGTTTGACGTACATGGACGGCGCCAATCTCAATGCTCTACTGGGGCTTGCTCGGCCTGGCGACATGGGCTTCGACATCGTCCACTTCAATTTGCACAAGACGTTTTCGACCCCTCATGGGGGTGGAGGGCCCGGGGCCGGACCGATCGGCGTGAAGGCCCATCTGGCGCCCTATCTGCCGTCTCCGATCCTGACCAAGGACGCGGACGGCTATCGCTTGGTCGACAATCCGGAAGGCGTGGGCAAGGTCCACACGTTCGCGGGGAACTTCGGCGTCATTGTGAGGGCGCTATCGTACATTCTGAGACTTGGCGGCGACGGGCTCGCGGAGGTGTGTCGGGAGGCGATCATCTCCGCCAACTATCTGATGCATCGATTGCAGGATAGCTTCGACGTGCCGTATCCGGGGCGGTGTATGCACGAGTTCACGCTGTCAGGCTCGCGTCAGAAGGCGAAGGGAGTCGCGACCTCCGACATGGCGAAGCGACTGCTGGACTATGGTGTCCACGCGCCGACGGTGTACTTCCCGCTCATCGTACGCGAAGCGCTGATGATCGAACCGACGGAAACGGAGACGTTGGATCGTCTCGATCAGCTCGCCGAGGCGTTCTTAGCGGTGGCCCGCGAGGCCGACGAGTCGCCGGAGGTCGTGACGTCGGCCCCGCATACCACACCACTCGGTCGGCTCGATGAGGTTGGGGCCGCGCGCTCGCTTAGATTGCGTTGGGAAGATGTCTGAGAGCCTGGAATGGCAGTCCTGGCCACTGAAAGAGCGGCCGGCGGCGGGAGTTGGGGCCGCCGCGGTCATCGTGCTCGCTGCGACGGGGGCTGTCTTCGTCGGGCAACATATCGCTTTCGGTCTGGTCACGCTGGTGGTCCTCATGGGATCATTGAACCCGTTCTTCTCGCCAACGCTGTTTCGCATGGACGAGGAGAAGGTGGTCGCGTCCCGCTGGCCGACACGAAAGATGCGCCCTTGGGAAGATATCCGGGCGTGTTTCGTTGATCGCAACGGCGTGACCCTGAGTCCATTCACGAAGCGGAGTTGGCTTGAGCCGTATCGCGGCATCCGACTCTTCTTCCGGGACAACCGGGACGAGGTGATCGCGTACCTGCGCGCCCACGTACGGGAGGATGCTCGCTTTGTGGACCTGGAAGAAGCGGCGAGGAGAAAGAAAGGGGGAAGCGGAGGAGCGAAAGCCGGACACCGAGCTGACGGATGAGGAGATCTTGGATCGGGTCGCCGACCGCGTCACGAACATGCGGTTGGGGGTGCCGGCCATCTTGTTTCTTGAAAGCTCGAAGCCACTCAGCTTTGTGGGAAGCCAGCTCCTCGTTTTTCTCGAGCCGTTCGTCACAACCTTTTTCTCAGCTCCGCTCTATGATCGGTTCACCGCCTTGATGGAGGACCGAGACAAGTACGAGCTGCTGATCAAGAAGATAGAGAGCCGAGAGGCAGACGCCGAACAGGCGAAGAAGAATAGACAGAAGGCGGAAGGGAATGGGAGAAGAGACAAAAAAGATTGATCCGTCGACGATCCGGACGGTCCTCGCGACCGACTGCGGTAGCACGACGACCAAAGCGATCCTTATCGAGAAAGTCGATGGGGAGTACCGTCAGACGGTTCGCGGCGAGGCGCCCACGACCGTCGAGGCGCCTTTCGAGGACGTGACGCGCGGTGTGCTCAACGCCATCCGCGAGGTCGAGGAGCTCGCGGGCCGCAAGGTCCTCGACGGGGAAACGATCCTCTGTCCCGAGAAAGACGGTGTCGGCGTGGATCTCTATCTGTCCACGTCGTCGGCCGGCGGCGGGCTCCAGATGATGGTCACCGGCGTCGTGAAGGCGATGACCGGGGAGAGCGCGGAACGCGCGGCTCTGGGTGCGGGCGCGATCGTGATGGACACTGTGGCATCCAATGACGGGCGATTGCCCCACGAGAAGATCCGCCTCATCCGCGATCTTCGTCCCGACATGATCCTGCTCTCCGGCGGGATCGACGGTGGCACGACGACACACGTCGCCGAGCTCGCGGAGCTCATCTCCGCGGCCGATCCGAAGGCGCGCCTTGGCGCGGGCTACGAACTTCCAGTCATCTACGCCGGAAACGTGGATGCCCGGGACGTCGTGAAGCAGCAGCTCGAAGACAAGACGGCGCTGTCGATCTGTGACAACATCCGTCCGACGATGGAGCGGGAGAACCTGATGCCGGCGCGGCACGAGATTCACGATCTCTTCATGGAGCACGTGATGGCGCATGCGCCCGGCTACAAGAATCTCATGGCCTGGACCCATGCGCCGATCATGCCGACCCCCGCGGCCGTCGGATCGATTATTCACACGATCGCAAAGCGGCAAGAGATCTCCGCGATCGGCGTCGACATCGGAGGGGCGACGACGGACGTCTTCAGTGTCTTCGAGGAAGTCTTCAACCGGACGGTCAGCGCCAACCTGGGTATGAGCTATTCCGTATCGAACGTCATGGCCGAGGCTGGGATCGAAAACGTCCTGCGCTGGGTGCCATTTGATATGGACCAGGCCGATCTGCGCAATCGCGTGAAAAACAAGATGATCCGGCCCACGACGATCCCACAGGTTCTCGAAGAGCTGATCCTCGAGCAGGCGCTCGCCCGCGAGGCGTTGCGACTTGCCTTCGAACAGCACAAGAGCCTCGCGGTGGGACTCAAAGGCGTCCAGCAGGAACGGACGATCTCGGACACCTTCGAGCAGACCGCGAGTGGCGAGACCCTGATCAATCTGCTCGACCTGGAGCTGCTCGTGGGGTCCGGCGGCGTTCTATCCCACGCACCGAGACGCAAACAGGCCGCCGCGATGCTCGTGGACGCGTTTCTGCCCGAGGGCTTCACCACGCTCGCGGTGGATTCCATCTTCATGATGCCGCAGCTCGGCGTCCTAGCGGAGATTCATCCGGAAGCCGCCACCCACGTCTTCGAGCGTGACTGTCTGATCATCCTTGGCCCGTGCGTTGCGCCCATCGGCACGACGAAACCCGGCCAGAAGGTGATGGATGTGGAGCTCAAGATCACCGGCGGCGAGACGATCCGCGAATCGCTTACCCTGGGCGAGATGAAGCTTGTCCCGTTCGCGCTGGATCAGGAAGGGGAGATGATCGTCACGCCGGCGCGCGGCTTCGACATGGGCCGCGGCAAGGGGAAGGTGGCGACGCGAAAGGTTCGTGGGGGGAGCGTCGGCCTGATTCTGGACGCGCGGGGACGCAGGCCGTTCGTGCTGCCCACCGACAACGCCGAGCGGATTAGCAAGCTGAACGAATGGCACGCGGCCCTGGGACTCTATCCCAGCGCGACGGCCGCGTCCGTCAGTTGACGAGGAGGAAGTCGAAATGGCCCACGCCTACACCCCGGGCTTGAAGGTTTCGCGGTACGCCCATCTCGAGCGTGATCGACGCCTCCCGCTCAAGGGCGACGTCACTGTGAGCAAAGGTGACAACGTTTCAGCCGATCAGGTCGTTGCGCGGACAGAGCTTCCCGGAAACGTCCACATGGTGAATATCGCCGGGATCTTGAATGTCCATCAGAGCGACGTGCAGGACACCATGATCAAGCGGGAAGGCGACGCGCTCGAGAAGGGCGAGATCATCGCCACGGCGAAGAGCCTCTTCGGTCTCTTCAAATCGCACTGCAAGTCTCCCATAGCGGGAACGCTGGAATCGGTCTCGACCGTGACCGGTCAGGCGGTCCTTCGGGAGCCGCCCATTCCGGTCGAGGTGAACGCCTACATGGACGGTGTCGTGACCGACGTCTACGAGAGCGAGGGCGTTCTCGTGGAGTGCAACGGGACGTTCATCCAGGGGATCTTCGGGATCGGCGGAGAGGTTTCCGGCACGATCAAGATCCTCGCCAAAGACAACAACGACACGGTGACGCCCGAGCGGATCACGCCGGAAATGAAGGACACCATTTTGATCGTGGGGCGAATTGCGTCGACGGAGCTCCTCGAACGTGCCGCGGAGGTCGGCGTGAGCGCTCTCGTGGCGGCCGGGATCAACGCGAAAGATCTGAAAGACTTCCTGGGCTATGACCTAGGCGTCGCGATCACCGGCTCCGAACGCAAGGGCGTCACGTTGATCACCACCGAGGGATTCGGTCCGCTGCCGATGGCCGACAAGACCTTTGCGCTCCTCGGGGAGAACGAGGGCAAGAAGGCATCCGCGACCGGAGCCACGCAGATTCGTGCGGGCGTGATGCGGCCGGAGATCGTCATACCCGCCGAGGAAGGCACGCTGGATACCGTCGGTGAGGGTGTGGGGCTCACCGAAGGCAGTCAGATCCGTGTCATCCGTGAGCCGTATTTCGGTCAGCTTGCGGATGTGGTTGACCTTCCTCCCGAGCTGCATGCCATGGAGAGCGAGACCAAAGTACGTGTGCTCCGGGCCAAGCTCGCGTCGGGTGAGGTCGTGACGGTGCCTCGCGCCAACGTAGAGATGATCGAAGAGTGATCCGCGCCACGTGGGGTGTTCTCTGCGCGTGCGGCGGTCTCATCGTCTGTCTTCTGCTTGCGGGGCCGTCCGTCGCCGCCGACGGGGGCCCCGATCCCAACGCTTGGTTCAATACCGAGAGGACGAACGTCCTCGTCATCCTGCTCGTGTTCTTCGCGCTCGTCTTGGGGTTCATTCGCCTGGTCGGGCGCGGAGTCGGTCTCTTTCTCCGGAAGATCGCCGGGCTCGAAGCCATCGAGGAAGCCGTCGGTCGCGCCACAGAAATGGGACGATCGGTTCTCTACGTTCCTGGCATCGATGACGTCAACAACATCCAGACCATCTATTCAATGGTGATCCTAGGCCACGTCGCCAAGACGGTGGCACGTTACGACACGAAGCTCGTCGTGCCGCTCGCGAAGGCGTTTGTCGTGCCGCTCGCGGAAGAAACGGTCCGAAGCGCCTACGTCGACGCCGGCAGGCCCGACGCGTTCGATCGGGACAACATCCGCTATCTGTCCGATGAGCAGTTCGCCTTCACGGCGGGCGTGGACGGCATCATGCTGCGCGAGAAGCCCGCGGCGAACCTCTACCTCGGCTCGTTTTTCGCCGAGAGTCTGATACTCGCGGAGACCGGCTTTTCCACGGGGGCCGTTCAGATCGCCGGAACGGCCAATGTTCATCAGCTCCCGTTCTTCGTCGTCGCCTGCGACTACACGCTCATCGGGGAGGAGTTCTACGCGGCGACAGCCTATCTCTCGCGCGACCCGAGGTTGGTGGGCACGATCAAGGGCACCGACTGGATGAAGCTCGTTATTCTCGGATTGATCATCGTGGGAACGCTTCTTTCGACGTTCGGCGTGCAGGAATTCGCCGACTGGTTTCGAGTGCGGTAGAGGGACGCGATGCGCAAAGAGATCCCGCTCATCATCACGTTTGTCTTCGGAAGCATCATGGTCATTGACTACCTTGTTCCGCACCGCAGCGTGACCGCCGTCGGCAATACGCTTCAGGGCTGGACCATCATCATCACAGCCTTCGCGTATGTTCTCGGGATCGCCAATGTCGTCCGGATCAACCTGCAGAAGATCTCAGGCCGCTCCGCGGACTGGCCGTACGCATTTCCGCTTCTCGCGGGCCTTGCCGGCATGGTGGGGATCGGGCTCATCGGCGGGATTCACGATGGGACGCTTGGCCATCAGATCTTTCTCTACATCTACACACCGATGCAGGCGACGATGTTCAGCCTGCTGGCCTTCTTCATCGCGTCCGCGGCCTTTCGGGCGTTTCGAATCCGATCCGTGGACGCGGCATTGCTGGCGATCACCGCGCTCTTCGTCATGATCGGACGGGTGCCGATAGGCGACGAGATCTCGCGCTTCCTGCATCTGCCCGAGGGCGTCGATTTCGCGTCCGTCCAGAGCTGGATCATGAATGTGCCGAATCTTGCGGCCAAGCGCGCCATTCTGATCGGCGCGGCACTCGGGGCCATCTCGACGGGACTCAAGATCATCCTTGGGCTCGAGCGGAACTATCTGGGGGAATGAGTGGGGCGACTGAGTTCACTGGCTACGCTCGATCGGCGCTGGATCTTCCTCATCATGGGGCTGGCCGTGCTGGTGCCGCTTCTGCTCCCGCTGGGCGTCACGATACGCCCGTCGGCTGAGGTCGTCGGTTTTCACGAGGCAATCGAGGCGGTTCCCGAAGGGAGCGTGGTCTACCTGGCCGCGGACCTCGATCCGGGTAGCCAGGCCGAGCTCCTGCCCATGCTCGAGGTCGCCGTCCATCAGTGCGCCCGGCGCGACCTCAAGATCGTCGGCGCGTGTCTCTGGGCGCCTGGGCCTCCGCTACTGGAGCACACCCTCTCGGAGATCGCGGCCGACCAGTACGGAAAGCAATACGGCCGTGATTTCGTCAACCTCGGCTACAAGGAAGGGCGAGAGGTGGTCATGGTGACGATCGCAAACGAGATCCGATCCGCCTTTCCCTCGGACTACTACGGGACGCCGCTCGATTCGATTCCGATGATGGCCGGGATCGAGAGCTTCCGGGACCTGAAGCTTCTCATCAGCATCTCGGCGGGGTATCCGGGGACCAAAGAGTGGGTCCAACAGGTCCAATCGCGATACGCGATCCCCATGATCTCCGGCTGCACGGCGGTGAGCGCGCCCGAGTACTACCCGTACATCCAATCCGGTCAGCTGCAGGGTCTCTTGGGTGGCCTGGCGGGCGCCGCCGAGTACGAGGTGCTCAACGACATCATGGGGGCCGGGAGCCGCGGAATGGGCGCTCAGTCGCTGGGGCACATCGTCGTAGTGTTCTTCATTGTCGCCGGCAACGTGCTTCATCTGTTGACACGTCGCCGCGAAGGAGGAGCCGCGTGAGCCCTGATGTCATCTGGACCACGGTCGCCGCTCTACTGACGCTCGCGATCTTCTCGTTTCTCTATCGGGACAACGCGTTCTACAAGTTTGCGGAGTACCTCTTCGTCGGGGTGGCGGCGGGATGGTTCTTCTGCGTCCAGATCAAGAACGTCTTCGAGCCGAACCTCTGGGTGCCCTTCACCAAAGCGTGGGGTGACTTCTTTTCGACCGGCTCGGCGTCGATGGAGGGTCTGCTGCTCGTCTTTCCGTTCCTGCTCGGCCTGTTGATGTTCAGTCGGTTCACCAGCCGCTTCGCCTGGCTGAGCCGCTGGGCCATCGCGCTCATGGTCGGCGCGTTCTCCGGGCTGGCCATCATCGGCTACGCACAGGGCGATCTCGTCGCGCAGATCCAAGCGAGCATGCTGAGCCTCAACACAGGGTCGTGGACGACCTCGCTCTCGAATCTCATCCTCCTCCTCGGGCTGATCGCATCGCTGGTCTATTTCTTCTTCTCGAAGGAGCACCGCGGGGTGACCGGCGCCGTGTCGCGGGTCGGCATCGCGTTTCTCATGATCTCATTCGGCGCGTCGTACGGTTTCACCGTGATGGCGCGCATTTCGTTGTTGATAGGTAGATTCCAGTTTCTGCTGCAAGAGTGGCTGCCGCTCATCGGAATCACCGCTTTGAAGTGAACCAATTCGCGTCCGCCGGGTTACCGAGTGGATGATCCGCGGGTGTCGGACGATACTCTCAAGCAGATATTTCCATCATCGGAGGATTGCATTCATGATCTGGAGCGGAGCTCCGGCGGAGCCACACCATTTCTCTGTCCCCACGGCGGTTCAAGAGCGTCGTGACCGCATGAAGGCCTGGATGGCGGGCCGTCCATTCGTTCATCGCCTGCTCGACTTCGCCATTCTGGGGGCGTTCCCCGGCCTCGGTGCCTATGCACGCTTCGTCGCGCCCCACCTCGTGGAAGTGACCGAGCATGAGGTGCCGGTCGTGGACCTTCCGTCCGACCTGAACGGGCTGCGCATTGTTCAGATATCCGATCCCCACGCCGGCCGGAACATGCCAACCTCGTACCTGCGTCGCTGCATGGAGATCGCCGCGTCGTCCCGGCCGGACATCGCGGTCCTGACCGGTGATTACCTTCAGTGGGACGAAGACTACATCGCGACGTTCGCCTCCGTGCTGAACCGCCTGCGCGCGCCGCTGGGCGTGTTCGCGGTACTGGGCAATCACGACTACGGGATCAATTCCCCCGGTGGTCCCCGGATTCTGGATGGCGCCACGGATCGACTGGTTCGCGCGATGGAGCGCGTGGGGGTGAGGGTGCTCCGGAATCGCTCCCAACGCATTCCCATCGGAGAGAGCGCGTTGCGTATCGTGGGCGTCGAGGATCTCTGGAGCGGCGAATGTGATCCCGAGACGGCATTTCGGGATCTCGCGGACGACGAGACGACGCTGTTTCTGTGTCACAACCCCGACGGGATTGGATACGGTGAGCGCTACCACTTCGATCTCATGCTCTCAGGACATACACACGGCGCGCAAGTCCGCCTGCCGTTTCCGCGCCAGCCGCATCTGCCGGTCGTTGATCGCCGCCTCGTCGCGGGATTCTATGGGCGTCGAGGGCGATGGGTGTACGTCAGCCGAGGCGTCGGATACATTTGGAAGGTGCGGCTGAACGCCGCGCCCGAGATCTCGTGCTTCACGCTGAGGCCCGAAAGTTTCCCCGGCCAGCGCCCGAGCGGCTATCGGCGCCTTCGCCGACACACGCGCTGAGGTCATGGTCCAGCTACCGTCACAACGCCACAGAAAGAGCGCGGAGTCACCCGGCCCCCGGACATCGGGGCGCGTGCGGTGGTTCGACCAGATTCGCGGAGTCGGGCTGGTCGATGTCCCCGGCAAGGGCTACGCGCACGTGTACTACAAGGACATCCTCGGCGAAGGTTACCGCGCTCTCGACGCGGGTGACGAGATCTCGTTCTGGATCGAGGAGTCCGAACGCGGTCCCATCCTCAGGGACGTGCGGCGCGAGAGCTCACTGCCACGTGAGTGATTTCGTGCGATTTCAGGTTTCATCGTGCAAATCGCAATGATCGCGGCGCCGATGGCTGGTGCATATCAGCCGTTTTGAGATCCCCGCGAACCGCGTGCCCCGTAACTAATTGTCCTGACAGTACATATGCCTCCTTGTTTGCGCGCCAGCGGATCGGCACACATGGCGCCGTCTTTGCGTTACCCGGCCATGGCGCTCCCCGAGCGCGCTTTTTGCCCCCTGGACCGAGCGATTCTCTTCGTGGCTCGTGGGCTGTTCCCGGATGAGTCAGGCTTCCAATAGCGACCACGAAAGACGCCGGCACCGGGGGGCTTTTTGTTGACACCCCCACACCGCGTTTGAAAGACTCCGCCCTCGGACGTTCGCTTGTTTCCTCACGTTCAACCCGGAGAACCGCTGGATCCGTGACGTGTCCGCGTAGGCGGCCGCGTTGGACGTCGGCGGAGATCCGGGACAAATCGGACCATGTTCTCGACGCTCACCATCGGCAACCTCTCAATCCAGGACGCGCTGCTGCTCGCACCCATGGAGGACGTGTCCTCGGGTCCCTTTCGGCGGATCTGCCGGCGATACGGAGCGGATCTCGTTTACAGCGAGTTTGTGAGCGCGCAAGCCCTCGTCCGGGACGTCAAGCAGAGTCTCGCGAAGCTCCGGATCGGCCCGGGTGAGCACCCCATCGGGCTTCAGATCTTTGGCGAGACCGTGGATGCCATGGTCGAGGCGGCGCGCATCGCGGAAGAGGCGGGGCCGGATCTCATCGATATCAACATCGGTTGTCCGGTGAAGAAGATCGTCTGCAAGGGCGCCGGCGCGGCACTTCTGAAAGATCTGAATCTTGCGGAGCGCATGGCGCGCGGCATCGTGGACGCCGTATCGCTTCCCGTGACCGCGAAGGCCCGGATCGGGTGGGACGCGGATACCATTCGGATCGAAGAACTGGCGAAGCGCCTCGAAGGGGCGGGGCTCGCCGCCCTTTCGGTGCACGCCCGCACCCGCTCGCAAGGCTACGGAGGGCGGGCCGACTGGACGTGGATCCGAAAGGCGAAGTGCGCCATCTCCATACCGGTGATCGGGAATGGGGACGTGCGCTCCGCCGAGGACGCGCATCGGATGTTCGAGGAGACGGGATGTGACGGCGTGATGATCGGACGGGCGGCGATCGGAGCTCCATGGATCTTCTCGATGTGCCGCGAGTACCTGAGCACGGGGGTGGTGCCATCCCCACCTTCCGCGTCCGAACGTGTCCGTGTTCTCCTCGATCATCTCGCGGCGAACGTCGTGGAAAAGGGCGAACGCCGAGGGGTGCTCGAGATGCGAAAGCAGTTCGGACCCTATCTAAAAGGTCTTCGGTCCGTCTCTCGCGTCCGTGCGCGGCTCATGCAGGAAGAGACGGTCGCGAGCGTCCGCGACGTTCTCGATGACGCGCTCTCCACCATCTGGGCGGATGCGACGTGACCCGGCTCGGACACGTGCTCACGACGAGTCGGTCGCGCGGAGCCCCGGACAGGAGTGGCGTTGTCCTTGCGGTCATCATGCTCCTGACCGCGCTCACCTTTTCGGCCGGCGTCTTCAACGGCTTCGTCTATGACGATCACAGGCTCATTGAGCGCAATCCGCTCATCCAGGATCTGGCGAAGATCCCGTTCGCGTTCGGTGTAGACCTTGCCGGAGGGACCGGGTGGCAGATCTATCGCCCCTTCGTGGCCATCGGGTTCATGCTCGATCACGCAATCTGGTCGTTGGATCCGAGGGGATACCATCTGTCGAACGTGCTCTGGCATCTCTTGGCGGTGGCGGGCCTTTTCTGGGCGGTGCGAGAGCTGGTTCAGGTCTTTTGTGCCGGCAACGGGGGCAACGACCTGGATGAGCGACGCGCGCGAATGCGACGTTGGCTACCCGCTGCGACGGCGGTTCTCTTCGCGATCCATCCGTTGAACTCCGAGTCGGTGTTCTGGATCGCGCGGAGGGCGGATGTCATGGCCGCCGCGTTCGGCTTCTGCGCCATCGCGGCTTGGGGCCGTTGGCTTCGGTTCCACCGACGTCGTTGGATGGTCGCGGGCTGTTTCTCCGTGGCGGCGGCGATTCTGTCGAAGGAAATCGGCATCGTGCTTCCGCCGGTCCTGACACTCGTCACGGTGGTGTCCGTGTGGAGCGGGAGCGCGGAGGGGCGCCGGCCGCACGGTCGCCGCGCCGTCTTGACCTCGTTTCTTCCGTGGGTCTGGATCCCACTCACCGTCGCACTCCGGTGGCACCTCTTCGGGACCGTGACCGGCCAGCCGTCCGCCTTCGTCCAGAATTGGCTCATCGGCATGGACGCGCACGAGAGGGTGGTGGCCATCATCGGTCTCCTGGGGCACTACTCACGTCTGCTCGCGTTTCCGGTGGGCCTGTCTGCGGACTACTCCTTCCGTTCGCTGGTTCCCCATGAGGATACGCTACTCCTTATCGTGGGCGCCGCCGCCATTGGGGTTCGAATCGCCCTGCTGGTCTGGGGGCTGCGTCACCGCCGGGCGCCGCTTGTGGTCATTGGGGTCATGCTCGAGGCCGCCACGTATCTTCCCGTTTCGAATGCCTTCGCGACGATCGGGACGGCGACCGCGGAACGCCTCTATTACGTTCCTAGCGCCGCGTGGTGGCTCGCCCTCTCCGCGTTCGGGCTGCACGTCTTGCCCGTCCTTTCACGATCTGCACTCCGGATCGCGGGAGCGCTCTTGCTTGGAGTCGCGCTCCTGGGGTCAGTCGCAACGCATTTGCGAGCAAAAGATTGGGAGGATGACCTCACCCTGTTTCGCGATGTTGTAGGGCGCTTTCCGGAAAACGTAGTGGCGCGAACCTATCTTGGCATCGCTTGGTCAGCGCGTGGTGAGCTTGATGATGCCGAACGCGAATACTCGGCCGCGCTGGCGATCTACCCGGAATACCACATCGCGCGGGTGAACCTGGCGGGGGTATACCTGCGTCTCGGTGAGAATGGCGAAGCCGCCCGGCACGCCAGGAGGGTGATCGAACGCGAGCCCGACTCCGGTCCTCCACATTTGACGCTGGGCGTGGCACTCATGCGGATGGGGGACTGGGACGAAGCGGAACGCGAGCTCCGCCTGGCCACCCGAGATCGCGTCACCGCGGCGGACGCGCGCGCGGCGCTGGTGGAACTCGCCAGGCTCCGCACGTCGGAAGGCGGAGCCGGGCCGGGGCGCACGGCCGCCGGAGGGTGATTTCGGGCCCCGGTGTGACGTCGGCGCGATGTCAGGGAAGGAACTTGTCCGTACGCGCCAGCTTCTCAGGCAGATAGCGCTCGATCACGTAGTTCAGTCCGTGCTTCGCCAACGCCTGTTGCTCGACGCGAACTCCCATCTTGAGCATCTGCTTCAGCGCGGCCTGCCACGGCTTGTGGTGCAGAATGAACGGATCGTTCTTGAGCGCGTCCTGCGCCCGCTTGATGTCCACGTCCTTCAGCGGATGCGTCGGCAGGTCGTAGTCGGTGACGTCCTGAGGTGTAACTCCCAAGAAGCGCGCCTGCGGAACGCAGAAATAGGCGTTCAAGTGGGCCGCGTTTCCGCTTCCCACCTTCAGCGTGCGGTAGATGTTTGATACGCCGTACGGATCCCCGTCCACGAAGACGTAGACGGGGAGCTTCTTCTCGTCGGCGAGGCGGCGGACGAAGCGACGGCACGCGCGTGTCGGAACTCCTCCCATTGAGATGAGTATGCAGTTCGCCTTCTTCCAGTAGTTGTGCTTGACGAGTCGCTGGAACATGCCTGCCGTTTCGATCACGAGGATGAACGTCGCCTTGGTCTCGAACTTGAGATGCTCGACGGAGATCGGGATGGAGTAGGCGCCGGCGCCGAACTTGGTGCAATCGATCCGGAGCGGGCGTCCGCTGTCTCGATCGTGATCGATCACCACCAGCTTGCCGGCGACGTCTCCGCCCTTTTCCTCCGGGATGAAGCCGAGCTGTTCGCGATTCACACCGAAGAGCGCTTCCACGTCATCCATGACCGAGTCGCTCTCGACCTGCTCGTCGAAACGCGCGGCGTCCCAGTTCTTCGAGACGTAGTAGGCTTCTCGCTTGGTGGCGATATCGTCTTCCTCGATCAGCGTCTTGGAAAGCGACATCATCCGGAGCGTTTGCGCAAACGTCTTGACCGTGTTCACGGTCAACGTCCGCTCCTTGCTCGCCCCCTTGATCTCGAAATAGCCGCGCTTCGGCGTGTAGCGCACATTGGAGAGCGTCCGCAACGGCAGCTTCATGCTGGGCTTACCGCGCTTGATGATCGTGCTTCTGACGCGCTCCGCCTCGTCGCGGATGCGCTTGCTCATCGATCTCTTGGCCATGATGAACTCCAATTGGTGTTGGAACCGTCGGATCCGAGTTTCTATCCAACGGTGATAGCCCAACGACACCCCGGAGATCAAGCGAAGACCCACCGCGGGCCGCTTCGGTCCCGCCGGCCGGGCGAACCGGGACCAGATCTCGGTTTTGCGCGCGCGGGCCATCTGCTAGCATCCGCCGCATGAAGAAAGCCGAGTTGATTCTTCCATTCGTGCTCTTCGGTGTGATCGTCGCCGTGATCGAGAACGCGTTCGCCGCCGCGCTCTACCGTCTCGCTCTGGAGAACGTCCTGGATCGGGCGCTCTTCTGGCTGTTCTTTGCCGCCGTCCAGACGCTCGGCTGGCTCGTGCTCGGTTCGATCTGGGCTGCCCTGATGTCGCTGTGGAGCCGATCCGTCCGGCTGTCCCGCACGCGGCTGCTGTCCGCCGGCGCGCTGACGCGGCTGGTTTTGTGGGTCGTCGTTTCGCTGCACGGGCTTCTCTGGGCCAATGCCTTCTTCCTTCGCTACGACTGGACCGCCGCGTCGATAGTCGTCTCTGCAGGCGTAGTGATCGCTTCGGTCATTGTCGCCGCTCTGCTGACGGCGGCGGGACGAACCCTTGCGAAGCGGGGGGCGCTTACGGCGCGCGGTCCGGCGGCGCTAGCGGTCGGATTGCTGATCTGCACGGTGCTCAGCTTCGCGGTCCGTGCCGTGGTCCGCACGACGGACGCATCGGCCGCCGACGGCGCTCCCGGGCTGGAAGAGCGGTTCCCCCCGGCGGGCACGCAGGCGCTTCGCCTTCCGCCGGACACGAACATCCTCTTTCTGCTCGTCGATACGCTTCGCTGGGACCATCTCGGCTACAACGGGTATGAACGTGACACCAGCCCGGCGCTGGATCGGCTCGCGCTGGGCGGCGTCAACTTCACGCAGGCGATCGCTCAAGCCACCAGAACGAGCCCCAACATGGCGTCAATCCTGACCGGTCTCACCACGTATTCCCACGGGATCATTCTATCGCGCTCAATCCTGGACGACGCGCTCACGACATGGGGCGAGATCATGGCGGACGAGGGCTATTCGACCGTGGCCATGCTCGACAACATCAACATGGGCAGCGAGTTCAACTACGCGCAGGGGATTGAGCACGTCGACGAGCTGTTCCGCGGCGGCGGGCCGCGAGGGGCCGGCACAATGCTCACGAAGGCGATGAGCTGGCTCGAGTCCTCGCGCGAAGAACCGTTCTTCATGTGGCTCCACGCGATGGACCCGCACACACCGTATGATCCACCGCCGCCCTACGACACTTGGTTCACGGGCGATGATCTCTACTCCAGGACGGCCGGCATCGAGCTGGAATACTCCCGAACCGGCATCGGCGGTTTGAAGCCGCTATACGGTGTCCCCGGCGTCACGTCTCTGAGCGACTACATCGCCCGCTACGACGGCGAGATCCGCTATACGGACTGGTTCGTGGATTCGCTTCTCGCGGGAATGGATCGGCTCGGGCTCCGCGAAAACACGCTCATCATCTTCACGTCCGATCACGGGGAGAGCCTTGGGGAGCATGAGTACTATTTCGCGCACGGCACGTTCGCCTTTGAGCCTACGGCGCACGTACCGCTCGTCCTGAGCCACCCGGACCTGCCGTCGGGCCTCACGATCGACCGCCTCGTGCGCTCGATCGATATCCTTCCGAGCGTGTTGGATCTTCTCGGGATGCCGTATCCACCGATCCTGGAAGGGGAGAGCTTTGTTCCGCTCTTGACCGGTCGTGAGACCATGGTGGAGGAAGCGCCCATTTGCGCCGGGGGCGACGCTTATCTCACGATGGCCGCGCGCACCGATCGGTGGAAGCTCGTGCTGACGCCGCGCGAATGGCTCGGCTACGATCAGTGGGTCGCGGCCAAGCTCAAGATGTGGCCCAACTCGCATCGCGAGGCGCGGCTGAGACGTCGCTCGATGAAAATGGCCCTCTACGATCTCGTGTCGGATCCCGCGGAGACGGTCGACCGTTCCGAAGCGAATCCGAGCGTCGCGCGCGAACTGCATGACCAAGTCTGTGAATGGATGAACGCGGCATTGCTGCAGTTCAGAGCGGTGCGACTCGGGGAGGGCGACCTCTCGCCCGAGGCCGTGGAGCAGCTCCGGTCACTCGGCTACATGCAGTGACACGGTAGTCAGCCCGCGTCTCATCCTTGCGATGGGACCTGGTGAGAAGTGCGGGCTATAGCTTGCGGCTGCGCTCGAGCGTATCCGAGAGTGTGCTGATCACCTTGTCTTTCTGCCGATCGGAAAGATCGAGGATCTCCTGCAACGCGATCCCGACGTGCGGAATGTACTTCTCGATGTACGCGTGCTTGCGTTCCGCGTCGGCCACTCTACGGCGACGGCTCAGGTGGGCTCCGAGGCGCCTCCCACACTCCTGAATGGCGAGGCGGAGCTCCTTGAGGATCTCCGGGTAGTGCGCGATCGCTTCCTTGCTTTCGGATGTGAACGGAACCCAGACCGACGCAATGTGAGCGAACAGGACGATCGGACCGACGGGTACCGCGCCACGCGGATGCGAGATGGAGTAGTTACGCCACGCCGTCGACACGACCGCCTTGCTGATCGCGCAGGCGGATTGCTGGTACATGAGCGGGACGCGATTCGCGAAACGATAGAGCGTCGCGGATTCATCCGCCGGTATATCACCGCCGTACGCCAACGCGATCTCCACCTGGAACGGGTTTCCGCGATAGACGGATGGAGAGCGCGTCGATGCCGTGTAGAACTCCGCGGAGAACTGCGCGCGAAGGCTCGTCTCGAGCGACTCGGCGCCGATCGGCGAGAGACAGGCGGTCGGCGGGGCGATGATC
Organism: uncultured bacterium; assembly: GCA_964486455.1. Taxonomy (GTDB): domain Bacteria; phylum Eisenbacteria; class RBG-16-71-46; order CAZAMP01; family CAZAMP01; genus CAZAMP01. The sequence continues at coordinate 126,214 of CAZAMP010000004.1, read as the reverse complement.
TTGACTTTCTGAATCGCCTTGAAGAGGGCCTCCGCCGCGTCGCGGTGGACGCGGGCCGGTGAGGTGGACGGCTTGAGCGCCGCTTCCTCGACGATCTCGGCGGCCACGCGAGCGCTGACGCGGCTGAATTCCTTCTGGAGGAATGCGCTGACGTTCCGGCTCTTCGTCTCCTTGAGCATCTTCATGAGAAGGCCGAGCTCGACGCCGTACGGGTGAGGCTTGATCTCCTTCGGTTCGGCCGGGAGCTCATCGGTCTTGCGATCGTAGACGCGGGCTTCGCCTTTCGGCGGCCGATACGTCAGCCGGGCGTGCGGGTTGGCGAGTGCCGTCTGCTCGATGTATCCGTCCACCGAGCGCTTGCCCTTCTGATGGATGCCCTCCAGATCGACCGCGACGCGTGTGCCGCTCTCGTTGTCCCAGTCCATCTCCGCGTCTTCCACGATGATGGGAGTGTTCTTGTTCGTGTCGATCTGGATCTGGAAACGATGGGCCTTGCGCTTCGGGCCCGTCCGGCTCGTCACGACGATCGGGCGCCCCGTCGTGAGCTGGCCGTACATGGCCGCCGCGGAGATCCCGATGCCCTGTTGCCCCCTCGACTGGCGACGCGAATGGAATTTCGATCCGTACAAAAGCGTTCCGAAGATCCGCGGGATCTGGGCACGAACGATACCCGGGCCGTTGTCCTGCACGATCATCCGGAATCGGCCCTCCTGGACCTCCGTGATCTCCACGAGAATGTCGGGGAGGATGCGGGCGTCTTCACAGGCGTCGAGCGCGTTGTCCACGCCTTCTTTGACCGCCGTCAAGAGCGCTTTCTTGGGATTGTCGAAGCCGAGGAGGTGGCGGTTCTTCGCGAAGAACTCGCTGACGGAGATCTCCCGCTGCCGGCGCGCCAACTCGACCGCTGACCGCTTTCCCGTAGGCTTGGCTTTTTTGACCGTCGGCGCGCGCCCATTGCCGCCGTGGTCGCCGGCGACGGCAGCTTTCGTCGCCCGTTTCGTCGGCGACGGCCGCTTGCCGCCGGGGCGCCGGCCGCCCGACTTGGTCGCTGTGGCGCCGGCGTTCTCAAAATCAAGCGTCGCCTGGGCCGACTTCCGACCCCGCGACGCGCCCGAACGTTTGCTCTTCTTCAATGGAAACCTGCTTCCCCGGTGCCCGAAACCAGCGTCGTTCCAAGCGCTCTGTGTAGCGCAGGCGTCGCGAACAGTCAACTGAATCCGGGGTTTGCGCGTGTTGACACCTTTCAGACCCGGTGCTAGGTTGCGAGCGATTCGCGGCGGGCCGGATGATCCGATTGAACGCCCGCCCATGACACTTCCAAGGATCCGATCAACGCCCGGACGGACGGACCGACACGGGCGGCCCGTGGGGTCGCGCGCGTTTCGGGCGTTCCCGGGACGACCGGCGCCGCCGGGAAGTCGGCTTACGCTCTAGGAGGAATTCGCGCAATGGAAGAAGCTCTCGGCCTGATTGAGACGCGCGGTTTCACGGCATTGGTGGAGGCTTCCGACGCCATGGTCAAGGCCGCCAAGGTCCGTCTGGTTCAGTACGAGCGGATCGGCGGCGGATACGTGACGACGATGGTGCGCGGAGACGTCGCCGCTGTGAGGGCGGCGGTGGATGCAGGCAGCGCGGCGGCCACCAAGGTCGGCGAGTTGATCGCGGCCCACGTCATCCCGCGTCCGCACTCCCTTGTTGACGAGGTTCTGCCGGTGGGCGGCGAGGTCGTCACCAGCAAGAAGTAGGCTGGGGGGAAGATGCTCTTTGCCCGCGTGGTTGGGACCGTGGTCTCCACGCGCAAAGAGGAGAGTATCCGGTCGATCAAGCTGCTCCTGGTTCAACCCGTGAGCCCGGAAGGCGAATCCGCCGGTACCCCGATCGTCGCGGCCGATGCCGTCGGCGCAGGCGTCGAGGAACTCGTCCTCATTGCGCAGGGCTCCAGCGCCCGGATGACCGAGTTGACGAACGAACGACCGTGCGACGCGGTGGTCATGGCGATCGTTGACATCGTGGAGATCGGCGGTCGAGAGGTCTATCGGAAGTAGGTACGACTGTGGCGTTCGATGAGACGCGGATCACCGAAATCGTCGAGCGTGTCGTGGCTCGGCTGGACGCGGAGGGCTCTATCTCTGGGTCCGCTGATCCAGGGGCTCCCACCGTGACAGGGGTCCACACCGATCTCGATTCCGCGGTCGACGCGGCCCGGCGGTCTCACCGGCACCTGATGACGCTTCCGCTCGACACCCGGCGCGAGATGGTGATTGCCATGCGCCGCGCGGTGAGGGCGAGCGCGCGACTCTTCGCGGAAATGGCGGTCAACGAAACCGGCATGGGCCGCGTCGAGGACAAGATCAAGAAGAATCTCCTCGTCGGTGAACGCACACCCGGCGTCGAAATCCTCGCACCCACCACCTACACTGGCGATCACGGAATGACGCTGATCGAGCACGCGCCATATGGTGTGGTGGCGGCCGTCACCCCGAGCACGAATCCGACCGAGACGGTCATCTGCAACAGCATCGGCATGGTCGCGGCGGGTAACGGTGTCGTCGTCGCCCCGCACCCGGCGGCCGCGCGGACGACGAATCGCTGCGTCGCGGTACTGAACGAGGCCATCCGATCGGCGGGGGGGCCGCCGGAGCTGATCACCTCGCTGGCCGAACCATCCATCAGCCTCACGCAACGCCTCATGCGTCACGATGGGGTGAGGCTCGTTGTCGTCACTGGGGGGCCCGCGGTCGTTGACGAGGCGATGTCGTCCGGCAAGAAGGTCGTGGCGGCCGGGCCCGGCAACCCGCCGGTCGTGGTCGATGAGACGGCCGACCTGGAAAGGGCGGGGCGCGACATCGTCATGGGGGCATCGCTCGACAACAACATCATCTGCAGCGACGAAAAGGAAGTTCTCGCGGTCTCGGCGATCGCCGACGAGCTGCTTCGCCAGATGGCTCGTGGCGACGCGCTGTTGCTCACGTCGTCACAGACCGATCAGCTATGCCGGCTCGTGTTCGAGGAGGATCGCGGTCCGCGCCGGCATGCCGTCATGAACAAGACCTTCATCGGGCGTGCGCCGGCCCATCTCATGCAGCGGATCGGCGCGCCATGTGATGAGAAGATCCGTCTGCTCGTCGCGGACGTGCCGGTCGAGCATCCGCTATTCTGGTCGGAGCAGCTGATGCCGATCCTGCCCGTCGGACGCGTTCCCAACGCCGACGCCGCGATCGATCTGGCCAGGGAAATGGAGCACGGATACGGTCACACGGCGGTGATTCACTCGAAGAACATCGAAAGACTCAGCCGCATGGCCCGATACATGGATACGTGCATTTTCGTGAAGAACGGTCCCGCCTATGCCGGCCTCGGTTTCGGCGGCGAGGGGCCGACGTCGTTCACCATCGCGCACCCGACAGGTGACGGGTTGACCGATGCGCGAACCTTCTCCAGAATCCGCCGCTGCACGCTGGTGGACTATTTCAGGATCGTATGACCATGTCGGCACCGGCACTCGGGGGTCTCGAACTCGACTCGATCGCTCACGGCATCCGAACGGCCGACGAGGTCGTGAAGGAGGCGCCGGTCGAGCTGACCGCGGCGACCCCGTCGACGCCCGGGCGCTTCCTCGTCCTGTTCGCGGGGGAAGTTGCCGAGGTCGAGTACGCGATGCGCAGAGGCCGCGAAATCGCGGGAACGCATCTGGTGGATCGGCTGTTTCTGCCGATCGTCGACGAGCAGGTCATCCCAGCGCTCGGCAGGGTCCGCCCGCCTGAATCTCAGGACGCGATCGGTATCCTGGAGACGCGGACCGCCGTCTCGACCATTCTGTCCGCGGACTCCGCCGCGAAGGCGGCCGAAGTCGTCATTGTACAGATCGTGGTGAGCCGCGGCCTTCACGGCAAGGGCTTCGTCACGCTGGCGGGCACGGTTGCTGACGTTCAGGCCGGTGCTGAAGCGGGGCGCCGTGCGGCTGAAGACGTGGGTGGCGCGGTCGCCGACATCGTTATTCCAAATCCGGATCCGAAACTCGCCGAGCGGATCTACGCGGGCGAGTGGGGGACACTCGAAGGGCGGCCGCTCTACTAGCCTCGACGAGGCCGCGTGACGCAACCGAAGGGGTGATTGTCGAATGCAGTTTGGACGTGTCGTCGGGACCGTCGTGGCGACGGCCAAGACCCCCGGGCTTGTCGGACATCGCCTCTTGATTGTTCACCCGACCGACAGCCGGGCGGCCGAGCTGCCCGGCTCGCCGATCGTAGCCGTGGATCTCGTCAGCTCCGCGCCCGGACAATGGGTGTTCTACGTCAAGGCGCGAGAGGCTGCCAACGCGCTTCCCGATACGTTCAATCCCGTCGACAGCGCGATCATGGGAATCGTGGACAGTGTCACGCGCGAGAACGAGGTGATAACCGGATGACGACCACCGGGCCGGTTTTCGAAAAGCCACAGCAGCAGCGGAGCCGCTCGGGCGGCCGGTGGGCAATCGGCTGCCTGCTTGCGCTGGGGCTGTTCTTCGTCGTCATCGCGGTCGCGATGGTGGTGTTCAACGGGGGGACGTCCGGCTACTTCGAGTTCGGCCCGCGGATCGGCCTCGTGAGAATCGAGGGAGAGATGTGGAGCCCCGAGGAGGCGGTGCGGGAGCTCAACGAGCTTCATGATGACGGCCGCGTCGGGGCCATCGTCGTCCGCCTGAATACTCCGGGCGGTACGGTGGGGACCACGCAGGAAATCCATGACGCGATCCTGAACGTGCGTTCGGCGGGCCTGCCGGTCGTGGCGTCGTTCGGGGATGTCTCCGCGTCGGGCGGCTACTACGTGGCGGCGGCGTGCGATTCCATCGTGACCAATCCCGGGACGCTCACCGGCTCGATCGGAGTGATATTCTCGTTTCCGGAAACCGGCGAACTCTACCGGAAGATCGGTCTCGGATGGCAGGTGGTCAAGAGCGGTGACTACAAGGACATCGGCACGCAGACGCGCCCGATGACCGACGAGGAGCGCCGGCTGCTCGAAGGGATCGTCAACGACACGCACGACCAGTTCGTCGCTGCCGTCGTAGACGGGCGGGGGCTTCCCGAGGCCGCCGTTCGAGAGATCGCCGACGGCCGGATCATGACCGGCCGCCAGGCGCTCGAGCTGGGCCTCGTTGATCGGCTCGGGACCTTCGAAGATGCCCGCGTGCTGGCGGCCCGCCTGGCGGGTGCGGCTGATGACACACCTTTTCTCTCCAAGCACCGGGAGCGGTTCTCCTTCCTGGAGTTCGTCACGAGTCGGTTGCCGTTGCCGGTGGAGGAGCTTTCGAGGCTGGGTGAATCGCCCCGGCTCGAATACCGGTGGAGGTAGTCAGGGCTGGCCTGGGGCGGCTATTCGGCAATCGTAGCTGCCCGGTTGAGGGGGGTTTACACGCCGGCGCCCCTTTGCTAGACTGCCAACGCTTGTTTCGACAAGGCATTAGGCTCGGCCCCCGGGCCCGGAGCAAGGGATAGAGGTGGAGCTATGACGAAGGCTGACATTATCGAGGTGATCGCCTCGCGGCGGGGTGCCTCGAGAACAGAGACTGCGCTGATAGTCAACGAGTTCATCAAGTCGATTTCGCGGGCTCTTTGCGAGGGAAGACATATCGAGCTGCGGAAGTTCGGGACCTTCAAGGTCCGCGAACGACGGGCACGCGTCGCCCGAAATCCGCGCAGCGGCGAGGCCGTCTCCGTGCCGGCCAAGCTCGTTCCTCACTTCAAGGTCTCCCGCGAGCTCCGGAACAACGTGAACACCAAGCTGGGCGGAGGCACCTCCACCGAGGGTGACGGCTAGGCAGCGCCTTGCCGACAACCCTGGGAATCAGACCTCCGCGATAGACGATCAGACGATCGCCCTGGACAGCCCAGGGCGATCCCATTCCGGAGACGGAAGGGCTCTAACAGGAGAGAACATGCCCTGCGGAAGGAAGCGCAAGCGTAAGAAGATCGCGACGCACAAGCGTAAGAAGCGTCTTCGCGCCAATCGCCACAAGAAACGAGTTCGCTAGCTGCCCGCCAGAGGGAGGCCGATAACTGTGAAGGAGCGCCGTGGGAGCCCGCGAGCGGACGTGGCCATCACCATACGGACCACGCCCGCCGGTCGGCCAGAAGAAGAGATTCGTACGGTAAATCTCTCCGCCTCCGGTGTCTGCTATGATTCGCCACGTTGGGTCGAGCCGCTGACGCGGCTCGAGATGGCGTTCGTCTTCGCCGATTCCGGTCCCGAGAACGTTCCGACGGATCGGCTCGTCGACATCGAGGCGGTCGTGGTGCGATGCGACCCGCCTGAGGAAACCAAGGCGGTATCCTCGTATCGTGTCGCGTGTTTTTTCACCGCAATCGGTGAGGAAGACCGAGCGTTCATCGATAACTACGTCAGGCGCATCCTCGAGAGTTCGACCACCAGCGCTTAGCCGGAACCCCATGAACTCAATGGGGTATGACGGATAAGTCCCGGACCTGCAATTGAGAGGTGCCGTATGAATCGTCTCGCATGTCTTGCGGTGGTCGCTCTTCTGTGCGGCGTCCTCGGCCCGGCGCAAGCGCAAAACAAGTATGCCGCCGAGTTCCTGAAGATCGGCGTCGGCGCGCGGGCGCTCGGAATGGGCGGCGCGTTCGTCTCCGTCGCGGACGATGCCAGTGCCGTTTACTGGAATCCGGCCGGGCTCACATTCTTGACCCGGGGCCAGGTTCTTGGCATGCACGCCGAGCAGTTCGGCGGTGAGGTGGCGCACGATTTCATGAGCGCGACCTATCCGCTTCGAGGAAGAGGATCGGCTTCCGAAGGCATCGTCGGCGTCGCGTGGGATCGCGTGGCCGTAGACAACATTGAGGTGACGACGGACGGGCTCCTCGACTACGGTCAAAACGGGGTTCCTGGCGACGGCGACGAAGGCGAAGGTAACGGAGAGTACGACATCGGCGAGCGCTTCGACTACTCGAAGTTTCGGATGAAGAGCAACGTCAATCAGGCCTTCTTCTTCACCTACGCACGTTCGCTGACAGCGACGCTCTCGATCGGCGGAACTGCGAAGCTCCTGCGCGTGAACTTGGTGGGAACCGATGCTACCGGTGTCGGGGCCGATCTTGGTGTTATGTGGACGCCGTCTCGCCGGATGACCGTGGGGCTACTGGCGCAGGACATCACGACGACCCGGGTCTCCTGGGACACGGGACATCGGGAGTCGGTGATGCCGTCCATCGTTCTCGGCTCGTACTATGCAACCCCGATCAGCGCGCTGGGCGGCGTTGTCTCAGCGGCGGTCGACGTCGCGGTCACGACGGACGGGCGCGACGAGGCGAGCCAGTTCGCGACGGGTGTGCTGGGCGGCGAGCTGAAGGCCGGGATGGAATACTGGTATCAGCATCAACTCGCGATTCGCGTCGGAAGCGACGCGGGACGCCTTGCCGCCGGGACGGGCTTTCGATGGGGCGCATTCGGAGTTGACTACGCCTTCTTGAGCCACGAAGATCTTGACAATACCCATCGAGTTTCTGCCCAGCTGAGCTTTGATTAGGCTCGTTGGGGCGTCGGGTCGGCTTCTGCACTAGCGGGTGAGGGACGATTGAAGCGCGTCGGTGCCGTAATCCTCGCGGGCGGCAAGAGTGAGGATCTGCAAGTTCTGACGCGTCACCGCGCGACGGCCGCACTTCCGTTCGGCGGCCGCTACCGAGTCATCGATTTTCCGCTCTCTAGCCTCGTCCACTCGGATATCACGAGCATCTCGGTTCTCACTCAGTATGCGCCCGTTTCCCTCAACAACCATATCGAGATCGGCCGGCCGTGGGACCTCGATCGGCGCGACGGTGGAATCCGCCTGCTCCAGCCCTATGTTCGCAAGGACGGAACGCGCTGGTATGCGGGGACGGCGGACGCGCTCTATCAGAACATCGATGTCATAACGGATGATCGCTATCGGGACGTTCTCGTGATTTCGGGCGATGCCGTCTATACGATGGACTTCGGTCCGATCGTCGAATTCCACCGCGACCGAGGTGCCCGGATCACGCTCGTCGTGAGGCCGTTTCCGAAGAAGTACCTGCGGAACTTCGGTGTCGTCGATGTGGATCCCGGCGGCGGGGTCGTCGACTTCATGGAGAAGCCCAAGGCCCCGAGAACCGATCTGGCGTCGCTCGGGATCTACGTTTTCGATCCCCTCTACCTGCGAGAACACTTGAGTACGTCGACGGTTGATCTCGTGCACGATGTGATTCTCCCGGCGGTGCAGCGTGAGGACCGCGTGGTGGCGTACCGCTTCGATGGATTCTGGCGGGATGTTGGGCGCGCACAGGGCTACTACCAGGCCAACCGTGCGCTGTTGGACAAGCTGCCCGAGCTGAATCTCTACGATCCATATTGGCGAATCCTGACGAAGAGCGAGGAGCGCGCGCCGGTGCGCCTGCTGTCGAACGCGGTCATCAAGCAGAGCATCGTGGCCAATGGCGCGGTCGTGGCGGGCGAGGTGGTCAACTCGATTCTCTTCCCCGGCGTGCGGGTGAGCGAGGGGGCGTGCGTCGTTGATTCGATCGTCATGCCGGAAACGGTGATCCACGAGGGCGCGAAGGTCTTCCGCGCCATCATCGATAAGGACGTTTCCGTGGGGGCGGGGGCACGTGTCGGCGATCCGGGCGCGACGCTCGATCAGAACGGCCTCGTCCAAATCGGAAAGGGAATCCACATCCCAGACGGCACGCACATTGCGGCCGGGGAGACGGTGGACGCGGGAGCGTACGGTTGGTCGGGTCCGCCCGGCGGCCGAAGGATCACCGACGCGTTGGGTGGGGTCGCGGGGGATCTTCATGCCAAGTGAGGTCTACACCTACGTTCTGGCGGGCGGCGTCGGGAGTCGTCTCTCGATCCTCGCCGCGGCGCGGGCCAAGCCGGCCGTTCCGTTCGGCGGCAAGTACCGCATCATCGATTTCACACTCTCGAACTGTGTTAACTCCGGGCTCTATGACGTCGGCGTCCTGACGCAGTATCGTCCCCTTTCGCTCAACCGGCACATCGGAATCGGCCGGCCATGGGATCTCGACCGGAAGACGGGTGGCGTCCGTCTGCTTCAGCCGTACCTGGGGTCGCGTGACATGGACTGGTATCGCGGGACGGCGGATGCCGTGCTGCAGAACATCGATCAAATCATCGAGCGGGATTCTCGGCTCGCGTTCATCCTCTCGGGTGATCACATCTATCGGATGGACTACCGTAAGATGCGGGACTTCCACGAATCGTCCGGCGCCGACCTCACCATCGCGGTGAAAGAGGTCCCCTGGGAGGACGCGCCGCAGTACGGTGTGATGAAGCTTGGCGACGATGGGCGCGTGGTGGGCTTCGAGGAAAAACCGCAGAACGCGACCAGCAACCTCGCTTCGATGGGCGTATACCTTTTCAGCGCGGATGTGCTCAAGAGGGCGCTCGGAGAGATGACGGAAACGGGCGGCAACGACTTCGGCAAGGATGTGATCCCGGCCATGATCGAGGATCAGCGGGTGTTTGGCTACGTATTCGACGGCTACTGGCAAGACGTCGGGACACTCGACGCTTACTTCGACTCCAACATCGATCTCACCAGGGCGGATCCCGTTTTTCAGCTGGAAGTCCCGGGTTGGAAGACGTACACGCAGGCGCATGACGCCCCGGGTGTCAAGTTCGACTCCGAGGCCGTCATTCGATCCTCGGTGGTGGCGAACGGATCCATCATCGAGGGCACCGTCGAGCGCTCCGTCGTGTTTCCCGGTGTTCACGTTCGTCGCGGGGCTGTCGTGCGGGAGTCGATCGTGCTCGACGAGTGCGACGTCGGCATTGACGCGCGCGTCCACCGATCGATTCTCGACAAGCGCGTGCGAACGGGCCGGGCATCGGTTATCGGCAGCGGAAACGTGGATGGGCCGAACGAGGTCGCCCCGGAGCATCTCTCGAGTGGCTTAAACGTGGTGGGACGCGGCTGTCGCCTGCCGGACGAGGTCGTCATCACCCGTAACTGTGTTCTTTTCCCCGGCTTGAGCCCCGAAAACTTCCCCGGTCAGCTCATTTCGTGCGGAAAGACCGTCTCCAACGGCCACGAGGGCGGCCCGCCTCCACATGACCGGCGGGCGCTGCACTTCTAAGCGGGCATCTCAGACCACAATAGCTTCAACATCCCCTCTCGATTCGCCGAACAGAATCACCGGATGGTTACATCTCGTTTGACTCGTCTGCCTAGCCCGGTTCAAGGAGGCAGTGGTGGCTCGACACGTCGATGACGCACGTATCAACTCCATGGTCCGCAGCGTCTTGGTTCGCCGGTGGGTGGACCTTGACAGGCTCCGCATTGGGACATCCGACGGCGTTGTGTACGTCGAAGGAGAGCTCCGACAGGGACTCAGCCTTGCCCCGGCGATCGGTGAGGGAAAACCGTCGGTGCAGTTTATCCGCAAGGTCGATCGCGAGCTGAGACGCATCTCTGGCGTTCGCGACGTGGTTTTGTCGCTGGCCGGTTTTGAAAAGGTAGGGGCGGAATGGAAAAGGAAAGCGTCGTAGCGCCGGTTCAAATCATTTTGGATGTCAAGGCGGCGGCCCGAAAGCTTGTGCAGGGAGAGATCCAGGTGCACCCCGGGTACGCGGATCTCCAGAATCGTCATGGCCTGGTTCAGATGTTCGATGGCGATCATGAGAAGGCGGCCCGCTCGTTCCGGGAGGCGCTCGCCATCAACCCCGGATACTTCTGGGCGGCCTCCAACCTCGGTTTCGCGCTCGTGGAGATGGGGCAGCCGGATGAGGCGCTGACCTTGTTCGGACCGGAGAGCATCTTCTCGGTCGAGGATGACTACGGGGTTTGCCGAGCGGCGCTTCTGCTTCGTGCCGACCGGCTCGAGGAAGCACTTCGCGAGCTGGACGGGGAAGACAGCGCCGAGGGCTATCGTGATCACCTGCTCGGCCTGTGTCACCTACGCTTGGGTGATCGGGAGAGCGCCCGACGCGCGTTCCTCGAGGCCGCGGGGACGTGCCCGCTGCTGGACAGGTTGTATCGCCAGCAGGAGTTCCTGGGTCCGAGCGCGCTGGAAAAGGTCAGTCCGCGCGACGCGGCCGAGACGATTCCTCTACATCCCGGGATGCACGCGTTGATGGAGTTCTTCGCCGAGATCTACGCGCGTCACGGGTTCCGGAGCCGAGCCGTGGAGAGCTATAACGACGCTCAGCTCTATTGGCCCCATCGCGCGCGCCACGCGTGGAACGTAGGCCGTCTGGCGTCGTGGCTGGGGGAATCAACGGAGGCCAGGCGTCATTTTCACGAGGCGATCAAACTGGATCCCGAGGCCGTCGATTCGCACATCGCGCTCGGCCTGGAGTACGCGGCGGCGGGGAAAGTCGACGAGGCCGAAACCGCATTCGAGCGCGCTGTGGAGCTGCGCCCGGGATTCGCGGACGTTCGCTATCATCTCGGCCTGACCTACATGGAAGGCGGGCGATTCGCCGATGCGATCGAGTCGTTCCGCGCCGCGCTGTCGATCAATCCGTCATTTCACTTCGCCCGGATGAACCTGGCCCAGGCCTATCGATACGAAGGTGACATGGAGGCGGCGATCCGGGAATATGAGGCGCTTCTCGCGAGTGGCCGCGCGACCGCCGATCTGTACCTGAATCTTGGGCTTGCCTTTCTGGAGCATGGCGATCCGGTCCGTGCCGAGGATTGCTTCAGAGAGGGGATCTCGATTAATCCCGACTTTTCGCTCAATCACTACTATTTGGGAGTTGCCTGTCAGCGTCAGGGCAAGCGTCACAACTCGCGATTGGCCTGGAAGCAGTTCCTGGAGCGGCACCGCGAGTCGGAACTCGCGGAAGACGCGCGCCGCATGCTAGACGAATAGAAAGCCCCACACACTAGTTTAGGTTCTCGGCGGCGCGGTCTCCGCGCCGTCGGTAGGCTCTTCTCAGCCATCGGTTCCAATTCGGCCGAACGGCGCTCGCCAGATACCCCCTCAAACACCCTGTCATATTGACGTTAGAGCAGACCGCTGCTATCCTAGTACTGATACTGCTTGCCCGGGTCTGTGCGCAGGCACCCCAAGATCCTACCTTTTGGGTGTCCGATCCCCCACCCAGAGCCGTGCCGCGCCGTGACGTGCGCGACGCAAGCGTCCTCGGCATGGGTCCGCGTTGTTGGACCCTGCTCCAATTCTGGAGCAACAAGGAGATCACGATGATGAGACCACTGCTGACGGCCACTTTTGCGGCGGTCATCCTGGCCGTTCTCGTGCCGGCAGGTGTGCTGGCCATTCATTCCCACGAGTCGGAGCTCGAGATCGAGCGGCCCGGCGAGTCCGTGGTACTCGGATGGCGTGTATTACGCGACGCCGAGCGCTCTCTCGAGGCCTTCACGCAGCAGACCGATGGGCGCTGGGGCGTCACGGAATGGAATCACGCCACCGGCACGCCTCACCTGGTCTACGGTAGCGGCGTCCAGGTCGTGACCGAACCCGTTCTCGACGAGCTCGCCGCTGTGGATGCGGCCAGAACGTTCATCGATCGTTATGCGGACTTCACGCGCTCCTCCGGCGCTGAACTCCGCGTTTATGACGTCGTGAAGCATCGAAACAAGTGGGCCGTCAACTTCGCCCAATACCACGACGGGATGCGGGTCGTGGGTGGACGCGCGGACGTCGTCTTGACGGACAGCGGTCGCGTCTTCTTCTTCGGCAGCGATATCTATCCTGACATCAGCCTCGATAGCCGACCCGCGTTGAGCGCGTCGGCGGGGTTCGAGCGTGCGGTCAGCGCCGTCGGCCTCTCGAGCGAGAGCGCGACGCAGCAGGAACTCGAGACCGTCATTCTGCCTGAGCACCGGCAGAGCGGGAACGTTTACCGCGCCGCCCACCGTGTCATGCACTACCACGACTCGGTACCGGCCCGCTGGGAGAGCTACGTCGACGCATCGACCGGTGACGTTCTTTGGCGTCTCGATCGACTCTTCGCCGTCGACTTCAGCGGGAACGTGGACGCCGAAATCGAGGACCAAAGCTGGTGTGACGGCGTGAGCATGCGGGACCTGATGGACCACGACGTCGTCATCACCGACGTCGGTTCCGCCGTCACGGGCGTTGACGGAACGTTCACCCTTCCGTACGAGGGGACCGATGATCACGAGATCATCTATGAGCTGAAGGGCCCCTGGGCGGACGTGTACAACTTCAACGGCCCGGATGCCTATGTCAGCGACACGATCACACCGGGCGTCCACAAGACGCACACGTGGTTGGATGTGAACTGCGACATTGCCGAGCGGGACGCCTTCTATTTCACGAACCGCGTACACGACTTCATCACGACGGTCGATCCGGATCTTGACTACGGCGGATGGCCGAATAACCAGATGGACGTCAACGTCAACCGCAGCGACGGCTATTGCCCCGGGAACGCCTGGTACTCCGGTACGAGCATCAACTTCTGCCTGGCGGGGGGAAGCTACGCGAACACCGCCCGCATCGGTGACGTTGTCTACCACGAGTACGGACACGGCTGCGTGGATTGGACGTGGGGGGGAAGCGGTCCGCCGAGCGATCTTCACGAAGGGAACTCTGACATCATCGCCAATCTCATCACGAAGTACTCGATCATTGGCTATGGGTTCTATGCGAGCCACTGCGCCTACGGAATTCGCAACTCAGACAACAACCTCCGCTATCCCGAAGATCTCAACGGCTCGGGCCATCATGACGGGCAGATCATCGCGGGCTTCATCTGGGACTCGCGGGAGAACCTGATCGCGTCGCTCGGCGAGGCCGTGGCGGAACCGCTCATCGCCGAGATATGGCAGTTCGGTCGCAAGATGGGCAAGCCCATGACTCAGCCGGACCAGGTCTACTGGACGTTCGTCGCGGATGACGACGACGGCGACCTCACCAACGGAACCGCGCACTACATGGATCTCTGCGACGCGGCCGATCACCATGGATTCGACTGCCTGCCGCTGACCCCGGGCGTGCATTTCTCGCACAGTGAGCTCTGGGAGCAGACCCCCACGCGCGATGCCTATGAAGTGACCGCAACAGCGTGGTCGACGGAAGGCAATGTCATTCCCGGTTCCGTCGTCATGCATTGGCGTGTCAACGGTGGCGGATGGATGGACGTGCCGATGACCCCCACGGGGGACCCGGACGAGTTCACGGCAAACATCCCGGAGCAGTCACTCGGAGAGTATATTGAGTACTACCTCGAGGGCGAAGATGACCTCGGATACGGAGGAACCGGCCCGGAAGGGGCACCGGCAAACCTCTGGGACTTCCAGATCGTCACCTACTACGATGCGCTGGAGGCGGAGAGTGGTTGGGTCATTGGTGCGGATGACGACGACGCGGTCCGCGGTGTTTGGGAGCGGGTTGATCCCACCGGCACGGCCGCCGCGCCGTCCGACGACAGCACGCCGTTTCCCGGCACGCACTGCTTCATCACCGATCAACACGACGGTGATGAAGGTGGCTGGCAGGGTGAGAGCGACATCGACGGTGGAAAGACGACGCTCTTCAGTCCCGTCTATGATGTGACCGGTTCCGCGACGATCGCGACGCTCAAGTACCGCCGCTGGTACTCGACCGACACGGGGAACAACGGCGGCGAAGATCCCTGGGTCGTATCCATATCCAATGATGCGGGGGATACGTGGGTCGAGATCGAGAACACCACCGCGAGCGACCGTTCGTGGCTGGTGGTTGAGGTCGATCTCTTCACCCATTTCCCGGAACCGGAGTCGCTGCAGGTCATGTTCGAAGCGAGCGACTACGGTACCAACGCCATCGTCGAGGCCGGTGTGGATGATCTCTCCATCATCGCGGACCTCGGCCAGGGCCCGGTCTCCGTCGAGCCGGCGGGGGCGGGGATCCCTGCGGCGGCCTATCTGGCCGGCGCCAGTCCGAACCCGTTCAATCCGCGGACGACGATCCATTACGGCCTGACTGAAACCGGTTCGGTGCGTCTGGAGATCTACGACATCTCGGGCCGCAAGATCCGCGGTCTGGTCGACACGGTGCAGCGGGCGGGTCACCACGCCATCGCGTGGGACGGTCTGGACTCGACCGGAAACGCCGTGGCTTCGGGCGCCTACTTCTATCGACTGACGCTTCCGGGCTTTACGAAGACGGCGCAGATGACGCTTCTTCGCTAGCTGCGGATTGCAGGATATGCCCCGGCGGACGGATGCGGATCGGCACCGATCGCCGGGGCGTTTTCGTTCCTGCCTTACCGTTCCCGGCGAGCCCTCAGTTGCTTGACGGGTCATCAGTTAGGGATTACAGTTCTTGCGTCGGATCGATAGGGAAAGGTCCGATACGGTTGTGATGCCATCGGGGAGAGAGACCATGCGTCTCGGCGTGGTCGGTGCCGGCACGGCCGGCCCGGAGCTCGAACGCGAAGCCGAGGCCGTGGGGCGAGAAGTAGCGCGGTCCGGGGCCACGTTGTATTGTGGGGGGCTGGGTGGTGTCATGCTGGCTGCCGCACGTGGTGCGCGGGCCGAAGGTGGCGTGACAATCGGTATTCTGCCCGGCAGTTCCGCCCTCGACGCGAACCCGTTCATCACACACCCAATCGTGACGGGGATGGGCCAGGCGAGGAACGTGATCCTCGTCGGGTCTTGTGATGCAATCATTGCCGTTGGCGGCGGGTACGGCACACTATCGGAAGTGGCCGTGGCCCGCAAGTTGGGCATCCCGGTGATCGGTCTTGGCTCCTGGCGACTCGATGAAGGCCGTGGACCACCGATCCGGCAAGTATCCGAACCGGCGGAGGCCGTTGCCATCGCGGTCTCGATGATCCGGCAGTCGGCAAACAGGAGGGAAGGATGAAGAAGCACGCGCGCCGTGCTCTGGGGGTGTTGCTGCTAATGCCGCTGGTCGTCGGTGCGGCGGTTGCCGAGGACCCTGAAGGAAGCTTTTGGTTCTGGATTCGACCCGGATGGACCTACGCGGATCTCGGTGTCGTCAACTCGGCGATAGCGGATGGGAATAGCCTATTTCGATCGGAAGGGCTCACCACGGTCGACGATTTCCACAACACGTTTTCACTCCGCATCGATGCGCATCTGAATCTCAACGGCCTCGGAATAGGAGCGCTGGAGAGATTCACGGCGTACGCGGGGTACTCGACTCTGTTCGGAAGCCAGTCCAAGAGCTTCAACCGGGTCATCAAGACGTCGATCCAAGGAAAGGCCGTCTCCGGGGGTCTGTTGTACCGCGTTCCGTGGCTTGCCGCCTGGGAAGAGAGCCTCGATGACCTGGATCTCTATGCCGGCGTCGGGGCGCTCTACTCACCCGGATTCGAACTCACGGCGTCGGACGAGGAGCTCGGGACGAATCGCGAATTCCTCGAGGAGCGAATCTTCAAGGGCGACGCGCTCGGAGCCGAACTGCGCCTCAACCTCGACTACTTCTTGTCGCACAAGATCACGCTGCTGGCGGGAGTCAGCTATCAGTTCCTGGAGTTCGGGGACATGGATCACGAAGTCCACGTGTCCAACCCGAACGCCTTCAACCCCGAGGGCGATGACGACGGTGACGGCATCGAGAACCAGAGCGATCCCGACTACAACGGAGTTCTCGATGAAGTGGGGCAATGGGCCGGTGGAAACGTCCAGAGGATGTACGGGCGTATGGAGAGGGATGACGAGACGCAGGAATGGTCTTGGGTGTCCCCGGCCGATCGCTTCTTGTCACCGCTCTACGAGTACGATCCCAGCTCGTATCCGGGAGCGCCATTCGAGGTCTATGACCCGTCGGCCACGTTCGATCTGGATATGGGCGGCGTCCAAGTGCAGGTCGGCCTTACGTACTATCTCTTCTAGACCTGTCTCTTCCAGAAGCTGGGGGAGCGGATCGGTTCGAGTCCCGGCCGCCTTTGCTAGGCGACCGGGGCGGAGACGGCCGCCCCCTCACGGTTTCACCCTCGGCTATCCCCGCAACACGTAGTTGCGGTATTCACCAATCCGGGTGTGCAGCACGTTCTGCTCCAGCCACGTTAGCCAACGCGTCCAGGTGCGATTGTGCTCGTGACGATCCCCCGCGGGCCCGGGGGGGGGGAGCTCCCAGTCCTGATTTCGGATGCGCTCCGCCATGACGGCGGGATGGGTGCCCGTGAAGTGGGCGAGATGATCGAGCGGGCCATAGTCGAAGGGAGCTTCCGGGTCGGGATAGCGTTCGTCCGCCCATTTCTTTCCATGGTGTAGGGTGTCGAGTGCCTTGGATTTCTTTCGCATGATCCGGGGAGGGCGAACCCATCCATAGTGGAAAACCCGCGCCCCCGAACGGACAACGCGCAGCTTACCGCCGTCTCGTCTGAAGCCTTGCGCGCTCTTCCACGACTGGATTCCCGAGCCGCCCCGAACGACCCGAACCTCGTGTCGATACCAGTTCCTGGCTTTCTGGTAGGTGTCGTACGTCCCCCAGAAGTGTAGATAGTCGAAGAGGAGCCCTTCTACTTCCGGCCGATCAAGCTGGCGGCGCATGGCGTCCAGAATCGTCGGATGATCATCTTCGTGGAGAACCTCGTCGGCTTGGAGGTATATACACCAGTCACCCGAGCAGGCGTCGAGGGCGACGTTCGTCTGTACGGCGTTGATCGCGCCGTGAACAAACTGGGAGGGGTCCCATTCGGTTTCGATGATCCGTACTTTCGGATCACCGATTTCGCGTATGGCCTCAACGGTGTTGTCATCCGACCGGCCAACGGCGATGATGAACTCATCGACGATCGGTAGCGCCGACCGGATGGCCTCGGCGACCGGATAGTAAAGGCTTACGGCGTTACGACAGAAAGAGAAACCTGATACTTTCATGGTTCCACCACGCCAAAGGTTTAGTAGGGGCTCCTGAAGGAGTCATTCCAATCGACCGATTATACGGGGGACGAGAGGAGAAGGAAACCGCATCACCCGAGCCGACGGCGGCTCATCTCGACCGCTCCTCGGTCAACCTCGATCCATAGACGAACTCAGCAAGGAGTGTGTTCATGCGTCCAGGGACCCCGGTCCTCATCCTATCGCTGAGCGCCATCGCACTGGCCGCCGTCGTTTCGGCCGAGCCGATGGATGCCTCTCGTTTCATGCCGGTCGAGGAAATCCGTCCCGGCATGACGGGGGAAGGATTCTCTGCGTTTTCGACCGGGGGTGTTGAGCGCTTTGAAGTCGAGGTCATCGACGTTCTGGAGAAGAGCGGACCGCACCGAAACCTGATTCTGGCCCGTCTCATCGGGCCCGTTGTCGAGGAGGCGGGGATCATCGCCGGCATGAGTGGGAGTCCCGTGTACATCGACGGGCGTCTCGTCGGGGCCGTCGCCTACGGCTGGTCGTTCTCCAAGCGGCCGATCGCCGGTATCACGCCGATTGGTGAGATGCTGGACGTCCTAGCGCTTCCGGAGCCTCCCGAGGACGTTTCCGTCGTTCCCCATGCCCGAGCACCCATGCCGAATGAGCAGGTGTCCGCCGCGCTTCGAATGGATGGCTTCGAGCCGTCCCGGTTGCAACGCATCCGCGTTCCTCTCCTGGTTTGCGGGTTCGCGGACGAGGCCGTCGCGCAAATTGCGGAACGCTTCACCCCACTGGGGCTGGACGTCATTCAGGGTGGGGGGGAGCCGCGCAGTGGAAGGGCCCCGACAGGCGAGATCAAGGGCGGCGACCCGATTGCGATGCCGCTCGTCAGAGGAGACGCGTCGATCGCGGTCTACGGCACGGTCACCTACGTGGAGGGAGACCGGCTCGTGGCGTTCGGACATCCGGTCTTCCATACGTCGAGTCAACGGCTTCCGTTGTCACGCGGTCGGGTCAGCGGCGTGCTCCCGAGCATGTATCAGTCATTTCGATTCACCAGCGCCGACGAGCCGATCGGCTTCTTCTACGCGGACCGTTGGCCGGGCGTGGCCGGGAAGATCGGTGATCCTCCATCGATGCTCCCGGTCGAGCTGGTGCTCACGAGCCCGGATGGCGAAACGCGGTTCAACTATGAGCTGGCCCGCGACCACCTTCTGACGCCGGGGCTTCTCGAATCGGTCACGCTGAATTCCATTCTCAGCTGGCTGACGCGCGGGGGCCTCAACACGATTCGGACGGATGTGCGCGTGCATCTCGATACCGGAACGACGATCGAGCACCGCGACCTGATCGCCACCATGAACGCGCCGATGGTTCTCGCCGGGCAGGTCTCGGCGCCCGTGAGCGCGATCTTCAACAATCCGCACGTTGTTCCCGGGGTAGAGCGTGTCGAGATCAGGGCTCAGGTGGATGACGGTGTGCGGATCTCTTCGATCGATCGGATCGAGCTCCTGGACGGCCCGCTTCACCCAGGCGACGTCATGCACGTCAAGGTGACGCTGCGACCGTACCGAGACGACCTGCGGACCGAGCTGCTCGAGCTGAAGATCCCCGCCGGCACTCCGACCGGCGCCGCGTACCTGAAAGTCTGCGACGCGGTGTCGATGTCCGAGTGGGATCGCGAGCGGGCCCCCACGAAGTACATTCCGCGCGACTACACACGCTTCATCGAGCGGTTGAAGGATTTTCCGTCCCACAACATCATCGAGGCGCGACTCTACGTCGAAGGGGCATCGTTGGTTCTGAAGGGGGAGGAGCTCGGGGATCTTCCTCCATCCGTGGCGAGCGCGCTCGCCGGCGCTCGCGTTGCCGGAGGTAGATCCATTGCCGATGGCATCAAGGTCGCGTCGGCTGCGCTCGAGTTGGATGAGCACGTTCTGGGTTGTCAGACCCTGCCTGTTGAGTTGGAGGAGAAATGAGTCAGTCGCTGCGGTTCGCATCAGTACTCGTGGGAACGGTCGCGCTGGGCGCGTTTCTGGTCGGCGTGGCTTCCTCATGTGGCGCCGTCGAGACACGCTTCTGGTCGGTGGGAAGCCGGTTGGAGTTCGAAGCGGGCGAAGCGGAAGGTGTCGCGATCGACGCCGACGGTGTCCTTTCACTCGCCCTGCGCAAGACCGAGCTGATGGATTCCGACGAGCTGTATTTCTGGGATCTCGCTGCCGGGGCCGATGGGCGGGTGCTCATCGGCACGGGGGATCATGGCCGGGTGCTCGAGCTGCGGAATGGGGAGTCGAAGACCCTCAGTGAGCTCGATCTTCTGGAAGTGATGGCCCTCGCGGTCGGCGACGACGGCACGATCTACGCAGGCGGCGCCCAAGGTGGGAGGGTCTACGCAATATCAGCCGACGGCGAGACGAGCGTGCACTTTGACTCAGAGCAAGGCGTCGTCTTGGATCTCCTGATGCTGCCGGACGGAGATCTCGTGGTGGCCACCGGTGACGCCGGGAGGGTCTATCGCGTGGCGCCGGACGGAACCGGAGACGTGATCTACGAGAGCAGCGATCCGCACGTGCTCTCACTCGAAGCGGGAGCGGAGGGTGACGTTCTCTTCGGCACCGCGGGGGAAGGGCTCCTGGGACGGATCGCTTCCGACGGACGTGTAGACATTCTCTACGACGCCCTCGAGGATGAGCTTCGGGCCATCGCCTTAACCGGAACCGGTGAGATCGTGTTTGCGGCCAACAGCTCTCCGAGCGCGGAGAATGGAGATCACTCGCCGGCCGTCTACCGTCTCGTTGGACGTGGCAGCGCGAGGCGGATACTCCGGCTCGACAGCTCGTTCGTCTTCGATCTGGTGGCCGAAGAGGACGGTTCGGTGTTGGTCGGAACGGGTGATGAGGCCGCGCTCTATCGGGTGGATCCCTTGACGGCGCGCTCGAGCAAGATTTGCGGGTTCGACGAATCTCAGCTACTCAGCGTTTTCTCCGCCAACGGCGGTCTTCTCGTCAGCACGGGGGATCCGGCCCGTCTCTATCGCATCGGGCCGGAGTTCGAAGCGACAGGTACTCTGACGGGAGAAGTCTGGGACGCCGCTGCCGAAGCGCAGTGGAGTCGGATTCGATGGGTCGCCGGGACCGAGTCGGACGGATCGGTCATGGTCGAGACGCGGAGCGGGAACCAATCCGTTCCCGACGCGACGTGGAGCGATTGGGTGGAGGCGCGTCACGAAGAGGACGGCGCGCATGTCATCGAAAGCCCTGCGGCGCGTTTCTTCCAGTGGAAGCTGACACTCGAGGGTGGGCACGGAGACAGTCCGCGTGTCGCGGAGGTCATCACGTCCTATCGCGAGGTCAACCTCGCGCCGGAGCTGTCCGCGCTCGTCGTGAGCCCGAAGGGCGGAGACCTCATGTCCACCGCCGAGAATCGCACTCGATCCGTGCGCCGGGAGCTTCCGAGTGGTGTCGAGGTGAACTACACGCTTCCGATCGATGTGTCCGAGTTCGATCGTCTCTCACCGGCGGCTGCCCAGTGGGCCGTGGGGCTCAGGACGGCGAGCTGGATCGCGTTCGACCCGAACGGGGACATGCTGACCTACTTTCTCTATTACCGTCCCCTCGAGAGCGAGCGGTGGTTTCTTCTCGCAGAGGATCTGACCGATCTCGTCTACACGTGGGACGCGTCGGCGTTTCCTGATGGATGGTATCGGCTGAAGGTGGTCGCGAGCGAC
Organism: uncultured bacterium; assembly: GCA_964486455.1. Lineage (GTDB taxonomy): Bacteria > Eisenbacteria > RBG-16-71-46 > CAZAMP01 > CAZAMP01 > CAZAMP01. Next base: position 104,717 of record CAZAMP010000004.1, on the reverse strand, counting down.
GAGCGCAGCAACTCCGAAGCTGAGGCGCTGCGGGAAGAGCGCGTCGGCCGTCCGTTCGAGATCGACAACACTCCGCCCGAGGTCACGCGCTTGGAAGCCACGTTGGACGAGGGTGAGTGTCGAGTGCGCGTCGAGGCGAGGGACGATCGCAGCGCGATCATCCGAGCCGAGGTCATGCTGGACGGCCGTGAGTGGAATCCCGCCAGCCCGGCGGCCGGCCTTCTGGACGCGAAAGGGGTTGAGATCGACCAGCGATTCCCAGCCGAGTCGCAGAAAGAGGGCGATCCGATCGTCGTTCGGCTGTTTGACGAAACGGGCAACATGAGCGTTTCGAGGGCGTTTCTGAAGTAAATGACGCCTATTGCCGAGAATACTCTCTGTATCGTCTTCGGGAGAGCCCGAGTTCTTCCCCCCGGTGAGGAGCAGAGAGATGCATCGCCTCATTCCGATCGCCCTCGTACTGCTCGCCGGAATGTGCCTACTCCCGGGGGACACCGCGCTGGCCGCGTCACGCGAACTGCATGCGCCCTTCGTCACCGTCGAAGAAAACCAGCCGATCTCACTCGTCCTCGATGATAGCTCGGGCCGGGGAGCGCTGATCCGCGTCTACCTGCACGAATCGGACGGCAGTATCGCCGTACGCGATGGCGATCCGGTCGTGATCACCCGGGCGATACCTCCCTCGGAGCGTGTACGGGTCGATCTGAGCGAACGCCTGGGAAGAAGCTTCGAGGGGAGCATCCGGGTGTCCTCTAGCCAGCCGGTCACTGCGCGACTCCACACCTCCGATGCTCGGTATGCGCTGTGGGAAGGTCCCGGACAGTCGCGGTTGCTCTTCCTGCCGCCCCCGGGCTCGGCCGAGCCCCGACTGGCCGTCTTGAATCCCGGCGCGGCGGAGGTCGAGTTCACGATTTCCGGTCGCGGCTCTAGCGAACGTGGCAAGAGGAGGTTTCTTGCCGCGGGCGCGTGCGGCCTGTTCCGCTTTGGGCGGTTCCCCAACCCGAGTGAGGGCGTCATCGTCGTCGCGTCGGGCCCCGTGGTCGGCCTCATGTTCCAGCCTCTCGAAGGCGCCCTTCACATCGTAGCACCGGAGAACGGTTTCTAGCACGGTACCCGCCGCCAGAGTAGGCATCCCAATGGTAGCCCCACGCTACCGGCCTCCTCCTTGACGGTCTTCGAGGACGTGGCTACGCTCCAGTGCCTGTGTCACCTGAAACAATCAATCCTCGAGGCGGAACGTAGATGTCGGATGCTGAGTGCGCGTCGGAGTCGAATTCCTCGGTCATAGCGCCCCCAACGACGCCTGACGGGTGGTCAAGGCGGTTGTTGGCTGCCGCGCTCATGCTCTTCGCCGCGCTTGTTCCCGTGACGATCGCGGGTGCGCAGATCGCCATGGGCATCGTGCTGGTGGCCTGGCTCGTCGTGACGCTGCGTGGATCCGAACCACGCCGTTTCGTTTCTGATCCGCTCCTCCCGCCGCTTCTGGCCTACCTGGTGGTCAAAGTGATTTCATCCGCGCTATCCGCGGATCCGTCGCACGCGTTCTCCGCCATGCGCGGTGAGTGGATCCTGGTGACCTACGTCCTGCTGCGTCAGGCCGTGCGCACGGAGCGGATCGCGCGGCGCGCGATCGCCGCGTTCATCGTCTCGGCGGGGATCGTGGCGATCTACGCGGTCTGGCAAGCGTTCGATGGATGGGACTACGTTCGCGCCCGTCCCTTGGTGCAGGAGGTCGGCCTCTGGCACAGCGCATCGGGGTTCTTCGGGAACCGCCTCACGTACGGTGGTGTCACGCTCATCGCGTTTCTGGCGGCGCTCACGTTCGCGATCCATGCCGGCGGGCGGGCGCGAAAGCTCTACACCTCACTCGCGATCTTGACGGCTGGGGGGATCGTCGCGAGCACGGCCAGGACGGCATGGGTGGGTGCGGGGGCAGGTGTTCTCGTCGCGGCCGCGTTTATCGGCCGCCGTTCGCTACCGCTCATCGCCGGAGGGACCGTGGCCTCGCTGCTGACGATGCTTGTGAGCCCGGGGTTTCGGGGGCGTGTGCTCTCGGTGGCGACGTTACAAGAGCTCCCGCGCGCGAGATTGTGGCTCACGTCTTTGCGCATGTCGGCCGATCGCCTTCTCTTGGGTGGTGGGGCCGGCTGTTTTCGACCGCTGTTTCCCGAGTACCGTCTGCCCGGTCGGTATCCGAGCACGGCGCATCCCCACAACGATTTCCTGAATCAGCTCGTTGAGATCGGCGTGATCGGGGCCCTCGTTTGGATCGCAATCTGGGTACGTGTCTACCAACTCATCCTCCGCGCGTGGAACGATGCAGACGGCGCCGGGAGGGCAGATCGCGGCCTTCTCGTCGCCGGGGCTGCCTGCGTGGCCGGATTCCTGGCCGGTGGGCTGGGACAGTGCTATTTCACCGACGAAGAGGTGGCGATGGCGATCTGGCTGGTGATTGCCTGCGCACTCACGCGAGTGAGTGTGCACCGACGCGCCACGATGTGATATCCTTGTAGAAGTCTGTAATCAAAGGCGATCCCCTAGTCAACTTCGAGAGATGCACCTATGTACTCATGTCGTCGGCTCGTAGGAACCGTGGTTTTTGCCCTCGTCTTGACGGGCATTTGCGGATTCGCAGAGATCCAAGCCACGGAGATCCGGTTCAACTGCGCGGGAAACGCTTACATCTCCCAGGCCGGAGACACGTTTGACGCGGACCAACCCTGGAGCGGGGTTGGGACGTCCGGCTACACGGCCGGCACGGAACGGACGTTTCTCGGGGCGTACGGCGGCACCCCGGATCCCGATCTTCACAAGACGTCACGCGTCAACTGGGCGTACCGATTCGACGTTCCGAACGGCACCTACGTTCTGGAGCTTCTCTTCGTCGACTACAGCAGCCACGGCCCGGGCAACAACGTATTCGACGTCTATGCCGAAGGGATCATGTTGCTGGACGAACTGGATATCTTCGCCGAGGGGGAGCAGATCTGGTACGCGTTTCGCCAGCGGTTCGCGATGGAAGTTTTGGACGGGTCGCTCTTCGTCTCCAGTCCCGCGAGCGTCGGCAGCTCGCTCCTGGCGGCGATCTCGGTTTGGGACTCCGTGACGGACACGATTCCTCCTGCGACGCCGTCTGATTTCGAGGCCTTTGGCGGCTACGCGCAGAATCTGCTTCACTGGTCCGAAGTTCCCGACGAGGACCTGGCGGGTTTCAAGATCTACAGGGCGACCGCGCCGGAGGGGCCGTTCAGTGAGCTTCGACCCGATCTGGCCCCGACACGTCGCTTTTTCGACCTCAATGTTCAGCTAGGGTTTTCGTACTACTATGCGGTCAGCGCGGTCGACGTGTACGGAAACGAGAGCGTCGCGACCGACACCCTGGTGGCCGTCGCCATGGATCCCGAATCGACCCCGCTAGAACAGTACGAGATCATCATCAGCGCGGCCAACTGGGATTGGCTGAACGACCATGTTTTCTCGGATACGTATGTCCCGGCCACCTTCGTCGCCGATGACGTGAGCTACGACGTCGAGGTTCGATACCGCGGAAGCTCGACGCGCCACCTCCCGAAGAAGTCGTGGAAGCTCCGCTTCATTGACGGAGCGGTATTCAACGGGCGAGAGAAGCTCAACCTCAACGCAGAGTGGCCGGACAGAACGCTCATGCGGGAGAACCTCGCCTACGAGTTCCTCAACGGGACTGGCGTGATTGCGGCGATGGCGGAACATATTCAGCTCGTCGTGAACGGCCGCGACTACGGAGTCTTCACGAGCGTCGAGGAGTTGGAGTCGGAGTTCCTCGACCGCGTGGGACTCGATACTGCGGGTAGTCTATACCGCTGCTTCGGGAATCTGAGCGTGTTGCCCGACACCGCCGCCTACATGGAGGCGTACGAAAAGAAGAACAACAACGGGGTGGGGTACGCGGATCTGATCCAGTTCATCGAGCTGATCAACTACACGCCGTCGACGCAGTTCTTCGAGACGATCACCCAGGTCTTCGACCTCGAGCACTTCTACAACTACTACGGAGCGAACGTCGCCCTCGGCAACGTCGACTTCGGTGACGACGATTATTTCCTCTACCACGAACCGACGTCCGACGTCTGGATCTGGCTGCCGTGGGACTACAACGAGACGTACGGGATCGTCAACTTGTTCAACGAGGCGCTCCAATACGAAGGCGATCTCTTCCCGTCGCAGAACAACCAGCTCATCACACGCCTCCATAATCTGAATCACTTTCGACGGCGACACATGGATCGCGTGCTGCAGCTCATGGACACGGAGTTCTCGCCCGAACAGACCTCGTTGGCGTTCGCGGATGACTACGCCGAGATCATGCAGAGCGGAAGGCTGGACTGGTTCAAGTGGAAGTGGGACGACAACACGGACTTCGATGCCGGGGTGCCGCTGCTGGAGTCGTTCGTACAGCTTCGGACCGACTTCCTGCTGGATGAGATGGCGGCGAGTCCCGCCCCCAACACCCTCGTTATCAATGAGTTCATGGCGGACAACTTCAGCAACATCACCGATGAGTATGGCGAGCACGACGACTGGCTCGAGATCACAAACGCATTCACGATGCCCCTGGCGCTCGGGAGCTACTACATCTCCGACAACTTCGGCATCCCCCGCAAATGGGTGCTGCCGGACACGACCCTCATGCCGGGCGAGTTCCTGGTGATCTGGTGCGACAAGGACACCCTCCAGGGACCCCTGCACGCGAACTTCCGTCTGAGCGCGGGGGGAGAGGAGATCGGAATCTTCGATCGCGACAGCAATTTCAACGTGCCTTTGGACACGAAGACATTCGGCCCGCAGTACGCCGACGTCGCTTTCGGCCGCACCGAGGATGCCGGCTACTTCTGGGACTTCCTTCCCACGCCCACTCCGGGCGGATCCAACGTGACGGGCGGCAACTATCCGCCCCGTATCGTGTGGACGGATCACGAGCCGGAGCTTCCCGCGGAGACGGATACGGTTTGGGTCACGGCTGAGCTCTGGGACGATTCCGCCATTCAACACGCGCGCCTCTACTACGATGCCGGGGCCGGATTCGTGCTCCTCGACATGCAGGATGACGGGTCGTCGCATGACGGGGGCATTGGTGACGGCGTCTACGGCGCGGCGGTTCCACCGCAGGCGGACGGGACCCGCGTGCGCTACTTCGTCGAGGCCGTCGACGACTCGTCGGTGACCGTTCGCGATCCTCGAGACGCCCCGGTGAGCACGCACTTCTTCGACGTCGGTTTCGTGCTGCCGCCGCTGTACGTGAACGAGTTCCTGGCTTCGAACACCACCACGAACCAGGACGAGGCGAACGAGTACGACGACTGGCTGGAGATCTTCAACGCCGGTCCGGACACGCTGCAGCTCGGCGGAAAGCATCTCACCGACAATCTGACGCTTCCCACGAAGTGGACCTTCCCCGACACCTCGATCGCGCCTGGAGGTTTCCTGCTCGTCTGGTGCGATGAGGACCAGATCCAGGGACCGCTCCACACGAACTTCAAGCTGAGCGCGTCCGGGGAAGAGATCGGCCTGTTCGAGGCGGATTCGAACGGTGTCGTGCCGATCGACACGTATGTCTACGGTCCCCAGACGACGGATGTCTCCGAAGGCAGGCTCCCGGACGGTAGTGAAGACTGGGTGTTCTTCACGACGCCGACTCCGGGTCAACCGAACGAGCCGACGGACTCGACCCCGCACACCGGACCGGTAGCCCGAGTGATGCTCGGGGCGCCGGTTCCCAACCCCGCGCCCGGTGCCGCAACTCTCGTCTTCGCCGTTCCCAATCGCTCCGACGTACGACTGGAAATCTTCGACGTCGGTGGTCGACGCGTGCGTGCCCTCGTCCGCGCCACGCTACCGGAAGGGCACTACCAGATCCGGTGGGACGGAAAGGACGACGCCCGACGGGCCGTCTCGAGCGGGGTCTACTTCTGTAGGCTGGAGGTCGGGCAGGACCAGGTCTTGAGCCGGAAACTCCTCATCGCCCGCTGAGAACCACATTCGTGGATATCGCCCCTTCGGGGCCCGCGGCCCGGATGAAGTAGACGCCCGGTGCGCTCAGGCGGCCACCATCATCGCGACCATCCCAGTGCATTCGATGCAAGCCGGCTGTCAGGCGGCCCTGGTGCAGTCTCCGCACGCGACGGCCGGCGGGATCGAACAGCTCGACGATCAGCGAGGTCGGCCGCTCGAGCCGGAGCTCGATTCCGGTGCCGGTCGATGCGGGGTTGGGTGATGTGCGGAGCAGGAAACGCGGGTCCGGGGGAGGGAGAACCACAACGCCGGTCGCATCCTCGTTTCGCTCGTCCGCGCCGATGTCGTAGTAGGGATAGGTGCCTCCGCCCGTGTTCGGCACACCCTCGTCATCGATTCTGGCGTCGCCTTCGTAGTCCGCCGAGGGTGCCGGCGAATCGCTGGTCCCGGAGTCAATGCAGGGCGAGTCGGAAAGGATGTGGAAGTTCGCTCCGGCGGCGTTCACAAAGAGGGGGTCGGACGAGATGTTGCCTTCGCCCGGAACAACTTCATCGATATCGCAGTATGTCGTGGTTATTGTCGAGGCCGTGTCGGCGTTGAGCGCGTACTCGTGGGTTCCCCAGATGATCGTGTTCTTCATGACGACGTCTGATCCCGGAAAGTCGGTCTTCATGTAGGATCGGACGCCCCTGTCGATGTCATACAGGGTGCAGTTGACGATATCCGCATAGGACCCCGCGGAAATGGCCACCCCGATGTAGCAATCATAGATGACGTTGTTGGCGCAGAGGGTCGTGCAGTAAGCGGACGCGCTGATACCCTTGTCATCGCAGGCGAAGATCGTGTTTCGTGCGACGAGACCGCTGTACCACCAGTCGAGGTCGATTCCGTCATCCCCGATGTTGTGGACGATGTTGTCTACGATCGAGACATTCGCGCCTTGATAGCCACCGTCGACCTCGATCCCGTCGTATGCCGTGTTGTAGACCTCGCAGTTCTCGAACGAGCCGGTGGACATATTGAACGACGTGAGCCCCCGTTCGTCGCCGTCGTGAACGACGCAATCGTGGATGTAGAACGTGCTGGAAAACTGGGCGATGAATCCCGAGTAGGTGAAGTACTGAAGCTCGCAGTGGTCCATCTCGAGATCAGCCTCGTCGTGGATCTCCACCATGGCCCAGCGTTGCGTGGGAGCAGCACGGCTGCCATGCTCGATGATGGCGTGCGAAATTCGGTTGTCTTGGGATCCGTTGAAGTAGATCGCGCCCCACTTGTTGGTCAGGTGGCGCGTGAAGGTGATCTTCTCCGCCTGTGTTCCTATTGCTTCGAGACGACCGCCGTTGAAGTTCAGCGAAACAGCCGGATAGAGACGGACCTCGGTGCCGGGGCGAATCTTGAGCAAGGTGTCGGGACCGAACGACAGCGTCGCGGCGATGATGTGAGGGTTGTCTTCGGGACCCCATTCAATGATTGTCGAGTTGCGGTCGGTTCCCGCCGCCGCGCCCGGTGTCGCCCAGAGCGCAAGGGCCGCGGCAATGATGGCGATGGGTAAAAGTCGTCCGCAATGAGTCGTCATTTGATCCTCACCAGCTTGCCTGCGTAGTGAAACGCGGCGGTCCGTAGCTCATAGAAGTAGACGCCGGCGGCGGCCGTCCGTCCGCCGGAGTCCCGGCCGTCCCAGATTCCGGTGGCGTCTTTCAGCTCCAGCGTCCGAATCAGTCTACCGGCACTGTCATAGATGTGAAGTTCTCCGGAGGAAGAGGGATCCCCCGGCTGGAGTTCCGCCAGTCCCTTTGCCAGCTCGAAGCGAACGCTACCCTGATGCGGGTTCGGCACCGCGTCGACCGGCCGGGCCGGAACGATGAGCGAGACAGGATCATCGACGCTGATCGGGCCATCGCCGTTGGCCTCGCCCGGCGACGGCTCTTCTTGAACGACCCACGGGCCGGTTCCATTCGGCAGGCGGCCCATCGAGACGTCCGTCGCCTGCGCTCCGAACCGGAAATGGTCCACGACGACTCCGCCGTCTTCGACTGGCGCGGAGAGCACCAGCTCTTCACCGGGGGCGGAGAGCTTGAAAGGCGCGTGGAGCGGTCCCTGTCCCGTCGAGTCGTCCGCCCACACGACGAGGAATCCGGACGCCGGCAGGACCGTGTCGGGGAGGGCCCAGTCGTAGGGATGATCCATCCCGTCACTGAGGTGGTAGCCCGCCAGTGAGGCCGGCGAGCCGGATACGTTCATGATCTCGACCCAATCGTCGAACTCCCCGTGCTCATCGGCGAGCGTCGTATCGTTGTCGGCCATGAATTCGTTCAGTCTGAACGGGTAGCTGATCGCCGGGGTGTACGACTCCAGCTCCTCGAGCAGGTACGCCCGCCTGCAGGTGACGTAGTTTTTCAGGTCGCTCGGGCTGTAGTCGAACCAGGTGTGTTTCTCCCATCCGAACTTGAAGACGTCCCGATAGGCGTCATACGTGATCGCGGAATGGGCCGCGTCGATCCGCGGATCCAGAAGCTCCGAGAGAAAGACCGTGTCGAGCGCATTCCTGAGGTACTCGGCGTGCATCCACTGAAACTGCGGAAAGCTCAACAGTCGATCGATGAGGTAGTTCGGCCCGCCCTGGATTCCGGGATGCTCCACGGTTCCCTGGTCGATCGCGGTCTCGCAGTTTTCATACCAGCGATCGTACGGAAACGTGATCCCCATGGAGAGATCCTGGTCCCACGGCAGAATTCGCCAGCGATCCCAGTCCAGATCGTGAACGAGATAGTAGTTGCCGTTCGTGAAATCGACTCCGCCGGTCGCGATGATCCCGGAGTACCAGGTGAAGTACTCGTGCAGATCGATCGCCTGCGCGATGAGCTGCGGAAAGGAGTCCGCGGGCGCTTGGTTGATCATCGTGATGAGGTCAATCAGATCATCGTGGGGGAGATACTCGTTGGTCTCTTTCTCGTAGTCCTCCATGTATTCCTCGACCGTGCCGAGGACAGAGAGGTTCCCTTTGCACTTGTAGATGCTCGATCCGTTGTCCAACTCGGTGCGTTCTAGGAATGACTTGCCGATTCGTTCCACGCTCAGAAAGACGCCCATGAACACGTCGTTGACGTTGAGGTGAGCCCAGTTCGTCAGCGGCGTGGGGAGCAGGAGATCGCGAAAAAGCTCATAGACCACATACTCGCGTTTCAGCGAGGTCTCCGCCGCTTCTCCGTTCAGGTTGATCTTCCAGGTCTCCTGGCCGATCGGAATCTGGATTCGCCACGATTTCTTGCTGAACTTCCGGCTGAAGCCGCCCCGGAAACGGATCTGGACGGAATCGAAGGGGACATTGTCCAGCAGGAGCGACGCGTCGGTCAGGTCGTCGATCTTGGGATGCGTGTATAGATCGAGAAGGCTGTCCGGGTCGACGGTGAGCTCAAAGCGCTGGTGTGCCGTCGCCGTCGGCTCCACCGGAACGGCCGAACGCTCGCTGCTCATCGCCGATTCGTTGCCGTAGGCGTCGACGGCCGACACGCGGTAGTAGTAGGTCGGGCCGTTGGTGACAACACTGTCGTCGTAGCAGCGCTCGAGAAGCGCATACTCGGGGGCCACGAGGTCATACGGTCCGCCGGACGTGGTGGCGCGGTATACGCGATAGCCGGCGACGTCGTCATCCGACGGGCGACTCCAGGAGAGGATGTTGCGGCGATAGCCGCCGATGGCTTCGACGTTCGTCGGTGAAGCGGGAGCGATCAGGTCGGGATCGCGGGAGATCAGCCCGACACCGGCAACGAGCGCATCCTCCTCGTGGAGGCCCGCATAGGAGTCGAAGCCGACTTCGATCGTGCCGCCCATGACCTCGACCGGCAGTAGGAAATCCAACGCGTAGTCTTTCCATGCGTGGCGGGCGATGTCGAGCGAGTCCAGGACGACCTGCCCGTCGACCAGCACGTCCTGGGCTCGAAGTCCGTGGCTGTGAACCCGGATTTCAGAGAAGGCCAGCTCGAGGAGATAGGGGCCGTCCGGAACGTCGAATCGGTATTCGAACTCACCCCGTCGCGCGAAGCGATAGAGCGTGTGATCGGACGTGCCGCCGGGGAGCAACTCACTCTCCCACGTCGAGCCGCCGCTGTAGCCGGCCCCCATGGTGCCCGGGTAGGCATCATCCTCCAGATACTCGCGCCCGTCGAAACGGGTATAGGCGTTTCCACCACAGTTGAAGCGGATCTCGGTGGCAAGACCTTGCGAGGCGAGGATCGTCAGGGCGCAGCAGGCGATGACGATCCAGGCCACACCGGGCGGAATCATCGGGGGGCTGATGGTGGCTCGCATAGGTGCTTCTCGTCGTCGGGTGACCATCAGAGCAGCCGTCGCGCACAGATCAATCATGCGCGATTGCTACACGAATTCAGACTACGATTATACCGCTTAACCAATTGACCTGTCAATGCTTACGCCTCGCTAGGGAGTTCTGCCGGCGTCCGATCCGAGCGTCGGCGAACGCTATGGAAGCACGAACTTGGCGCTCGAGCGAAAGCCCCGGCCCTGCAGCTTCAGGAAATAGACGCCCGGCCCGATGGCGGCACGGGGGGCCGTCGGATCGAGGAGCGGCAATGCGTGCTCCCCGATGCCGAGCCGTCCGGTCATCCGCTCCTGGAGCAAGCGCCCCGTCGCGTCGAACAGGCGCAAGGTCACTCGGCTTTCCGTGGACATCCTGATCAGCAGCGCGCTGCCGCGAACCGCCGGGTTGGGTACCACGGTGAGAATGGCGCCGGGCAAAGTCTCGATTCCCGCCTCGACCGCGTTTGTCGGGTCGACATACTCGTCGATCCCCATATCGTAGTAGTCGATCGTGCCCCCTCCGGTATTCGGCACATCCCCGTCGTCCACGCGCGCATCGCCGTCGAGATCGCGGTCGGGGGCGGGCCAGTCGCTGGATCCCGAATCGATGCAGGGCGAGAGGGGCAAGAGATGGAAGTCTCCATCCACGGGATCTACGAACATGGGATAGAGCGAAATGTTCCCCGCGCCCGCGTAGGCGTCATCGAAGTTGCAGTAGGTCGCGGTGACGGTCGACGCGGTATCGAGTGTCACGGACTGACTGGTCGTGTTCCAAATGATGAAGTTCTTGACGTCTGCGGTGCCACCGGGCCAGCCCTGGTCGTCGATGATCGCTCGGATGCCGTAGTGCGTGTCGTAAATCGTGCAATTGGCGGCGTCGACATCCGCTCCCGATTGAATCGCGAGTCCCCAGAAGCAATCGTAGACGAGGTTATTGGTGAGCGTGGCGCGGCTTCCCATGGAAACGCTGATCCCTTTGTCTCCGCAGCCGTGGATTACGTTGTTTGTGATGGTCGCATCCAGGTCGAGATCGAGGTCGATGCCGTCGTCCCCGATGTCGTAGATCAGGCAATCCGATATCTCGAAAAAGTCGCTGTTGCCGTCGCCGGTCAGCTCGATCCCGTCGTTTCTCGGCACAACCTCTTTGGCGATGGTGTGGAGCTCGCATCTCTGGACGCGGGCGCTCGCACCCCACTTGACGTTGATTCCCTGGCGTGTGGTGTCGTGAATGTAGGAATCGCGAACGATGAGTTCGGCGTCATCTTGCGCGTATAGACCCTCGAACCCCGTGTTTCGAACCTCGCTGTGCTCCAAGAGGAGGGTCGATGACTCGTCCAGAAACACCGCCCCGCCGTAGTCGGGGCTGAGCGTCGGGTCATTGCTGCTGTACTCGAGTATCGTGTGCGAGATCACATTGTTCAGGCTGCTGCTCTGGAAGGCGATCACCCCCCACTCGGTGTCGGTCTGATTGCGTGTGAAGAGGATCGGATTCCCATCCGCGCCGTTGGCCTCTAGACGGCCGCCATCGATCCAGAGCGTCACGCCGGGATCCAGTCGCACTTCGGCGCCTGGGAAGATACGGAGGATATCGCCCGATCCAATGACGAGGTCGGTCGTCAGGACGTGCGGGTTGTCATCCGGATGCCACTCGGTGACGGCTCCTTCAGCCGTTGCTCCCGGCGCGCCGATCAAGATGATTCCCAGGAAGGCGACGAACGCCGAATTGGAGCGTCTCACCCGCTGAAGACCAAGGCCGAGGAGCGGAGCGTGACGAGCTATCGATGTCGGTGGCATAACTTCCATCGTTGAAACCCTTTAGCTGATGAAATGGCGGAGGGGGGGCCGAGCGCGCAACGGCGCACCCACCGATCCCAACTAGAGCAGCTGCCTATTGATTCTAGCGCAGGTACCCGATATCCGGCAAGGGGGGGCGAAATACGGGAACATCGCCACGATCCTGCGGTCGTGGCCCGCTCGAAACCGTTCCCCTGAGCCCATCTATCTGGATTCCACCGCCAAGCGGGCCGAGATGACGCCAGGTGCCGATTTCGGCCACAGTTGGATTCACTACGGTGGTTTCGGCTTGACCGGTAACCGAAAGAACTTTATAATCCTTTGTGCTTTAACCGGTTGCGAAGCCTCGACGCTATTCCCCTGCTAGACGCCGTCACCGTGTTCAACGCCCGTGCGATCTCAAGAGGCATAAGTTTCAGCGGGACTGCAAAGAACAGCATTTCCCGTACAGAAGAAAGGCAGCGTGGCGTCCGAAAAAGAAAAGGGGCGCATCTATCTCGTTTCGCAAAGTGTAGCTGCGGAGCAGGACATTAGCTTCAAGTATGGAAAGATGTTTATGAAGTTGGCGATCAGTATTCTCGCGGTTCTCGGCGCCTGTGCGGTGGTGGCAGCCGCCTGGGCGGGGGCCGTCTACCATGTAGGCGACTCGATCGATCTAAAGGTGACCGGGTACGAAGAGGAACTCGACGGAATCTACAGAATTGGACCCGACAGCATGCTCGTTATCCCGTTCATCGGGCCGATCCGAGCCGCTGGTCTGGACGTGCCCACGTTGCGGAGTCAGTTGACGGAGAAGATCTGGCAGTACTACGTCAATCGTCCGTACGTCGTCATCAAACCTCTTCACACGGTGACGGTGCTGGGCGAGGTCAACGCGCCCGGAAAGTACTCGATCGAAGGGGGCGAAAGGCTCAGCGGGTTGATCGCAATGGCGGGAGGAACTCGGAGCAACGCGAGGCTCAACAATGCGCGCGTCACCCGGGGCGACACTCTCTTCAAGCAAAATCTAAAGAACGCGCTGGAAAATGGTGATACCATGGAGGATATAGGGGTAATGTCTGGCGACGTGATCTACGTCCCTGGGTCTTCATGGTTCAGCAGCTTCCGGAACTGGGCCATCGTTCTCTCTACGGTATCGACGAGCTTTTTGCTGTACGACCGGGCGACGAGGTGACCCTGCGCTGTGGGCGTCATCAACGCTTTGACCGTCGATTTCGAGGACTGGTACCACGTTCTCTACTACGAGAGCGTCGTTGATCGAAACAGGTGGGACCGGTTCGAGGAACGAATCGAGCTGTGCGCCGGGCGGACGCTGGATCTGCTCGAACGGACCGGGGTCCGGGCGACGTTCTTCGTGCTGGGCTGGCTGGCCGAACGACGGCCGGAGCTCATCCGCCGAATCGCGAAGAGCGGGCACGAAATCGCGTCGCATTCCCACGCGCATCGGCTGGTGCATACGCTGACGCGTGCTGAATTCGTCACCGATCTGAGGCGGTCGTTGGAAGTCCTGGAGGATTGCGCGGGGCGCCCCATCCGTGGATATCGGGCCCCGTCGTTTTCCGTGACCGAAGCGACCCCGTGGGTTTTTGAGGAGCTGCTTGCCGCGGGGCTCGACTACGACTCGAGCGTGCAGCCGATGCGGCGCTACTACGGCGGAATGTCGGATACGCCGCGATATCCGTATCGCGTTCCGATCGCGGGCGGCGGTTCAATACGGGAGTTCCCCGTATCGACCGTTCGCGCGTTTGGACGGAACCTATGCTTCTCGGGAGGTGGCTACCTTCGGCTGCTTCCCGGCACGATGGTCAGAAGGATCATTCGGCGGAGAAATCGCGAGGGGCAACCGGTGGTGATCTACTTCCACCCCTGGGAGCTGGATCCGGACCCGTCGAAGCTAAAGATGAGCTGGCGACAGCGGTGGGACGGCCGCTTCGCGAGTGAGATTGGTCGAAAGGGAATGGAGGAGAAGCTCGAGAGTATTCTGAGGGAAGTGACGCTGGCGCCGATGGCAGACGTGCTCGATCACGTGCTTCCGTCTCGGCGCACTTCCTAGCTGGAATCCGACTCGAGCCGGCCGGCACCATGTGTGGCATCTGCGGATACTGGAACCTCTCATCGGGTGAACCGGTGGATCAGGAGCGACTTCGTCGCATGAACGACGCGATGGAGCCGCGCGGTCCGGACGATGAGGGGTTTTTCGTGGACGGCTCCTTCGGCATGGCCGCCCGCCGTCTCTCGATCATAGATATCGACGGAGGACATCAGCCTATCGGGAATGCGGACGGTCGCGTCTGGATCGCTTACAATGGCGAGGTCTACAATTTCCCCGAGCTGCGCGACAACCTCATCTCCCGCGGTCATAGCTTTCGCACCCGCACGGACACGGAGACCGTCCTGCATATCCTGGAGGACCAGGGTTTGGACGGACTGGCGAGCCTCAACGGAATGTTTGCTTTCGCAGTTTTCGATCGCGACGACCGTGAGCTCGTCATCGCACGGGACCGGGTGGGCATCAAACCGCTCTTCTACTCGTACAAGAACGGCCGTTTCGTTTTTGGCTCCGACATGAAGTCGATGCTTCTCGCCGGTGACGTCGGGGACGAGCTGGATCTCGAAGGCATCCACCACTACCTGTCGCTGAACTACATCCCGGCGCCGCACACGGTGTTCACCGACGTGCGTGTTCTGATGCCGGGACACTGGCTTCGGCTGAGCGCGAAGGACGGACTTCGAACCGGCTGCTATTGGGACGTCAGCTACGAGGCGCAGCGCACGTTGTCCGACGATGAGCGAATCGAGGCGCTTCGGGATCTTCTGAACGATTCGGTGAAGAAACGCCTGCTGAGCGACGTTCCGGTGGGTGTGCTTCTGAGCGGCGGTGTGGACTCGAGTGCCGTCACGGCGTTCATGACCCGCAACCACTCGGAACGGGTCAAGACGTTTTCCGTGCATTTCCCGCAGGAGTCGTATTCCGAGATCCGATACGCGCGCCAGGTGGCCAAGCTGCTCGAAACCGAGCACCACGAAGTCGAGGTGACGGCGCCCGACGAACCGTTCATTCGACAGCTCACCTGGGACCTGGGCCAGCCGTACGCGGACTCGAGCATGGTTCCGCTGTACCAGGTCTGCAGGCTGGCACGCGAGCACGTGAAAGTCGTGCTCTCGGGCGACGGGGGCGACGAGGTCTTCGCGGGCTATCAAACGTATGCGGCCTACCGGATCGCGGCGTTGTACCGTCGGCTCCCGGGTTTTCTCAAGGATCACGTGATCCGGGGGATCGTCGAGCGTCTTCCGACTTCGGACCGCAAGATCAGCTTTGAATACAAGGCCAAGCGCTTCGTGCGCGCCGCGTCCTTGCCGCCGGAACAGGCGCACTACCGGTTCAAACTGCTCTTCGACGAAGCGGAAAAAGAACGTCTATACGCGACAGGGAACGGTAATGGGCGGGCGCGCTCGGACACCTATGGTGTCTTCGAGGACGTCTATCGACGCAGCTCGGACGGAGGAGATACGCTCAATCGCCTCCTGTACGTCGATACCAAGGTATACTTGCCGGATGACATCTTGGTGAAAGTCGACCGGATGAGCATGGCGAACTCGCTGGAGGCCCGCGTACCGCTTCTGGACCATCGGATCATCGAGTTCGCGGCGCGGATGCCCACCGAGCTCAAACAGCGGGGTCGGAACGGGAAGGTGCTTCTGAAGCGTGCCTTGTCCGGCTATGTCCCGCAGAACGTCCTGAAGCGGAAGAAAGAAGGATTCAACGTCCCGGCGTCGCAGTGGCTCAAAGGGCCGCTATCGGCGATGGTCGCGGACTATCTTTCGGAATCGCATCTCGCGGACATCGGGCTCTTTGACGCGAAGTCCGTGAGGGAGGTCCTTCATCAGCACGAGACGGGGAGGGAGGACCGCAGTCGGGAGATTTGGGGTCTCCTGATGTTCAGCATCTGGCACCGTCATCTGTACAGGGAGCTGAGGGCAAAGGCGTAGTAGACATGAGTGGCATCATCGAAAGCGCATCGGGCATCGTAGCGTCGGAACACGGTATCACCCAGGGAAATCTGGACGAGGATTGGTCGACTCCCTACTACCTCTTCCGCAGAACGGCCAGCGCGGCGTTCGCGGCGACCGCGTTGGCGTTATTTATGCCGGCGGTCATCACGCTGGGACTTTTGACCAAGTTTGAGAGCCGGGGGCCGATGTTTTACAAGGGTCGGCGTGTCGGCAAGGACGGGAAGGTCTTCATGATGTACAAGCTCCGTACGTTGAAGAACAACGTGGAGAGCCAGATCGGTGTGCATCTATTGCAGGAAGACTCTCAGCACTTCACGCGAATCGGGCGCTTCGTTCGAAAGACGAAGCTGGATGAGATTCCGCAGTTCTACAACGTCATCTGCGGGCACATGAGCATCGTGGGGCCGCGTCCGGTACGCCCGATCCGCGCGCGTCTGTTTCTGAAGACGATTCCGGGATTCCGGCAGATCCTCCAGATCAGGCCGGGAATCACCGGTCTGTCCCAGGTCATGGCCGACTACTATGACCCTGCCCACAAGAAGTTTCAGTACGATACGGAATACATCACAAATCGCAGTCTCAAGATGGATCTCAAAGTGGCCGCCGCCACGGTTTTCCGTGTGCCCATGGCCATCATTCGGTCAAAGGCAAACGGTGTTCGAAATGGAGCTGGGCCCGCGGAGGCTCGTAACAAGCGAAACGGGCCCCTGCCCGTGGACCGCCCTGAGGAGCTCTAACGGATGGAAAAGAAGGACCAGGGAACTCTGGCCGCATATCTCGATCTCTTCCTCCAACGGAAGCTGCTGTTTCTGACGGTCTTCGTCGTGCTCTTCGTCGTGCTGGGGCTCGGCGCGATGTCGGTCAAGACGTCGTACCGGGCGACCAGCCTTCTGGCGATCGGCGAAACGGATCAGATCGGCCTCTACCAGCAGAACACGGGCGGGCGCGCGAAGCCGCTGACCGCGAGCGCATCGTTCTCCGGCAAGACCTACGCGACGATCGTGACGGGCATGCCGATCTCCGTGGCGATCGCCGCGAAGATGAGCACGGATACGCTCGTGGTGGAGCCGCTGTTCATAAGCCGGGCGGTGAACGCGGAGTTCTACGATCCCGAAGTGCTCGAGATCACGGCTAGGGCGAAGAACCCGGATCACGCCGTCGCGATCGCCAACGTCGCCGCCGAAGTCTTCATCGAAGACAATCGCAGCCGGATCCGTGGCGAGATGGAGGAGTCGGCGCAGTTTGTCCTGAACGAGATCGGCGTCGTCGAGCGCGAGCTGGCGCTGATCCAGCAGGATATCGGCGACTTCAAGAAGCGCGAGCAGGTCACGGATCTTGATGTGGAGACGGCGGAGCTGCTGGGCGCGGTCACCGAGTTCGAGAAAGACCGCACGCTGGCGCAGGCGGACTTGTCGGAGCAGCAGGCGCGGTACGAGGAATTTTACCGCCATCTCTTCAGCGAGACCAAGATCAAGGTCAGCCCACTCGAGAGCCCGGCCGTCCGTGGTCTCGTTGCGCGGCTAAGCGAGCTTCAGGTGAAGCTGGAGAGGGCGAAGACCGAGTACGGTCCCGAGCATCCCATGCGCAAGCTCCTCGAGGAGCAGGTGCTCACCACTCGCGAGAGTCTCGAAACGGCCGCGCTGGCACCTCAGGACGGGGCCGCCAGCCTGACGAGCGAGTCCTACTATTCGTCTCTCCGCACCGAGCTGACGTCGACCGGCATCCGGATCATCGGCCTCGACGCGAGGATCCAGGCGCTGGGAGATGCCATCAACGCCGGACGCGCGAAGCTGGCGGAGCTGCCGCCGAAGTCTTTCGAGCTTCAGCGATTCCTTCTCAAGGCCAGCATCACGGAGGACAAGTACCGCAGGCTGCTGGAACGGTTGGAAGCGATGGAGGTGGAGATCGAGGGCATCCAGGGAAACGCCACGGTGCTCGATCTGGCGTCGGTGGCGCGTCCGACGCTCTCCCGCGCGCTTCTGATGGTCTACGTGCTGATCCTGAGTTTTCTCGGGTCCGTCGGAATCGTCCTGACCATGGAGTACCGCGACAACACCATCAAGTCCGGGGACGTCATCACCAACGTGCTGCGTATGACGAATTTTGGTTTCGTGCCGAAGATCCGTGGGATGGACCGACACTTCCTCGAAGAGGGAACGCAGGAGCACGAGTTCGAGCATTACCGAAAGCTCCGGGCGAACGTGCGCTTCTCCTCGGTGAAGCGTCCTATTCGCACCCTCATGGTGACGAGCTCCGGCCCGGGGGAGGGCAAGTCCTCCACCGTCATCAACCTGGGACTCGCGCTCACGCAGATGGACCAGAAGGTCCTCTTGGTGGATACGGACCTTCGACGGCCGTCGCTCGCGCGGATTCTGGAGTTGGATGGCACTCCGGGTGTCACCGACGTGTTGACGGGCGAGAAGGCGCTCGACGAGGTCGTGCAAGACTCGGGCTTCCCGAACCTCGACTTCCTGCCGTCAGGACCGATCCCACCGAATCCGGCGGAGCTGTTCGAGTCCGATCGGATGACGGGGCTCATCGACCGGCTTCGCGCGCACGGCACCTACGACATCGTTCTCTTCGATTCAGCGCCGACGCTGCTGACGACCGACACGCCGGTTCTGGCCGCGCAGATGGACGGTGTCCTGGTCGTTCTCGAGAGCGGCAAGACGACGGAGGAACAGGGACTCGCGACGAAGGAAACGCTCGTGAACGCCGGTGCACGGGTCATCGGGGCGGTGTTGAACAAGGCGCGCGGCTCGTCTACGAACGGCTACTACTATTACGGCCATGGCTCCGATCGCGTGAAGCGGAAGGGCACGCAGAAAGAGGCCGGGGGCTTCGTCGGTACATTGAAGAATCTCGGACAGCGGATCCGCCCGGGCGCGTAGCCAAAGATGGCGAAGGGTACGGGTGATCAGGCCGTCCGGCATCGTGGGTGGGCAGCGACGTGAAAACGCTCGAGGTCCACCTGTCTTTTTCGGTTGTTGTTTGATGCGCGTGGAATGGGAGTGATCGATGAAATCGGTAGGGATCCTTGTGGTCTTGGCGGCGATCGTGCCGGCATGCGCACTTGCATATGATGCGGAAACGGCACCCAGCCCGATCGGCGTGATGCCGATCCAGCTTCAGGGCGACGAGGCGTTCGATCTCGGTGCCGGGCTGGGGGTCGGCTGGATGCGCGTTCCGGTCGAGTGGAGGTTTTTCGAGCCCGAAGACGATGATTTCAACTTCAACGCCGGGCAGGAAGCATGGCTGCAGGCCATGGAGGCCCGCGGCATTAACATGACGCCCGTCATCCGCATCGGACAGGACACGGATCTCGTGGACTTCTGGGCGACCGGGCACTATCCGCAGCGCCCGGATGCATCCGTTCCTCCTCTCGATCTCCTCGACACGTTCGATCCGACCTACGGGTACAGCGAGTCGTACTACGACTACATCTACACCTTCGTGGATCACTACAGCGGCCGAATCGACCGCATCACGATCGAGAACGAGATCAACACGGATGAGTTCTGGTACACCGGCGACAGCCCGACCAATACGGCGCTCAAGTACATCCGCATCCTGACGACCGCGCGCATGGCGTCGAACGATGCCGATCCCGACATCCTCGTGCTGGACAGCGGCATGGGATCGGGATCGTGGGGCGCGCCCATCGCCAAGGACCGATATGACGCGGGCGACTGGACCTGGCAGGAGGCGCGCGATTTCCTTCAAGCTTACTATGACCGGGATGCGTTCGTGCGTCGCGACTTGCCGCAGATCTGGTCGATCTCCAGCGTCGGACAGCTCCAATCGTTCTTCAACGAAGTCGAAGTCCAGTTCAACTACGACCGCGTGGTGACCGTTCTCCAGAACCTCTACTCGGCTGATCTGGGGATGTTGCTGGTCGACGAGCTGAACTTCAAATACACGGGGGATCCGTGGCTGCTGAATGAGATCGTGGCGTGGATCGACGAGACGATCGACATGAGCGACCAGGTTCTCGATGGCGTTCCGGCGATCCCACGAAAGATCAATAACGAAGCATCGAACTGGTGTATGGACGGTGAGTACGATCCACGCGCGTGCGACACCAGCCCCGAGGACGCGCCGCTTCTCGCCTCGGAGCTCATGAAGAAGATCATCGCGGGGCTCGGCCTGGGCATCTATCAGAGCATCTGGTATCCCCTCTCGAACGAGTACGTGTTGCAGGGAACGGCGCGACTGGGTCCGTACGACGAAGACGGCATGGCCACCGACATGGCAACCGCCTGCTCGCTTCTGACCCGCTTCACCGGATGGCGTCATCAGTTCGAGCGGGTGGACACGCTCGCCGCCGGTGCCGTCGCTGACCACGTCTTCTCGGATCGAGACACAGAGACGGAGGACGTGCACGTTCTCTGGTGGGACGACGGGACACATGGGGACGGCAACGCGACCGTGACCTTGACGGTCCCCGACGAGGCAACGGCGGTTTGGCACTACACTCAGCTCGGTGACTCGACACAGCTCGCGCTTACGCGCGGAGAGGTCGAGTTCACGGTCACACAGGACCCGGCCATCGTGTGGTACAAGGACGTTGCGGACCCGGTCAACGACGACTGGGATATCGATCCACTGGAAGGTCCGCCGCCGATCGCGCTGCTGCTCGCGAATCCGGCGCCCAACCCCGCCCCTGGACGGGTCGCGATTCGCTTCGGGCTTCCCGAGACCTCCTCGCGGGTTAGTCTGGAGCTATTCGACGTGGCGGGCCGCAGGGTGGCGCACCTCTTCCGAGGCGGACTGGATGCCGGCACGTTTCGCGTGGATTGGGACGGCCGGGACTCGGGCGGCCGGCGGGTGCGCGGCGGGATCTACCTCGTTCGTCTGCAGGCGGGTCGGGACCAGCAGGTCAAGAAGATCATTCTCGCCGAGTAGAAATCACACCGGCTCGACCCTGCGTCGACCGGCTGCGGCGTCCAGGCTGACGCCCATGGCCAGCAAAACGCTGGCCATGGGCGTGTAAAAGCTGAGGAGCGCGAGCCCGGCCACCATGAGCGCCAGGACGGATGCGCTGATGGGAAGCATCGTGGGATCCGAGCGCCGTCGCCACGCGGCGAGCAGAAACGACCCCAGAACGCCGCACGCGGCGAGAAACGCCTGAATCCCTCCCTGGGTAGACCACTGCAGGTACATGTTGTGAATGTGATGAGTAGGGCCGATGTCACCCATGTCGCGCGTCATGGTGTGCGACGCTCCGAATCCCCAGCCGAGAGGCCGTTCGACAATGATGGAGAGTGCTTCCGTCCACTGGGTCTGGCGGACCGCATACGTCTCGACCTCGCCCGGCTTCGCGAGGTCGGCCGATCGCTCAATTGCGCTGGTTTGACTCAGTCCCGCCAGAACTGACAGGGCCACCCCCGCGGCGAGAAAGACCACGAGCAAGGGTGTCGTTCGCAGCCGGGAGCGGAGCCGATCCGCGAACGCGCCGCGCCGGAGGACCGGAAGGAGCCAGAGGGCCGCGAGTCCGGCAGCAAAAGCGATCCACAGCGTACGCTTGTAGGTGAGCACGAGCGAGGCCGTGAGTAGCAGGATGGCTATCCCGCTTCCCGGCTTCGGACGGGCGAAGAGCCCCGCGACGGCCGCCAGCAGCGCGACGATCGGGAACGCGAAGTCGGGCTTCAAGCGGATGCCGCTTTCGAGGTGGGAGCCGATGAGCCAGACGTACGTTTGGTCATGGTCGCCTCGCAGGACGATGATCACGAGGAGGGCGGCCAGCGTGGCCAGCACGACGTAGCGGGACACAAACCTCCCGATCTGCTCCGGCGGCAGCAGCAGACGAATGGTGAAGTAGAGAAGGGGGCCCGCGAGGAGATAGTGGTACACGTCCGCCGCGATCAGGGCTCGTGAGTGACCCGCGAGCCAGCCGTGGATCGCCGCGATCAGCATGACGACGAGGAACCCCGCCATCCAGCGGTCGGCCGGCGCAGAGAATGCTCCGCGCATGGGCGGTCGACGGACCGCGGCGACGCACGCGAGCACCAGAATGCCTGCCCCCGAGCCAATGGCCTGGAAGTCCGGCCTGTACGTAATGTAGTTGGCTGCAAGAAGGTAGGCCGTGTAGAGCAGACATCCCTCTAGAGGTTTCCGGAAACTGACGAAGATAAATAGAAGAAAGAAAAGGGCAATGATCCAGGGCCCCGCAGCGGTGTAGAGTAGTCCAGCTTCCATCGATCACCTCCACGCGCGCATTCTGGTGGGCGGGGGTCGGAACTGTCAACCGCGATGCTAGAAGCCGGGAGCGGCCGGAGTCCGTCCGGGCCGCCGGCAGGGAGGTTCAGGGCGAGGTGCGTGACGACGTCGTTCTGCGCGACTACCGTGTGGAAGATACCGAGCAAGTGTTTGAGCTGATGTCGGAGATCTATGACGAGGCCGTGATGGACAACAGTCGTCGTCATTGGACCTGGCAGTACTTCGACAATCCGAAGAACCGGAACGGGAAACCCGCGATTCGGGTCATCGAGCGGCGCGGTGAAATCGTGGCCATGATCTGCGGAATCTCCCAGGAATTCTGGCTAGACGGTCGGGTGAGCTGGGGGCTGTGGATCGTGGACTTCATGGCCCGTCAGGCGGGGACCGAGAAGAAGGAGAGGCTGCGATTCGGTCAACGGCTCGCTTTCGAGGCGCGGGACACGCATCCCCTGATCGCGGGCGTCAACCGGCCGGCGCTCAACCGCTACTGGAAGCGGGTTCTGGGCGACCACGTGGACATCGTCGCGGCGCCGATGATGATTCGCCCGCTGAGCTATCGCCGCTTGGCGAAGGAGAAGTTCGGCAACCCCCTGATCGCGTCGGCTGCCGGGATCGGTGCCGCAGTGGCGATGCCGCTGGTGTTTCGCGAGCGGCGTCCGTCGATCTCCTCGGAACATCGGTTAGACGCGGTCGAGCGGTTCGATGACGATGTGGACGAGTTCTGGGGGCGGGCGGCCGCCACCTTCAGTCATCTCGCCGTTCGTGATGCGAGCTACTTGAACTGGCGATACGCGGACATTCCGGATCGGACGTACAACAGGTTCGTCCTGCGGCGAGACGGACGCACGGCCGGATGGATCGTCACCAGAACGCTGTCGGGCGGCAACCTCATGAAGGGTCGCATCGTGGATCTCTTGGCGTGCCGGGAAGACTTCGAGGCCTGGTACTTGCTGCTCAGCGGCGTGACGGATCGCTTTCGTGAGGCGGGCGCGGACCTTGTGCACGGCCTGGGATCCCCGGTCGAGCCTTTGATGCGGGCGTATCGCGCGGCGGGGTTCAAGGCCAACCCGGAGCACAGCCGCGAATCTCAGTACATTGCGTACAATCGGATCGAAGACCTGGACCAGGATGCCTTCTACAACGGCGACAACTGGTATGTCACTCTCGGAGACTCGGACACGGATTTCGCCACGCCCGAATAGGTCGCTCCGGGTCCTTCATCTCCGGAACGCTTCGGGATACTACGGCGCAGAGCGCTGCATCGTATCGTGGATACGAGCGCTCTCGGGGCGTGGATTCGGCTTCGATCTCGCCGTCTACGTGAACCCGGATCGTTCCACGACGGAGTTTCTGAGCGATGCGCGCGAGGCCGGGGCGACGGTGCATGAGCTGCCGCGGGCACACCGGCAGTCGCTGACCGCGCTCTCGCGTCTCTTCCGCGTCGTGAGGTCTCGGAAGATCGATCTCATTCACGCGCATGAGAACAGGAGCCACGTTCTGGGGTGGCTTGTGGGCGGCCTCACCGCCACGCCCGTCATCGGAACGATGCACGGCTATGTCCCGGCGCGGGGCGGCTCCCACCGGATGGATCGGTTCAATCAGTTCTTCCTGCGGGGTCGGCGCCTGAGCGTCCTGACGGTTCCGTCGGAACAGCTTGCGCGAGAGATCGGTGTGGACGCGACGGTCATGCCGAACGCCGCTCCCGCCGCTCTCGCCGAAGCAGATCTCTCCGCCGCCGCACCGCCCGACACGCCGACGTTCGGTGTCGTCGCGCGACTCTCGGCGGAGAAAGGTGTGCAGGTCTTCCTGGATGCGATCGCGGGACTGCCGGACGGGTGGCGGTTTGATGTGCTGGGAGAGGGGCCGGAACGGGACGCCTTGCGGTCTCACCCGGCCGCGGCGCGTGTCAGCTGGGGTGGTTATCGTCCGGACGCCGCCGATCGCATGCGTGAATGGAGCGCCCTTGTCGTGCCCAGCTTCTCCGAAGGTGTTCCGCTGACACTGTTGGAGGCCATGGCGCAAGGGGTGCCGGTCATCGCGACACGAGCGGGAGGGATCCCGGAAGTTCTACGGAACGGGAGGGATGCGATCCTGGTCGACGTCGGCGATGCCGACGCGTTGGCCGCGGCCATGCGCGAGGTGGCGGATGATGCCGCCGGGGCGTGTGAGCGGGCGGCACAGGCGCGGGCGCGATTCATTGAGAAGCACACGCCGGATCGTGTTGCCGAAGTCCTCGAGCGGATCTATCGCGAAACGGCCCGGAGGCGCGCGTGAAGGTTCTTCAAGTGGAGATCTTCGGGCGCGGCGGCCTGACGCACTACGTCTACAATCTTTCCCGCGCGCTCGCCGAAAAGGGAGTCGAGGTCACGGTGGCCACCGCCGCCGACTACGAGTTGGACGAGCGCACGGCGTCACTCCCGCCGGGTGTCCACATCGAAAAGGTGATGAGTCGCCTGGGTTGGAGGCTTCGCGGGCGACTTCCGTATCGGCTGCTCCGGTTTCTCAAAGGGCTCGAGTTCATCTGGGACGCGGTCGCCGTCCGGCGGTTGGCCGACAGGTTTCAGCCCGATATCGTCCATATCCACTGCACGAACGCGATCATCATCTGGCTGATGGGGATCGTGAGGGGCGGGCATCGAAACATGGTATTCACGGCACACGACATCGTTCCGCCCGAGAAGCAGCCGATCCACAGGCCGATCTACCGATGGATCTACCGTCTTGCCGGCCGGATCATCGTTCACAGCGAGCTGGACAGGCGTCGGCTTCAGCGGGAGTTCGCCGTGGAGCCGGATCGGATGTGCGTTGTGCCGCACGGCGACTACAGCTTCTTCGAGACGCCGCGTACGACGTGGGACGGCGACGCGGCACGACAGGCGCTGGGAATCAGCCCTGACGCAGAGGTGGCGCTCTTCTTCGGTTTCATTCGGGAGTACAAGGGTTTGGATTCCCTCATGGACGTGTGGCCGGAGGTCGCGGCCGAGCGCCCGAAGGCGAAGCTGGTCGTCGCCGGAGATCCCGCACGCTTGAGCAGCGTGAGGTTCCAGGAATTCAGGCGTCAGGCGATATCACTGGGCGCCGTTCATCACTTTCGATACATTCCCTTCGATGATGTTCCCAAGTACTTTGCCGCCGCTGACATCTTGGCCTTGCCGTATCGCGAGATAAGCCAGAGCGGGGTGCTGCTTCTGGCGATGTCCGTCGGACTCCCGGTCGTTGCGACGCGGGTCGGCGCGTTTCCCGAGGTGATCGAGGACGGCACCAGTGGCATTCTCGTGACCCCGAATTCGCCGTCGGAGCTTCGCGACGCCATTGTTCGGGCCCTCGAGGATCCGGAGCTGAGGCGCCGATTGGCCGAGGGGGCGCAGAGCCGCGTGTTGAACGCGTACTCGTGGGAGCAGGTGGCGAAGCACACCATCGGGCTGTTCGAAGAACTCTGCGGTTCCGAGAGCCGCCGAGTCAACGCGTAGGTCAAATCACCGGTCAAATGGTAGGTCACCGACGATGGCCAGAACCGAGCTGAGAACACGGACGAAGAGGGAGATGCTTCCGAGCGTTTCCCCCGCCATGATCGCGGGGATGCTGTTGCTCGCGGAGCTCGCGGTGTTTGCCGTTCTCTCGGGGCACGCGGCGATGCAGATCAGAGGCTTCATCGTCGGCCTACCGTTGATCGTGTTCATCGCCCGGCGTCCGGTGGTCGGCGTCTTCGCTCTGACGTTCCTCATCCCGATGGAGCTGTTCGCCCGAATTCCCAACGAGTTCTTCTCCCTCTACAAGCTTCTCGGCGTATTCACGCTGACCGCGACGATCGTGCACGCGCTCTCAGCGAAGCGCGCGGTGGCGACACAGCGCACCTCGCTGCACCGATGGGTCTTCGCCTTCCTCTTTCTCGCCGCGTCGTCGATGGTGTGGAGCATCGAGCCGGACCTGACGATTCAGGCCGTAAGGCGTTTCGCGACGCTGATCGTCTTCTATTTCCTCGTGATCCACCTGATCGACACGCGGGAGAAGCTCCGAATCGTGCTCGGCCTGATGGTCTCGGCGGCGCTCCTGGGGGCCGTTTTCGCCATCGTAGCCTATCTGCGAGGCCAGGCCGTGTTCGACACCCAGGTGGCGGGCACGGTGGAAGGCCAGATCCGCGCGATGGGAGCCAATCTCGACGCAAACTTCTTCTCCGCGACGATCCTCGTGGCGCTACCGATCTGTCTCTTCATGATTTCGATCGAGAAGGCGCCCTGGATCAGGCTGTTTCTGGTCGCTTCCGCTTTTTTGATCGTATTGGCGGTTGTCTACTCGTTCTCGCGGGGCGGGGCGCTTACCATGGGACTCATTCTCCTGATGACGTTCTTTGGCTACTTGGTCCGCCTCAAGGGCAAGGTGCTGCTGATGGGCCTCGGAGGGGGACTATTGGCGCTGCTGATCCTCTCTGTGCTCGTGCCGAGCGCGTACGTGGGGCGAGTGCGGAGCCTGGAGAGCCCAATGCGCGGCGACGAGTCCGTTCGCGGACGCTGGCTCTACGTCCAATTCGGTTCAGAGGCGGTTCGGGAGAACCCGTTTGGCGTGGGGGCCGGCGCGTTTCCGATCGCGTTTCGCGACTCGCGATTCGATCAGATGTACCACTACTACGATATGGAGCGGGGCGATGTACAGCGCGGGAGGAGCGCACACAACATGTTTCTGGAGGTCGGCGTCGAGACCGGCATTCTCGGTGGTGTCATCTTCGCCAGCATGATCCTCTTCGCGCTGTACGAGAATCGAAAGACGGCCGGCCGCGTGGGGCGGACGGGACGGCGCGATCTCGGTGCCGCCAACGACGCGCTCTTTGTCGGCCTGACGGCGTTTTCGTTCGCCAGCCTGTTCTTGAGCGCTCAGTATGACAAGACGCTCTGGCTTCTCCTCGCGCTCGTGCCGGTGATCCGAAATCTCGCCTGGGAGGGAGAGGTCGCGATGCCCGACGCGCGCAAGCTGAGACGCGCTCTGGCCAGACGCGGCAGGGCACGATGACCGAAGCGATCTTCTGGTTCCTAGTCATCCTGGTGGCGTTCGCGCACGCCGGCTTTCCTCTTACGGTGATCTTCCTCGGATTGTGGCGGCGCCTCAGCCACGCATGCGATGATGTCACCCCACACGTGACCGTTCTCATCGCCGCCCACAATGAAGCAGATGGAATGGACAACAAGCTGCGAAACACCTTGGAGCAGGACTATCCCGCCGATCGTCTCAATGTCGTCGTCGTTGACGACGGTTCCACGGACGGCACGGCGGAGCACGTCCGCGCGCTGGACGATACGCGGATACGACTCATCGAATTGCCGTCGCAGGCAGGCAAGGTCTCCGCGCTGAACCGAGGGATCGAAGCCTGCACGGGCGAGATCGTTCTCCTGACGGATGCGAACGCGATCTTCGAGCCTGACGCCATCCGCAGCCTGGTGGCGCCGTTCGCGGATCCCGAAGTGGGAGGAGTGTGCGGCAACCAGATCAATCGGAAGAAGAGCGGGGCGATGGCGGGTGGCGAAGGGCTTTACTGGGAGTTCGACAAGTTCCTCAAGCGGATGGAGAGCCTGGCGGGCTCCATCGTCGCCGCGGATGGTTCGATCTATGCCATCCGCCGTCGTTTCTTCGAGACCATTCCGGCCGGTGTGACGGATGACTTCTTTGTCTCAACCGCAGTCATCGGCCACGGGAAGCGCTTGGTCTTCGAGGAAGCCGCCGTTTCGATTGAGGATCCGCTGCAGAGCAGCGTCGATCACTACCACCGCCGCGTCCGCATCGTCGAGCAATCGCTTCGCTCATTAATGTGCCGACGTGATCTTCTGAACCCGGTGCAACACGGTGTCTATGCCTACATTCTCTTCGGACACAAGCTTCTGCGTCGCCTTGCCTCGCCCGCGATACTCTTGTTGTTTCCGACAAACGCCGTGCTGACGTCATCGGGCTGGATGTATATCCTCATTTTCGTTCTGCAAAACATCTTCTACACGACCGCTTTCATCGGGTGGGTGAGAAGAACGCGCGCCAGGTCGAAGCTTCTATCCGCTGCGACTTACTTCGCGCTGGGTAACATCTCGACCACTGTGGGGCTGTTTCGCTTTGCGCTTGGCAAGAAGAGGACGGTGTGGGAGCCAATTCGGCGATAGGTGGGGCACGCGTCGAGAGCGTGCGATTCGCGACACTGGTCCTCGCAGTCGCGCGGGCCCTCCGCTTCTCGCTGGGCCTTCTGGCCACGCTTCTGATCGCGCGGGCCTTCGGTACGCGCCCGGAGACCGATGCGTTCTTCGTGGCGCTCATCATCCCGATCACGTTCATGGAGTGGGCGGGAAACATTCTGAAGGTCGGTTTCATCCCGACGGTGGCGGAGGTAAGGGCCCGTCAGGGCGAAGGGGCCGCTAGGGCCGTTTCGTTTCAGTTCGCCGGCTACACGTTTCTGCTCTTCCTCGCCGTGGCGCTGCTCCTTTTCGCGGGCGCTCAGCTGGTGGTCGGGGCACTGGCCCCTGGTTTCGCCGCGGCAACGCGATCGACGGGTGCCTCGATGCTGCGCGTGCTGGCACCGTCGATCCTGTTCAGCGCGTTCTTCCTGACCTCCGAGACGATACTCAACGCATGGAATCATTTCTCGGCTCCTGCGCGGGGGCGCGTGGTGGGCCGGGTCGCCATCCTCGCTTCACTGTTGCTCCTCTCGGGGCCGCTCGGGCCGACGGCCCTTCCCGTTTCGTTTCTCATCGGTTCGGCGGTGCAGCTCGTCGGAATGGGGCGACCGGGATGGCGGATCTGGTCCGGATTCGTCCTCAAGCTCCGACCCGTATTGCCCGGGACGAGGACGGTACTTTCGTTGCTCGTCCCGGCGCTGATCTGGATGCTTCTCGATCAGCTCAAGTTCGTCGTGGATCAGATCTTCGCCTCTCGTCTGGCCGCCGGTCATCTCTCGGCGCTGGGCTACGCGTTCCGTATCGTCCAATTCGTGGTGACCGTGACGGCCGGAGCGTACCTCACGGCCCTGTTTCCGCGCCTCTCGGAGATGATGGCGGCGGGCAAATCGGTGGCCGAGGAATCGCTGATCGCCGGCCGGCGGGTTCTCTTCGTGGCTGCGTTCCCGACCATATTCTTCCTCGGTGCGGCCCAGCCTGTCGTGACATTTCTTCTCGAGCGCGGATCGTTTACGGACGCGTCGACGGAGTGGACAACAGGCGCCCTCCTGTTCTACGCACCGGCCATTCTAACGATTTCCTTCAACATGTTGCTCAAGATCCTGCTGTTCCTCACACGCCGGACGGGATGGATCTTCCTGGTTGGAGTTCTCGAGCTGGCACTAAACGTCGCCCTCGACGCGCTCCTGGTCGGCCCGATGGGTGTTCGGGGATTGGCGCTCGCGACCAGCGTGACGACCATCGTCGTCATGATCGCCTTGCCCGGCCACCTCTCTCGAGAAGGGGTCCTGGTGGTGCGCCGCATGGCCGGCGCCGCGTGTCGACTGGTGCCGGGCGCCGTCATCGGCTATCTCGCGGTTCGGGTGGTGGTGGACTACGGCTCTGACGTGTTGCTGGTTCACTCGTTGTCGGATTCGTGGATTGCGTTGGGCGGCCTTCTGGCCGCGGCGGGACTTTTCGGCGCTGTGTTCTACGGAGCCGGCGTCGTCGCCATGGGATCGCAGCTCTGGCCGCGACGCGCTTCAAAGCCAGGTCGCGCGCGGTCTGATCCTCGGAATGGGGTGAGTGACGAGGGGGGAGGACCCGCGGATTGACGGGTAACTCGAACAGCCTTCCGATCGTCAGTGTGATCGTGCCGGTCTACAACGCCGAGCGAACGCTCGAGCGCTGTCTCACCGCGATTCTCGAGAGCGACTATCCGGATTACGAGGTCCTCGCTTCGGATGATGGATCGTCGGATCGGTCCGTGCAGATCATCGAGCGACTCGGGGTTCAACTCGTGCGCGGTCACAACACGGGCCCCGCCGCAGCCCGAAACCGCGCCTGCGCGCGGGCGCGAGGGGAGATCTTTTTCTTCGCGGACTCCGACGTGGAGGTTGCCCCCGATACCATCCGCAAGGGCGTCGCGCGCTTCGTCGACGACCCTTCGCTGGCCGCGCTATTCGGCTCGTACAATCCAGATCCCGTCGAGAAGGGGTTCTTCACGCGCTACAAGAACTATGTCCACCATTGGACCCACCAGCTAGCGCATACTGAAGCGACGACGTTCTGGACCGGCTGCGGCTTCGTGCGGCGCGACGTCTTCGAGCGGTTCGGCGGCCTGGACGAGCGACAGCGGTACCTGGAGGACATCGAATTCGGTTACCGCCTCAGCCGCGCCGGCGAGCGGCTACAGATCGACAAGACGATCCAGGTCATGCACCACAAGCGCTACGGCTTCTGGAGCCTCCTGCACTCCGACCTCTTCGGCCGGGCGATTCCCTGGAGCCGTCTCATGATGCGCTACCGAACGGTTCGCCGGGACCTGAACCTACGTGTCCGGAATATGCTGAGTGTTCCGCTCTCCTTCGGAATCTTGCTGAGTCCGCTCGGGGCGCTATTCGCAGGAGCGGGCTGGCTCCTGATTGCCGCTCTCGGTTTCCTCGTGCTTGCCCTCCTGAACTCGATCTTTCTCCGATTCGTGTGGCGCCATGAAGGGATCGTGTTTGCCCTGGGCGCGCTTCTGACACAGTGGGTGGTTTATCTCATCAGTGGCTTGGGTGTGGTGCTGGCGGCTCTCGGCGTTCGCTCGGGGGGGCGGTAGCGGCGCGACGTCCGTCCCATTGCTGCACGCAGGACATCGCTCTCCCGTGAGTCTCCGGTATGGGCGCTGAACGTGAGCGCAGGTGGGAGCTAGTGCGCGGCTAAGGGGAGTGCCAGCCTCTGGCCGGCATAGATTCGATGGGGATTCCTGAGCGAGTTCAGCTTGAGGATTCGATCAACGGTTGTGCTGTATCGGGCGGCGATGCTCGATAGGTTCTCGCCCCGACGGACACGATGGTAGCGTGGTAGCCGCTGCGCGTCATGGCGTGCCTCGTTCGGGAGGGACCGAGACTGCAGCGCCACTCGACCGGCATGCGTGGGAGGAACACGAACAACCGTGCCCTGTGGAATCCAGCGGTCGCCGCTCACGACGCCATCCCCGAAAGCTGGATTGAAATCGATGAAGGTCGAGAATTCACAGGCGAAATGGGCGGCGACAGCGTGCGGGTCGAGGAACTCCTCCGCCACGAAGACGCTGAAACGCCAAGGCTCCTCCGGGTTCACGTTGGGGAAGTGTCGCCCCGGATCGCTCATGATCTCGACAACGGCGAGAAACTCCGCGTAGAAGTTTCGCGTGGCAAACCCCATGGCGCGACCATCGTGGTTCTGCAGGATGGCCACGATGTCGGGACCATGCCGCTTGAGGGCCCGTCGCATACCGTTGAGACCGTAGTTGTAGGCAGTGATGGCCAGCGACCAACAGCCGAGCGCATCGTTCGCGTTCCGCAGGTAGCGGGCCGCCGCCTCGGTCGAGCGGTAGGGATCCAGGCGCTCGTCGACCACATCATCCACCCTGAGGAAGTCGCGGGCCGTGCCTCTCGTGAACTGCCAGAGCCCCATCGCCCCAAGGCGACTTCTGGCTCTGGGGTTGTATCCCGACTCGAGATGCGGGAGGTAGGCGATCTCGGGCGGAAGTCCGCGTACGGTGAGAACCTCCCGGACCCGCGTGATGTACTGTCCGGAACGACGATAGCTCTCCGCGAAAACCTCCCGCAGACCCTGCTGCGAGCGAATGCGTTTCGACAGGCGCCACGCTTCACCGGCGATGTCGTTGTCCTGTGCGCCATCGCGCAGGAAGCGAAGCCACTCCTCCGGCAGCGATGCGTCGCGTTCCGCTTCGAGGTCCGCCGCGGCATTCTTGAAGATTTCTTGGGTTCGGGCCTCGATGTCGGCTATCCAACGGCGCGCCGCAGATGAGCGGGGCTCAAGTGGCTTGGGAAGACGCGCGATGGAGAGCACGCGCTTCGGTGAGTCCTGATCGTGGAGGAGGATATCGCGCTCACCCCACCGCGTCATGACATCCTTCCAGAACACGACACTGGCTTCCAGTTCCGGCGGGCGGGGCAGAGGCGATTCAGGGGAATCCGATGCCACGTCAGCGTCGGCGGCCGGAGCAAGTGCGCCGTCGCATCCGAGGAGCGCTGCCAGGATGAGCGTTTTTCTAGCTAGAATGCGTATTCTCACACTATTTGAGATCGGCCACGCCCGCTCCATCTTGAGGCCGGCCCTTGACCGGGGTCCGCGTGACGGGTAGCGTTATACGCTCGAAATCCGGCCGGACACTCATGAAAACGGCCATCTCAGGAGAACGGGCATGCTCTCGGTGACCCGACGGATGCGCTTTTCCGCCGCGCATCGTCTATTCAATCCCGACCTCAGTGACGAGGAAAACGACCGCATCTTCGGACTGTGCAGCAATCCCGCCGGACACGGACACAACTACGTGCTCGAAGTCACGGTTGCGGGCGAGATCGAGCCGACGACGGGCATGATAGTCGATTTGAACGCGCTGAGGGACTACCTGGATCGAGAGGTCATCACGCATCTCGATCACAAGAACCTGAACGTCGACGTGGGTTTTTTGAAGGGTCACATACCGACCGCCGAGGTCCTCGCCAGCCGGATCTGGGATCTCATCGAAGCCAACCTGCCCGCCGGGAAGCTGGTGGAGGTCAGAGTCTATGAGTCAGAAAACAACTACGCCGCCCGACGGGCCGGCCCAGCATAGTGAAGTGGAGCGGACGGACGCGATCCGCAGCCTGACGCGCAATCTGCTCGTCGAGATCGGAGAGGATCCGAACCGCCCGGGTCTCGAGCGGACCCCCGATCGTGTCGCCCGCGCATGGCTTGATTTAACAAGGGGATATGAGCAAGACATCAAGGAAGTTGTCAACGGCGCCCTCTTCGATGCCTTGGGCAGCGAAATGGTGCTGGTTCGCGACATCGCAGTGATGAGCTTGTGCGAGCATCACCTGCTCCCGTTCTACGGTCGTTGCCATATTGCTTACCTACCGAAAGGCAAAGTGCTCGGCCTGAGCAAGTTCGCGCGAATCGTGGACGTCTTCGCTCGTCGTCTCCAGATCCAGGAGCGGCTCACGATGCAGATCGCCGACGCCGTGAACGAGGTTCTCGCCCCGCACGGCGTGGGTGTGA
The DNA here is from genome assembly GCA_964486455.1 of uncultured bacterium. Classification (GTDB taxonomy): domain Bacteria; phylum Eisenbacteria; class RBG-16-71-46; order CAZAMP01; family CAZAMP01; genus CAZAMP01. The sequence continues at coordinate 71,226 of CAZAMP010000004.1, read as the reverse complement.
TCGTAGAGGCACGCCACATGTGCATGATGATGCGAGGTGTCGAGAAGGCACAGTCGCTCGCCGTCACCTCATCGCTCCTGGGCGCATTCAAGGATGACCCTGCCACGCGATCGGAGCTTCTGAGCCTTGTCTCACGAAGGAACCATTCTTAGCTCAGGCGATCTCTCGGGCCGGACCGCGCTCATCACCGGCGCCGGCTCCGGAATAGGCGCGGCGGTGGCTCGGGCCGTTTCGGAGAGAGGCTGTGCCACCGTTCTCGTCGGCCGCAGAAAGGATCGCCTGGCGGAGACGGCGGCCGCGATGACGAACAGGGTGATCCGGACCTGCGACGTTCGCCGTGAAGCGGAGGTGGACGACCTCGTTGCCAACGTCGGCCCAATCGACGTCCTCGTCAACGCCGCCGGCGTCGCGCACGCGGCGCCAATCCACGCTCTGGAGACCGGAGCGTTCGACGACTCCATCGCGACAAACCTGCGCGGTGTGTTTCTGCTCTGCCGCGCGCTCCTTCCCCGAATGCGTGAGCGGGGGACGGGCTCCATCGTGAACATCCTCAGCGTCGCCGCCCGCACGCCGTTCGCCCAAAACGCGGCCTACGCGGCGTCCAAGGCCGGCCTAGCGGCGCTCAGCGCCGTCATGCGCGTCGAGAACCGCGATCGCGGTATCCGTGTGATCGATCTCTATCCCGGGGCAACGGACACGCCCCTCTGGGACGATCTGTGGCCGGAGGCGCCGAGGGAACGAATGATGCCGCCCGAGGACGTGGCCCGAGCCGTTGTTGCCGCGCTGACGGCTTCCGACGCCGCGATGCTCGAAGAGATCGTCATCCGACCCCAAGGTGGGGATCTCTGATGGGGAAGGCGTCAGGAGCGATGCGGATCACGGCGGTCGTCGGCGCGCGCCCGCAGTTCGTGAAGCTGGCGCCGCTGGTCGCTGAGCTTGATCGGATCTGCCGCCGCCGGATCATCCATACGGGTCAGCACTACGACTATGAGCTGAGCCGCCTCTTCTTCGAGGAACTCGAGATTCCGGAGCCGGATGTTCACCTCGATGTGGGATCCGGAACGCACGCCCAGCAGATCGGTCGCACGATGATCGCGGTCGAGGAGGCGCTGGCCCAGAACCGCCCCGACATCGTGCTCGTCTTCGGCGACACGAACAGCACGCTGGGGGCCGCGCTCGCGGCTTCGAAGCTCGGGATTCCGTGCGCTCACGTCGAGGCCGGCGTCCGTGGATTCAATCGCCGGGAGCCGGAAGAGATGAATCGACTGCTCGCCGATCGGCTCTCCGATTTTCTCTTTGTCCCGACCGATCGGGGTGAAGCCAACCTGAAACGGGAAGGGGTCACGGGCGAGATCCACAACGTCGGCGACGTCATGGTCGATGTGCTCATCGACGCGCGACGGCGGCACGGCGACGGACGCGACCGGGTCGAGGCGCTCGGTCTCGAGCCCGGTGGGTACGTTCTCGCGACCTTCCACCGACCCGCGAACGTGGACGCGCGCCAACCCCTGGACGAGATTGTGAACGCGCTCGTCGCGATTGACCGGCCGATCGTCATCCCGCTCCATCCGCGCACTCGCGGTCGGCTCGAAGCGTTCGGATTGCTCGACGCGGTGACCGGCACGGGACGTGTGCGTCTGATGGAGCCGGTGGGCTATCTGACGATGCTCGCGCTTCTCGGGAATTCTTCTCTGATGCTCACGGATTCCGGTGGGCTACAGAAAGAAGCCTATCTGATGCGGATTCCGTGCGTCACGGTCAGTGAACAGACCGCGTGGATGGAGACGGTAGAGGCCGGATGGAATCGGCTGATACCGCCGGAGACCCAGGCGATTCTCGGTTCCGTGGCGGCTTTCACGGGAGGTCTTTCCCACACCGACTGCTATGGAGACGGGACCGCTTCGCAGCGCATCGCCGACATTCTCGCGGCGTCAGGGAGCTAGCGTGCCGATCACCTGTCGAAATCTGCGAGAGATTTCCGACTACAAGGAAGCTGTGCGTCTTCAGCAGAAGGTCTGGGGTTTCTCCGGCGATCACGCGATCCCGTGGAGCCAGATGCACGTGATCGCTCGAAACGGCGGCGTGGTAATCGGCGCGTTCGATGAAGGCGCGCTGATCGGTTTTCTCTACAGCAACCCGGGCTGGGACGGTCGATCGGCGTTTCTCTATTCGAAGATGCTGGGGGTCCTTCCCGAGTACGCCGGGAGAGGTGTCGGGCGGATGCTGAAACGCCGCCAACGTCGCGAAGCTCTTGGCCTGGGCTATGACCGGATTGTCTGGACGTTCGATCCGCTCGAACGCGCCGCCGCGCTCCTCAACCTGGGCTACTTGGGCGTGATCGCGCGCCGCTACCTGGTCAACTACTACGGGACGGGTGGGCTGGGAGAGCTTCATGCCGGGCTCGGCACGGACCGGCTGCTCGTGGAGTGGTGGATCCGGGGCACGCGGCCGGATCGGCGCGCGCGGCGCCGTGTGATTCCGCTTTCCACGCAACTGCCCGACGGCGTCGTCTTGCTCGAGCATGATGAGCGGGGGGACGCCCCGGTAGCCAATCGTCGGGCGGTCACGCTTCCGGCATTGGTAGCCATTCCCTCGGACATCCAGCTGCTCAAGAGACGCGACATCACCACGGCGGGGCATTGGCAGAGTGCCATCCGCCGAGCGCTCGGTCGGGCGCTGCGCGCGGGGGGAGAGGTCAGTGACGTCGTGCGGCACCGCGTGGGCGACGATCTGAGCGACTACTTCCTCGTGACGGCAGGCTCCGGCTCGAGCCGCGGCCGACGGCGGTCGTCATGATTAGGGGTGCGCAGTGAAGATCGAGAGGGTACGGCTGCGGGTCGTGGAGATACCGCTCCGCTTCGCGTTCGAGACGAGCTTCGGCCGTTGGACCGATAGACGCGGACTGCTCGTCGAGCTTCACGCCCGTGGACTCACGGGCTACGGCGAGGTCACCGCTCATGACGCGCCGCTATTCAGCTATGAGACCATCGACACCGCCCGCGACGTGATCCGGTCATTCATCGTCCCGCTCTTGCTTCGGCACGATCTGACCGACGCGGAGGCATTTGGCCCGTTGATCGGTTCCGTTCGTGGTCATCCCATGGCGAAGGCCGGTGTCGAGGGGGCCCTCAGGGATCTGTTGGCGAAAGAGCGTGGTGAATCACTCGCCGCTCAGATCGGCGGAACCCGAAGCCATGTGGATTCCGGCGTCAGCCTGGGAATCGAACCCGACCCCGCCGGCCTTGTCAGCCGCGCCCGCCCGTTCGCCGACGCCGGCTACAAGCGAATCAAGGCCAAGATCCGTCCGGGGTGGGACGTAGAGCCGGTGAAGGCGCTCCGCGAGACGTTCCCATCGATCTCGCTCGCCGCGGACGCCAACGCGGCGTACTTGCTATCGGACGCTTCCCAGCTGGAGGAACTGGACGCGTTTGATCTCGCGATGATCGAACAGCCTCTTGCGTGGGACGATCTCGTGGATCACGCCGAGCTGGCTAAGCGGCTGAGGACGCCACTCTGTCTGGACGAATCGCTGACCGGATTGAGCGCCGCTCGGGCGGCCGCCTCTCTGGGATCCGGGGCCGTCTTCAACATCAAGCTGGGGCGCGTCGGGGGGATGAGCGAGGCGGTGTCCATCCACAACTTCGCACGCGATAACGGCATACCGGTATGGTGCGGCGGGATGCTCGAGACCTGCGTCGGGCGTCTCCACAACATCGCGCTGGCCAGCCTGCCCGGCTTCACGATGCCGGGTGACCTCTCCGGGACGGACCGCTACTTCGAGATCGATCTGGTCGAGCCAGCGATCCGGGTCGGCGATGACGGCACGCTCGCGGTCCCATCCGGGCCGGGGATCGGGGCCGACATAATTCCGGAACTGCTGGAGCGCGTAACCGTTTATCGGGAGGATCTGGCCGGGGGCGCCTCGGCTTGACACGGCGAGTCCTGTAAGGCTATAAGATCGGCTCGCCAGGCTCCCCGTATGAGCGCCTCACGCCCGTAGTTTTGCTGGTCTTCAGGAGGTTTCGATCGAATGATCAAGGTGGAGCGGTTGTCCAAGCGGTTTGGCGAGATCACCGCCGTCGACGACCTGAGCTTCGAGGTTGAACGTGGGGAAGTCTTGGGGTTCTTGGGCCCCAACGGTGCCGGTAAGACCACGACGATGCGAATCCTCACGGGGTTCATGCCCGCGACGAGCGGCACGGCCAGCCTCGCGGGACACGACGTCTTCGACAGCCCCCTTGGTGTGAAGCGAAACGTCGGCTACCTTCCCGAGACCGTCCCGCTCTACCCGGAGATGCCCGTCCAGACCTACCTCTCATTCGTCGCTGAGCTCAAGGGCGTGGCGAGAGGCGCCCGGGCCGATGCCGTGGCCCACGCGATGGAACAGAGTCAGATAGCCGACCGACGCCATCGCACGATCGGACATCTATCGAAGGGGCTCAAAAAACGCGTGGGAATCGCCCAGGCGCTCCTTCACGATCCCCAGATCCTCATCCTAGACGAGCCGACGGAGGGACTCGATCCCAACCAGGTCGTGAGCATTCGAGAGCTCGTGAAGAGCCTTTCCGGAGATCGAACCGTTGTCGTGTCGACACACATCCTGAGCGAGGTCGAGCAGACGTGTAGTAGTGTCCTGATCATCGATGGCGGCCGATTGGTGGCGAGCGATACCGTGGACAACATGCGGGCTTCGGTGAGAGGCGAGGCGACGGGTCTCAAACTGCAGGTTCGTGGTGAGCAGGCTGAGGTTCGACGCTCGCTCGACGGTCTGGCGTGCGTCAAGGCGATCCGCTCCTCGGATGTTTCGGGAGAGATCGTCACCGTGCACGTCGACCTCGACACCGCTTCCGGCGCCGAGGCGGTCGCGGCGGCGTTGATCGGCGGCGGTTTCGGACTCATCGAGATAACACGAGACCGCGTGAGCCTCGAAGAGGTCTTTCTCAAGCTGACGCGAAAGGACGCCGGCGCGGTTCCGGAGGTGTCGCCATGAGTCAGATGATGGCGATCTTCAAGCGCGAGCTGCGTTCCTATTTTACGTCACCGATCGCGTACGTGGTGCTGACCGTCTTCTTGGCGCTCACGGGTTACTTCTTCGACATGCTGGTGGAGCAGTTCCTTCGCCTCGAGTTCATCTATGTCCAGCAGGCGATGAGAATGCAGCAGCAACCGCCACCCTTCAACATCAACGAGCTAGTCGTTCGCAACTACTTCAGCATAGTCGTATTCATAGTCGCGCTCTTCCTCGCGCCCATGTTGTCGATGCGTCTTTTCTCCGAAGAGAAGCGCGCCGGGACGCTCGAGCTACTCCTCACCTCGCCGGTGACGGACTGGCAGATCGTTGTGGGGAAGTACTCGGCGGCCCTGGCCCTATACGCCATCATGTTGGCCTCGAGCTTTCTGCACATTCTGTTTTTGATCCTGTGGGGGAACCCCGATATAGGCCCGATACTCGGTGGGTATTTGGGTCTCTTTCTTCTCGGCGCCACCTATCTTGCTTTGGGACTCTTCATCTCGAGTCTCACCGAAAATCAGATTGTCGCCGCCGTCGTGTCGTTCGCTCTGTTCTTGCTGCTCTACGTGGTTGGCTGGTCCAGCCAGTTCGTCGGGGAGACATTGTCAAGTGTGCTCGAATACATATCGATCACGACGCACTATCAGGATTTTGAGAAGGGTGTGGTCGACACGAATGACGTCGTTTACTTCGCCACATTCGTCTTCTTCGGCGTGCTCCTGACGCTCCGGTCCATCGAGTCGCTGAAGTGGAGGGGGTGAGGCGTTGACGGAGGTCCAGGCGAGAATAGTTGCGCTTGTCGGGGTGCTGCTCATCTTCATTGGCATTGGACTCGCCGCCGTCATTCCCGGTGGGTTTGATTCGTTCAGCCGTTACATCTCGGTCGCCGGGGCGGGGCTTCTCGTCATCGCCGCCTTGATGGCATTCGGCTCCATCGTCAGCCTGCTGAGGACCCGCCAAGGGCGCTACGGTCTCAATGTCATCACGAGCACTTTCCTAGTGTTCGGCATACTGGCTGCACTCAACTTCCTCAGCTCGCGCTACTCGCTGCGAAGGGATCTCTCGGCCAGCGGGCGGTTTAGCTTGGCGCCGCAGACAGAGAGCGTTCTGGAGGGGCTGACCGACGACGTGGTGCTCTACGCACTCGTGCCTGAGAACGACCCGCGACACGGCATCGTGCGCGACCTGCTTCGGGAGTACGCTCACGCATCGGGGCGGGTGACCGCGCGGAACATCAGGCTCTCACGGGATCCCGCCAGCGCGGAGCGCTTGGCAGTAAAGGAGAACGACGCGATCGCGGTGGAGGTGAACGGACGCGTGGAGCGTCTAAAGGTGTTCACGGAACACGCGGTGACTAACGCTATCGTTCGCGCGGCACGGAACGAGCGCAAGAGGCTCTATTTCCTCTCCGCGCACGGCGAAAAAGACCCGAACGACGAGGATGTTTCGGGCTACTCGCAGGCCCGGGATCTTCTCCGTGAGGAAAACTACGAGGTTCTGACCCACTCACCTAAGGAAGACTCGACCGTCCCGGATGATTGTGATGCGCTGATTGTGGCGGGGCCGGATCTACCGCTGCTATCGTTTGAGACGGAGAGCATCCTTGCCTATCTGGATCGCGGCGGGCGGGTGCTATTGGCGATCGATCCGGTTCGGGAGGGGGACTCCCTATCGACGCTCGGAACGGACCCGATCCTGGCGCCGCTCGGAATAGAACTCGGGCGAGGAGTCGTCCTAGATGCGAGTGAGGCCTCTATCCAGCTCGGTGCTGGGTACTTCAAGCCAACCGTAACGTCCTACGGCAGCCATCCGATCACTGCCGGGTTTCGCAACGAGAGAACGTTGTTCAGCAGGGCTCGGCCGGTGCGCGTGGTGGCGTCTGGTGTTCCGACAGCCGTACTCCTTGAGACCGATAGGCGATCATGGGAGGAGATGGACGTTTTCAGGGGTGACGAGACCCTACGACCGGACGAAGGACGGGACGCGACCGGACCGTTACCGCTTGCCGTGGCGATGTGGCTTCCGGCAAGGGAGTTCGAACCCGACACTTCCCGGGCCGCCGATCCGGCTCTTCGTTTTCGTCGTCCGGAGACTCGCCTCGTTGTGGTCGGGGATTCCGATTTCGCCTGCAACGAGTTTGTCCAGTACCAGCGCAACAAGGACTTCTTCCTGAACAGCGTTTCCTGGCTGGCCGGCGAAGAGGATCTCATTGCCGTCCGGCCGAAGGACCCGGAGAACCGCGTCCTTCACGTCACGACCACGCAACGAAAGATCATTCGCATGACCTCCATGGTGCTCTATCCCGCGCTGGTGCTGGCGTTGGGCGTCGCCGTCTGGGCACGTCGTCGGCGGCAGGACGTCTGATGCGCTGGCGAAGCACATGGGTGCTTGCGCTGATCTTCGCGGCCCTGCTCTTCTACCTTCTTCGATGGGAGAAGGACAAGCCATCGGACGCGGAGCGCGAAGCGTCGGCTCTTGAGGTCATGAGCCTTGATCAGTCCCGCATCTCATGGTTTCGGATCGAGACCGAACGGGACACGGTCGAAGCGCGACGTGACGACGACGGTGAATGGAATCTCCTCGTTCCCATTGAGGACAGAGCCGACGACGCGCGCGTTCACTCGCTGCTCGAGTACTTCTCGCCGCTGCGCGCGGTGCGAATCGTGGAGGGGTCTCGCAGCCAGCAGATCAAGTACCAGCTCGACCGGCCGTCGATCATCGCCACGATCGAGCCGTTCACAGGCGGAGCATCGAAGCGCCGCACGCTTTTGGTCGGGCGGCGAAACCCCGCGTTCAACACCTACTATGCCGTCGTCGACCACGACACGAGCTACGTCTGCCTGATCGAGCAGGAGTTCGTTGAAGGGAATCTGCTGCGGCCGGCGATGTGGTATCGCTCCAGACGCGTCGCCAACTTCAAGAGCGAGGATGCCGAACGGGTCGTTCTGATTGTCCCGGATGGTCGCTTCATCATCGAGCGGGACGCCGATCGCACGTGGAGTCTCGTGGAGCCGGCTTCGTTTCAGGCGGATCAGGCCGTCGTCAACGGTCTCGTGAGCCGCCTACGCACGCAGCTCATCGCGGAATTCGTTCTGGAGTTCGCGGACGACCCGGCGAAGTTTCAACTCGAACCGCCGGATGTCCTGATCGGGATCTTCTTGGAGGATGGTTCGTCGCACAGCCTGCTGGTGGGCGCCCCCGCCGGCGAGGGTGACTTCTACTACGCCAAGCGCAGCACGGGGCCCGCGATCTTCACGATCAGCGCGTCCGCGCGAATCGAGTATCTGAAGACCTTGTTCGCGTTGAGGGAGCGACGGATCCTCGACTACGAAACGTCTCAAGTGAGTGAGGTGGAGATTGCCAGAGGGGATTCCCTCTTTGCCGCGGTTCGCGATTCGGCGGGCACCTGGATGATGGCCATGCCGGACGGCGGTCGCCGAGAGCTGATTGCCTACCCACTCGAGTCCGCGTTCCGCAATCTCTCGGTGCTCCGGGCGCAGGAGTTCATCGACGACCCCGATGCGCTGGCTCGGCTTGGGTTCGATGAACCGGAGCTCAGGGTGACGGTCACGCTTGGCGACGGAACGACTCAGGTGGTCGTCGTCACGGGAGAGGGCGATCGGACATTCGCCAGGCGGGTAGGCGCCACCCACGCGGGCCGTGTACGCGCGTCCGATCTGGAGCTGATCGGCGGACTGGTTCATCATCCCCCGCTCGTGCGCTCCGAGGGGGACGCGCTCTCGAACTAGTGGGGAAGGAAGAGGTCCTCGTGACAGATGCGTCCGTTGTGTTCGTAACGGCCCCGCCCGATGAGGCGACAGCGCTCGCCCGCGCGCTGGTGGACGAGTCCCTCGCGGCGTGTGTGAACATCGTTCCCGCGGTCCGATCGCTCTATCGTTGGAAAGGCGGCATCTGCGATGATGAGGAAAGCCTGCTGATCATCAAGACGGATTCAGGGCGCTTCGAGGAGTTGAAGGAGAGGATAGAACGGCTACATTCGTATGAGGTTCCCGAGGTCATTGCCTTGCCGGTCGTCGCTGGAGCTCCTCGCTACCTTGCGTGGCTTCAGGAGCAGTGTGGGCATCAGGGGGGAGAAGGATGAAGAGGGTCATCACGTTGACGTCGGATTTCGGGACGCGTGACTACTACGTGGGGACGATGAAGGGCACGATCCTCGGGATCGCCCCTGACGTGCAGATCGTCGATCTGAGCCACGACATCGCCAAGCAGGACATCACTCAGGCGGCCATCATCCTCCGCAGTAGCTACAGGTTCTTCCCGGAAGGCACCATTCACGTCGCCGTCGTGGATCCCGGCGTGGGCGGGCCGCGTCGCCCGATCGTGGGACGCTGCGGTGGTCAGCTATTCGTGGGACCGGACAACGGTATCTTCTCGATGATTCTCGAAGAAGGCGCTGAGGCGTGGGAGCTCCGCGAGTCCGCGTATCGACTCACCGCCGTGAGCGACACCTTTCACGGCCGCGACATCTTCGCGCCCGCAGCCGCGCACATGAGCCTGGGCACCGAGCCGGACGCGTTCGGTCCGCCGGCCAAGGATCTCGTTCGCCTGGAGCCGCGCCAGCCGTTCATGTTCAACGACGGGATCCGTGGTGAAGTGATCTACGTGGACGCCTTCGGCAACCTCGTGACGAACATCGCCCACGACGTGGTAGAGAAACGTTCCGCCGGCCAGTCGTGCCGCGTGGAGCTGAGCGGCCGCGTGATCGACAAGATGTCAAGAACGTACCGGGACGCGCCACGCGGGTCGCTCGTGGCCATGTTCGGCAGCACGAACTTCCTCGAGATCGCGATCCGCGACGGCAACGCGCACCGCAAGCTCGGGGTCGGCATCGGTGATCCGGTGCTACTGAGCTTCTGAGGCGATCGTGAACGTCACCATTCTCGGTTCCGGGACATGCGTGCCTCGGGCTGATCGGGGACCGGCCGGAGTGGCCGTCCGTGATGGCGACTCCCTCGTCATCGTTGATGCGGGCTCCGGGACCCTCGGCCGAATGGTGTCCGCCGGTTTGAACGTGCATGGACTCACCGGAATGTGTTTCACGCACATCCACCCCGATCATGTCGCCGACCTCGTGCCGATTCTCTTCGGGATCAAGCACACGCCGGGCATACGGAGAGGGCACGACATTCCGATCTTCGGACCGCCTTCGTTTCAAAGGTTTTACGACGATCTCATGAAGGTCTTTGGCCAGTGGTGCGTGGGCGAGGAGTACGAGATCGTCACGCGCGAGGTCGAGGATGACCGGTTCACCCTCGGATCGCTGCGCGTGGGGGCGATTCCGGTGGCGCATTCCGTGCCGGCCGTGGGTTACCGGTTTGAGAGCCCGGACGGCGGAATCGTAGCCATTACCGGAGACACCGGTCCGACCGATCGGCTGACCGATCTCGCGAGGGGTGCCGACGTGCTGATCGCTGAATGCTCGCTCCCCGAGGGGACGGAGTACGACGGTCACATGAACGCGAGGCAGGTTGGGGAATTGGCGGCGGCGGCGGGCGTGAAGAGGTTGCTGCTGTCTCATCTCTATCCCGTCTGTGACGAGGTCGACGTCGTGGGACAGGCAAAGGCCGGTTTCGACGGTCGAGTGGAGAAGGCGAGCGATCTTCTGTCGTTCGAAGTCTGATGATTCCACCGATGGCATCGCGAGCCTCGGGGACGATGTTTCTCGCCGATACAACGGTTAGACGTCTGGCCAGATGGATGCGCTATGCCGGCTGGGACGTCGAGGACGGCGCGGATGAACCGATGCCGCGACTCCTTCATCGCGCGCGGCGCGAGGGCCGCTGTCTGATCAGTCGCTCGTCGCGTGCCGCGTTTGATGGCTTCATCATTCGGTCGGAGCTGCTGGACGACCAGCTGCGGGCGATCGGAAACGCGTTCAGCCCTCCCGAGGCGCCATTGGCGCGTTGCGGTGTCTGCAACACGCGGTTGGAGCGGTGCGATCCGAGCGCAGTGAAAGACCGGCTGCCACCCTATGTCTTCCTCCACCATCGGCGTTTCACGCGATGCGGGAGCTGCGGGCGGGTGTTCTGGGTGGGAACGCACGTGCGCCGCATCCTCGCCCGCCTCAGGCGATGTGGCATACGATCGGGGCGTGGGCCGATGCGTTCCGTCGATCGGTCGTCCGGTGGCGTGGCGTAGCTTGCTTGTCTGGGGATAGACGGATGGGTATTCTCTCGGTGCCGCCTCCAGAAACGAGGTCGAGGTTTGAAGAATTCAATGACCGGTAGGGTCCGTCGGCCGAGGACACGAAGCATGCTGGCCGGGATCGGTGTGTCGGCGATGCTGCTTGTGGTGTCTCTGACCGCCCCCGCGTCCGGCGAGAGTCTCTGGTCGAGGGGGGATCGCGTGTCACTCGTCGACCTGGACGGAGCGCCCCACACCCTGAACGAGGTTGTCGGCGATTCGGTCCCGGAAGCCGGCGTCGTGATCCTTTACTGGTCGATGTTCCAGCCGGAATCCCGACGGGCACTCCGCGCGTTCGACATCTTGGCCGCGGAGGGTCGCGAGAGGGATTTCCCGGCGCGCTTCCTTGCCTTGGCGCTTCCCGAGTACCGGGAGCTGCCGGAACAGGTGGACGAGTTCCTGAATCGTGCTCAAGTGAAGCTACCCGTCTTCATCGATCCCGGTGGCCGGGCCATGGAGGCGATCCTCAAGGCGTTGGGCACTTCCGGACCGATCACTCCAATGTGCCTGCACATCTCGGCCGACGGGAAGCTCGCCCATCGCTATGACGGATGGACGGATCGCACGGTCGAGCGAATTCGGAGTGACCTCGCGGACGCACGGAGGAAAGGAGGCACGCCATAGACGCGCTGAACGGGCTGGATCTCTTCCTGCTCGTGACGATCGTCATCTCGACGGTGATCGGCGCCTTTCGCGGATTCGTCCGTGAGATCCTTGGGATCATCAGCGTCATCGTGTCAGCGGGGCTGGCGATCTTCTTCCTTCCGGTGTTGCTGGGACCATTGGCGGATCGGATGGGGGTGGCGGCCTATCCGGTGGCGTTCATCGTGCTCTTCGTCGGGTCGATGATCGCGTTTTCGCTCCTCGGCAAGTTCATTCACGGGTTCGTCAAGCTGCTGAAGCTCTCTTCCGTGAACCGCTTCTTCGGAGGCCTCTTCGGCCTGGCGCGGTCCGCGATATTCGTTGTGCTGATCCTCTCCATGGCCGTGCTGCTTTTCAGGCCGCGTGACCCGGTCCTGATCTCGTCTCGCGTTCTTCGCGTCGCCGCGCCGGCGGTGAAGTGGGTCGGTGCCCGCATGCCCGGGCGCATCGGCGAGGAGTTCCACAAACGCTGGGTGATGATCGAAGAGGCGGGGGGCGGTCGCTTCGTCGTTCGAGTCGAACGGCCTTACGACTCCTGAGGCGCCGTGTCGTCGTTCGTTTCGCCCGAGTCCGAGACCTCCGTCGTGCCCGCGCGATAGGCGTCGCTCTCGAGATAGCGCTCACGAAGGCGGCCGAGCGCTATCCGAATGACGCCGGCGAGGGGGACGGCAATGAGAACCCCGACAAGCCCGAAGAGACTCCCGAACCCGAGCAGCGCCAGCATGATTGCCACGGGATGCAATCCGACCTTCTTCCCCACGATGCGGGGGGAGAGAAGATTGCCCTCGATCTGCTGCACCCCGACGTAGATGAGAACCACCCACCCGATGGTCGGCCATATCGGTGGCGCGCCGAGAAACACGGCGAGAATCGCGAGACCGAACCCGACCCAGAACCCCACGACCGGAATCATGTTCAGAATCGCGGTCAGCACGCCCAGTGTGAGTGCGTAGGGTGCTCCCGCGACGGCCAGCAGCACGCCCGTGATCGTACCCGCGATGATCGAGACGATGAGCTGGCCCCGGAAGTAGCCGGCCAGGAGCGTCTCCAGCTCTCCGAGGAAGTCGACCAGACCGCCGCGATGACGACCGGGGACGAGGTCCAGCGCGCGTTCTCGAATCCTGTCGAAATCGATGAGCAGGTAGAAGATCAGGACGGGGGTCAAGATGGTGAGTCCGATGACGTGTCCCAGGGTGCTCACCCCGCGGCCCAGCGAGCCGATCCCGTCCACGAGAATCCCGGCGGATCGCTGGAGCCATTCGGCGATTTGGGGCAGGTGACGTTGGCCTACGGCGACGGTTTCTTCGGAGGGGAGTCTCTCGAGCCAACCGTCGACGTGCTCCATTCCTCGCGAGACCAGATCGGATGCCCCGGAGAGTAACGCGCTCGCGCCGGCGACGACCGGAGGCACGATGAGCGCGATCGCCAAGAGGCCTGCGGCCGCCGACAGCATGAGCAAGAGCACCGCAGCGATCGCGCGAGGGATCTTGATCTTCGTCAACGCGTCGACGAGCGGATCGAGAATGTAGGCAACGATCAACGCGGCGGCGAATGGGGCGAGAACATGTTGAAGTCGCCCGATCGCCCAGACGAGAAAGAGCGCAGTGGCGACGACCATCAGGCGTGTGGCCCAACGCTCCCCTCGATGCGGCGCGCAAGCCATGAGTAGGCCGGCGAGCACCCAGAGAGGGCTCAGCCCAGGCGCGATGAGATAGAGAAGACAGACGAGCAGCACGATGGCGACGAGCCAGTGTGGACGCGCCATGTGCTCGGCCTCGGCACTCGACTCCGCGGGCGATTCCCTCAACTCAAACTCCCTTAGCCGGCCGGGGATCCACCCAATGAGCCGCCCAGGGCGGCAAGTCCGATCTGCACGACCCGGAAGAAGAGCGAAATCGCCAGCGGCACCGCGATCGCCTGGATGATCGGGCGGCGGTGGGTGACAGCGATCCCGACACCGAGAAGAAACAGCCACCAGAGATTGAACGGACCTACCCAGGCCGCCGCGACCGCCGCGGCGCTCTGCGGAGCGAGGCCAAGCAGTCGTCCAAGGTGAATGCCGGTGAACGGTTCGAGCGACGAGAGGGTCACGATGGCGGAGAGCACGATGAGCGGCATGTTCACGATGTGTGCGTGCGCGACGAGGCTGAACGTGTGTCGGAAGCTGATTGCTCGATCACTGTTTCCCATCGTCGCGGCGGCCAGGAAGTGAAGAAGCAAGGCCCAGATGACGAGCGTCAAACCGACGAACAGCGTTACCAGCACCGGGAGGCCGACTTGCGCCAGACCGCGGGCTTGGTCCATCGTGACGGCTGTTTTTTCCTGCTCCTCCGGCGCCATGGAGTCGACCTCGTATATCGCGTCGATCTGAGCGTCGTAGAGGATATCGAAGGTGACCAGTGTTCCGACGAAGGTGAAGACCAGCGTGATCAGCAGCGCGCCCAAAACCTTGGGCTGATCGAGGATAGAGACGAATGTTCGGGTCGGGTGTGTGAAGATGTTCACGGCCCGAGACCACAATCCCAACTCGATCGTTGGGTTTTCGGACGATACGGTCATCTCATCATTCTCCCACAGGCAAAAGATCAGCAAGCATACAGTCGATAATCCACGATGGTAGCCAAGTCAACGCCCAGGTGCACACATACTTCTTGACTTGTCCAGGGGTTTCCCGTAATGCACCGATCGGTGCAGGAATGAATTGAAGACTTCTTTCGCCGTCTCCGACAGAGCCGAGGTAACCATGACCCGTTGGCGCAGTTTCATTGTTGGTAGTGCGATCGCCGTCATGACCACAACGGCGGCGGCTCAGGATGATGCCGCTCCATCCACCGGCCTCTCCGGCGGTCAAACGATGGGATCGTTGGCCGTGAGGTCGGATCCCCCCGGAGCCGTGGTCCGGGCGGATGGCCCCATCCGTCTCGCGGGCCGAACGCCGTGGACGCTTTCGCGAGGATTGGTCGGCACGTATGAGCTGAAGGCCGATCTCAAGGGGTATGAGACCTGGAAGCGGACGATCTACCTGGACGGAGTCTCCGCCGACACGCTGTCGTTCAGGCTTTCGCCAAAGACGGCCCTACGCGCGGGGCTTCGATCGATGATCGTCCCCGGATGGGGGCAGCGCTACTCGGATCAACGAACCAAGGGGACGCTGTTCTTCATCGGGAGCGCGTTAGCGGGTGTCGCCTGGGTCGTAAGCGACCAGATCTACGATCGTCGAATCGATGATCTCAACGATGCGAAGGACGCCTACCTCGAGGCCGAGCAAGTGGAGCTTCAGGAAGAGCTCTGGGGCACGGTAGAACGCGAACGACGCCGGGCCTCAAACGCTTATGATGACCGCGAGATCGCTTCGTTCGCCTTCATAGGCATCTATCTCGCGAATCTGTTGGACTCACTGCTGCTCTTCCCCGGGCCGTCCCCGGGTATGCACTCTGGGACGGAGGGGTGGGGTGGCCTTCACATCTTCGGTGACAGCAACAGCGCCGGCGTCGGCATGGCCGTGCACTATTGAACGGAACCAGGGAGGAATTCCAGATGACTCAGGTGGCGGCCAATCGATCCGCGGCACGCACGCTCATCGCTCTGGCGATCGGGTTGCTCGTGGTGCTCGGGTCGTGCTCCAACGAACACGATGATATCGCCAAGCCCGCCGCGAACGACCCGACCGAGACAGGGCAAACTCCCCCGGTCCCGACGGGATTCGGCGCGGTGGTCGGTGATAGATCCGTTCGTCTCTTCTGGACCATCGATGCGGACAAAGCCGCGAGCGTCGAATCGTATCGCGTCTATCGTGAAGCGTATGCGCGGGCCGAAGAGCGAATTGCCGACGGAGTCGAAGACACGACCTATGTAGACCAAGGATTGACAAACGGGATCGCCTACACCTACCGGGTATCCGCGGTGCTGACGAACGATCTCGAGGGGAAGAAGAGCGCACCGCTCCTGATCTTCCCCGCCGTGTACGGTGTTTTGATCGCCAACGGGATTACCCACACGAACAGTACGACGGTGTCGGTGGCGCTGACCGCGCCCCAAGGAACCTCGGCCATGCGGCTGTCGGAAAGCGAGGATTTCGCCGACGCGTCGTGGCGGACGTTCGCCCCGTCCACATCGTTCACGTTGGAACCGGGCGAGGGTGAGCACACGATCTACGCGCAGTTCCGCGACGCGGGCGGGCAGGAGACCAACACGTTCTCGGACACGATCACTCTCGATATGGTGGCCGAGATCGCGTCGGTCGGCTATACGCATGACGGTGGTGGTGACGCTGTTCCGCCTGGAACGATCGTGCATTTCAGTCTCGACGCCGGCGAGCCGGACGGTCAGGCGTCGGTCGACATCGGTGGCGAGCGTTTCGGGATCGTACTGTTCGATGACGGCGCGCACGCCGATGGGGCGGCGGACGATGGCGAGTACGGGGTCGATTTCGAGATCCCGCCCGGCATGGAGGTCGTGGAGGCCGAGATCATCGGCCACTTCCAGGACGTGGCCGGCAACACCGCCGATGACCGAAGCGGCCCCGAGACCCTCACGACCAACGTCGCGCCCGATGCGGTCGTTCTCGGTCCGGTGAATGCCATCTCCAGTTCGGAGATCCAGTTGGAGTGGACGCAGTCGGATGCCGCCGATTTCGCGCGCTACGAAGTTCGGCGATCCGAGTCGGAGTTCGTAGGCACGGAGGACGAGCTGGCGGCGTCGATCAGCCTGGGTTCGAGCACGGAGATGACGGACGACGATCTCGTGGAGAACACTCGCTATTACTATCGCGTGTTCGTTTACGATACGGGCGATTCGCTGTCGGGAAGCAATGAGCTGAGCGCCACGACGCAGAACGAGCCGCCGGCGATGGTGGATCTGCGGGAGACCGACCATTCGGGCTGGCATGTCAGCCTTGATTGGGATCAGTCACAAGCTCACGATTTCGACGCGTACAAGCTCTGGAAGGCGACCATTGACAATCCGGGCGCGTTTCTCTTGCTTGAGACGATCGCCGAAGCGAGCGCGACATCGTTCACCGATCTCTTCAGCAGCGAGGTGACCGACTCCACGTACTACGTGTTCTACAAGGTTTCGGTGCACGACGATGCAGCCGATTCGACCGTCAGCAACGTGGTCGCGGTCCGTCCCGACGACGACAACTGATCTTAGCGATCGGCGATCCGCCCCTTCCCGCCGGGGAGGGGCGGGCGACCGCCAGCCCGCGTTTTCGGCCCTCCGATTTCGGAGGACTGTCTAATTTATCTACACTAACCGTCCGTCCTCTTTACACTAAGCAATTGACACCTAACCGCCGACCTCTTATACTGTTTGCCCTTGCCTTGCCAGCGTGTATGCCGCGGGGGAAGGTCGCACGGCCCGTCTACGGCCCTGTGTGATTGTGACCGCCCCAGGGAGTCGTGTTGGTTTTTCTCGCTACGTGTGGAGTTGTCGGGTCATGAACCGTAAGTTCGCTGTGCCGATCTACGTTCTTCTCGACGCGGCGCTCATTGGGATTGCCTTCTACCTGGCCGTGTCTCTTCGATTCGACGGGCGGATCCCTGAGCCGTACCTGAGCAATCTCGTGCATGCCGCGCCTCTGGTTATGCTGTTGTCCGTTCTGGCGCTCTATCTCGTTGGGATCCACCGGGTGATCTGGCGATACGCCGGAGTGCATGCCTTGGTCGACATTGTCAAGGCGTTGACGGCCGCTACGTTGCTCTTGGGTCTCGTGAACATGCTCTGGCCGCAGCCGCTCTTCCCGCGGAGCGTTCCGATCCTCTACTGGATGCTGGTGATTCTGCTGGTCGCGGGCGTCCGCTTGATCGGGCGCGCAGGCAGCATGAGACCGCGCCCCCTGCGATCAGCGAAAGGGGGCGATGGCGGACGCCGCAGCCGCTTCCTGATCTTCGGCGCCGGCGATGTGGGGGAGACCCTGGCCCGGGATTTCATGCGTGGGGATCAGTACGATCGCACGCCGGTCGGCTTTGTCGATGACCGCAAGGAAGTGGAAGGGCGAACCATCCACGGACTCCGCGTGCTCGGGACAACCCTCGACATTCCTCGGCTGATACGCGCGCATCACGTCGACGAGGTCATCATCGCCGCCCCGACCGCGCCGGCCACCCTTGTTTCGTCAATCTTCCGCTGCTGCCAGGAAGAAGGCATCGAGTGCAAGACGGTGCCATCGCTTGCTGACTACGCCGTGGGCAAGAGCCCGATTCAGCAGATACGAGAGGTTCGCATCGAAGACCTCCTTGGCCGCGAGCAGGTCGAGATCGACATGGAGGGGGTCAGCGGATTCCTGAAGGGTCGGCGTGTCTTGGTGACTGGCGCCGGTGGGAGCATCGGCTCTGAGCTTTGCCGGCAGATCGCCCGCTTCGGACCCGCGTCTCTCATCGCCTTGGATCATGACGAGAACAAGCTTTGCTACGTGGCGCTCGAACTTCGTTCGGAGCACCCTGATCTGCAGTTGAAGTCCATCGTGGCGGACATCAAGTATCGCAAGGACCTCTCGAACGTCTTCTCGGACGAGCGCCCGGAGGTACTCTTCCACGCCGCCGCGCACAAGCACGTGAATTTCATGGAGGAGAACCCCCGCGCCGCGATCATGAACAACGTCCACGGGACGCGGCAGCTGGCGGAAGTCGCCATCGAATACGGCGTGGAAAACTTCGTTCTCATCTCCACCGACAAGGCCGTCAATCCGACGAACGTCATGGGCGCATCGAAGCGTCTCTGCGAAAAGGTCGTCACCGCCCTTGCGCCGACCAGCTCCACCCGCTTCACGTCGGTTCGCTTCGGGAACGTGCTGGGAAGTGAAGGGAGCGTCATCCAGATCTTCAAGCGGCAGATCGCGGGTGGTGGTCCGGTGACAATCACGCACCCGGAAGCCCGACGCTACTTCATGACGATTTCCGAGGCTTCCAAGCTCGTCATTCAGGCGGGAGCATTTGGAGAGAACGGCACCGTGTTCGTCCTCGACATGGGCGAACAGGTCCGCGTTCTCGAGGTGGCGAAGCAGCTCATTCGTCTTTCGGGTTTCGAGCCCGACCGTGACATTCAGATCAGCACCATCGGGCTCCGGCCTGGAGAGAAGCTCTATGAGGAGCTTCTGACGTCGAATGAGCGCACGACCATGAGCCAGCACCGCAAGATCTTCATCTGGCGCTCCGAGCGGGAGTCGTGGGACACGCTGCGGCCGCAGACGGACGAGATCATCGCGATGGCGGATACCGAGATCAAGGACGTCATCAAGGCCCAGCTCGCGACCCTCGTGCCGGAATACCGTGCGGATGCCCCCGTGGTCACACTCGATGAAGCGCCTGAGATGGAACCGACCGTACCGACCCGTGATCTCGAGGATCGCTATTCGCTACCTCCGGACTACAGGCCGGAGCGGGACGGATGGCTCGTGCACGCGTTTCGCGCCGTGGCACGTATCAGTGCGGCCATAGCTTCAGTCCCGGTTCTGGCGGTGTTGTCGGTCGCGCATCTGGTCTGTGCTCCCGGTGCCCCCCTCTTTGCTCGTGAGCCACGAGTCGGCCGCAACCGGCGGGCGGGGCCGAGGCGGATCTTTCGGGGCGCCGTCCCGATCGATCGACGGGCGGGAGATCGCCGCAAAAAGAACCTCTACGGTAGGCCCTTCACCTGCCTGCGCTTCAACACGACGCCTCGGCCGAGCGGTCCTCGCCTGGAGAGGCGCTACTACATGTTTCTGAAACGCCGACGCCTGGACCGGTTGCCGTCGATCATCCATCTCCTTCGCGGGCAGATGGGTGTCGTCGGACCCGAGCCGGAGTCGCTGGGGCTTCTGGATGAGTCGTTCTCAACGATCCGTGACTATCGGCGGCGCTTTGTGGTGAAACCGGGTCTGACCGGCCTCTCGCAGATTCTGACGGCCGATGGCGGAGTGACTCATGACATGAGTCGCCGGACGGAGTTGGACAAATTCTATATCGACAATCGTTCACTGGCGTTTGACCTGAGGATCCTCACCCGGAGGCTCTCGGTCGTGCTCGCGGGTGAAGATGAGCCGCTCCGATTCCGGGATCGACTCGGTGTGGATGCGGCGATGTCCGCACGGTTGCAGACCGTGGGAGAGAGGTCATGACGAAGAATCGCGCTTCCGTGTTTGCTTTGATGGGTCTCATGATGGTTGCTCTACCGGTGGGAGACGCTCGGGCGGACTACATCATCGGACCGCAAGATGGTCTGCAAATCTCCGTCTGGCAGCACTCCGAGCTGGACCGATTGGTGACCGTGCGGGAGGACGGCATGATTACGTTCCCGCCGGTGGGCGACATTCGCGCGGCGGGGCTTTCGACCGAAGAGGTGGCGACGGCTATCGAGGAGCAGCTCTTCGCGTACGTCCGAGGGACGACACAGGTGACCGTCACGGTCGACAACTTCTTGAGTCGCTACGTGGTCGTGAGCGGGATGGTGGCTCAGCCCGGGCGCTACGCCTTCCAGACGATCCCGAACATCTTCCAGGTGATCGGTCAGGCGGGAGGGGCGCTGGCGGGGGCCCGGCTCTCCGAGGTTCGCGTCGTCCGAACGGTCGAAGGGCGTGAAGAGATGATCTTCGCCGATGTCGCGTCGTACGTTGCCACCGGTGATCCTACGGGGCTGCCGGAACTGCAGCCGGCCGATCTGGTCTTCGTCCCGGGGCCGTACGGAGGAGGCGACGTCGGCATCTCCACGCCCGCGGGTATCTCGATCCTCGGGGCCGTGGCGCGCCCGGGCGTCTATCCCGTCGATCAGGTGTTCTCCCTGATCGATGTCGTGGCGCTTGCCGGGGGACTGGCACCAGGCGCGGACCCTGGGAAGATACGGATCATTTCATATGAACCGGGAGGCCACCAAGTGGTCGCCTCGCTGGACCTCGAGGAAATCCTGGAGATCGGCGAGCCCGTTCGTTATCCGATTCGAGTAGGTGATGCCATCTACATTCCGGCAAGGACCCCGGGGCCGGTCATGACCATCGCAAACGCGGCGTTTTCCGTGATCTCGTTGTCTCGAGATCTGTTGAACTTCATCGTGCTCGTCGACTTCATCGACAACCGCAGCGGGGGGACTAACTAATGACCATTTCGCCGCAGAACGGTCCCAAGGTTGATCTCCGCGAGTACTTGCGCGTGTTGCTGCGACGCTTCTGGCTGCTTCTCATTCCGGTGGCCGTGGCCGTCATGGCCGCCTTCGTCGGAAGCATGCCGCAGTTCCTGAGACCCGTGTACGAGTCGAAGAGCCGGCTGATGATGGAATTCCCCCAGCCGCTCTCGCAGAGCCTTCAGCGGATCGTTCCGCAGACGTCCGCGGAGGGTCAATTCGCGAGGTTGGCGAGTCTGACCCAGAGCGCGACGTTCCTCAAGAAGGTGATCACGAGAACGGGCCTCAGGGACGACCCGTCCGCGCGTGAGTGGGCGCTTCGCAAAGCCTCGAAGCATCCTTCGCTCACCGAAGAGGAACTCGTCGATCTGTACCTGATGGACTACCTGCGCGGGACGATGCGTGCGGAGCCCGGAAGGCGGCGTTCATCGAACGACTTCTATGTCGTGGTGAAGGACTACTACCCCAAGCGCGCCCTCGATCTCTGCAGCGTCATCACGAACGGTGTCGTCGAGGCGAGCAACAGCATCACGCAGGAGCAGGTCAAGGCGACGCACGACTTCGCCATCGAGCAGATGGTGCTTTACAAGCAGAAGCTCGAGGACGCGGAGCGACGACTCCAGGAATACAGAAGCGGCGTCTATCTCGAGGGTCTTCAGAATGACCTCGTGAACGCCAGGAATATCAACCAGGTCAAGAGCATGTCCACCGCCGCGCTGGTGCAGCTGGAAGATACCCGCGGTCGGCGCACGCGTGAGATGGCCGCGTTGCAGGACCTGGGACAGGATTCACAGCGCTGGCTTCTCATGTTGAAGCCGAGTGATGTGGAGGAGGCCACGCGGCAATACTTGCTTCTGGTCAAGGGGCTCACCCGGAGCGAGATTCAGGATCTCAACAGTGGCGGATCGAACGGCACGACCTCGTCGTTGAGCGTACAGCTCGTCAACAAGCATCACGAGCTGGAGGACTCCTACCTCAGGGCCGTTCGGCAAGAAGCGGACGGCATCAGCTCCGAGGTCGCCGACAAGGTCCGGGACCTTCTCGTGGCTGACCTCGACATGCAGAGCGCGCGCCAGAGACACGACTACATCCGGGAGCTCATCGGCGAGCACGAATTGCAGGCCGCGCGGCTGCCCGAGCTGGAGCTCGAACAGGCGCGTCTGGCTCAGGAAGTCGAGACGATGCGCGGCTTCTACAACACGTTCATGGAGCAGATCACGGCCGCGCAGATCGCCGAGGCGTTTGAAATTGTGAAGGTAGGCGGGCGCGTCGTGATCCTCGAGCCGCCTCAACTTCCGTTCGGGCCGGTCAGCCCGAACCGTCCCGCCATCATGATCTTAGCTCTCGTGGGCGGTCTGATGTTGGGTCTCGCCCTCGTCTTCCTCGTCGAGCACCATGACGCGACCGTTCGCGACGTCACGCACCTACCGCAGGAGCTTCGAGAGAAGGTGGTCGCGAGCCTGCCGCTCATCCGAGAGCGTCTCAAGAAGGAACGCGAGTACCGCAAGGCGGGCGTGAAGGGGAAGGGCGTTCCGATCTTCGACTACTATCAGGATGAGACGGCCTCCGCTTTCGAGTTCAGACGACTCGTTCTTGACCTCTCCCGAAGCGGTGAGCTGCCACGCTCCATCATGGTCACCAGCTCGGAGCGTCGCGAAGGAAAGACGACGACAGCGAGCTTGCTGGCGCTGACGATCGCGCGACATCGCATGGGCCGGACAGTGCTCGTGGACATGGACTTCCGTAAGCCTTCTGTTCCGCGCGAGCTCGGCCTTCGGCGGAAGGGTCGCGGCGTTGCTGAAGCGCTCATGGATCGCACAATCGATCGAGAGACGATCCAGCCGACCGCCGAGCCGAACCTCTTCGCGCTGTTGTCCGGGAGCTTCCGGGGCTTCAGTCCCGAAGCGCTGACGCCGGAATCGGTACGCTGGTTGGTGGGTGAGCTCTCTCAGTGGTTCGACTACGTCGTGATCGATACGCCCCCGGCGCTGGCGGTGCCAGATCCTCTCGTGATCGGTCGCGCCGTCGACGCGGTGCTGTTCGTCGTCAAGGCGGGGAGCACGACGCATCGTGTCCTCAGCCGTGGCCTTGAGCTGCAGACGCGCGCGCGCGATAACGTGGCCGGCCTTCTGGTCAACAACATCCGCGACGTCATGCCGTACTACTACAGCTACGGGCACTATG
This sequence comes from uncultured bacterium, assembly GCA_964486455.1. Lineage (GTDB taxonomy): Bacteria > Eisenbacteria > RBG-16-71-46 > CAZAMP01 > CAZAMP01 > CAZAMP01. The sequence continues at coordinate 48,098 of CAZAMP010000004.1, read as the reverse complement.
GGTACGCGGAGGAAGAGCCCGCCGAGCTGAGAAAGCCGGTGAAGGAGAAGTCGCGATGACCGTCGGACGCCTGATGACCGAGTCGGACGTCAGCCCGGACAAACGGCGCACGCGCTTTTTCGTTCAGGGCGGCATCCTGGCTCTGCTCATCGTGGGCATCTATCATGAGACATTCGTGTCGTTGTGGCGCGTCTGGGAGCACAACCCGAACTACTCGCACGGGTTCCTGATCCCCGGCGTGACGGCCGTACTGATCTGGCTGAAGCGGAAAGCGCTTCGTGAGGAGGCGATCCGCCCTTCCGCCCTGGGCCTCCCGATCGTCGCGATGGGTATCGTGCTGCAGATGGCCGGTCTGCGTGGCGACATCGTGATCTTCCAGGGGAACTCGTTGCTGCTGGTTCTCTTCGGCCTCGTCCTGCACTTCGCGGGAACCGGGTGGTTCCGACAGATGGCGTTCCCGATCTTCTATCTCGCTTTCATGAATCCGTTCCCGCCGATCTTCCAGAACGAGGTGAGCTTTCGCTTGAAGCAGCTCGCCGCGGCCGGGGCGGCCACCGTCAGCGGCTGGCTGGGAATCCTCATCCAGCGCGACGGCATGTCCCTGTTCCTTCCGACCGGAGTGATGAGGATCGAGAACGCGTGTAGCGGCATGCAATCGTTGATATCGCTGATGGCACTCGGCGCGCTGTTCGCCTATTTTGCCCGCGGGGACATTGTAAGGCGCGTGCTTCTCTTCTTGGCCTCGATCCCGATCGCGGTGATCGTGAACATCATCCGGATCAGCGCGCTATGCATCGTCGGAAACGCCGCGGGTGTCGAGGTCGCGACGGGCCTCTTCCACGATGTCTCGGGTTTCGTTCTCTTCGGAGTCGGGTTTGTTCTCTTGTCCGGAACGCGGAGGCTGCTCAGATGTTGAGATGGTCCGGCAGTTTCGTGGCCGTGTTCATTCTCTTTGCCCTCACCGCAGGCGTAGTCAACTTCTTGCCGCCTCCACGGTTGGCCCGAAGCAACCTCGCCGCGTTTCCGATGGTCGTCGCGGGACTGGAGGGGCGGGACGTTCCAATCAACGAAATCGTCCTGGACGAGCTCGAGCCAAGTGAGATGATCTCTCGGACCTATGACGGCGATCAGACGAAGAAACGTGTCTGGCTGGTCATGGCGTATTTCGAGAACTCGCGATACGGTGCGCATGCGCCCGAGGTCTGCTATCTGTCGTCCGGTTGGACGACGGAGGAGCAACCGGACGAGGTCTTCCAACGAAACGGGAAGAAGCCGGTTGCGGCAAAAGTGTTCAAGGTCGTCAGGCGGCAGGAAGAGCGGCTGGTTCTCTACATGTATTACATCTCCGAGGACGAAATCACCGGGGCCCACCGGAAGTTCCTCGACTCGATGGCCCTTCAGGGGATTCTCCGTGGATCGAACTACGGTTCGTTCATTCGCGTCTCCACGCCGATCTGGCCGACCTTCGAGGAGGCAGATGCGAGGCTGCACGCGTTCACCACGGAACTTCTCGTCGCGATGCCTTCGTTGTTTTCCGACGAGCAGGAGAAGTGAATATGATGGCCCAGTTGAATCTGGCGCTTTGGACGCTCTGGAGCTCGCTGAAGGCGCTCCGACGGCCGGTGCTCGTTTTGCCTCTCTTCATCTACGCGGTGATCCAGGCGCTGATCCTACTCGCGTTGGTGAACTTTCACCTCCCGCCGTGGGTCGGTGTCCTCGCGCCCCTCGTCAAGGGGCTCTACGGAGATGGGGCCACGCACTATCCGGTGCTGTTCATCGTGCTGCCGAATCTGTTCAACTTCGTGAACATGTTTCTGGCCGCCATCGTCGGTGTCTACTTGTGGGGCGTCGGCATTCTCGTTGTGGCCCGGTACATCGCGAACGCGCACTTCGGTGGCTGGCAGGTCGCCTGGAAGCGCTATGGACACCTCTTTCTCGCGCAGCTTCCGGTTGTGCTGTTCGCGATCCTGATGTTCGTTATGCCTCGTGAGATTTTCCCTGGCGCACAGGACCTGAGTGGAAACGCGCTCAGGGCTTTTCGCTACGGCATGCTCGGCCTTGGCATTCTGGTGGAATCGCTATTCCTGTTCGCCCCGCTGGCCGTGCTCGTGGAAAGGAGGGCTGCCCTGCCCGCCATCGCGCGCAGCATCGGCATCTGGCGTTCGAATCTCCTGGCCGCGCTGCTTGTGGTTGGTATCCCGACGATCATCCATCTTCCGATGAGTTACATCTACCGGCACGCACCGTCGGTCGTCGCCCGCTTCTCGCCCGAGACGGTGGCTTTCATCATGGGTGTTGATATCGCGCTGTTCCTTCTCACCAACTTCCTTGTGCTATTTGCGGGCACCACGATCTTTCTCGAGAGACGGGAGGACGTGTGATGGGAACGAAGCTGTTACTGATCTTTCTCTCGTTGCTGGTGGCGCTAGGTTCCGCGGGGTGTGGATCCAACGACATTGACCGGCGCTACAGAGCCGAGCGGGATCTCTGGAAGGCCCGAAGGGCCCTCAAACGACTCAACGTCAATCCGGATCTCGTGAGCGAGCAGGACGTCATCGCGGTCGCGCACCGCTTCGAGCGCATCGGGAACCAGCACATGCCCGAAGGCCCCTCGACGCTGACAGAGGAGCAGGGGTTGGAGCGGGCGCTCGCGCGTCTGTCGTCGGAGGCCCTGCTTTCGTCCTGTCGCCTGTACCACACGGCCAAGAAGCTGGACAAGGCGGCGGAGCTGGCGGTGCGGAGCCGCGAGGCGATGAGATGGGCTCCTGCCGTGTCGGTACGATCCCAGCAGGAACTGGTCCGCGTTCGGATCTCTCAGAACGACAGAAGCGCGGTCATCATGCAGATGTGGCGCCTCGCCGACGAGTATCCCGTGGCTTCGAATGACGGAGTCCGTGTCTACAACGAGACGCTCAACGCCCCGATCGAAATCGTCCGACTCGTGAGAGCGGATGGGGACAGCGTGGAACTTCACCAAACCGTCGATCGGGCCCTCTCTTTCTACGGGAAAGTCCGTTCCGACTGGGAGCGACGGCTCCCGGCTCTGATCGCGGACATACATACGGCGAGTCTTCTCGAAGACCGCGGCAACTGGCGGGAAGCGGGCACAATCCTCGAGACGGCGCTCTCGAGCTATCCGGATTCCATTCTCGCGGAAGATGAGCGCGCGCGGATAGCGCTGACGGCTGGGCATCTGTTCATCACGGACAATCGGGACCTGGAGCGGGCAACGCAGTACTTCGAGGAATCACGCTCGACCGACCCGAAGACAGTGGCTTCGCTGGATGCCGCCCTTCAGCTGGCGCAGATGGCGAGGACGCAGGGGCGCCAACAGGATGCGCTGGAGATCTATCGTGAGGTCGCGGTCGAGGCGACGGATGATCTTATTCGCGCACCGGTTGCACGGTACGCCGTCGCGATCACCCTGAAGGAATTGAACCGGTGGGATGACGCACTAGCCGAGCTGCGCTCGCTTCGCGCGACGTTTCCCACCAGCCGGCAGGGACTCGAGGTGCCGTTCGTCATCGCACGCCACTACGAGGAGATCGGCGAATCGGAGCTGGCGAAGTCCGTGCTCCAGCGCTCAGAGAGCGAATTCCAGGAGATTATAGACTCGCATGGGGGAACTCGTGAGCACGGGCTCGCGGTCCGGGCGTTTCGCGCCCTGATCCGAAGCCGCAAGGTTCGTGAGGACTGGGACGGGGCGGTGGAGGGTCTCTTGTCCTTCTCCCGCGACTACGGCGGAAACCCGGACGCGGCGCTCGCGCTTCTGGAGGCCGCGGATATCTGTCAGTCGAAGCTGGACGATCCGTCACGCTCCGACGAGCTTCTGCGGCTCGTGGAGCAGAGCTATCCCAATACCCGGTTCGCGGAGGCGGCGGCACGCCTGCGTGGAGGGTCCTCCGGGGACGAATCGTAGCGGCGGTATGAAGGAACGAGACCTGAGCGGTTGAGGTGGAGATGCTTGGCGCAGACTACGCATTGCTGTTTGCCATCGCGACGGCCGCGTTCGCGGCAATCGGGCTGGCATGGAGAAGCCGGCGCCCTGAAGAGCGCGTCCTCTACCTGCTGAGTCTCGGTGTCTATATCGTCGGGCTCCTGGCGTTCCTTCGGCTCTCGGGCGCGAAGGGGAGCGAGGAAGCCGAAGCGGCCTGTCGTTTTCTCTACCTCATCATCGCGCTTGGCACGGCACCCTGGGTGTTGCTCGCGACAATCGCCCAGGGAACGCAGCGTTGGGCCTTTCTCCAGGCACGCGGGATCTTTCTGGGGTTCTTCGTTCTGATCGGCTTCGCTCTGGCGACCCTCACGCAATCGGATCTTCTATTCAATGAGATCGAGCGGCTCGACGGATACACGGTGATTTCGCTCGGGGTCGCTGGAAAGCTCGTGCTCGTCTATCTGACCGCGGCAGCGGCGTATATCTTGACGCAGGTCGAGACGCTGCTCCGGGCCGCGCGGCGCCTTTCGGGACGCGGGAGCTGGATTCTTCTCGGGATCATCGGGATATCGGTGATCGTCTACGTCTATATCGCCACCGAGACGTTCCTTTACGGCCGCCTCGATACGCGTCAGCTCGCCATGGCCACGATTCCGGCCTCACTGGCGTGCTTGACGACCGGCATCGCGAGTCTTCGTCGCTCGTTCGACGATATGCGATTCCCCGTCGCGCGCGGTGTCGTCTATTCTTCTTTCACGCTATTTCTCATCGGACTTCTGATGGTCTTGCTCGGGCTCTTCTCGCGGGTCACGGACATCATTGGCGTGAGCGTCGACCGGGCGTTCCTGCTCGCGACAAGCTTCGTGGCCGTCGTGGTGGGATTCGCCATCTGGATCTCTCCGACATGGAAACGCAGGGTGGCGCAGTTCATCGATGAGAACTTCTATGTCAACCGGTACGACTATCGCAAGGAATGGGAGCACGTCGCCCGACGTGTCCAACCTGTTTTGGAGCGCGCCGACACAGTGAAGAACGTCTGTGAGGCCGTCCATGCGATCTTCGACGCCAGCTCCGTCCACCTCGCGGTTCTCAACAGCGCTACTGAGAACTACACGGTCTACGACGCGGGCGGCCGCCTCGTGTCGCGCTTCTCTCCCAGGGCGGGGGGGGAGCTTGCCGCGCTGCTGGAGTCACGGAAGGAGCCGATCACCCTCTCGGACGTGACCAACGATCTCGACGTCATCCCCGCGTTCGTGGAACACCGCGAAGACCTCGAGAAGCTGGGCATCTCCACCCTCGTTCCCATGGTCAGCCGTAGTCGTCTGGTCGGCTTTCTCCTCTTGGCGGCACCGCATCAGGGCGGAATGTTCACGCCCGAGGACCTCGGGCTCATGACGTTGATCGGCGCGGACCTGGCGAACTCGCTCCGTGCACACCTCTTGATGCGCGAGGCCGAGGATCGGCGTGAGGGCGAGGCGCTCGTACGCCTGTCGTCTTTCGTGCTGCACGATTTGAAGAACTGTGTCTCGTCGCTTCGCGGGGCCCTGGAGGGGGCCGAGACCTACATGGATCGACCTGACTTCCGGAAAGACCTGATTGTCACACTCTCGTCAACCGCCGATCGGATGACATCGATGATGAATCGGCTGGGGGATGTGAAGCCGCTCCCTGAACGGGGGACTCGGGCCAGCGCCGAGTGCCACGTTACCGCCGTGGTCGAGGATGCGATGAAGCAGGTCAAGCCCGCCCAGACGGATGGAGTGGAGTGGGTGGTCGAACTTCCAGAGGATCTCAAAACGGATGGAAGCTTCGAGATGCTCGATCGGGTTTTCGTGAACCTGTTGATGAACGCGCTGGAGGCGCTTTCTAACGGCGGCACCGTACGGGTCAGCGGAGATCGAATCGAGGATCGCGGTCGGATGTGGAATCGAATCCGTGTGGAAGATACGGGATGCGGAATGAGCCCGGAATTCATCGCCGAGTCGCTCTTCCGTCCGTTCACGTCCACGAAGGGGAAGGGCCTCGGAATCGGCCTCTTCCAGTGCAAGAGCATCATCGAGGACCACGACGGCAGCCTGGCCGTGACCAGTGAGCCCCAGAAGGGGACAACGGTCGAGGTGCGGCTTCCTGTCGCGAATGGTGGAGAGGACAGTTGATGGCCGACCGCTTGCTGATCATCGATGATGAACCTGGAGTGCGGAAGCAGATCCGTTGGGGATTGACGGAGCTCTTCGAGATCGAAGAGGCCGGCAGTTTCGATGAGGCGCTGGAGACCTTTCGGCGCTTCAGGCCCGCCGTCGCGACGCTGGACATCCGTCTGAGCGCGCCGCATGCGAGCGATGGGCTCGAGATCCTGCGGCGAATGCTCGACGAGGATCCTTCTCTGAAGGTCATCATGGTCACCGCCGATACCGATGAGCACACGGCCACGCGGGCGGTTGAAATGGGCGCATGGGACTACTACACGAAACCGATTACGACCGACGAGCTTCGTGTTATCGCATGGCGCGCGGCCCACGTCAGACGGCTGCAGATGTCGAGCAATCGTGCCGGCGCCAGTGACGTGGAACCGTCGCGGTTCTCGACCTGGCTGGGGGAGTCGCGAGAGGCGACGCGGGTCGAACGGCTCCTCAGAAGCCTGGCGCAGAGTAGTGACCCGGTCCTGATCCTCGGAGAGAACGGCACGGGCCGCGACCTCGCGGCGCGGGCGCTTCATGACCTGGGTCCCGGCGCGGGGGCGCCGTTCACGCACATAGAGTGTGCGGACGGGCTGCCGGCTGGAGGATCGTTGCCACCGCTCTGCACGCTCTTCCTGGACGAGGTCATCGGTCTCGATGGCGCATCGCAGGCGCGCCTACCGGAGTGGATCGATGAAGTTTCGGATGGTCGCCGCGTCGTCGTCTCGGCGCCGGAGGATCTGCCGGACCGCGTTCGGAACGGTGAGTTCCCGGAGGCCAGCTTCCGCTTCCTCGCCGCCCTGACGGTGATGTTGCCGCCGCTCAGAGAGCGGCGGGAGGACATCCTCCAGCTGGCACGTCAGCTCGTCGCTTCTATCGGGAGTCGCTTCCAGACCCCGGCCGTGGGCCTGACAGCGGCCGCTGAGGAGGCGCTCACTCACAATCCCTGGCCGGGCAACTTCCGCGAGCTCGAAAAGCGCATTCTCGGCGCTGCATTGATCGCCGAGAGTGATCAACTGGGTCCGGACGACCTATGGCTATTTCCAGGGCAGGAGCGCTCGGGGCCGCTGAAAGCGAGTCTGGATCGGATGGAGCGGGACATGGTCGAGCGCGCTCTCAAGGAGCACAACGGGAACATCTCCCGTGCCTCGACCGATCTGGCCGTCAGCCGCCAGACGATGCACACGCTGGTGCGCAAGCACGGCATCGATCTGCGGCCGTATCGAGAACTCGCGGGTCGCTAGCGCGCGGCGCGTCCGAGACGCCGCGCCCGGGAAGGGACATGCCACAAAGAACGGTCGACTACCAAGCAACAGATCTCGCAACTCGAGTCCTGCTCGTTCTGGCCGCCGTGTTCCTGGGAATCATCGCTGCGTACGCGGGGATCAACTTCCCGGCGAAGATCGTCATCGGTGTGCTCTTGGGGGTCATCTTCGGGATCCTCATTCTCGTGCGTCCCGTGGTCGGAATGATCTTCCTGATCGCGGGCATCCCCGTCTTGAACATCTTCCCGGCGACGTTCCTGGGGCCGACGATTCTGAATCCGACGAACCTGATCTTGGGGTGGATCACGGTCGCCGTCATGTTGCGGCGCTGGATCGTGCTCCGGATCGGAATCGCGCATAAGAGCTTCCCAAAGCCTCTGCTGGCGTATGCGCTGATGATGTTGGTCTCGATGATCATGAACATGCTCAGCGGAGAGATCTTCGTTCGTGGTGCGGATAACCTCCTCGACGTCGTGGGGCTGATGCACACGTATCTGATGGGGGCCTACGTCTTCTTTCTGACCATGAACGTGATCGAGGAAGATCGCCAGGCCAGAGCGATTTACTGGGGAGTCCTCGTGACGGTTACGCTGACGGCGCTGTGGGGACTCGTCGAGTATCGATCGGACCTGGGCGGCATGTCGGCCGATCGAATCCGCGTGAAAGGACGCGTCGGACAGGCGAACGAGTTCGGCGCCTACCTGGTAAGCTACATGCCGTTTCTGATCGGCGCCATTCGACTCGGAAGCAACACGCTGTTCACGCGATTCGGATCCGCGATGGGCGTGATCTTCTGCTTTTTCGCCATGCTCTTCACGCAGTCGCGGGGCGCTTACCTCGGTCTCCTCGCGTCCATCACGTTCCTGGGAGCGGTGACCAATCGCTGGATCATCTTGGTTATGCTCATCGCGGTGATCGCCTCGCCGCTATGGCTGCCGACACAGGTTCGTGACCGGGTAGAGGGCACTCTCAGCGACATGGACGAAGCCGAGGACGGGGAAGACAAGTCGATCGAATCACGAAAGACGCTATGGCTGGCCGGTCTCAAGCTCTGGGGGCAGCGGCCGTTCCTGGGCCACGGCTTCTTGTCGTTCAACAGCATCGTCTTCAAACAAGATCTCTACGAGAAGCCGAAGTCGTCGCACAGCCTGTTCGTCCAGATGTTGGTGGAGACGGGCGCGGTCGGCATGGGCGTGTTCCTGTTCCTCATGGGCTATTTCTGGCGAATGGCATGGCGACTCTGGCGGCGCGCGTCCGACCCGTTTCTCAAGCTGTTCGGCGAGAGCTATCTCGCGTGCCTGATCGGACTCCTGGTCGTCAACGTCTTCGGTGTGCGCTTCTATAACTTCAATCAGATAGCGTACTTCTGGATCATGTCGGCGTTGCTCGTGTACTTCTCCGTGAGGCAGTCAGGGGCGCGCGAAGAGGACAGAGTGGAAGGGATTTCATGACGGGCAAGCACTATCACATCAGTCAACCGCTGCTGCCTGAGTTCGACGGGCTCGTTTCCGAGCTCCGCGAGGTGTTCGAATCGGGGCAGCTGACCAACGGCCGGCACGTGAAGCGACTGGAAGACGCCGTCGCGGACTATATCGAGGGCGTCGATGCCGTCGCGCTCTCGTCGGCCACGACGGGTCTCTTGCTCTCGTGGCGCGCCATGGATCTCACCGGCGAGGTTCTCGTTCCGTCCTTCACGTTTCCGGCAACCGCGCACGCGCTGGTCTGGAATGGGTTGAAGCCTGTCTTCGTCGATTGCCGACGCGACACGTTCACCATCGACATCGAGGACGCGAAGCGGAAGATGACAGAGAAGACGGTCGGTATGGCTCCCGTGTACATCTTCGGTACACCGCCCGACTGGGAGGCCCTGGAAGAGATCATGGAGTCCAGGGCGATTCGCTGCGTAGCCGATGCCGCACACGGCTTCGGGACCCGTCGCGACGGCATGAAGGCGGGGGGCTATGGCGACGTGGAAATCTTCAGCCTTGCTCCGACGAAGGTCTTCACGACGGGGGAAGGCGGCATCGCAGTGACGCGTGACGGCGATCTCGCCGAGAAGCTCCGCCGCATGCGCAACTACGGAAACCCGGGCGACTACGATTGCCGGGAGGCCGGGCTCAACGGACGCATGACGGAGATCAGCGCGCTGATCGGAATCCATGCGCTTCCGGGACATGAGGCCCAGCTCGCGCACCGGCAGGCGCTCGCCGAGCGCTATCGCTCGCTGCTAGCGAATCTCCCCGGGGTTTCCTTTCAGACGGTGCCCGATCAGGTCCGCAGTACGATGAACTACTTCGCGGTTCTGCTGGAGGCGGGTGACTTCGGACTTACCAACCGCGAGCTCCACGAGCACCTGGCGTCGATGAACGTCGAAAGCAAGATCTACTTCCACCCACCGCTGCACCAGCAACGTCTCTATCGTTCGCTCTGGACGGGCGAGGGACTCGAGAACACCGAGTGGATCTGCGAGCGCATCTTGTGTCTCCCGCTGACCAATCGCCTCGACCTCGACGACGTGGAGTGGATCGCCGGATGCGTGCGCGACGCACATGAGAAGGCACCTTCAATAAGGCAGGCAATCGGTTGAGTGTAAATGACTTGCGAGCGGTTCTGGCGGGAATTCTCGGGCGGAACGCCGTCCCGGCAGAAGGCGATTTCGCGCTTCGTGACGCGGGACTCGATTCGGTAGCGATGATCGAGCTTCTGACCGCGCTCGAGAGCGAGCTCGGCGTGCGCCTGGGCCCGGCGGAAATCCGGCCGGAGCACTTCGAGACGTTGGGGAGCCTGGAATCGTTCGTCGCGACGAAGTCGGGAGACGCGAAGTGACCCCGCTCTACCTGTATGGCTGTGGGGGAATGGGATTCACCGTCATCGAGATCAAGCGGGCGGGAGCTCTCGGGTCGTACGACGTGAAGGGGTGGCTCGACGACTCGGAGGAGCGGCACGGCACAACCCTGGAGGGCATCGAGGTCGTCGGGGGTCGAGGGCAGCTTTCGCGGTTGGGGTCGGGGGCGGCGATGATCGTCTGTATCGGCGACAACGAGGTGCGATGTCGAATCGCGCGCGAAGCTGAGGCGCTCGGAGTGGAGTTCCCGACGGCGATCCATCCTTCGGCGACGCTTTTCGAAGGGGTAGAGCTCGGGGCCGGCTGCATCGTGAACGCCGGGGCCGTAATCGCGCGGCATACGCGCATAGGCCCTCATTCCATCGTGAACCTCACGGCGACCGTGGGGCACGACGTTCGCGCGGGCACGGGAACCCAGATTTCACCCGGTGTCAACATCGCGGGTGGCGTCACGATCGGCGATGGGGTCTTCATCGGTCCCGGGGCCGTCGTGATTCAAGGGCGAGCCGTGGGTGAGTGGGCGCGCGTCGGGGCCGGGGCCGTCGTGATTCGCGACGTCGAGCCGCACACGACCGTTTTCGGCAATCCCGCGCGGGTGGTCGAGAGACGCACACCCGAGGTGGCGTCATGATGGCGTGGCGAGACGAGGGGCCGCGTATCAGGTGGGGCGCATGGCACACCGACGACGACGTGGCTCTCCCCGTTGGACGGGACTGGAGCGTCGACGCGCTTGCGCTCGGTGACGCCCCGGAGATCCCGGATCGGGACATTCGGCACACCATCGATACGCAGGTCGCGGACCTGGCGGCGCGCCGGCCGCTCGGCGGATCGACCCGCGTTGCTATCGCGGTCGACGATCTCTCTCGTCCGACGCCGTCCTATCGCTTTGTACCTGCGCTTCTGGACGCGCTGAAGACCCACGGGATCGACGAGGCGCGCGTGATGATCATCATGGCCGTCGGTGCCCACCGTCCGCTTCACCGTCAGGATCTTCTCCGAAAGCTCGGGCCCGACGTCGTGGGGCGGGTCGCGATCAAGAACCACACGCCTTTCGGCAACGTAAAGGATCTCGGTGAGAGCTCGAGGGGAACGCCGATCTGGATCAACGCGGATTTTCTGGATGCCGATGTACGGATCGTGGCCGGCTGCGTGTTGCCGCATCCCTACCTGGGCTTCGGGGGAGGCGCAAAGATGGTGCTTCCGGGCCTGTCGGGAATCGATTCGCTCGAGGCGAACCATCGATCGGTCGTTCGGGGCCTCAAGGGCGGCCTGATCGAAGTGGAAGGAAACGAGGCGCGAGCGGACGTGGAGGAGATCGCTCATCGCGTCGGTGTGGACCTCTCGTTCCAGGCTGTCGTGAACGGCGAGCGAACGCTGGTCGGGTTCTTCGGCGGCGACGTGATCGCCACGCATCGCGAGGCCGTCGCCGTGGCGCGCGAGATCTATCGTCTAGGGACGACCCCGCGCGCGGAGTACGACGTCATCTACCTGGGCGCGTACCCAAAGGACGCGGAGCAGTACCAGCTCGGAAACGCGTTCAACGCCATCAAGACCGCGGGGCGCCAGCTTCTCAGACCCGGCGGCTCTCTCGTACTCGTCGGCCTCTGTCCGGAGGGATTGGGCTATCACGGGCTCCACGGCCATCGGATGCGCCTGCATCGCGACCCGGTCCGAAAGCCGATGCTCGATGAGCGTGAGCTTGTCGTCTACTCGCCGGGCCTGTCCGCGTACGAGATCGGATACTCATTCCACCCGGGCGCGATTCTCGCCGGCGACGACGCACGCCTCCGCGAGGTTCTGTTCGAGCGTCACGGGGAGCGCGCCGACGTCCTCGTGATCCCGTGCGGTCCGCTGGCGATCCTGGAGGCAGATGGATGACTCAGGGACACTACGCGAAATGGGGCAAGCGCCTGTTCGATCTGGTCCTCTCCACGACGATCATCCTCGTCGGTCTGATCCCGGGGACGCTGATCGCAATCGCAATCGCCCTGGACTCCAGGGGAGGAGTCTTCTACAAGCAGGAGCGCGTCGGCCGAAACAGTCGACCGTTTTGGATGTACAAGTTCCGCTCGATGGTCTCCGGTGCTGAGAAGCTTGGCAAAGGCGCTCTCGTCGAGAAGGGGGACTTTCGGATAACCCGCATGGGGAAGCTGCTACGCGCGACCAGCCTGGATGAGCTGCCGCAGATCCTCAACATCTTCCGCGGTGAGATGAGCATCATCGGACCGCGGCCGGGGCTGGCGTACCAGGCCGAGCAATACGATGACGAACAGCGCCGTCGCCTGTGGGTCCCTCCCGGTGTAACGGGCTGGGCGCAGGTGCATGGCCGAAACGCCATCCCCTGGAGCCAGCGCATCCGATACGACATCGAATACGTCGATCGACTGAGCTTCGCCATGGATATGCGCATTCTCTGGATGACCGTCGGTGTGATCCTCAAGCGGCAGGATCAGATCGCGGCCGCCGACTACTGGAAAGAGCGCCGCGCGGACGAGGCGTCCGGGACGAAAGACGATGGGGCGCCCGGAAAAGGCGGCGGGGAAGAGCGCAGGACGGGCTGAGACGGTTGCTTGCGGGGCGAACAGATGACATCCGCCCCGGTCGTCGGCGTTTGGTTTCCTATCTAATGCTCTCCATCATGCTGGGTTCATCACGCAGCTCGAGGTAGCCCGCCACATCACCCCGCGCGAGCAAGTCGGCCTTGGGGAAGTACCTCAACGCGTCCCGCACTGCCGGGTCGTGATCCATGATCACGTGATAACGTTTGGTCGGACCCCACACCTTGCCGGCGATCTCGACGCGCATCCAATGGTCGATGAATTCCCGCTCGACGTTCAAAGAATCCTGCGCAAGCTCTTCGTCCTGGCTCAGGACGTGCTCAGAGAAGTCGCCGAAGAACGTGTCGGAAAGATGCCAGTCCGACAAGAAGTGCTCGAACGTGCCGAGGTCGGGCCTCGTATCGTCAATGAAGGAGTTGGCATACTCGAAGAAGAAGCGTTCGTCTCGATTGAGGAGCGCGCGCTGCGTCGCCGTCGCCGAATAGTCGTACTCGATTCTCTCGTCCGGCGTGATCCCGCCGCCACCATAGACGGGCCGGCCGGCCGCGGTTTCGAAGCGGGGCCTCGCGGCGAGGGCCGAGTCGGTTTCGGCCAGCTCGCGATCCCTGTGCCTTTCCATGACGTAGGTTTCGCGGTCCCGATCTTCGTACGGTCGCTGGATGAGTCGACCGCTCGGCGTGTAGTACTTCGCCACGGTCAGCAGCAGCGAACCGCCGGACCGAAGCAGGAATTGCCTCTGCACGAGACCCTTGCCGAACGATGTGTTCCCGACGATCAGGCCGCGGTCCCAGTCCTGGATCGCTCCGGACACGATCTCCGAGGCGCTCGCGCTGGCCTGATCGATCATGACGAGGAGCGAAAAGCGATCGTGCGTCGCCCGATCCGACGAGTAGTACTCCTCGTTCGAATCCGGCGTGCGGCCCTTCGTGTAGACGATGAGCTTGTCACCCGCGATGAACTTGTCGGCGACCCGAATAGCCTGATTCAGAAAGCCACCGGTGTTGCCCCTGAGATCCAGGATGAGCCGTTCCATGCCTTCTTCTTCGAGCGTGTCGAGCGCGTCCTCGAGCTCGTCGGCGGTGTGTGCCGAGAACCGGTTCGCGCGGATGTAGCCGGTTCCCGGGTTCAGCATGAAGTAGTGTGAGACGCTCTTGATGGCGATGTTGGCGCGGGTGATCGTGAACGGAATGATCTCGGGTTCGCCCGCTCGGCGGACGCCGACCTTGACCTTCGTGCCGGAGGTGCCGCGGAGCTTCTCGAAGACCTCGGACTGCGTGATGCCGATCGCGCTCTCGCCCTCGATCTCGACGATCTGATCGCCGGTCCGGATGCCGAGATCCCACGACGGCGATCCTTCGATGGGACTGATCACGGTGAGCACACCGTCCAGAATGTCGAAGGAGATGCCGATGCCGGAATACTCGCCGCGATTGAGCTCCTGCATCCGTTCGTGGGCGCGGGGCTTCAGGTAGTTCGTGTGCGGATCCAGATCATCCAGCATGCCGTGGATCGCGCCGTCGATGAGCTTTTCGGCTTCGAGCTCGTCGACGTAGTTGTGCTTCACGAGAGCCAGGATCCCATTGAAGCGTTGAAGCGATTCGAAGATATCTTCTGAGCCGTCATTCTCGTCGGCCACCGCGTCGCGGCCGAGCAGGTGGCCGGCTCCGAGGCCGAGGGCCAGACTGCTCATCATGAACAGCGCAACCAGTCGTCTGCGTATCATTAATCATATCCTCATCATGAATGGGTCATGTGTGCGACGTGCCGTGCATGAGTAATACCGCGGAAATATAGCACAGGTTTCGAGATAGTCGTCTCCGGCACACACTTGCATGACGCTCGGGCTTTGCCTAGGCTCGGTCGTCGTGATTCAGACAGAAGGATCGGCCTGGAGCCGGTCTCGCGCCGCCACAAAAGTGTCACCAGGGACAGTCTGATGAATGCCCAAGGGTCTGATCGGATGCAACGAGCCATCGACGTGCTCTGGCTGGGAGCGCTAGGCGGGATCTTCACGACGCCGATTCTCGTCCTCACGGCGCTCCTCGCGGTGGCGTTTCTGCGCGCGGCTCCGCCCGAGATCCCGGGCGGGCCTCTTGGCGCGCTGGCTGCCCTCGTCGTGACGCTGGTCATGCCGACCGCCGCCCATGCGCTTGTCTCTCTGATCATGGCCGCCACGCCCTGGGCGAACTCCACGGGTCGAGGCGTGGGGCGGGATCGCGCCGTCAACATCCTCGGTCTCGTGAGCGCGGTGGTCGTTGTCGCCTACGGTTTGCTGTGGCTATTCTCGGCCGTCCGCCCGGACGCATCCGGCCGCAAGCTGAGCGAACTCCTCTGGCTGACGGAAACCCTGGTGCTGGGGACCATCTCCGGTCGTTTGATCCTCTCGCTACTCCGTGCCGCCCTTGCGAGGGCCGTCGACAGGCGGCGGCGAGGGACGATGCGAAGCGGCCAGCTGGGGGTTATCGCCGCGTATGCCGTTGCGCTCGCCCTCTCTCTGACGGCTGCGCTCGTCGCGTTCGGCGGCGGGGGAGGCGCCGCGCCTTCCGGCGATGCGCTGGCACTTTCCGCGACACCCGCGCGGCACGTGATTCTAGTCGCAATCGACGGCGTTCAACAGCGCCAGCTCCGATACTGGCTCGCCCTCAAACAGAAGACGACCATCAAAGAGCTCTGGCGAAACGGGGCGGTGGCGGGACTGCCATGGCCGGCGGAGCGAGGCGACGCGGCGTGGATGCATCTGACGACGGGGATCGAGGATGAGCAAGAGCTTCGTGAGCGCCAGGAAACGGGGGCCGAGGGATCACTCCGCGCCGGCATTGCCCCGTTCATCGAGTTTGCCTTTCCGCTCCGAAGAGGTGTCCGCTCGACGGCATTGGATGCGCAATTCCGGCGACCCCCGGGCATTGCGGACCTGGTGGCGCGCCTGGATGAAGCCGTCGATCTCCTGGGGTGGCCCGGCGCCGAGGCGCCGGACGCGGGCCGGTGCAGATTCGTCCGCTACGGTGCATACGAGGTCTTCAGAGACCATCTTAAGGGCAAGGTGGCCGTGGGATGGCGGGAGGGCACGACGTCGCCTTCTGAGCTTTTCTACGGCCTAACGAGCTACGCGCGGGCCCCGTGGCGGGATTGGCGGGCGGGGGGACAGGTCACGCCACTCGAGGACGAAGTGATAGAGAGCAGCCTGGATGCCAAGGTTTCCCTCCAGGTGTTTCTAAGGGATCGTTTCTATCTCAATGTCTTTAAGGACGTTATGATGCGTTCACCGGGGCGCCTGGCGATGCTGTATCTGGACTACCCCCGTTCGCTCACCGCGGAATTGGGCCTCGAGCAGGGACCGGAACCGGCCATGGACCGGGCGGTCTACGCGTACCTCGACTACCTGGATCGGGAGCTCGGGAAAATACGGGCGAGCCTTCCGAGTGGCTCGACGCTGGCCGTCTTGCTGGCTCCGGCGGGCGAGTTCGCGTCCGCCGCCACAATTCTGCTCTTCGGCGAGAAGATCGCGCCGGGAGTAACACTGGAGGATCCGCTCGAGATCGCCGATTTGACATTGACGCTGCTTTATCTCGCGGGCGTGAGGCCCTCCATGGAGATCGCAGGGGACGTTGCATGGGGGATGCTCTCGCCGACCATTCGCGAGCACTTTCCCCCCATTCGACTTCGAAGTTACGGGGAGCTTCCCGCCGAGGGAGGAGACGGTAGAGGAGGTGGCCGCCCACGTTGACGCGGCCACGCTGCTTTCATAACATGCAGCCTTCAACTTCAACATCCAGAGTCTTTTGGCCGATGTACAAATGAGGTGGACAGAATGCGCATTGATCAAGCTGACACGCAGGAAAGGAGTCTCCCTTTGGACCTGCGAGAGAAGATTCTGAGCAAGGAAGCCCATCTCGGTGTCATCGGGATGGGATATGTCGGCCTTCCGCTCATGGTGGAGTTCGCCAAGGCGGGCTTCAGTGTGACGGGCGTCGACATATCGGCGGACCGCGTGGACGAAGTTCTTCGCGGGAGCAGCTACGTTGGAGACGTGCCCTCGTGGGAACTCAAGGGGCTGGTTGAGGTCGGCAAGATCGGAGCCACCATCGACGAGAAGATTCTCGACGAAATGGACTCGGTCAACATCTGCGTGCCGACTCCGCTGCGCAAGACCCGTGACCCGGATGTCTCGTTCATCGTGGATGCGGTTGAGAAGATCTCGGCGCACCTGCATCCCGGACAGCTCATCATTCTGGAGAGCACGACGTATCCGGGTACGACCGAAGAGCTGATTCTTCCCAAGCTGGAATCGACCGGGCTGAAGGTCGGGAAGGACTTCTTCCTGGCGTTCTCGCCGGAGCGTGTCGATCCCGGGAACCCGCAGTTCTCGACACGCAACATTCCGAAGGTCGTGGGCGGTGTGACGCCCCAGTGCACGGAGATGGCGGTCCTGCTTTATCAGCGTGCGCTGGAAACGGTCGTGCCCGTGCAATCGACCGTGGTGGCCGAGATGGTCAAGCTTCTCGAGAACACGTTTCGCAGCGTGAACATCGGGCTCGTCAACGAGCTCGCGATGATGTGCGACAAGATGAACATCGACGTGTGGGAAGTCATCGACGCGGCCGCGTCGAAGCCGTTCGGCTTCATGCCGTTCTATCCGGGTCCGGGGCTCGGCGGACACTGCATCCCGATCGATCCGTTCTATCTCTCCTGGAAAGCGAAGCAGTCCGGTTTCGAGCCGCGTTTCATCGAGCTTGCCGGCCAGATCAACAGCATGATGCCTGATCACGTGGTCGATCTGGTCGTGCGCGGTCTCAACGGACACGCGAAGGCCGTGAAAGGATCGAAGATCCTGATCCTCGGCGTGGCCTACAAGCGCGACATCGACGACATCCGTGAATCTCCCGCGCTGGACGTCATCCAGGAGCTTCAGAATCGGGGAGCGGAAATCGAGTACAGCGATCCGTTCTGTCCGACGCTCAATGTAGGGGATCGTACCCTCACGAACCGTGAGCTGACGGGCGAGATGCTGGCCGGTTACGATTGCGTTTTGATCGCAACGGATCACACCACTGTAGACTATGATCTGGTTGTCGACCGCTCCAAGCTCCTCGTGGACACGCGAAACGTTCTGAAGGGACATCACGAACCGAAAGTTATCAAGCTGTAGCGGCGTCCACGGCAAGCCGCGCCGGTTCCCCGGAGAACCGTCAGATCAAGGAGACCCAGTGTCCACATACCTCGTGACCGGCGCGGCCGGCTTCATCGGCTCCAATCTCGTTGAGCGACTCCTCGCGGACGGGCACATGGTCCGTGGGCTGGACAACTTCTTCACGGGTAAGCGCGAGAACATCGACGCGGCGGTCGGAGAGTCGGGCGCGGAACGGTTCGAACTCTTCACCGGCGACATTCGGAGCAGCGAGGTCACCGAGGCGGCGATGCAGGGCGTGGACTATGTGCTGCACGAGGCGGCGATCCCGTCGGTCCAGCGATCCGTCGATGACCCCATCGCCAGCAACGACGTCAACATCTGCGGCATCTTGAACCTTCTCGTGGCGGCGCGAGACGCGGGCGTCAAACGCTTCGTGTACGCGGCGTCGTCCTCGGCGTATGGCGACAGCCCGACGCTGCCGAAGGTCGAGACCATGCCGACGAAGCCGCTCTCCCCCTACGCGATCACCAAGCTCGTGGGGGAGCAATACTGCCGTGTGTTCCATGAGATCTACGGTCTGGAGACGGTCGCCCTACGCTATTTCAACGTGTTCGGCAAGCGGCAGGATCCGACCTCCCACTACTCGGCCGTGATCCCCAAGTTCATCAGCGCGCTGCTCGAAAACCGCCCGCCGACCATCCACGGAGACGGCGAGCAGTCCCGGGATTTCACGTTCATCGACAACGTCGTAAACGCCAATCTGCTGGCCTGCAAGGCCTCGGATGCCCCCGGGAAGGTCTTCAACATCGCCTGTGGCGAACGCTTTACTCTCAATCAGCTTTTGGAGATCCTGGCGGATCTAGTAGGATCCGGGGTCGATGCCGTGCACGAGGATCCTCGGCAGGGGGATGTCCGCCACTCGCTGGCCGACATCACGCTCGCCAAGGACGTTCTCGGCTTCAACCCATCGATCGGGTTCAAGGATGGACTCGAGCGGACCCTGGAGTTCTTCAAGGAAGGCTGATTTGACTCAAAAGCGGATCGGGGTTGCGGTCGTCGGTGCCGGCGCCTGGGGCGCGAACCACGTCCGGAACTTTCATCAGATCCCGAACTCCCATCTAATCGCCGTTTGTGACGAATCGCCGGAGGTACTCCGGCGCGTCTCCTCCGCCATGCCCGAGGTCGCCTGCAGCACGCGACTCGAGGATGTGCTCGCACGGGATGATGTCGAGGCCGTCATCGTTGCGACGACCGCCTCCGCTCACGCGGCGGTCGCCGAGGTCGCCATCACCAGCGGGCGTGACGTCATGGTGGAGAAGCCGCTCGCGCTCACGACGGACGACGCGGAACGGGTGGTTCGGTTGGCGCGCGAAGGCGGCCGGGTCCTAATGGTAGGACACCTTCTTCTTTTTCACCCCGCCGTGGAGTGGTTGCGCAGTGCGATTCACTCGGGTGATCTCGGTGATATCCGTTACGTGTACTCGCAGCGGGTGAACCTGGGTAAGGTTCGACAGGACGAGAACGCGCTGTGGAGTCTCGCTCCGCACGACATTTCCGTGATCAACTACCTCCTCGGTGACGGCCCGGTCAGCGTATCGGCGCGCGGCCAGCGCTGCCTTCAGCCGGAGATCGAGGACGTGGTTTTCGCGAACCTGATGTATTCCGGCAATCGGATGGGCAATCTGCACGTGTCATGGCTGGATCCCCACAAGATACGCCGCTTCACGATCGTCGGCAGCCGGAAGATGGCCGTGTTCGATGACATGGAACCGGTGGAGAAGATCCGCATATATGACAAGGGCGTCGAAGGTGGCGACTTCGTTTCGTACGGTGAGACGCTGACCTTGCGGTTCGGCGACATCCATATTCCGCGCGTTCAGATGACCGAGCCGCTGCGGCTCGAATGCGAACACTTTCTGCACTGTGTAGAGACACGTGAGGCTCCAAAGACACCCGGTGAGGACGGGCTGAGCGTTGTGCGCGTGCTGAACGCCGCGCAGGCGTCACTCGATCGCCGAGGGGAACCTGTCGAGCTGGAGTCACGCGGTGGGTGAGTCGTGGATTGATCCGACGGCTGTGATCGACGAGAGCTGCAAGATCGGTCGTGGAGTCGTCGTCGAAGCGGGATGTCGGGTGGGTGCCGGGTGTCTGATCGGCCACAACGTCGTGCTGCGGGCCGGGGCCGTCATTGGCAGCGATGTTCGCATTGACGACCAGACGGTGATCGGCAAGCAACCGATGCGGGCCGCGATCAGTATCTTTCAGGATTCGGACGACTACCCGGGGACCTCGATCGGAGACGGCTGCATGATCGGCGCGTTCGTGGCCATCTACGCGGGCGCCACGCTGGGCGAGCGAGTTCTCGTGGCGGACCAGGCCGCGATCCGCGAAGAGGTCGAAGTCGGGGAGCGGACCATCGTCGGCCGGGGCGTTCTCATCGAGAACAAGTGCACCATCGGTCGCTACTGCAAGCTCGAGAGCGAGGCCTACATCACAGCGTACTCCGTGCTGGAGGATCGCGTGTTCATCGCGCCGGGGGTCGTTACGACGAACGATAATTTCGTCGGGCGCACCGAGGAACGCTTCAAGCACTTCAAGGGGATAACCGTGAGGCGTGGAGGACGCGTGGGGGCCGGCAGCGTGGTGTTGCCGGGGATCACCATAGGGGCGGATGCGTTGGTGGCGGCGGGAAGTGTCGTTACCCGTGATGTTCCCGAGCGCGTGATCGTGATGGGCTCGCCGGCGACGAAAGTCCGCGAGGTGCCCGAGGAACAGTGGCTCGAGCGGCAAGGCTGGCCGGATGTGGACGCGGACTGAGGGGCGGCGATAGTTCAATGGAGAGGGGTGTGTGATGGCGGGTGTACCTTTGCTGGACCTGAAGGGCCAGTACCGAGACCTGCGCGAGGAGCTACTAAAGGCAATCGACGAGACACTCGCCAGTGGCGGCTATGTGCTCGGTCCTCGCGTGAAGGCGTTCGAGGAGCAGGTCGCGGAGTATTGCGGCGCGAAGCATGCGATCGGAGTGGCCTCCGGCACGGACGCGCTGCTACTCGCGCTCATGGCTCTCGACGTCGGGCCCGGCGACGAGGTCGTGCTTCCGACCTACACCTTTTTTGCTTCGGCGGGCGTCGTTCACCGCTTGGGCGCGACGCCGGTCTTCACGGACATCGATCCGGCGACGTACAACATGGATCCGGCGGGTCTCGAGGCCGCGATCAGTCCGAAGACCAAGGCGATCATGCCGGTCCATCTCTTCGGTCAATGCGCGGACATGGGCGAGATCATGCGACTAGCCGATGCGCGTGGGATCCCGGTCGTGGAAGACGCGGCCCAGGCGCTCGGCGCGACGTATCTCGGGACGAAGTCCGGCGCGATCGGTCGTTTCGGCTGCTTCTCCTTCTATCCGACCAAGAACCTCGGTGGATACGGTGACGGTGGCATGATCACAACCGATTCCGATGAGCTCGACGATCTGCTGCGTCGCCTACGTGTGCACGGCGCGCGACCGAAGTACATTCACGCGATGGTCGGAATCAACAGTCGTCTGGACGCGATCCAGGCGGCGATACTCGCCGTGAAGCTCCCGCATCTCGACGCGTGGGCTGCCAAACGTCGGGAGCACGCGGCCTTCTACCGCGAGCGGTTCGCGGGCACGGCCGTCGAGGCACCCGTAGAGACCGACGGCTATCAGCACGTGTATAATCAGTTCGTTGTCAGGCTCCAGAATCGTGAAGCCGTCGTGGCGCGGCTCAAGGAAGCGGGGATCGGGAATGAGATCTACTATCCGCTTTCCATGCACGCACAGGAGTGCTTCAGCCACCTAGGCTATGCGGAGGGCGATCTGCCGCACGCGGTGAAGGCGTCGCGGGAGACGCTTTCGATCCCGGTCTATCCCGAGATGACCGAGGAAATGCTTGGAATCGTTGCGGATACACTTCTCGGTGCAGTCTGACAGAAAAGCGCGGTCCGTGCCGATAAAGAGACATATCAGATGAGCCGACCGAACGGCACGGCGGCTGCACGCAACACCGGCCGAACTGCATCTCACGTTCAGGAGGACGAAACGTGAATTTCGGGCGTATCTCAACCATCGCCGTCCTGCTTCTGACGCTGCCCCTCGCCGCGGGTGGGGCCAAGGAAGTCCGATCGACGGCGGCCGCGTTCTTGGACATCAACGTCGACCCCAGAAGCGCCGGAATGGCCAACTCGGACATCATGGCCCCGGGCGGATTGTCGGCGCTCTACTGGAATCCCGCCGGTCTGGCGGGCTTTGGCGGGCAGCACCTCGGGGTGATGCACGCCTCATGGTTCCAGTCTCTCTCAGTGGAATGGGCCGGTTACGGAACCAACGTCGGGGAATCGGGGGGCGCGGCCGTCTCGGCCACGTTCCTTCGCTCCGACGCAATGACCGAGTACGACGAGGTCGGTGACGCGATCGGAAGCTTCCATGTCTACGATGCCGCACTGGCCTTCGGATACGGTCAGACCTTCTCCGAGCAGGTCGCCCTGGGCTTCGGACTGAAGACCCTGCATCAGAGCGTGGGCAACACCTCCAGCAGCGGCTACGCCCTCGACCTGGGATCGTCCGCGGACTTCGGACCCTGGACGCTAGGTCTCGCGCTGAGCAACTTGGGTCCTGACATGGACTTCGAGGGGGAGCGCTTTCCGCTGCCCATGATCGTCCGTGGCGGGGCGCGATACGCCGCGTTCGACGAGAAGTTGATCCTGGCGACGTCCTACACCACCCCCGCGCACTACTACGACGACGTCCGCGTCGGGTTCGAAGTCAACCCCGTCCAGGAGTTCTCGCTCCGTGCCGGCTACCGCCGCGTCCTCGGGGGAGAGGGCGCTGAGGATCAGCTGACCGCGATGAGCTACGGCGTCGGGTTCGTGACCTCCGGGATGCGAATCGACTACGCCTTTCAGCCGTTCGAGGACCTTGGCGATACCCACCGACTCGGGATCATCTTTGCCTTTGGGTCGGGGCAGACCGTGCCCGCTGACCCAGGAAGATAGCGGATCTCTGGGCGGCGCGCCTTGATGCGCGCCGCCCGCCATGCTAGCTTACCCGCGACTCCCTCAGGTGCTCACCAAACTGGGCGGATTCTCCGCCATTCAATCGAGAACAGGAACGCATGGCGCGACGAGTGTTGGTTACGGGTGGGGCGGGGTTCATCGGTTCCCATACAGCAGAGTATTTCGCCGACAAGGGTAACGCGGTCCGTATCGTCGACAATCTCTCACGAGGCACGCTGCTGAAGCGCGACGATCCGAACAGCCGATTCAACTGGGAGTATCTCGAGGCGCGTGGCGACATCGAGATGGTTCTCGGTGACGTTCGCGATGAAGCGGTGTGCAGCGAGGTCACCTCCGATGTCGACGTGATCGTTCACGCCGCTGCCCAGACGGCCGTCACGACGTCGGTGACCGATCCACAACCGGACTTCACATCGAACCTCATCGGCACGTTCAATATCCTGGAAGCGGCGCGACGTTCGGGACGGGGTCCCGTCGTCGTGTACTGCTCCACGAACAAGGTCTACGGCGAGAATGTGAATGCGATCGGCATCCGCGATCTCGAGAAGCGATACACCTTCGAAGACGACTACGCGATGGGTGTGCCGGAGACGTTCTCCGTCGATCGTTGCGAGCACACGCCGTACGGTTGCTCGAAGCTCGGTGGCGACCTCTACGTTCAGGAGTATTGCCATCTCTACGGTTTGCGCACGGCGGTCTTTCGCATGTCGTGCATCTACGGCACGCGGCAGTTCGGGATGGAGGATCAGGGATGGGTAGCCTGGTTCACGATCGCCGCGTTGACCGGTCAGCCGTTGACGATCTACGGAGACGGTAAGCAGGTTCGCGACGTGCTCTGGGTGACCGATCTCGTTCGCGCGTATGAGGCGTTCATCGACAGCAGTCTCCCCGGCGGTGTCTTCAACATGGGCGGCGGACCGGACCATACGATGTCGCTTCTCGAGCTGCTCGACATCCTGGGCGACGAAACCGGAACAACCATCGCGCCCCAGCTCGGAGACTGGCGTCCGAGTGACCAGAAGGTCTACGTCTCGGATATCCGAAAGGCCCACAAGGAGCTGGGTTGGTCTCCGCGCGTGACGCCGATCCAGGGGGTGCGCGAACTCCTCCGGTGGGTCGAAGACAACCGTTCCTGCTTTGGTTCATAGCGTGCGTCACTTGAAAGACACGGAAGTTGGACTGCTTCTTCGCTCACGGCGTGATGGCGTCACGCCGATAAGGAAGGAGCGCGGTTCGCAAATCGGCGCCGCGTTTCCGCCACCGACTGGCCGGCCTTAGGATCAAAATGGACCTTCATTTGCGCGACGATCATCTCAGAACAAAGCACCTCGGGCTTCTGATCGCCACCGGGCTGATACTGGCGGCTCCGTCGTGGGCGGATGATTCCAACCACGTTCTGACCGGACTCGAGCCGACCCTCGTCTACGACGTGGTCCTGAACGGCCAGCCCATTCTGCAATCCGTCCAGCCGACGGTGAGCGGAGTGCTGACCTTTCAGACATCCGCCAACGGATCGATTCAGGTCCTTCCCGTTGGACAGGGGGACGTCGAGGCGCCCGGTGCCATAGCGGACCTGACGGTTCTCGACGTTACCACCAACTCCATCCGTATCCGCTGGACGGCGCCCGGTGACGACGGCGCCGACGGTCGGGCAACGGCCTACGAGATCAGCTGGTCGACCGATCCGGAGCGCCTCGGCGCGCACGGCAACAAGGACTGGAACCCGCCGACGCCGTCCGAGAGCGGTAGTGTGGAGACGCACGAGGTGGCCGGCATACCCCCCGGATACACGGGCTACGTCGCCATCCGGACACGGGATGAGGTGGGATGGTGGAGCGAGCTATCGAATGTCGCATCGTTCGTCACCGAGGGCTCCGGGTCCGGAGGCGGCGGGGATGACGATGACGATGGTGGCGACGACGGTGGCGACGACGGTGGCGATGATGGTGGCGATGACGGTGGGGGAGATGACGATCTTCCCGGTCAGAACCTGCTGCCCCCGCCGTCTCGACCGTCCGCCATTTTCGAGGACGGCGCCGTTCATCTGAACTGGCCGCAGAGCCCCGATCCGCTCGTGGTCGCCTATCGTGTCTATCGTCGGGAGGAAGGCGTGGTCGGCGGCCAGGAGAGCTCGTTCTGGGCGAGTGACACGATCTATGTGGACGAAGATGTGCAGGAGGAGATGGGCTACTTCTACAGAGTGACCGGCCTGGACGAGGAGCTGAATGAATCCGTGGCGACGGCTGAGATCTGGATCCGAGCCGCGTTAGGCGTACCGCCCGTCTTGCGCATCGATCGCATCTATCCGAATCCGGTCCGTGAGAGGGCCGTTATTCGCTTCGACATTCCTGAAGTGGGACCCGGCTATGCGGGAGGTGTGCCGGTGAAGATCGACTTCTATGATGTCGCCGGTCGGCATCGCGGGAACATCTTCGACGGGATCCTCACGCCTGGGACTCGCGAAGTGACCTGGAGCTTCCCCCAAAGAGGGTACGACGCCGTCGTGCCGGGCCTCTACGTCACCGTTCTCAGGGCGGCGGGGAGAACTTGGCAATCCAACGTGGCCGTCGTTCGCTAGCCATACGGTCGCCGGCCATCTACTCTCGATACTCCCTGCCCGCGGTCCCTCTCCATTGCCGCGCCGCCGACTTCGTTGTTGCCGCGCCGCCGACGCCTCGGTAACATGCGCCTGCAAGATGAGATTGCTCGTTCCCCGGACTAATCACCTCTCGTGGAAGAGATTGCAGGGCAATGCGTTTCTCTCGTTTCTTCAAGATGATCCGAGGTGGGCGTGCGGAAGGCCCGTGGCAACGCGCCGTCTGCGGCGCACTACTCCTCTCTCTAGTTTCATGCACGTACTCGTTTTCCGGCAGTTCCCTTCCAGGTCACATCAAGACCATCGCGGTGCCGACCTTCGGCAACGAGACACTTCAGCCGGGACTTGAACGTGAGGCCACCGAAGCGGTCACGCAGGTCTTCTTGGACGACAGTCGTCTCGACATCGCGGGGAGCGGGAGCGCCGATGCACTGGTGGAAGGGCGCGTGCTTTCCTACGACCACAGCGTCTTCGGGATCGGAGAGGGGGAGACCGCTCAGGAGTATCGCGTCACGATACGCTTCGCGGTGGTCGTCAAAGATCGCGTCAAGGGCAAGGACCTCTACTCGAACGACGCCATGCTGGCTCAGAGCACCTACTCCGTCTCGGCAAGGGGCGACGAGCCGGCGAATGAGGATGAGGCGCGCGAGGAGGCGATCCGGAAGGCCGCCGAGGACATCCTATCGCACACCTTGGAGGAGTGGTAGTGGCGGGACGCTACACAAAGCGGGCAGGGTTCGACGAACTCACCGCCGATATCAAGGCGGAGACCTTCCATCCCATCTACCTGCTCTGGGGTGATGAGTCGTTTCTCTTGGGACATGCCGTCACGAGCCTCATCGAGGCCGCACTGGGCGGACCGGATGATCCGTTCAACCTTTCCCGCTTCAATTCCGTCAGTCACTCGCTCTGCGACGCGTTGGGCGTGGCCGGTGAACTCCCGATGATGAAGGAGCGTCGCGTCGTCATCTTCGAGGGGGTGGTGGGTCTGGACGCCCACGGCTGGGTGAAGCAGTCGCTCAAGAAGCGCGATCAGGATGCGCTCAAGGCATACGCGACGTCACCCAACCCGTCGACGCTCTTGATTCTGACGGCGCCGGTGAGCGACTACCGGCAGAAGTTTTTCACGAACCTCGAGCCCGCGGTTCGAATCTACGAGATGGGTGCCCAGCCTCCGGATCGGCTGATGCGCTGGATTCCCGGGAAAGCGAAGCGGCTGGGGTTGGGGCTCACACCGGACGCGGCCGAAGAGCTTCTCACTCAGGTGGGCCCGTCGATGATTCGCCTTTCGTCCGAGCTGGAGAAGCTCGCGCTCTATTGCGAGGAGGGGGAAAAGGCGGGAACGCATGCGGTGCGCGCTCTAGTGGAGGGCTCGGTCGGCGAGAGCGTTTTCGATCTCTCGGATGCGATCGGCCGTCGCGACGTCGCCTCGGCCGTGAAGATCTTTCGACGAATCGTCGCGCTTCATTCCGACGGTGAGATCCGCGTCATCAATGAGCTTCGCCGCTACTTCACCCTGCTTATTCGCATCAAAGGCCACATGGATGCGGGCGCCGCGGTTGCGGCCGTCGCTTCGAAGCTTCGTCTGCCGCAATTCGTCATTCGAAAGAACATGCAGGCGGCGCGCGCCTATCCTCAAGACGCGCTGGTCAGCTGTCTCTCGCGCATCGCCGGCATCGAGCGGAGTGCAAAGGGCGGCATCGGCGAGGCGCGATCCGAGCTGGAGCTTCTCATCGTCGGCGCGCCGCGCGCCTGAACATCACCGCACCCCGCGCGTTGACAGCCGCCTTCGGCCGGCGCTACGATGGGTTGCCGGGAACTTAACCCCCTTTGGATACATACCTGCATCGTGAGCAGAAGGAGGAGGACGTGTCCGTCAGTCACTTCAAGGAAGCTTCGTTCAAGGAAGAGGTTCTGGACTCCGCAGTGCCGACCGTCGTGGATTTCACCGCGACGTGGTGCGGCCCGTGCAAGCTGATCGCCCCGATCGTAGAAGAGCTGTCGGAGACGTACGCCGGAAAGATCAACATGGGCAAGCTCGACGTGGACGAGAGCCCGGGCGTGGCGGCGAAGTACGGTATTCGTTCGGTTCCCACGTTGTTGTTCTTCAAGGATGGAGAGGTTGTCGACGAGGTTCGCGGCGCGGTGGGGAAGGAAGTCCTGGTGGGCCGCCTCGAGGGCGCCTTTGGCGTCTAACCGGAACGACCTGGCTCAAGATCGTCCGCGAAAACGCCGATTTTCAGACTGTTGAGGCACACGGTGGATCTTCGTGCCGTGAACGGATGCGGGCCGAAGCGGGAGACGGGAATGGAAACTGGTCGTGCGAGACCGAGACGGTTGGTGCCGAGGTGGGCCCTCGTGCTGCTTTGCGCGATGGTCGCAATGCTGGCGTGCGAACGCGACGTTCTGAACAACGTCAACCATATGCCCGTCATCATGAGCGTGACGTACAGCCCGACGACGATCTACACCGAGGAGACCGCACAGCTCCGCGTCGAGGCGATCGATGAAGACGCGGATGAGCTGACCTACTTCTGGTCCGCTGAGGCTGGGGCCTTCAACGTAGTGACCGGCGAAGGGGTGATCTGGACGGCGCCGGCGTTTGCCGGCGACTACGAAATCCTCGTTTCGGCAAGCGACCTTCGTACGACCGTGAGCACGGTGGTGAGAGTCCCGGTTAGGCCGAACCAGTTCGGCGGTACGGTCACCTTCACGTCGGATCCGCTCGGCGCCGAGATCATCCTGGACGGGGTCAACACCGGCTTCACGACGCCGCACGATTTCGTCGGCCTCGAGGTCCGCGAGCACATCGTTTCACTGACTCACGACGAGCGTTTTCTCTTCCCCGACACGGCGGTGGTCTTCATTCGCGAGGACCTGGACACGCTTCTGAACTTCAGGTTCATGACCACGGACGTCATTTCACCTGCTGATTGGACGCTCGTCTCCGCTCCGAGTGGTGCGCGATCGGCGAACTGCGTCTTCACGGCGCAGCCAGGAGCGGGACAAGATGTTGGGATCTGGCGAAACGGAATTAACGAACAGCCGGGCAGTGTCTCGGAGGTTCCTCCCCTTGGTCAGGAAGGGGAAGACCTGGCGTTTCCCAGGTGGCAGGACACGCAGCGCATCTTCTATCAGGTGGGCGTCGCGGACACGGGCGCGCGCATCTTCAGGATGTCCGCGGGCGGGGGACAGCCAACTCCCGTGGATCTTGGTGGCGATGCTCGGCGGGCCGGGTTCGACCTGGAAGGAATCCGGATGGGATTCGTTCGGCACGAGCGGGAGGGCAACGTTTACCGCACGTCGCTCGCGGAAGCCCGGGAATTCCTCGATCCAGTGCCGGAGGTGATCATCCTTCGCACGTACGAGAGCACGGAAGGGCGAATTGTAATCAGTCCACCGAGTTTCTCTGCAGATGCCTCAACCATTGTCTATTCGGTGCGCATGCCGTCCGGAGAAGAAGATCTCTACGCATATGACCGTCTCAATGAGGTCGAGCACCAACTCACTACATCAGGAGACCGCACCTGGCCGACGATCGATGACGACGCCTCGACCGTCTTCTTTGCCAAGACCGACGGCTCGGGTATCTTCGGAGCGTCTCTGACGCGGGTGAACCCGTGGCGCCTCGGACGTCCGATGCGCTTCGCCGGGCAGGGCGGCGAGCAGCCGCACTGGGCCAGGCAGGGCACGACCGGACCCCCGTACGTTGTCTTCGTCTCCGACAGCCGCGTCTATGTGAACCGTAACCTCGGTGATTAGCCTACCCGATGACGCCGCCAATATGCTCGTATGAAGCCCTGTCACGGAGCGTTCTGCGCTTACCTATGAACTCCTGACATCCTTGGACGGATGTGCGCCTGATGGGGGCATCTCTCTTTTCTCTAACTTAACATAATATACATTATGCGCACTATGGTAGGCGCCGGCCACCGGTCGGGATCGCGTGCCGCGTGGACTGTCGTCAGCCTAGCCGGAAGATCGGTCGGATGGTGCTGAAGATCGCGCATTTCGGGACGCGAGAACGCATCGATGGACTAGGAGAACAGTGAAGGCCGGCGGGATCGGCAACGGAAACGGCCGGATCTTCGAGGATCCGGCTGGAAGTCATCATGATGAACTAGCAGGTCGAGTCGCTAACGGTTACGAATCTCAGCGAGCTTGACCTTGGCCATATGGACGTAGTCGCTCGCCGGCCGCTCGGTTTCGCTCTCGAACTCGTCGACGAGGGTCTCGAGGGCAGCCACGGCCTGGTCGGTTTGTCCGGCCGCTTCATGGCACCTGGCGGCGGCGGCCAGATCAAAGATCCGTGGTCGAACGGGTTCGCCGCTCCGCCCGATTTCGTCGTAAGCAGCCGCTGCGGCTACGAATTCGCCTCGGTCCTCGAGGAGCACCGCGAGGCCGCGTCTCGATGCCGTCCAGAGCACGGGATCATCAGACAACTTGTCGGAGGCCTCTTCGAAGGAGATGCGAGCCTCTTCGAGCATCCCGAGGCCTGCCTGGGCGCGAGCCCGCACCAAGATCGCACGCTTGCCGATCTTCGTCGATCCGTAGTCCGTTTCGAGGGTGGTCGCGAGATCAATGGCGGCGCGATAGTTCTCCTGCTTGAGAGCGTCCTGCGTCCGCAGCCAGTGGCTCTGCGCCACTCGTTCGGCGTTCGCACGGCTCTGGACGAACATGACGACCGCGACGACGACAGCCACGACGGCAATGACGCCAATCAGCAAGGTCCGCCAGTTATTCAGTGCGTAGTGGCGAGCCTTGAAGTACATCGTGACGAGCTGATCTTCTCGCAGCTCATGCCGTGTAACTCTTTTCGTGGACACTTGCTAAACTCTCCCAATCCGTGGGTGTCACTGCGTAACGGACGACTCGATCTGACTGATCAAGAGGCCCGGATCGAAATCGGTCATTCCGACCTTCTCGGCGTACGCCGAGGACGGATCCTGTTGGCCGGGCGACCAAAACGTTGCTAGGAACTGCGCTGCAGGCTTTTCCTTATACCAGTTCTCGCCGTACCGGCGGGTCAGAGTCTCATCGAGCGCGGCGCCGATGATGAGTCCCTTCAGGCGGGCCGTGCAATCGAAATCATCGTTGGCCTGCATGTACATGACCCGATCGACCTCGGTGTGCCGCCACATGCGGATGGGCTCGAACACGGTCTCGAATATTTCCTCGGGCTGTTTGACGCCCTCGTACACCTTCGGTAGGAAGAGAATACGGCCGCAGTATTCTCGGGCCTCGAATAGCCTGTGGAACGCCATGGCGCGCCTGACGGCGTTGATGCTCTCATCGTCGAGCTTCGTGTGATCCTTCAGCCAACCCGGGTTCATCATGAGGCTTTCGAAGAGATAGCCGACGGCGAACGCGGTGGTCGGATCGCCCAGGAAGTGATTCTCGAACATCGCTCCCCCACCGCCCGCGCGATAGAGGAGTGTTCCGATCTCACGCAGCATGCCGCCGTACGTGAGAAAACCACTCGTCGGTTTGTAGCCGACCTTCAGGCTCCTAGGCCATGCCGTAACATAGGCCTGGATTCCGTCCTTGGCATGGGGCTCGCGCGCCTCCTCCACGGAGAGAGAAGTCGAACGACCCCCATCGAGTTTGAACCCGATGTTGCCGAAGAACTTCTTCATCTCCTGGTAGGCCTTCTTCTGCGGCAGGCCGTCGTCGAAGCGGGCCATTTTCTCGATGCGTGGCATGTCGTAGAAGCGGATCGTGCGGAGATCCAGCTCTTCCCCGTAGACAGTCGCGATTTCCTCGAGCAGCAGGTCCCGGTAGAGCGTATCGGTCGCGGCCAAAAACGTGCGGGCAAGGGCCTGCGACGCTTCGATGTCGAAATCCTTGTAGGTCGAGAGGAAGTCCTGAAAGCCCGCGAAGCCGAACTCTTTGGCCTTCGCGTTCGAGAGATGCACCGACTGCGCGAGATAGACGTTGGCGTTCTCCAGGAACTCCTTGAACGCGAAGCTCCACTGACGGCGCTTCGATCGATCCACTTCTTCCGCCATCCGATTGGTGACGTCTCGGAGAGGGATCTCTTCACCGCCAACGACGATCTGTGTGTCGGCCAGATAGTTGTTCGCTCCGTCGATCTCCGCGGCGCTGGACACGCGAATCGTCTGTCCCGTCAGAAACAAAACCAGCTTATCGAGGGCTAGGCGCTTCTCGTCCGAATCGGTCGTTTCAAGGAAACCCTTCACTTCATCGATCTTGCCGGCCGTCACGAGGTAGTGGTAGTTCTTGTAGACGCGGTCGTAGTCGGATATGCGCCCCTTAACGTACGTGTCGAAGCTCTTCTGTTCGATTGCGGTGAAGAACTCTCCACATTTCTCTCTGACGCGCTCCAACGCCTCCTGCCCGTAGGCCGCGGGGCTCAACATGAGCGACAGCAGAAGTCCGCCCAAAAGGCTGGACAACCGAACGCCCGTCCGCTTCCTCACGGTTTGTCCTCCTCGTTATCGGTGCCGCCCTCTTCGTCGGGCTCAAAGTCAGGGCTATGCCCGGATTCCGGGTGCCCGTTTTGTTTCATGTGGCAGGCTTCGCAAACCCACTCCCCCGCGTTCGATACGCGCCAGGGGCCGGTTTCCCCCTGGCAATCGCCACAAACTACACCGTCCACGCAACCCAGGAAGTGGTTGAAATACGCGTGCTGCGGTTCCGGCAACGCCACGGACGTCAGCACCAGCTCCGTTCGCGGCATGAAGATTTCAGCGACGCTGACCAAGCGGATGTTCACGCGGCACTGGTGATGCCGCACCTCCTCCGCGGTCCGCCGCTTCCAATCCAGCTGATAGCGTCGGATCTTGCGTTCCTGATCCTTGGCCTCGTCGGGGGACGTCCGCGACAGGCGATTGAGGATCTGCTTCTCCTCCGCGATGAGCTGGCGATAGTACTCCTCGACTCCGCTAATCTCTCGATCCAGGTACTTCTGCGTCGTCTTGACGGCCTTCGCCACCTTTTTGCGGATGAGGCGATTCAGCTCTTCCATCGCCGCCGGGAAAAGCGCCTCCAGATCCGTCGAGTCCAACTCGCGCCAGTCGACCGGATTCTCCGCAAGCGTTTCCGACCAGACGCTGTGCAGAGCGCCGACAAGCTCGGTGTCGCGAAATGCCTTCCTGACAACGTCGTACCCGATCGAAACGAGATCGTCGGACGTTACCACGGAATGATAAGAAATTGCAAAATTGAAGAGGATGTGCGGGTGATTGGCGCCGTCCCCCGGCTCCCAGTCGATCGTGTCGGCGTCGACGAAAAGACGTTCGGGGGGTGTGTTGGGTAGAGGCTCAACAATTGGCGCGTACACGTGGGTGAGGGTTCCGCTCGAGCGAGCCAAGTCCATGAGCGAGAGATAGAATGGACTTCCCGGGATGGCCAGCGTGGCCTCCGGATAGTGGCCGAGCGCCTTGCGCTCCAGCGCGATGACGAACTCACGCGAGTCCGCGAAGGGCGGCACCTCTGGGAAGTTCACCTTGACGGCGTTCTTGCGAAGCGGCGTCATCCCGGCACCGTAGCGCTTCATGACGTCCAAGACAAACGCCTCGGCCCCTTCCCTAGCCTTCCCGGTAGCCATTATCCATCCTATTCATCGAAGATGTCGCTATCAAACCGCTTGATGCGCTCATAGCGCTGACGCGCGGTGTCGAGCTCTTCGCCCAGCCCTTCGAACTGGCTCTCGACCTCCTTCCGATCCCGAGTCGAACTCCAGATCTGGAAAATGCGCGTCTCGAGCGGGCTCTTCTCCTCCAGAGAACCCAGAATCATGTCCATTTCTCCGATGACGAGTTCGAACATCCGGATCTTCATGAGAAGGAGTTCGAGAACGTAGGCTTCTACCGTGTTCTCCGTCGTGAAGTTGTAGACGTAGATATCCCGCTTCTGGCCAAGGCGGTGGACGCGTCCGATCCGTTGCTCAACACGCATCGGGTTCCACGGCAGGTCGTAGTTGACCACGTTGCGGCAGAATTGGAGGTTTCGACCTTCCCCTCCCGCCTCGCTGCTGATGAACACCTGGGCCTTTCGGCGGAAGCGCTCCACGGCCAGTTCCTTCTCCGGCATGCTGAGCCCGCCGTGGAAGACGGAACAGGCGATTCCCATCTCGGAGAGCTCGCGGTGGATGTAGTTGAGCGTATCCAGGAACTGCGTGAAGATGATGATCTTCTCTCCGCTCCGCTTTTCCAGCACCTCCTTTAGGCCGTCGAACTTGTTGTTGTGCCGGATGGACGCCGCGAGCTCGCTCAGGCGCGTCAGTTCGCCCTTGTCTACGCCGTGCCAGTTGCCAGCGTCGCACTTCTTCAGCGTCTTGAGCGCCGCAAAGCTCGACGAGCCGATCTCCTTTTGAAGAACCATCAGGATGAAGTGCCACCTCTGATAGATCTTCGGCGAGCTCGAACGCGCGACGCGAACGATGAAGTCGGATACGCGATCGTAGAGCTCGCGCTCGGCGTCGGAGAGCGTGAAGGAGACGATTTCGACATAGCGGTTCGGAAAACGGATGCTCGTCGATGATCGGGTCGTGCGGATCATGACCTTCCCGAGCAGTCGGGACAGCTCACGGGTGTTCTTGGGGAGCCGCTTGTCGCCTCTCACCATAAAGGCGCGGCGAAACGCTCGATACGTCCCCAGGGCGCCCGGCTTCAGGAGCGTGATCAGGTTGAAGAGCTCGCGCAGGTTGTTCTGCACGGGCGTGGCCGTCAGCAGCATGATGTGCTTGACGCTCAGCGCGTCGATGAACTTCCAGCCGAGGGTCTGATGGTTTCGGAGTCGGTGGGCCTCATCAACGATGACCATGTCGTAGCTCTGTTCGAGGATGGCCTTCCGGTTCCGGAGCGTCTTCGCCGTATCGAGGCTCGCGATCAACCATTCCGATGCGCCCCAGTCGGTGCCTCGCGTGTACATGTCGAAGTCGAGGTCGAACTTCTGATACATCTCCTCCCGCCACTGCGCGATCAGGTTGACGGGCACGAGTATCAGGCAACGGCGCACCAAACCCCGGAGCACATATTCCTTGAGGATGATGCCGGCCTCGATCGTCTTTCCAAGGCCGACCTCGTCGGCCAGAAGCGCACGACCGTTCATCTCGCGCAGCACCTTGAGCGCGGCCCGGCGCTGATAGCGATAGCGATTGACGCCCCGGATCGATTCGAGCGAGATGAGGCGCTCAAATCCGCGATTCAGGCTCAGACGCTCGGCTTCGAGGCGGAGCGCGTAGTCGCGAGGATCACCGTTCGAGGGGCCTTCCGCCAGGATCGCGGTCGATGTCGAGTCGAAGTTGATGACGTCGGGTTCGCTGAATGCCGTGTCGTGCGCCCCGGGCGGTTCGGTCGGTTCCGCCGGCGCAGCTTCGGTTTCGACCGGTGCGGCTTCGTCGGCGTCACCCGCTTTCTTCCGCTTTCGCTTCTTCTTTTGCCCCGTCGTCGCTGGCGCGGAGGCGGGCCGGATCTGCGGGTGAATCGAGGTGATCTTTCGCACGCCGTCCGTGAAGGCCACCTCGAGGATGTCATAGAACGGTCGGCGACGGAGATCGACCACGAGACCTTCGCCGAAGACCTCATGGATGATCTTCTTGCCAACCTGATACGTGTGTCGCATCGCCCGCCCGAAGTGTGCGCGTCGTTAGCGTCTCGTGCGCCGACTCAACATGTAGAACCGGACACCCACAGCGAGTTCCGCGGCTCCGGAGATACCTCCGTCGTGCCGCAGTGCGAAGAAGCGCAGCGACGGTTCGAGCGAGAGATTGCGCGAGAAGAAGTGTTCGAGCCCTCCCCCGAGCGTGAGAAGGAGGCCCGAAGTCAGAATCTTCGTTTGGATCTCACCGAAGCGTCGTTCCGGACGATAGAAGCCGATTCCTCCGACCGCATAGGGTGTCGTCTTGGCCTTGCGGCGGAAGTATCTGTAGTAGTCGAACGAGACGGCGGACGCGTGGAGCTTGGTCACCGTGTCTTGAACGACTATCTCGAAGTCGGCCAATTCTGTCCTGGGAAGCGAACGCTTGAAGTCCAGCGCCTCGAAGCTGAGTCCGATGGCGGACGTCCTATCGAGGCTGATCCGAAATCGGACGGCCAGGCCGGCCGCCGGACCCTTGATGCTCTCCCCGTTGAACGGATTGCCGCGCCACCTGAAAGCACCGTAGCTATCGTGTGCCGCAAAAATGGAACTCACGTGGCCCTGGAGCCCCGCGCTGAACGTGCCTGTGCGCTGCTCATAGGCCTGTCCGGGGTCGCTCGCGAGGGTCAGAGCCAGAAGCGCCCACACCAACGTGCGTTTCACACTACACCTCCTTGCGGCATCAACCCCTCAGAAAGCGAATCCACCCCCTGAATCGAATGCGACGCATTATACGGGCATCCTGCGGATGAGGAAACCCCAATCCTGGGTGGGGCGCCTGGGGCTCATCGGTCTCATCCGCGCGGGTGGCACGATCTATGGATCTCGGCGAGCCTTCCTTTCTGGACATGCGTGTAAATCTGTGTCGTTGCTATTGATGTGTGTCCGAGGAGCTCCTGGACGACCCGGAGATCCGCCCCACCATCCAGGAGATGCGTCGCGAACGTATGCCGGAGAACGTGAGGGTGGACCTGCTTCTCGAGACCGAGGCCGCGGGCGTGACGCTTGATGATCATCCAGTACCCGACGCGCGAAAGCGGCCGGCCGCGATGGTTGAGAAAGATGCTCTCTTCCCGCCGTCCGCGAAGGAGCTGCTGGCGCGGAGCACCCAGGTATAGGCGGAGTGCGTCGGCGGACGCCACGCCGAACGGGACGATCCGCTCTTTGCCCCCCTTCCCGACCACGCGGACAAACCGCTCGTCGAGGGAGAGGGCGCCGAGCTCCAGTCGCACCAGCTCGGTCGCGCGGAGGCCGGTAGCATAACCTAGCTCGAGGAGGGCCCGATCTCGGAACGCGAGCGGCTCGTCACCGCGCGGCGCGGTCACGAGTCGCCGCGCGTCGTCGATGTTGAGCGCCTCGGGTAGTCGCTGCCAGCGTCGAGGGCTCGGGATCCGCGCGGCGGGATTGTCGGAGGCGAGCCCCTCGGCCACCAGGAAGCGGTGAAAGGAACGTACCGCCGATACGGTTCGCGCGACGGTCGACGCAGCCCGGCCCGCCCGGCGAAGTTGACCGACGAAGGTGCGAATGGTCGCGGGCGAGGCATCCGCGGGGCGCTCGACGTCTTGGCCGGCAAGGAAACGCGCGTAGCGTCTCAGGTCGGTCGCATAGGCCGAGACGGTGTTCTCGGAGAGGCCGCGCTCAACGCGTAAGTGGTCGAGAAATGGCGTCAAATAGCGGGAATCAATCGCTTCGAGACGCTCGTCGGGATTTGGCAAGCCCTCTCCTTCTGCGCAAAGACGGCAGCCGCATCTGTTTGGTTTCGAGCTCCAGAAGCGCGCGCTTCCAGACGCGCCCGCCGGTGTAGTCGGCGATCTCGCCCTCCTTCGTCACCACCCGGTGGCACGGAATGAAGAGCGGGATGGGATTCGCGGCCAGCGCCTGGCCGACCGCGCGCGCGCCGCGGGGGGTCCCGGCCTGCCGAGCGATCTGGGCATAGGTGAGGATTTTGCCGGGAGGAATCTGTTGAACGGCTTCGAGGACGCGGAGCCGGAATTCGGTGATCCCAGCGAGATCCAGCTCGGCACGCGGTGTGTCGAGATCCCCTGCCAAGTAGCGTCTGAGCGAGCGGAGGGCCCCACGAAGCGGGCCGGGACTTCGGCTGACCGAGAGGACCCCTTTTCTGGCGAGGGACGCCGAGCCTCGGGCATCCGGCGCCTTTCCGAAGCCAAGACGCAGGACACCCCGATCCGTGCCCGCCACCCAGAGTTCTCCCGCGCGCGCTTTCAGCGAGACGACATGTAGATGGATCACGGCCTCACCCTACCCTTCCGCAGAGCCGCCAAGACCTTCATCGCCGTGGCTCGCCCGATGCCGGGCAGCCGGGCAACCGACTCCACATCCGCCTTCCGGAGCGCGGCGACGGAACCGAAGGTGTTGAGCAGTTGCGCCTTTCGGGCGGGTCCGATCCCGGGGATCGCGTCAAGCGCCGAGCGCGTGAGCCGCCGCCGCCTGAGGCTTCTATGGTAACGCACCGCGGAGCGATGTGCCTCATTTCGAATCTGTTGAAGGAGGCGGAGTCCCGGAGAGCGCCGCGGGAGGTGCAGATCCGCCCGGGCGTCCGGAAACACCACGCGCTCGTCACGCTTCGCGAGCCCAATGAGCGGGAGACGTCCCAGGTCGTACTTCCCGAGCACGCCGTGCGCGGACGACACTTGTCCGGCGCCGCCATCGATCAGCAGGAGATCGGGTAGCGGGCGGTCTTCCGCCAGCGATCGAGAGATGCGCCGGTCAACCGCTTCCTGGATGCTCGCGAAATCATCCGTCCCCTCAACGCGCCTGATCCGAAAGCGCCGGTAGAGCGATTTCGACGGCCGGCCGGCCACGAAGACCACGACCGAGGCGACGGTGTCAGACCCGTGGACGGTCGAAACGTCGAACGCCTCGATTCGCATGGGTGGCGCGGGGAGCGCCAGCTTCTGCTGGAGTTCGAGGAGCTCGGGCGGGGCGGGCTCTTGTGACCCTGAGCCCAGACGCCGCTCTTCCATGCTGAGCGCAGCGTTTCTCGCCGCGATCCGGACCAGACCCGCGAGAGTCCCTCGCTTCGGGACCTGGATGCGTACCGGCGCCTCCTGCCGGTTCTGAAGCCAGGCGGAAAGCAGCTCCTCCTCCGCCGGGGGCTCGGGGAGCGCCACTCGGCCCGGAACGACGTCCTGGCCGAGATAGAACTGCATCGTGAAGAGCCCGAGAAGCTCCGTCGCCGAGCGATCGCGCGTGCCGACCAGGAGGCGTTCCTCCTTCCCGATGACCTTTCCGCCGCGTACGCGTAGCACGAGACCCAGCGCTTGGTCGTCCCCAGTCGCGAGGCCGATGACGTCCACGTCATCTCCACCCGGCATCTCCACCTTCTGACGACGAAGGACCGAGCGGACCGCCCGCAGGCGATTGCGCAAAACGGCGCCGCGCTCATACTCGCGGGCGTCGGACGCTTCCTGCATCTGGGTTTGAAGGTCGCGGACGACGTCCTCCCCTTTCCCCCCGAGAAAGCGCATGAGCGAGCGGACGATCTCGGCGTAGTCATCCTCCGTCGACTGTCTCGTGCACGGGGCGCAGCACAGACCGATGAAGTAGTCGAGGCATTCCCGTTCGTCTGATCGGGTGAGACGCGCGTCGCTGCAGACGCGCAACGGAAACGCGCGACGGAGCATCTTGAGCGTTTGCCGAAGCAACGCGACGTCGGTGTACGGTCCATAGTAGCGGGACGACCGGTCACCGAGTTGGCGTGTGATCTCGGCCCTGGGAAACGCGTGGCTCAAGGTGAGGCGCACGTACGGAAAGCGCTTGTCATCCTTCAGCTGGACGTTGTAGCGGGGTTTTCGCTCCTTGACCATCGTCTGCTCGAGGATCAGCGCCTCGAGTTCGCTGTCGGTGACGATGAAGTCGACATCCCGGACCCGGGAGACCAGACTGTCCGTGCGCGGGTGCGGCTCACGGGATGGCGCGAAGTAGGACGAAACCCGCTGACGCAGGCTTCTCGCCTTGCCGATGTAGAGCAGATCACCCACCCGGTCCAGCATCAGGTAGATGCCGGGACCGCGCGGAAGTGTCTTGAGCTTCCGAGTCAGGTCGACCGTCACCGGCTCTCCTTCCTGTGGGCAGCGTCTTTGAGAAACGCCCACTCCGGGCTCCGAACGAAATGGGCGTGGGCGATGTAGGCGGTGAGGCCGGCGGTGAGCGGGACGAAGACATGCGCCAAGCGACCGATGAGGTTGTCCGGCAGCCCCGCCGAGGAGAGCAGGCGGCTGGTGATCAGGACGGCGCCCGTCATCAAGAGTCCGCCGACGATGACCCGCAGAAAGGTCGCGATGATCGCCCGACCACCGATTCGGCCGAGACGGCGGCGAAGCGCCACCGTCAGTAGCGCGATGTTCAGCCCGGCGCTGATGGCCGTGGCGAGCGCCAGCCCGGCGAGTTTGAGCGGCCCCATGAGCAAAAGGTTGAGACAGATGTTGGATATCAGGGCCGCGGCGGCGCACTTGACCGGCGTCCGCGTGTCCTTGAACGAGAAGAAGACGGGAACGGTTACCTTAACGGCCCCATAGAAGAGGAGCCCCATGGCATAGAACGCCACCGCGCGTGTTG
The DNA here is from genome assembly GCA_964486455.1 of uncultured bacterium. Classification (GTDB taxonomy): domain Bacteria; phylum Eisenbacteria; class RBG-16-71-46; order CAZAMP01; family CAZAMP01; genus CAZAMP01. Next base: position 8,374 of record CAZAMP010000004.1, on the reverse strand, counting down.
TCATCGCCGTCGACGTCGCCGCTTCGAATGCGCCCCGTTCGAAGAGAAGGCGGACCATCTCGTTCGGCAGAAGGATCAGCGCGAGCGCCGCCGGAGTCATCAGGAACAAGATGATCCTCAGGGCGAAGGAGTACGTGTCACGCAGTGCGTCTATCTCGCCGGCGACCGCCTGTCGGCTCAGCGTGGGGAGAAGCGCGGTCCCGAGCGCCACGCCGATGACGCCGAGCGGAAGATGCATGAGCCGCATCCCATACTCGAGAGACGCTACGCTCCCGGTTTCGAGAAGGCTCGCGAGAATGCCGTCCACGAGCGCGTTGATCTCGCTGATCCCGATGCCGACCAGGCCGGGCAGCATCAGCACACCGATCCGACGAACGTCCGGATCCCGGAGTGACGGCGCGAACTTCGGCCGGTAACCGAGGCGGATCAAGGGCGGCAGTTGGAGCGCGATCTGCGCGAGCCCCCCCGCGAGCACGCCGGCCGCGAGACCCTTGACCTGGACTGTGGGATCCTCCCCCAGCACCGGACAGAGCCCCAGAAGCGCTCCGATCATGAAAAGGTTCATGACCCCCGGGGCCATCGCCGGGGCCCGGAAGTGATGGAACGCGTTCAAGGTGCCCATGCACAGCGTGGCCAGCCCGATCAGGATGAGATACGGAAATGTGGCTCGTGTAAGCCAGATCGTGAGGTCGAGCTTTCCCGCCACTTTGCCGAATCCGGGGGCGAGCATGGGAACGATCTGCGGCGCCAGCGCGATCGCCACCACGGCGACCCCGATCAGAACGAGGAAGAGCGTCGAGAGGACCGCGTTTAGCAGCTTCCATACGTCTTCTCGCGGTCGGGTTTCGATCGACTCGGAGAGCACGGGGACAAAGGCGGCGCTCAGCGAGCCTTCCGCGAAGAACGCGCGCAGCAGATTGGGCAATCGGTAGGCGATGACCCAAGCGTCGGCGGCGAGCCCTGTGCCCAAAAGGTAGGCGCGGGCCACGTCGCGCACGAGGCCGAGAATCCGGCTCGCGAGGATGCCGGTCGAGAGCGTCCCGCCGGCCCGGGCGACGCGCCGCAGATGGCTGTTCTGCTTGGGATTCATCGGTTGGGTGACTACTCCTGGCCGGGGATCCTATCATAGGCCCCCGAAGTTGACATCCATTGCACGAAAAGCGCCAAATGACTTGATAATTCCAGACGAATGTGGCAATAATCATTAGTCCTCAGGGCATCCGAGCGCTGACCGATAGTGGGATATGTGCTTCCTGTAGGAGCGACACTCGCATCCCGGTTAAGTTAAGGTAGAGTAAAGCGATAGGGCCTGTGTGCCCTTGCGTGGTGTCGCAGGATGTGCTAAACTGTAGCAAGGATTGTATCTGTGTGATTGGGGACCGGGTACGCCCGGTCGAGCCAGGGTGCATCTCAGCTAGGGGGTATTCATGATGCGGTTTGCTACGGGCCTGGTTTGTCTCGCGGCGGTGAGCCTGCTGGCGGGGCCGGCGTCGGCCGAAGACTTCGCGTTTCCTTATTCGATCAGCTTCCACATGGGCTCACCGACCTACAGCGGTTGCGCCGAGGGCAGCATGGCTGACGGCCTTCTCAGCTGCGGAATGGTCAATGTGGATGGTGCGGATTTCGGCCCCTATACGCCCGTCTTCTGTTGGTTTCTGGTAGGTGGTGTTCCTGAGAACATCGGTGGTCTTGGTGAGCCCGGCGGCATCGGTGGTATTCAGTTCGGGATCATGTACGAGCCCACGGTTAGGCCTTCGGGCTGGACGCTCTGCACCGGTGGGTCGGAGATTCCGCAGAATGATCTCGATGGAGTGTGGCCTGCCGCGGGAACCGGAAATGCCATGACCTTTGGCGGTGGCTGCTCCGCCGTGACGGCGAACGTCGACGGAATGACGCGGCTCGGCTTCATGCCGCTCACCCCCGCCGACACCGGCGCCATGTGGGCGACGGAGGACCCGCGGATCGGTATCGCGACGGCTTCGGACTGCGTTCCGAATAGCTACCGCGTCTGCCGCCAGAGCATGGGTAGCGCGGTCGCCCATCCGTTGAGCGCGCCTTGCGACGAGTACTTCGCGCAGCACGAACTGGGCTACCCGGTTTCGCCGTGTAACACGTGCGGCGCCAAGTGCCCGGTTCCGACGCTCGACTCGTCCTGGGGTTTGATCAAGTCGCAGTATCGCTAGAAGCGACCTATCTGATATCTGAACGCTGATGGATTGTTGAGAGCGGAGCGAATGCTCCGCTCTCTTTCTATGCTTCGAAGTCCTGTGCCTCGGAATTCAGGCGACGCAGACTCTCCGCCGATTGCGGTCAGGGGCCGGAGCGAACTACGGCGGGGTGATTCCCACTGCTGGTGACGAAGAGGTAGCCCCTGGAGACGGCAGAAGCGATCTCAGGTTTGGCTAGCGATCGTAGCGGAAGCAATCCGACTGCTCTGAAGCGAGCCACTGCGAGAAGGACTGCGCCGTACGGTCCTTTTCGGAGAGTGTAGAATCCTTGACGGGCCACTCGATACCGATGTCAGGGTCGTTCCAACGGATCCCCGACTCCCCCGCCGCGTTGTATGTTCCTGTGCACAGGTACTGGATCTCGGCGGTGTCGGACAGGACGCCGAACCCGCGAGCGAAGCCGGCGGGGGCCCATAGCTGCTTGCCGCTATCCTGGGAGAGCGTGACCCCGAACCACTTGCCCAGGTTTGGAGAGCCCTTTCGGATGTCCACCGCGACCAGGAAAGCGGTGCCCTGGATCACCCGCATGAGCTTCGCCATGGGTGGCTCCCATTGGAAATGCAGCCCACGCAAGACGCCCTTGGCGGAGCGGGAGTGGTTCAGCTGAACGAACTCGCCGGGCAGACCGGCCTGCTCGAAGAGATCCCGGCGAAAGACCTCCATGAAGAAGCCGCGCGTGTCCTCGAATACCTCGTGCGAAACGATCCAAGCGTCTTCCAGAGGCGTCTTTTCGATTCTGACTTCCATGAACACGACCCTTCCCAATGGCGGTTCGGGTTGGAGGCAGTTTCCCTAATGACTAAGGACGGTCCAGCATACCAGCTTCTTTAGCGGCCGTGTCCTCTTTCCAACATGCCCTGCAGCGACCACGCCGGACCTACTTACCCAGCAGTGTTTTGCGGGTCTTTCCGGACTGTTGTGCGCCTACCGGTGCTCTCGTACAATGCTCGAATGAGCTATGAGACAGCCGGTCCGGATCAGGAGAGCGTTCCGCTTTTTCGCCTTCTGCTGCTTCTGGGGAGCGCCACCTGCGCCGTGGTCCTCGTCCACTCCGCTTGGGTCTGCGACGACGCCTACATCACCTTTCGCACGTGCTGGAACTTCGTGGAAGGCAGCGGTCTGACGTGGAATGTCGTCGAGCGAGTCCAAGCCTACTCGAATCCACTGTGGATGTTCTTGATGACTGCTGTCTATGTGGTCACGAACGAGTTCTTCTACTCGTCGATGATTGTGAGCATCCTTCTCACCCTCATCGTGACGGGGGTCGTCGTCCGGCGCCTGGCCCCGTCGCCGTCGTCGGCGCTTCTCGCGCTCGTGGTGCTGTATTGCTCCAAGGCGTTCGTCACCTACTCGGTGTCGGGCCTCGAGAACCCCCTGACCCATCTGTTCCTTGCGGTCTTCGTGCTCGTCTATCTGCGCACCGTCCGATCCAACAGACATGGGTTTCTGCTAGCGTTCATTGTCTCCCTCTCGATGCTGAACCGGCTCGATACGCTTCTCCTATTCCTACCGGCGCTCTCCATCCTGGCCTGGCGGGTCCGACGCAGCCCGCGGGGAGCGGGTTGGCTTCTCGCGGGTTTCGTGCCCATTGTTCTCTGGGAGGCCTTCTCGATCATTTACTATGGGTTCCCCTTCCCAAACACCGCGTATGCCAAGCTGGCGACCGGTATCCCCCTTGGAGAACGAACCGCTCAGGGAGTCATTTACCTGATCGATTCTGTGCAGAGAGATCCGGTGAGTCTCGCTTCCATCGGAACCGCGATCGTGCTCGTCTTCTCCGCCCGTCGCTGGGAGCTTCTACCGTTCGCGGGCGGCGTATTGCTGCATCTGGCCTACGTCGTCTCGATGGGCGGCGACTTCATGAGCGGGCGCTTCCTCAGCGCTCCACTTCTGCTGGCGGCAATCCTGTTGGCGCGGGGTGTGCCCCGCCTACCGCGACACTGGGGGATCGTTCCCGCCGCGCTGGTGCTGCTCTTCGGGCTATTCAGTTTGCTCCCGCGCGGCTTCCCGACCGGCGCACAGAACATCAAGACTGGCATCACGGACGAGCGGGCCTACTACTCAAGCAGCAGCTTACTCGGAGCTCAGCGCAACACCCCCATGCCGACCCATGGATACGCGCTCAAGGGTCGAGAGTTGGCCAGCCAGGCCCCGCTGGTTCACGTCACCGGGACTGTGGGTCTCATGGGTTTCTTCGGCGGTCCCGACGTTCACATCGTCGATCAGGCTGGATTGGCGGATCCATTGCTGGCACGGCTCCCCCCCGTCTCGCGTCAGGCATGGCGGCCTGGACATTTCTGGCGAACCCTCCCGGACGGCTATCTCGAAACGGTCCGGGGCGAGAACGCGCTCACCGACCCTGATCTGGCGCGCTACTATGATCACCTCAGGTTGATCACGCGCGGGGCGCTCTTCGATTCGAACCGGTGGCGAGCCATCAGGGACATGAACCTCGGACGCCTCGATCACCTGGTCGACCGATCATGGTACCGCTTTCCCGACCGCGAGATTGTCTCTCTCGCTTCATTCGCGTCGCGCAAAGACACGACTGCGCCCGGAGACTCGGTCCGCACGGTCCGCGTCAAGGAAGGCGGAATGGTCGTCGTGGACCTGGACGGCATCTCGAACGCATCTCGCGTCGAGGTCATCACCGAACGCGACGACGACTATCTTCTGATCCTCCTCCGGGATCGCCGGGAAGTCGCCAGGCTGACGCTGGAACGGCGTGCGGGACTCAAGGGGACCGAATCGCACCGGATCGATCTACCGGAGGCGGTGGCGGCAAGCGGGTACGATGAGGTTCGAGTCGCTCCCGTGCGTGGAAATGGCCAGTACGGGATCGGCGACGTCACCCTCAGTGAGTAGTCACCCGGCGCGAGAGCGCTTTCGGGGCCGTGCTCTCGGAAACTACAACCCCGACTGCTCCAGCACTTGTACTCGGCGGCGAATCGTTTCGGAGAGCCACGAGGGTGGGCGATCCATCGCCAGGCGGAGCGCGCGGCGGGCGGTCGCGGTGGCCTCCGCGATGCGCCCGGCGTCAGTGTAGGTGCCCGCCAAGAGATCCAGTAGCGCGGGATTGTCACAGCCGGACGGTGCGCACATCTCCTCCATGATACCTAGACGTGCCTCAACATCGCTCACCTGGCCCAGAGTGGATGCCAGGTTGACGTAGGCCTCCCGCAACTCCGGCATGAGCTCCAACGCTTGACGCCAGCGTTCGACGGCGTCTTCCAGGCGGCCCGCCCACAGCAGCGCGACACCGAGGTTCGTCATCATACGCGGGTGGAGCTGTCGCCCGGCTCCAGTCTGGCAAACGACGAGGGCGTGTTCCAGAATATCAATGGCCTCATCGAAGCGCTGCTGGGTCGTGAGCAGGTTCGCGAGGTTCAGACGCGACATCGCATTGCTCGGCGCGAGGCGCATCGCGGTGCGATAGTGAGCCTCCGCTTCGTCCACATGACCTTGTAGAGCGAGAGCGTACCCGAGGTTGTTGTGGGGCTCCGAGCGATCGCCGGCGACCTCGACGGCCCGGCGATGTAGGCCGATGGCGGCCTCGATCTCCCCACTCTCGAGGCGGATCACACCGAGTCCGGTCAGCGCCAGCCAGGCCCGCGGGTTCTTCTCAATCGTTCTGGCCCAAAGGGTCTCCTGATCCTGGTAGTCGCCCTGCTGTCGCCAGGTGAGACCGCAGAGCAGCGCGATGAGCAGCGCCGCGGCGGCGCCCCAGATCGCCCGACGATGCCGCAGCCCCAGACGGTCTGCCAGCGCGGGGGCCGCGGCCCCAACCAGCACGGAGATGAGGCCCATGGCCGCGAAGTACTGGAAGTGATCCTGCACGTAGGCATACCGCATGAAGTAGACGCGAAAGAACCCGAGCACGGGCGAAAGCGCGACGACGTAGTATCCGAAGGCGAACAGCGCATGTCTCCCCCACGACCGACGCTTCAGATAGAACGCGCCAGCGGTGAGAATCAGGCCGACCGCCGGCACCCAGGTCAGCAGCTTGGCCGCGTCGACCTTCCATTGCTCGTAGACGAAGATCAACGGATTGGGAACGATGACCTTGCCCGCGTAGAACCAGATGATGCGGCCCGCATTCGCCAGTCGCTCCAGGAGACTCTGTTCCCACTCCATGCCGCCGGTCTGACCGACCACGTGGCCAGTTTCGAACCGGATCGTCACCAACGCGAGAAGTGCGGAGACGACGAAGAACGGCACGAGGTTGCCGAAGGTCCGCACGGTCCACGGGCGCCGGCGCCACCAGAGATAGAGAAGAAGAACGCCGGGCAGCATGACCGTGTGCGTCTTGCTGAGTGTGGCAAGAAGGAAGGCAACGAGCGACACGACGTACCATCTTCGGCTGCGCCCATGATCGAAGTGCGCGAAGGACAGAAGCGACAGCAGAAAGAAGAAGCCCGCCAAGAGGTTCTTTCGCTCGGTGATCCAGGCGACCGACTCCACGCAAACCGGATGGACCGCGAAGACGGCGGCAGCGGCAAAGGCCCAAGGCAAACCGATGCGACGCAGCAGGAGAAACAGCAAGACCCCATTCAGCGCATGGAGGATGATGTTTACCGCATGGCACGTGCGTGGGTCGAGGCCGACGAGCTCACGCTGCAGCACGTACGACGTGAAGGTGAGGGGATAGTATTGATAGCCCCCATCGCCGGTCCAGATTCTTCGAAGCTGATCCTCACCATGCAGAAGCCTGTTGCCGGTTACGTTGTGATCATCATCCCAGATATACGTGCCGTCGAGCGAGGGTAGGTAGAGAACGATCGCGGCCACCAGGAGAAGGAGCAATTGAAACCACGGCGCCTGACTTGAGGTCTTGGCGGAGTTGCGTGCCGATCTGCTCACCATCTTCTGCTTTCGTGGCTCTCTTGGTTTCAGCTACGCCACCTACGGTGATTGGCCGGGGGCCCTAGCCGCGGAGGTGACGATCTCGAGGCACAGGGCATGACTGCAAGACGGTCCAGCGCCGGAGGTGCGAAGACGATACGCGTCGCTGAGCCGGACCAGCACACCGATTGCGCGCCCGATCATCAGCTAGCCATGATACTTATGGGTTGCAGCTTGCCTCAAGGAAAAGGTTGGGACCGGAGAAGCTCGCAACGATAAGCATCGCAACGAGATGGGATGCGGGGAACGTCAATGGGTACGAGTCGGGAATCGATGGGTCCTAGAACGGAAGACGGAGACGCGATGAGCTTGGTGATGAGTGTGGTGTGGTGCCCCCAGCAGGAGTTGAACCTGCGGCACGCGGTTTAGGAAACCGTTGCTCTATCCACCTGAGCTACGGGGACACAAACCCTCAAGACCCTTCACGTTACCCGGTTCGGGATGCGGTTCGCAAGCATTCAGTCCAGATTGATAGGGTACAGCTCCCGTCGGCAAGGCAGCAGGCGCGCGGCGTCACTGGATGGACACGGATTCGGATCGCAGGGCTCTCCATACCCAATGTAGATACCACCGTTGTTGACGCAATCCTCGTAGCTGACCTGAACTGGAATCATCTGGCTCGGGAATACCAGGGTCAGCGTCTTCACAGGGCCTGATGGCAGGAGATTTCTCTTACGATAGTTCTTTGAGAAGAGCTTTTGCCTCTTTCAGGAATGGGGTGTCTAATCCTTCAGTGAACCAGCCGTAAATGTCGACAATCAGTTTTCGTGCTTCTCTTTGTTTGCCCTGTTTCTGTAACAAACGGCTCAGGCTCATAACTGTTCGCAGCTCAAACAACTTTGCGTTCTGGCGACGGGCAATGTTGATGGCCTGGTGAAAACACGCTTCCGCCTGGGCTTCGTCCTGCATCAACAATAACTCTCCCTTCACCCGATGCAATTCCACTTCGAAGAAACGTTCGTCAATCTTTTCAACTAAATCCAATGCCTCAGTTAGAACCTCCAATCCTTCTTCGACCTTACCAGCTTTCCTGTATGCATCTGCCAAAAAGGAGAGGCAATATGTTTGATAGGCTTCAGTACCTGTAGCCTTGAGAACCGCCAGCCCCTGGTGCATTTGTGCTATTCCTTCTTCCTCCTGGCCTTCTTCAGCTTGCATCCAGCCCTGCTCAAAACATGCTAGTCCTTGATTGTTCCCCGTCAGAGCGCGCGGGACTCGGTCAAGCGTTTTGTTAATGGACACTC